>JALZFC010000052.1 GCA_030861725.1 Actinomycetota bacterium | reverse complement strand
GAGTGCACCGGCGCGGTCGCGGAGGACGCCGGCGCGGTGTTCCTCGACGACGCCCGGATCGGCGCGGGGCGCAGGTTCGTCGCGGAGGGCTGGCTGGTCCCGCTGGGTGACGAGGCGTTCGACCGGGCGCGCCGCCGCGCGGGCGCGGCGGCGTCCTTACGCGCGTCGGCGTTCGACGACCTCGGGGATGCCTCGCCCCTGCACGCGCTCGCGGGCCGCGTCCGCTCCGGTCTCGCCGGCGCGGTGGCGCCCCTCGGACGTGCAGGGCAGCTGCTGCGCGGGTTGACCGTCGGCGACACCGGCGGCATCGACCCCGAGACCGAGGAGGTGCTCCGCCGCAGCGGCCTCGCGCACCTACTCGCGGTGTCGGGAAGCAACGTCGCGATCCTGCTCGGGGCCGTCGCTCTCGTCCTCCGCAAGGCCCCCTTCGTCGTGCGCGTGGGGGCGTGCGGCCCCGCGCTCGTGCTGTTCGTCGCGGTCGTCGGCCCGGACGCGTCGGTGCTGCGCGCCGCCGCCATGGGCGTGATCGCGCTGGTGGCGCTCTCGTACGGCCGCCGCACCGAGCCGCTGCACGCCCTCGGGCTCGCGGCCGTAGCGCTCGTAGCCGTGCGGCCGGGGATCGTCTACTCGACCGGCCTCCACCTGTCGGCCGCGGCGACTGCCGGCATCGTCCTGTGGACACGCCCGCTCGCGGCCCGGCTCGGATGGCTCCCGCGGCTGGCGGCCGTCGCTCTCGCCGCGACGACGGCGGCCCAGGTCGCGGTGGCGCCGCTTCTCGCCGGCGTCTTCGGACGCGTCCCGCTCGGCGGGCTCCCGGCGAACGTGCTCGCGATGGGTGCGGTCCCGCCGGCGACGATCCTCGGGCTCGCGGCGGCCGCGGTCGCACCCGTCGCCGAGACCCCCGCCGCCCTTCTCGCCCGCGCCGCGTCGCCGTTCGCCGCGTGGATCCTCCGCGTGGGCGAGATCTTCGGGGCGCCGGCGTGGGCCTCGCCCGAGGTGCCGCGGGGATCGGGGCTCGTGCTCGCGGTGCCCGTGCTGGCCGCGGCCGCGCGATCGGTTCCCGAAGCGTTGCGGCCGCGGACGCGTAGTCTTGGTCCGACAGCATCCCGCACCGGGCCGGAGGAGGGATGAGCCTCTACCACCTGAAGTCGATCGCCGCGTCGATCGCGGTCGCGGGCGCTGCCGGCGCGGTCGGCGGCGTCGTCTACGCGCTGCTCGCCGACCGCGTGATGCTCTACGGGATCGCGACGGGGCTGCTGATCGCGGGGCTGGGCACGCTCGGAGGCGGGCTCCTCGGCGCGACCGAGCCCCGCGAGGGCTGGATGACCGGCAAGGGGACCGGCCGGGGCCAGTTCGGCCGCCGCAGCATCGTCGCGCGCATCGCGACGGAGCATCCCGAGATCGAGGACGTGTCGTCGTGGGAGCTGGCGGTATGGGGGATCACGGTGGGCGGGGTCCTCCTGACGGCCGCGACGTTCCTGTTCGAGGCGGCTCGCTGACGTAGGGTCGGCGCCATGCCCGGCTACGTCTGGAAGCTGCACGGCCCCCGCGGCGACGAGCTGCGACAGACCGACCCCTTCCTCTCGAAGGAGGAGGCGGAGGCGTGGATGGGCGCGGAGTGGTCGTCGCTGCTCGACGAGGGCGCCGAGACGGTCTCGCTCGTCCACGGTGACGAGACCCTCTACCGGATGGGGCTGCGGGAAGCATGAGCGCTCCCGTGTACCTCCTCGCGGGCGAGACGTTCCTCGCGGAGGAGGCGATCGACCGCATCCGTTCCGACGCCGGCACCGACCCGCTGTCGGAAGCGTCGTTCGGCCCCGAGGTCGCCGCCGCGGAGCTGCTGGGCGCCCTCGACACGCCCTCGCTGCTCGGAGGCCGGCGGCTGGTCGTAGTCCGCGACGCCCAGGACCTCGGCAAGGAGCAGGTCGAGGCGCTGACGCGCTATATCGAGGCGCCGTCGCCCTCGGCGGTGCTCGTCCTCGTCGCCGGCGGGCGGACCAAGCTGGATGCGGCCGTCCGGTCGGCCGGGACGGTCCTCGCCCTCGAAGCCCCCAAAGGCCGGCGGCTCGTCGGATGGATCCGCGAACGCGGGCGCGGCCACAACCTGCGCGTCGACGATCGCGCGGGATGGGCGCTGCTCGACTCGGTGGGGACGGAGCTGCGCGATCTGGACGGCGCGCTGTCGCAGCTCGCGACGGCTCTCGGCACCGGCGCGACCGTCGGTGCCGCCGAGGTCCGCAAGGCATTCCCGCGGCTCGCGGACGAGCGCGTGTTCGCGTTCCAGGACGCGGTGGGGGAGCGCCGGCTCGCGGTCGCGATGACCGCGCTGCGGCGGTTGCTCGAACAGGGGGACGAGCCTCTCATGGTGTTCGGCGCGCTGACCTCCCAGATCCGCCGGATGCTGCGCGCCCGCCGCTACGCGGACCTGAACGCCAAAGCCGTCGCCGATGCGATGGGGCTGCCGTCATGGCGTGCCGAGAGGCTACAGCGTCAGTGCCGCTCCTACCGTGAGGAAGAGCTGGCCGAGGCGATGACGGTTCTGTCCGCGACCGACGTCGAGATGAAGGGCGGCGACATCCCGCCGGAGGCCGCGCTCGAGCGCGCGGTCGTTCAGATCGTCACCGGGCAAATGGTGCTGATGTCCTAGCCGGAGCGCTGGAGGCGCTTGGCGAGGCGGGACTTCTTGTTGGACGCGGTGTTCTTGTGGAGGACGCCCTTGGCGGCGGCCTTGTCGAGCGCCTTCGTCGCGTCGCGGAATGCCTCCTGCGCGGCGTCCGCGTCGCCGGACTCGACCGTGTCGTTGAAGCGCTTGATGCGCGTCTTCAGCGCGGAGCGCGTCGACTTGTTGCGCTGCCGGCGCTCTTCGTTCTGACGGTTCCGCTTTATCTGGCTCTTGATGTTGGCCATGCCAAAAGCACCTGTTCTCTCCGGGTAGGTGCCAGAGGATAGCAGAAGGGGTGGCCGGGGCGCGATGACGCTGCGCAACCGCGGGATGCCGTCGGGCTTCGGGAAGATCGCGGCCCCCGTGGTGGCGCGCGCGCTGCGCCGCGCCAACGCGCTGGACCTGAAGCGACTGATGGAGATCCTCGAAGGCCGCTGACCCCGCCGTCCCGCTCCGATTACTCCGCCGGACCTCTAGTAGGTTCGTCGCGTATGGACCAGGCCCACCAGCGAGCGATTGCCGTCATCGCCCACATCGACCACGGCAAGAGCACCCTCTCCGACCGGCTCCTCCAGCTCACCGGGACGGTCTCCGACCGCGACATGCGCGAGCAGTTCCTCGACAAGATGGACCTCGAGCGCGAGCGGGGGATCACGATCAAGGCGGCCGCCGTGGCGATGCGGTACCGGGCGGCGGACGGCGAGACCTACGAGATCAACCTCATCGACACGCCGGGTCACGTCGACTTCGGGTACGAGGTCTCACGCTCGCTCGCCGCGTGCGATGGAGTGCTGCTGCTCGTCGACGCGGCGCAGGGCATCGAAGCGCAGACGCTGACGAACCTCTACCTCGCCGTCGACGCGGGGCTCGAGATCGTCCCCGTACTGAACAAGATCGACCTGCCCGCCGCGCAGCCCGACAAGTACGCGGAGGAGACGGCCGGGCTCATCGGGTGCGACCCCGGCGACGTCTACCGGATCTCTGCGAAGACGGGCGAGGGCGTCCCGGAGCTGCTGGAGGCGATCGTCAAGAAAGTGCCCCCGCCGGCGGGCGACCCGGCCGCTCCGCTGCGCGCGCTCGTCTTCGACTCGTTCTACGACCCCTACCGCGGCGTGGTCGCGTACGTCCGCGTCGTCGACGGGCAGCTGAAGAGGCGCCAGCCGATCCGCTTCATGATCGCCGAGATCGACGTGGACGCGGACGAGATCGGGATCATGGCGCCGGAGGCGACGCCGACGGAGATCCTCGACACCGGAGAGGTCGGCTACCTCATCGCCGGCATCAAGGAGGTGAGCCTCGCGAAGGTCGGCGACACGATCACGTCCGGGACCGACCGGGCGACCGAGCCGCTGCCCGGCTACCGCGAGCCGAAGCCGATGGTCTTCGCGGGCATCTACCCGATAGAGGGCGACGACTTCCCGCTGCTGCGCGACGCGCTGGAGAAGCTCAAGCTCAACGACGCCGCGCTCGTCTACCAGGCGGAGTCGTCGACCGCTCTCGGGTTCGGCTTCCGCTGTGGGTTCCTCGGGCTGCTGCACATGGAGATCGTGCGGGAGCGGCTCGAGCGGGAGTTCGACCTCTCGCTGATCGCGACGGCACCGTCGGTGGGATACGAGGTCGAGATGGAGGACGGGACGAAGCGCGTGGTCCGCAACCCGATCGACATGCCCGACCCCGGTCACATCGCCGACATCTACGAGCCGTACGTCTCGGTGATGATCGTGACGCCGTCGGAGTACGTGGGGCCGGTCATGCAGATGTGCCAGGAGCGGCGCGGGGAGCTGAAGGAGATGCACTACCTCTCGCCCGAGCGCGTCGAGATCCGCTACCACATGCCGCTCGGTGAGATCATCTTCGACTTCTTCGACCAGCTGAAGAGCGGCACGAAGGGATACGCGTCGCTCGACTACGAGCCGGTGGGGCTGAACTCGTCGAAGCTCGTGCGCGTCGACGTCCTCCTGAACGGGCAACCCGTCGACGCGTTCTCGACGATCGTGCACCGCGACAAGGCGTACGACTACGGCAAGACGATGACGGAGCGCCTGCGCAAGCTGATCCCGCGCCAGCTCTTCGACGTCCCGATCCAGGCCGCCATCGGATCGCGCGTGATCGCGCGCGAGACCGTGCGGGCGAAGCGCAAGGACGTGATCGCCAAGTGCTACGGCGGCGACATATCGCGCAAGCGCAAGCTCCTGGAGAAGCAGAAGGCGGGGAAGAAGCGCATGAAGCAGATCGGCTCCGTCGAGGTGCCGCAGAACGCGTTCATCGAGGCGCTGCGGGTAGACGCCGACCAGAAGGGGGCATAGCCGTGGCGCTCGCGGTGAGGGAGCCCCGGCTCGGCCCCCGGGACGGCGCGTGGCAGGCCGATCCCGGCTACGGCGTCTACGTCCACGTCCCGTTCTGCCGCCATCGGTGCCACTACTGCGACTTCAACACCTACGAGGGCCTCGACGCGCTCCACGAGCCCTACGTCGCCGCGCTCGAGCGCGTCGTCGCCTCGTCAGCGGACCATCCCGGCCCCGCCACCTCGGTCTTCTTCGGCGGCGGGACGCCCACGCTCCTTCAGCCCGCGCAGCTCGGCCGCATCCTCGGCGCGATCCGGGGATCCGCCGGCATCGCCCGGGAGGCCGAGGTCACGATCGAGGCGAATCCGGAGACCGTCGACGAGCAGACGTTCGCGGAGCTGCTCGACGCCGGGTTCAACCGGTTCTCGGTCGGCGTGCAGTCGCTTGCGCCGCACGTGCTGCAGCGGTTGGGGCGGACGCATTCCGCCGAGACCGCGCTGCGCGCCCTTGCCGCCGCCCGCCGTGCGGGAGCGACGGACCTCAACGCCGACCTCATCTTCGGCTCCCCGTGGGAGACGCCCGCCGACTGGACCCGCTCGCTGGAAGGGATAGTCGCCGCGGAGACGGCGCACGTGTCGGCCTACGCGTTGACGGTCGAGGAGGGGACGCCGCTCGCGACGCTGGTCGCGACGGGCCGGGAGCCGGACGTCGATCCCGACGTGCAGGCGGAGCGTCACGCGCAGACGACCGAGGTGCTGGGCGCCGCGGGCTTCGTCCGCTACGAGGTCTCGAACTGGGCGCGCCCTGGACACGCGTCGCGCCACAACGTCCTCTACTGGAGCGCGGGCGACTACGCGGGCTTCGGCGCGGGAGCGCACGGCCACGTCGGCGGCCGCCGCTACTGGAACAAGCGCCTGCCACGGGAGTTCGTCGCGGCAGCGATCGCCGCCGAGTCGACCGAGGCGGGAGCGGAACGGCTCGGGCCCGCAGAGCGCGCCCGCGAGGCGATCGTGCTCGGGCTGCGCCTCGCCTCCGGTGTGCACGAGCCGTCCTTCTTCGACCGCTTCCCGGAAGGACGCCCGGAGGCCGAGCGCACCGCGCGAGAACTCTGCGACGCGGGATGGTTCGAGCGTGACGGCGGCTGGCTGCGCCTGTCCCCGCAGGCGACGTTCGTCGCCAACGACGTCCTCTGCCGGTTCCTCTAGCGAGCTTGAAGCCCTACGTCGCCGTCGTCGGCGCAGGCCTCGCGGACCCCGCTCTGACCCGGGCCGCCGAGGCCGTCGGCCGCGGCCTTGCGGAGGGCGGCGCCATCGTGCTCTGCGGGGGCCTCGGCGGCGTCATGGAAGCGGTCTGCCGCGGGTGTCGCTCCGCCGGGGGTACGGCGGTCGGGATCCTGCCGGGACGCAACCGCCGCGACGCGAACGACTACGTCGACGTCGCGCTGCCCACGGGCATGGGCGAGATGCGGAACGCGCTGATCGTGCGCGCGTCCGACGTCGTGCTCGCGCTGGGCGGCGAGCACGGCACGCTCTCCGAGATCGCGTTCGCGTTGAAGATCGGGCGCCCGGTCGTCGGGCTCGACACGTGGGAGCTGTCGAAGAGAGGCGTCGCCGACGAGACGATCCTGCGCGTCGACTCGCCCGAGGCGGCGGTTGCCGCGGCGTTGCGCCTCGCCAAGACCTAGCTTTGGGCGGGTGAGGAGTCCCCCCCGAGCCGGGCGCCTCTGGGCGCACTACCTGGTCTGAGAGCGACGTCGCTCGAGAGGCGGCTACTTTCCGGGGAGCGCGTGTTGCTCTAGATCCGGTCTTGGGTCGGTGTTGAGCAGCCCGTATACGTAGGTGTCGTAGAACCCGTCCGCGCCGCGCCCGCCATGGCGGAGCGTCCCTTCACGCTGGAAGCCGAGCTTCTCCGCGACGCGGATGCTGCCTTGATTGTTTACGCCCGCGTGCAGTTCGATCCGGTGCAGGCCCTCCTGCCAGAACCCGAAGCCGACTACCGCCGACGCCGCTTCGGTCATCAGGTTCTTTCCGCAGAGGTCCGAGCGCATCCAGTACCCGATCTCTGCACTCATGTGTAAGGGATCCACCCGTATCAGAGAGCAGCTGCCGCAAGCAGAGCCATCCAGGAAGAGAGTGAAATGCCGGTCGCGGCCGGATGCCCACTCCTCCGCAGACTCCTGGAGGAACTCGCGCGTCGCCTCCTCTCGTGCTTCGACGGCCCAGTGCATCCAGGCTCTCAGCTCAGATATAGACGACTGGATCGCTGCCCAGATCTCTTCGAAGAACTGCGGCTCGCTCGGTCTCAGCTCCAGCCGTTCGGTCTCGAGCACGGCTTGTCCGGCCGAGCCTCCGAGCTCGCGAACCTCGGCAGCGACCGCGCCGCCCTTGTGGGGATCGAGCCGACCCTCGTTCATGGCCGCATGTTAGGTGACATCCGGGACGCAGCCGCTCTTCGGGCGGAATCCGGCTGGCGACCTCCTGGCGCGCGCGAGGCGAGCCACTGGCGATCTACTCCCCCGATAGTCGAGACCGGCGGAGGGGTGACGCGCAGAGGCTTCGGAGGCGGCGATCAACGACAGACGCGGGCACGCGTTCGACCGCGACGCGTTCACGAGAGACGAGCTGGACGTGATCGAGCTGATAGCGACCGGGCTGACGGACCATGCGATCGCGCGGCGCCTGTCGGTGTCGATCGTCACCGTCCGCCGCCGAGCGACGAGCTTCCGCACGAAGGTCGGCGCGCGCAATCGCATCGAGGCGGTGGCGATCGGCGCGGGGCTCGGCTGGTTCGAGCACCCCGCGGTCGGCGCGCTCCGAGCCCGCCCTTCGAGAGGTGACGACAAGTGATCAGAGGCCGCCCGGCGCTACGGGCGAATCCTCCGCGCATGGCGATGCGGACGCTTTCCCGGACGGCGCTGCGCGCGGCCGTGCTGACGCTCGCCGTCCTCCTCTGCGCGTCCGTGGTCGCGACCGCGGCGCCGGGTTCCCGGGCGTGCGCCGGCGTCGAGACCCGCGGCGGGTGGAGGAAGATCGCCCTGCCGCTGCCGGCGCGCGGCTTCACCGTCGACGCTGCGGCGGGAATCGTGGTCGCCGGTGACGACAGCATCATGTCGTCGGGCGACGGCGGATGCACCTGGAAGACGCTGCACGAGCTCGCGCCCGCGGTCGCTACCGACGAGCGTCTCGTCGCCCTCGCCTCGGCCGGCGGCTCTCTCGTCGCGGCCACGAGCCGCCTCCACGTGCTCGTGTCGCGCGACGGCGGCGCGACCTGGGAGACCGGTGGCCGCGGCCTGGACCTGCCGGGCGAGCCCACGGGGTTGTACGCATCGGCGCAGGCGGGCGTCGTCTACCTCGTCGCGCGCCAGAAGGTGACGGACCAGCTCCTGTCGGGGGCCGGCGTGCCCGAACAGGGCGCGGGCGTGATCGCGACCGTCCTCTACCGGAGCAGCGACGGCGGCGCGACGTGGGAGCGCCGGGGTGACCCCGCCGCGGCGTATTCCGGCCCCCACGGGTCGGGCGTGGACGGCGCGCAGGCCCCCGGCGCGCTGTGGGACCTGGCGGTCGATCCCGCCGATCCGGACCACGTGCTCGCGGCGTCGAGAGGCGGCGTGTTCCGGTCGACCGACGGGGGGTCCGGCTGGAAGCTCTCAGTCGCGTCGCCCGACGCGGAGGCGAGGACGGTGAGCATCGCGCGGGAGCCGGGGGGACCTCCCGCCGCGGTCGCGGTCGACCCCCGCTCCGGCACCCTCTTCGAGACCGCAGACGTCGCGAGCGGCCGGTGGTCGAGCGCGACGTTCCCACAGCTGCGGACCGAGCAGATGCTCACGTATCCGAACGCCGCTGCCTGGGCATGGTCGGCGTTCGGCGCCGACGGCGTGGCCGCGACCTCCGGCCCCAAGGGGATCTTCCGCCGCGAGCGCGGGTCCCTCGTGGACGTGACCCCGCCGCACGCGGGCACCACGATCACCGACCTGCAGCTCTTCGTCGGACCTGAGGCGGCGCTGTGGGCGCGCACGCTCGACGGCTCCGCGCTGCTCGCGGAGGTTCCCGCGAGCGCGACCGCGTCTCCGGCGCTGCAGGAGGGCGCGCCGTCACGCGCTGGAAGCTCACGTGGAAAGCGTCGCTCGCCGTCGATCTCGGCTCCACGCGTCCGCGCCGGCGCCGCACGGCTCGAACCCGTGGCGCAGGAGGTGACGCTCGACCCCGGCGAGTCCCGGACGCTCACCTACACGGCGCGGCTCGAGCCACAAGCGGTCGCGGCCGACGTCTACTTCCTCGTCGACACGACGTCGAGCATGGCGACCGCGCTGCGGTCTCTCACGCTGGGGATGGAGGACGTCGTCGTTCGGCTCGCGCGCTCGGGCATCGAGCTGCGCGCGGGCGTCGGCGCGTTCCGGAGCTATCCGCGCGAGACCGACCGGCGCGTGGAGGACTACCCCTACCGGCGGGTCCGCGCGCTCGGCCCCGTGGACGAGGACCTCGTGCGCAGCCTCTACGACCTCGAAGGCGCCGGCAGCTCCGGCGCGAACCTCACCGCGCTGTACCAGGCCGTGACCGGCGCGGGCCAGGACGTGCTGCCCCCGGGGCCGTCGAAGGGCGACGTGGCGCCGGGGCTCGGCGCCGGCTTCCGCGACGGCGCGACGAAGGTCGTCGTCCACTTCGCCGACACGTGGTTCGGCACTCCGGAGCGGGGAGACCCGAACGGCTACTACGCGCCCGGGACGTGGCCCGGACCGACCTTCGAGCAGGTCGGCGCCGCCCTCCGGTCGGAATCGGTGCGGCATCTCGGCGTCGCCATGCAGCCCTCCGGCGGAGGGACGATCCTGACCGAGGCGGACGTGCGGGACGATCTCGCTCTCCTGGCGCGGCAGACGTCGTCGCTCGCGGGGGAGCGCGGTGCCGACTGCGACGGCGACGGGAGCGCCGACCTGGGCCGCGGGGAGCCCCTCGTGTGCCTGCTGCAGCGCGACGCGGACGCGGCGGGTCTGGCCTCGGCCGTCGTCGGTCTCGTACAGGCCCTCGAGCATAGGGGGACGGTGTCGCTCGTCGAGACGGATCCGTCGGACCTCGTCTCTGCGATCGCGCCCGTCGCCTACCCGGCCCTCGACCTGAGGACGTCACACTCGCTGCCGTTCGACGTGACCGTCTCGTGTGCGCGTTCCGACGCCGGGACGACGCGGACGAGCCGTCTGGCGCTCCGCGTCGCGGACGAGAGCGTCGCGACCGCGGCGCTGCGCGTCGCCTGTCGCCCGCTGCTGCCGCAGCTCCCTCGCCCGACCCGCACGGAACCGCGCGTTCCGCTCATCCCTCCGATCCCGGCCCCGCCGCCGCCGCCCCACTCGGTTCCCGGATTGGGGCCGGGATCGGTTACGGCCCCGGCGCCTGTGCAGGCGCCCGCTCCTGCACAGGCGCCCGGCGGCCAACCTCAGGCCGTCGCCGTCGCACAGAGACAGCAGCAGCCACAGCTCGCGTTCGTCGCGGCAGTGCAGCAAGTGCGTTCGCAGGCACAGATGCAGCACGCGATGGTGCGGACGGTGGCGCGGGACCCACTCGGCGCTGCGAAGGCCTGGACTGCGGTCGGCGCGTTGACGCTTCTGTGGGGGTGGGGCCTCGCTACGGCCCTGTCGCGTGATCCGGCGCGCGTCGCCGTGCGCGTCCGTCGCCGGTAGGTCGCGCTGGCGAGAGCATGGCGGCGCGTTGGCGAACCGCGACGTGCCGCTGCCTCGGAGACTCCTCGCATGGCAATCGCCGCCGGAGCAGCATCGCGCTCTCTCGCACGTGTCCGGGCGCTGGCCGCACGCGGGAGGAGGAGCGCGCGTCGCTGGCTCCTGCAACGGCGGCGCTCGCGCGCAGTGCGCAGGAAGGGGACCGGCCGCAGGAAGGTCGTCGCTCTCCTGGTGTCGCTCGTGGTGCTCCTGGTCGCGTTCGCGGCCGCGCTCGCGTACCTGCGACCCCCGCGCACGGGGAGGGAGCTGACCCTCGACCAGCTCAGCGCGCTCGCGGAGGACGGACGGTTGCGGGAGGCGCGGTTCCTCGACGAGGACGCCACGGTCACCGGCACGTTCGCCCCCGGCGCGTCCCCGCGCGGATCCGGCGCGTACTTCGTCTCCTATCCGAGCAGCGACGCCGTCACCGCCTACCTCGTCGAGATGACGACGGAGGCCGGGGCCGCGGTCTCGATAGACCCTCAGCCCGGCAAGGACGTCGTGGGAGCGGTCACGACGTTCCTGTTGCCGCTGATGATCCTCGCCAACCTCTTCGCCCTGCTGTTCGGAGCGACGCGGGGCGGTTCGTCCGGCATCGGCGAGGTCGTGACGTTCGGGACGATCGGCAACAGACGGCAGCGGCGGAGGGCGCCCGCACCGGTCACGTTCGACCAGGTCGCCGGCGCGGACGAGGCCGTCGCGGAGCTGCGTGAGGTCGTCGACTACCTGAAGGAGCCGTCGCGCTACGAGGACGTCGGCGCGCTGCCGCCGAAAGGCGTCTTGCTGTTCGGCCCCCCCGGCTGCGGCAAGACCCTCCTCGCGAAGGCGGTCGCCGGCGAGGCCGGCGTGCCGTTCTTCTCCGTCGCCGGCGCGGAGTTCGTCGAGTCCCTCGTCGGTGTGGGGGCCGCGCGCGTGCGCGACCTGTTCCAGCGCGTGCGCGCGGTGTCGCCCGCGATCGTCTTCATCGACGAGCTCGACGCGGCCGGACGCAAGCGCGGCTCGGGAGCCGGGGGCGGAGGAGCCGACGAGCGCGAGCAGACGCTGAACCAGCTGCTCGTCGAGATGGACGGGTTCGAGGTCAGCTCGGGGATCGTCGTCATAGGCGCGACGAACAGGCCCGACATCCTCGACCCGGCGCTGCTGCGCCCCGGCAGGTTCGACCGCCACGTCACGGTGGAGCAGCCGGACCACGCCGGGCGGCTCGAGATCCTCGAGCTCCACGCCGCGGGCAAGCCGGTGGCGCCGTCGGTCGACCTCGGGCTCGTCGCGCGCCGGACGCCCGGCTTCTCGGGCGCCGACCTCGCGAACGTGCTCAACGAGGCCGCGCTTCTCACGGTGAGGGAGGCGAAGCCGGAGATCGAGATGCCCGAGCTCGAGGAGGCGGTCCAGCGCGTGCTGGCGGGTCCCAAGAAGAAGGGGCGGGTGCTGTCGCCGGAAGAGCGCAAGCGCGCCGCGTTCCACGAGGCGGGTCATGCGGTCGTCGCCGCGGCGTTCGGGAGGCCGGACCGGGTGCACCGCGTGTCGATCCTGGCGCGCGGGCGCTCGCTCGGGATCGCCGCGCTCCAGCGCGACGACTCGTCCATACAGACGCGCTCCGAGCTGTTCACCGCGATCGTCTCCGCGCTGGGCGGGATCGCCGCCGAAGTGCTCCTCTTCGGGGAGCCGTCCACGGGGGCCGAGGACGACCTGCAGTTCGCGACCGATCAGGCCCTCGACGTCGTCGGGCGTTTCGGGATGGGCGAGCGCCGCCGCCGGCTCGTCGCGCGCGACGAGGACGCGTTCCTCGGAGCCGGAACGTCACTCGGGCACGTGTCCGCGCTGACGCACCAGGAGATGGAGGCGGAGGTCGACCGGCTGCTCGAGCGGGCGGAGGAAGAGGCGACGGCGCTGCTCACGCGGCACCGTCGCGTCCTGACGTCGCTCGCCGAGAGGCTCGAGGCGGAGGAGACGATCGAAGGGCCGGACCTCGAGGCGATCCTGGCGCTCGTGCGTCCGGAGGTCACGCTGTTCGGCGGTCTCGTCGACGCCGCGCTCGACGCGGCTCCCGTAGGCGCGGAAGGCCCCTGATGACGGTTCGCGGGCGGGCGGAGACCTCCCTGTATCGGCGGAACGCGCGGCACGTGACGGACCGCGGCGTGCTCCACCCGCTCGAGAAGGAGGAGGCGATCGCGCGGCTGCCCCTCCTGCGGAGGCGGGCGCGGCGGACGGAGCTGACGCGGGAGTGGGCGGAGCAGGAACGTGCGGCGGCTGCGGACGCCGGCGTGTCCGTCCTGCGCCTGCGAGAAGCCGCGGCCGCATTCGAGGCCGCGCTGAAGAAGCTCGCGCTGGTGGACGCACCCGGGCTGCTCGGGAAGGTCGAGCCGGAGCTCCAGCGCATCCGTACCGTGCAGGGAGACCTCGAGGCGGCGCGTGCGGCGCTCGAGGAGCTCGACTTCGGGACCGCCGGCGCGGCCGTCGAGCGTGCCCGCCGCGAGCTCTGGCTCACCGGCGGGCCGCTCGTCGTGGTGCTGAACGAGCACCTGGGCCGCGCCGCGATCGCGCGGTCCCAGCGCGACGCGCTGCTCGACAACATCACGGCGCGGGGGGCCGCCAAGGCCGAGCTCGAACGGGCGCGGCCCCGCGGCCCGTCGGCGGTGATAGAGGCTGCGGCGGCGGTCCACCTCACCGAGGCCGCAGGACTCGAGCTCGCCGCGGGGATCCTCGCGGCACAGGGTCCGGCGCGACCGGCGAAGCCGCCGCGACCGGCGGGCGTACGCGCGGTGCCGCCGCAGGAGCTCGAGACGTTCGACGACGTGGCGGGGCTGGACGAGGTGAAGGAGCAGCTGCGGGCGACCGTCGGCGCGATCCTCGAGAACCCGGAGGAGGCCGCGCGGTACCGGCTCGTCCACAACGGGATCCTGTTCTACGGCCCGCCCGGCACCGGCAAGACGCTGCTCAGCCGCGCGCTCGCCGGCGAGTACGCGCTCAGGTACGTCAGGTTCACCCCGGCGGCGATCGGGAGCAGTCTCGCCCACGAGACCGCGGCGAACCTCCAGCGCCTCTTCGAGCTTGCGGCCGCGTCGACGCCGTGCCTGCTGTTCCTCGACGAGGTCGACGCGCTCGCGGGTGCGCGGGACGAGCAACCCGGCAGCGAGCACCGCGAGGTCGTGACGCAGCTGATGGCGTCGCTCGAGGAGTACCGGGCGGTGCCGGGGCTCGTCATCTGCGCGGCGACGAACGACATCGACAGGCTCGACCCCGGGCTCCGGGAGGGGCGGTTCGACGCGCGCATCCGCGTGCCGCTGCCCGACGCGGAGGCGAGGCGCGACGTCCTGTCGCTCCACCTGCGCCGGCGCGACGGCGCCGTAGCGTGGGCGGACGTGGATCTGGACGCGATCGTTGCGGCTACCTACGGACGGAACGCCGCGGCCCTCGAGCAGATCGTCACGCTCGCGGCGCAGTCCGCGCTCGCGGCGGGGAGGCCGATCGCCCAGGCGGATCTCGTCGCCGCCGTCCGCCAGAGGGAGGGCCGCGACCGCACCGCGCTCGAGCAGCGCGTGACGTGGGACGACCTCGTGCTGCCGGACGAGACGCGCGAGCAGCTGATGGACCTCGTGAACGTCTTCGTGAAGCCGGACCTCGCCCGGTCGCTCGGGATACAGCCCCCGCCCGGGATCCTGCTGCACGGGCCGCCGGGGACGGGGAAGACGACGATCGCGAAGGCGATGGCGACCGAGGTCGAGGCGAGCTTCTACGAACGCTCGGCGGCCGATCTGCTGTCGAAGTGGGCGGGGGAGTCCGAGGAACGCGTCGCGCGCCTGTTCGCGAAGGCGCGCGCGAACCGGCCGTCGATCATCTTCGTCGACGAGATCGACGGGCTCCTGCGCACTCGTGGTGGCGACGCGGCGAACCAATGGGAGGAGCGCGTCGTCTCGCAGTTCCTGCGCGAGCTCGACGGCCTCGGCGCGTCGGAGGGCGTCCTCCTCGTGGGCGCGACGAACCGCCTCGACGTGGTGGATCCGGCGTTGCGCCAGCGGAGGCTCACGCCGATCGAGGTCGGGCTTCCCGACGGCGCGGCCCGGCTCCAGCTGCTGCGGGGCCTCCTCGCGGGGACCAGCGTCGCGCCGGACGTCGACCTGCGTGAGCTGGCGGTCGCGACGGAGGGCTTGTCCGGAGCCGACCTGAAGAGGCTGCGCGACCTCGCCGGCATGAAGGCGCTCGGCCGTGCGTCGCGCGGGGGCGCCGGCGGAGAGGACGTCCGCCTCACCGGCGACGACCTCACCGCCGCCCTGCAGGGGCTGCGACGGCGCGCCAGCATCGCGGTCGTGTGAGGAGGCGCGGGTAGTGGCGCGGCGACGGCGGATGTCGCCGGAGGAGCTGGCGCGGGTGGGACGCCGTCTGCGCGAGCTGCGCCTTGCCGCGGGCCTGACACAGGCCGAGCTCGCCGGCCGCCGTTTCTCCCACGCGTACGTCAGCGTGCTGGAAGCGGGGCGGCGCGAACCGTCGCGGACGGCCGTCGACTACTTCGCGCAACGGCTCGGGGTCGCAGTCGAAGAGCTGTGGAGCGAGAAGGGGGCCTCGTGGGCGCTCGAGATGGCCGAGGACCTCCGCGCCGACGGCCTCCACGCGGAGGGGCGAACCCTGCTGGAGAAGACGCTCGCGAACCTCGAGAGGGACCGCGAGCTCCACCCGCGCGTGCTCGTGGTGCTGCACCGGGAGCTGGCGCGGGTCGAGATGGGGGACGACCCGGCCGCGGCCGCCGCGCACCTCGAGAAGTGCCTCCAGCTGGCGGGTGACGACGACTCGATGCTCGCCGAGCGGGCCGAGGCGCACGCGGGGCTGGGCGAGCTGCTGGTGCGCGACGGGAACACAGTGGAGGCCCTCGATCGCTTCCGGACGTCGACGTCGTTGCTGCTCGAGCTGGTCGGCCGCAGCCCCCGCTTCGCCTGAACGGGTCTAGCCCTCGAGGCCCGCACGGGCTCGGTGGTACGCCGTCTCGTCGTCGTCGCCGACCCGATGGAACCACGCCGCCGCGCGCAGGTGCAGTGCCGCGCGGGTGTCCGCATCGAGCCTCTCGTACACGTAGTCGCGGACGCTCCCGTGGAAGAACGCGCTGATCCGCTGCCGGCTGCGGGTCGCGACGTAGGCGCGGACGAGGCGGTGGCTCGCGTCCTGCACCGCGCCGCGCGTCTGGCGCGCGACGTAGGCGAGCGCGTCGTCCGAGAACCTCCCGCGGAAGATGCTCGCGGCCTCGAGGATCTCGCGGTCGTCGCTGTCGAGGAGCTCGGTGATGTTGCTCAGCAGGAACGCCTGCACCTCCTCCTGGTCGATGAGCCCCTCGACGCCGCGGGAGATCTCCTCCGGGGTCGCCGTCTTCAGCCACGACGCCGACAGCTTGATGAGGTGCGGGTTCCCGCCGGTCCACGCGTGGATCTTCGCCACGGTCTCACGCGGCCTCCGCATGCCGAGCTGGGACAGGAGCCGTTCGGTCTGGTCGAGCCGGAACGGGGGCACCTCGATCGCCGCGGCGGCGTGGGCCGTGGCGGGGCGGTGGCGGCTCAACGTGATCAGGCGCAGCGTCGGTGTGCGGACCAGCGCCTCGTCGAAGAATCCGGTGATCGGCAGGTCGTCCTCGACCGTCTGGTAGTCGTCGAGCACGACGAGCGCGGTCGTCTCGCCGAGGGTCCTGATCGCAACGCGTGCGGCGACCGTGCTGTCGAGGCCCGCGAGGTTCGGCGTCACGTACGCCGCCAGCTCGCCGACGCCCTGGCTGCCGAGCCAGTGGCTGAGCTCGAAGATCACGGCGCGCAGAGAATCGTTGACGCCGCGCCGGAACCGGTACCACCACACCGCGCTGCGTCTGCTCTCATCCGTCGCCACCTCCGCGACGAGCGTCGTCTTCCCGATGCCCGGGGGACCGTGGACGCGTGCGGTTCGCGACTTCGCCAGCGCCTCGTGGAGGAGCGCGACGAGGTCCGGCCGCGGGACGAAGTCGTCGATGGTCGGGATCTCCTCCGGGATGAAGCGGGACCGGACGGGGCCGAGCGCCAGCTGCGCGGTCAGCAACGAGATCGCCCGGCCGCGCTCGCGGGTGAGCTGGCGCTCCGACAGCCCGAGCTTCGCGGCGGCCTGGTAGAGCTTCGCCCCGTCGACGAAGCACGTGCGGAGCACCGCGTGCGGCAGGCGCGCGCTCGCCGGCGCGTCGGCCGGCGCCGCAAGACGGTCGATCGTGTCGGTGAGGAAACGCGCCGCGGCACGCCCGACGTCGAGCGGGTTCGCGGCGTGCGGCAGGCGACCGTGCGCCCGCAGGAGAGCGCGCATCTCCGCGGAGTCGAGGCGGTTGGGGTGGCGCAGGTGCCCGAGCCAGCGCCTCACTTTCTCCTCGTCTACGGGGGGTGGTTCGGTCATTCCCGGACCGAGACGAGGCCCCGTTCGACCGTCCACGTCCGCGCCATGCGGGCAGTAGAGGTGCTCGCGACGCGGCGTTAGCGACTATCCCGGCACCTTGGCTATCCCGTGGCACGGAGTTACATAACTGACCATCGATCCTGGCGACCACGTGGCGAGTCGCTGGCGAAGCGGTTCGCTCCGCCGATGGGTCGTCGCGCTACGTCAGCCCTTCGGCCCCGGCCCCGGGAACTCGTTCCATTCGAAGTGCATCCCGTCCGGCACCACCCAGCGTCCGCCCCAGGTGAATCCTGCCTGCTCCATGATCCGGACGAGCCTCATGTCCTGGTCGGCCTTGGTCCCGTACGCGTTCTCGCCCACGTTAACGTCCACCGCGATACCCCAGGAGTGGTGCGATATGCGGCCCTCGGGATCCCGGTTGATGAACCGGGCGCTGTAGCACCCGCCGAAGTCGGTGGCGTCGACCGCGAACGAGAGGTTCGACGACGCGACGCGGCGCAGCGCGCGGCGGAGCTGCGGGAACAGCGACCGGTGACAGGTCACGTGGCCGAGCAGCGGGACCGGCGCGGTGCGGATGTTCGTCCGCCTCCAGACGGGGTCCACGTCGAGGAACCCGTCGGGCTGGGGTGATGCCGCGAACTCGCCGAAGACGGACTTCACGACGAGCTGCGGGAGCACCGCGTCGCCGTAGCGGAGGAACGGGTTCTCGCCCTCGGCGCGCATCTGGAGCAGGTCGCCCGGCTCGAGTAGCGCCTTCAGCGTCTTGCGGACGCGGGCCCTGAGGTGCGGGCTCCTCACGCGCACGAGCGCGTACGTCTCGACGTCGGCCCAATCCCGCCGCGCCGCGCGCGACAACAGCGCCTCGTACCCGCCGGTCGCCGCGTCGCTCACCACGCCGCTGACCGTGAACCGCCCCGTCTCGAGCGCGAGCGTCGACCCGGGCCCGGCCCGCCGGAGCTCGGCTCCCGTGGCCGGCAGGAGCGCGTCGCGGGGGCCCAGTGCGAGGACGTCGTCCCTCTCGGCGACGGGGACGAAGGCCGCGTAGTCGTCGGGGTCGACCGCGGCGACCTCGAGCGGGATCGCGAACGGCTTGCGCGGCCGGTCGAGAAGGCTCCCGTCGGCGTCGAAGGATGCGGCGAGCCATTCCATGCCCGCCTCGACGACCGTGACGGCGGTGACGCCCCGCAAGTCCTCCAGCACGCGCTCCGACTCCGGGGGAAGCCCTGCGCCGGTCGCCCACGCGAGCAGGACGTTCCCGCTGCGCGCCGCGGGCGGGGCGGCGGACGGAGCCGGGAGAGCCGAGGCCTCCGGCCGCGCCGGTGCCGGCGTCTCCGGCGGTGTCCGGCCGATGCTCTCGGCGCCGAGGATCACCGCGCTCGTCGCGAGGGCGCCGGCGAGGACCCACGCGACGCGGCCTGCGGCCGCGCGCAGCGCTCTCACCGGAGGCCCGCGGCCACCGCGCTCGCAGTCGCGAGGTCGCCGAACGGCACCGTGACGGCCGTATGGACCCCTCCGTCGATCCACTCGAGCACCCCGCGGTCGGCGAACCAGCGCGCGTCTACCTCACGAGTACCTCCGGAGCCCGCGGCGACCCGGATGCGCACGGCGAGCGGCGTCTCGGACGTGGGCGTCAGCAGGCGCACCGGAGAGGACTGCGTCACCTGGATGCCGGCGCCTCCGTACTCCGCCTCCGCGCTGCGGAAGAAGAACGTCACCGACCGCTCCCGCTGCGACGTCGACAGCAGCGTGGTGGTCTCGGTGTACCCGTCGGGCACGTACGTCGCGGCGCGGGCGAACGGCGCCCGCTCCAGCGCGTCCGCGGCTTCGAGCCGTTCGACGGAGGCTCCGTCGTGCGTCGTGACGCGGCGCGGGAGCTTCGCACCGTCGAGCTCGAGCGACGCGGCGATGCGCAGGAGCTCCTCGCGCGCGAGGTTGGACTCGAGCTGCACGTGCCGCCCGCCTGCGAACAGATCGACCCTGCGCTTCAGGGCCTCGGCCGCGGGTTGGTAGTAGAGCCAGCTCGCGTCGCGGTGGATCTCCTCGGCGGTCAGGAGGTACCCGAGGTCCGAACGGCGCGCGTCGCCGCCCGAGACCTTGAGCCACGTCATCCCGCGCGCGTAGCTGACGATCCACTTCCCGTCGGCGGTGGTGCCGGCGCGATGGGGGCCGAGTCCCGCGGTGTCGCGGGGGACCAGGACGTCGGGCACGGCGGACGGCGAGCGCTCCTTCCAGCCGCCCGGCTTGAAGAGGCCCGGGCGCCGCGCGTCGAACGCCGACCGGGGGAGGGCGTCCGGTGACGAGAACCTGGTCGCGCGCACGTCGAGGAGGACGCGCTCGCCCGCGGCGCGCGACACGGTGAACCGGAGCGGGAACCACGTCTCGGCGTCCACCCACACGTCGACGCGGTCGTCCGCGCGGAAGGGGCGCCAGGAGCCGCCTGCCTGGATCGCCCCGACGAGCGGGACGGCTCGCCGGTAGTCGAGCACGACGTGGTGCGCCTTCCGGCCGAGGAGCGTCTGCCGCCCCGTCACCTCGAACGCGCCGGAGGACGCGATCGTCTCGAGCGGCACGACGATGTCGGTCGGCAGCGCGGTCGTCCCGTCGAAGGGCTGGCGACCCGCGATGCCCCGGCGCTCGACGGTGACGACGCTGCACGCGGGGAGCGCGGCCGTGGGGCACGACGTCGCTTCGCGGATCCACCACCGGTGCCCGTTCGCGACCACCAGCGAGTCGTTCGACGGCCACTTCCCCGCCGGATAGTCGGTGTGGTCCGTGACCTCCAACCGGAACCGCTCGGGCGCGTCGAACACGACGTGCGCGGTCATCCGCCTCTCCCGCACGGCCCGGTGCCAGCCCCGTTCGTCGATCTCGAACGTCGCCTCGTACGTCTCGAGCGTCCGCGCCGCGGCCCTCACGCCGCTCGCGATCTCGCCCGCGGCGGCCGCATCGCGCGGGTCCTGGCCCCACGGCAGCGATGCGCCGAGGAGCACGGCAGCTGCGGCCGCGGCACCGAGGGTCGCGG
>JALZFC010000051.1 GCA_030861725.1 Actinomycetota bacterium | reverse complement strand
ATCGCGAGCAGGGCCGCGGCCCCCGCGGGCACGAGCAGCAGAGGCTCTCGCAACGCGAGCGCGGCTCCCACGGCGGGAGCCGCACGCAGGCCCCCGACGACCGCGATCAGGAGCAGGGCATAGCCCAGCCCGCGCGCGGCGACGAGGAACTCGGCGCCGTCGGTCGTGCCGTCGATCTCGCCGACCGCGAACGCACCGCCGTGTGCGACCTGGGCCGCGGCGAGAACGGCGAACCCGAGGCCGGCCGTCACGCGGTTGAACGGCTCGCCCGGGATCAGCGACGGGCGCGTCAGCACGAGGGCCGCCGCGCCCGCGGTCATCAGGAACCCGAGGAACTCGACGGTGAAATGGAGAGGAACGGCCATGAAGCTCTCGAACATGGACGCCTATCCTCGCACGAGGGGGCCCGACGGGACCTTTAGAGACCCTCCAGGTACTCCACCGCGTCGTCGAACGTCGCGACCGACACGACCTCGATCTCGTCGGCCACCTCCGCCGCCGCGGCGTAGTTGCCCTCGGGCGCGAGGAAGATGTCGGCCCCCTGGTTCTCCGCGCCCGCCACCTTCTCTTCGATGCCGCCGATCATGCCGACGACGCCGCCGCACGCGATCGTCCCGGTACCGGCGATCTTGCGCCCGTCCGTCAGGTCGTCGGGCGTCAGGCGGTCGTAGAGAGCGAGCGTGAACATGAGCCCGGCAGAGGGACCGGCGATCTCGCCCGTCTTGAACTTCACGGCGATGCTGTCGCCGAGCACGTCCGCCATCTCGAACCCGGCGAAGGGAGCCCCGGCCTGCGCAGGGTGCTCGATCGTCTCGATGGGGATCGTCCGGCGGCGACCCGCCCTCACGACCGTCATGCGGATGACGTCGCCCGCGCTTCGTTCGGAGAACGCGCCGACGACGTCGCACGTGCTCGTGATCCGCCGCCCGTCGACCCCCACGACGACGTCACCCTTGCGCAGCGCGTCCTCCGCCGGCGTCCCCTCGAAGGTAGAGACGACTCGCGCGCCGTCACCGGCGGGGATCCCGAGAGCGCCGAGCGCGGTCTTGCGGGCAGCCTGCTTCGACGCCGTCATGTCGGCCTCGGCCTGCCTGCGGACGTCCTCGATCGACTGTCCGCCGGTTACCTCCTCCTTCATCACTACGTCCCTGGCGGGGTCGAACGCAGCGGCGAGCACGTCGAACAGCGTGACGGTCGTCTTGATGTTGATCGTCGTGAGGTAGAGCCGTCCCTCGGAGGAGTACGTCTTCGCCCCTTCGACCTCCACGAGCTCCCCGACGTCGCGCACGGGGCCGGGGACGTAGAGGAAGAAGACGGGGATCGGGACGACGAACGTGCCGATGACGATCGCGGCCGCGACGAGCGCGGTGACGACGATCCGCAGGACGGACGTGCCGCGGACGGGCCCGGTGCCGGGAGGCGTGGGAAGGTCCCAATCGTCGCCTTGCATGCCGTTCAATTCTGCGGCGTGCGGGAGGTAAGCGGAACCCTCAGCGGTCGGCGCCCATGAGGACCTTCCTCAGGCTGATGGCCTCGAGACACTTCCCGGCGCCCATCACGACGGCCTCGAGCGGCTGCTCCGTCACGTGGACGGGGACCTCCGCCTCCTGGGACAGCAGCATGTCGAGGCCCGCGAGCATGCCTCCGCCGCCCGTGAGCGTGATGCCGTTCGTGAGCACGTCCTGCACGAGGTCGGGAGGCGACGCGCCGATGCAGTCGAGCGTCGCGGTCACGATCGCCCTCACGGGCTCCTTGATCGCCTCGCGGATCTCCTCGGACGTGATCAGGATGTTCTTGGGCAGCCCCGTCCCGAGGTCGCGGCCGCGCAGCTCCGCCTTCTGCTCCTGGGCGAGCGGGAACGCGGACGCGATCGAGATCTTGATCCGCTCCGCCGTCCGCTCGCCGATCGCTACGGTGTACTCGCGCCGCACGTGGTTCTGGATCGCCGCGTCGAGGTCGAAGCCGCCCACCCGCACCGCCGTGTTCGTCACGATGCCCCCGAGCGAGATCAGCGCGACCTCGCTGGTCCCGCCCCCGACGTCGACGACGAGGTTGCCGACCGGCTCGTGGATCGGGAGCCCGGCGCCGATCGCGGCAGCCATCGGCTCCTCGATCAGGTTCACCGAACGAGCGCCCGCCGACAGCGTCGCCTCCTCGACCGCCCGGCGCTCGACCTCCGTCAGAGCGCTCGGGACACACACGAGAACCTTCGGCTTCGAGAGCCGGTTCACGCCGGCGCGCTGCATGATCAGCCGCAGCAGCTTCTCGGTGATGTCGAAGTCCGAGATCGCGCCGGAGCGGAGCGGCCGGACGGCGACGATGTATCCCGGAGTGCGGCCGATCATCTGCCACGCCTCGTCACCCATCGCGAGGACCGCCCCCGTCTCCTTGTTCAGGGCGAGGACGGTGGGCTCGGCGAAGAGGATCCCGCGCTGCTTCTGGTAGACGAGGGTGTTCGCGGTGCCGAGGTCGATCGCGAGGTCGCGGGCCACTGCCGAGACCGGTGCTACCGGACCCGAGCGCGGGCGGCGGTGCGGCGCCGCTCCTCGATGCGCTTGCGAGCGGCAGCTCGGCGCGCGGGGTCGAGCGGCGCGTGGCGGCCACCGCGCGGCCCTGCGGCGGGCGATCGCCGCGGCGCGGGAGAGGCTGTGCGGGTCTTGGAGAGGGGCCGGCGACGCGGCCGCACCCTCGGCGCGGCGGAGAGGCGTTCGAGGCTGTCCCTGAAGCCGTCGACGGTCTCGAGGTGGGCCCGCTCGCGCCTCTGCTGGATCCAGAGCGTGGCAAGGCCCGTGCCGGCGACCAGGAACATGATGACCAGGTAGATCACGCGTCCTCCTATTCGGAGCGTTGGACGTTCGCGTACAGGTGGCTTCGGGCGGCCCCGCGAGGATCCGGCCGCAGTAAGCAGGGCGACCGCGTTCCGTCCCTGTGAGATGTCTTCTGCGCCTGCCGAAGCTTCCCTGCCAGGGTATCAGCCGCCCTCTTCAAGCGGCGGAGCGCCGGCGGGACCTGACGGCCAGGGCAAGCCCGGCCGCCCCGGCCACACCGAGCCCGGCGGCGGCGCCCTTCACCAGGTCGCCCCGCCTGACCCTCGCCCGGCCGATGCGCACGTGCGCACCCGTTGCGGCCACCGCCTCCCGAAGGGTCTCCTCGTTGCCCCTCTCGCACGTGAAGCCGGCGGCGGCGAGCTTCTCCGTCGACACCACCCACGGATGCATCGCGTAATGGAGGTAGCCGGGCGGCACCTCCGAGAGCCCCAGCCGCCACAGCCGCTCGGCGACGGCGACGGCGAGCGGCTCCGGGAGCAGGCGCCTCCTGCGGCCGGCGATCGCCGGCGCCTCTTCCGCGTCGAGCCACCCCTGCGCGGCGAGGTTGAACACGCCGCGCTCCGGGGTGCGCACGGCCCAGTGCAACGCGCGCGCGACGTCGTCCTCGTGCACGAGCTGGAACGGCGGCGAGTGCCCGGCGACGCCGAACAGCACGGGGGCCTCGAGGAGATGGGACCAGGCGTTGTCGGCGCGGGGGCCGAGCACGACCGTGGGCCGCAGCATCACGACGTGAGCGTCCGGGAACTCGTCTTCGAACTCGCGCACGACGTACTCGACCTCGAGCTTGTGCGCCGCGTAGCTGAAGTCGAGGTTCGCCCGCAGCGGCGACGTCTCCGTCAGAGGGACCGGGTTGTCGGGGTGCGCACCGTAGACGGTCGCGGACGACGTGTAGACGAGCCGCGGGACCCCGGCGCGGCCCGCGCTCTTGAAGACGTTCTGGCTGCCGTTGACGTTGACGTCCCTCGTCGACGCCTCGTCACGGAGCGGGTCCATCACGAACGCGAGGTGGACGAGGCAGTCGACGCCGGCGAGGCGCGCGGCGAGGCCCGGAGTGCGGACGTCGACCTGGTCGGACACGAGCTTGTCGTGCGACTCCCGCGGTGGACGGACGTCGAACCCGAGGATCCTCCCGACCGCGTCGTCGGCGGCCAGGCGCCGGATGAGCGCGCTTGCGAGGTACCCGGAGGCTCCGGTGACGGCGACGGTCGACCCGTTCTCGCGCTGCGGCATCCGGCGAGCGTACCTGCGGCCCCCGGCGACGCCGGTGGGACAATGCGGGGATGAGCCAGGAGCCGTGGGGCGACATCCCTCTGTTCAGGGAGATCCAGCGGATCCTCTCGTCGAGTCACGGCCCGGTGAACGCCGAGATCGCCTCGCAGGTCGCGACGGCGCTCGCGACGCAGGACGGCGACTCCGTGCCGGACCCCGCGCGCGCCCGGCTGCTCGCGGACGCGGTGCGAGACGCCGAGCTCATGCTCGCGGGATACACGCGGCTCGCCGTCGAAGAGCCGGCGGCCGTACGGCTGACGAGCCGAGCCGAGTGGGCGAAGTCGACGCTCGACGCGTGGACGTGGATGTTCGAGGATCTCGCGCGCAAGTTCACCGCGGGGGCCCCGGGAGAAGAGGTCGAGGACGCGCCGGCGGGGATGGCCGCCGCCCTCGGGCAGGTCGCGCCGTTGCTCATAGGCATCCAGGTCGGGACGCTCGTCGGCCGGCTCGCGCAGCGCGCGATCGGCCGGTACGACTACCCGATCCCGCGCGACGACGACGGCCGTCTCCTCTTCGTCGACCCGAACCTCGCGCGGCTCGCCGGCGACTACGGCTTCGACCGCGAAGCGTTCCTCCGGTGGCTCGCGCTCGCCGGCAGCGCGCGGCACCTCGTCACCGCCCACACGCCCTGGCTCGGCCGCTACTGGCGCAGCCTGGTGACCGAGATCGTCGAAGCGATGGAGATAGACGCGGGAGAGCTCCAGTCGCGGATGACGGACCTCCAGTCACGGGGGCCCGAAGCGCTGCAAGAGGGGATCGATGACGGCTTCGCGCTCCCGCTCGTTCCGACCGACCGTCACCAGCGGGCGGTCGCTCGTCTGCGCTCGTTCGTCGCGGCGTTCGAAGGCTACGCGCGGTATTCGGCGGGAGCGGTCGGCGACGCGTTCGTCGGCGCGGCGGACCAGATCGAGGAGGGCATGGCGCGGCACCGCCGCGACGCTAACGAGGGGGCCGCTCTGCTGGAGACGCTGCTCGGCGTGGCGTTCGACCGCGACCTCGAGAACGCGGGCGCGACGTTCTGCGCGGCCGTCGTGAAGCTGAAGGGCGTCACGGTCCTGAACTCGATCTGGGACGCGCCCGACAACCTTCCGTCCTACGCGGAGATCAAGGATCCGTTCGCGTGGATGGAGCGGATCGGCGAGGACTCCTAGCCGCCCCGTCGCCGCGCAGCCCGAGCGCGAGCTGCATCAGCGTGAGGGCCGTCACGCTCTCGGCACGGTGGGCCGCGTCGTCGGGCACCTCGTCGAGCGACGTGATCGGTCTAAAGGGGGCGGAGGGGGATCAGACGGGGAAGATCTCCCCCTCGACCTCGCCGCCGTCGATCCAGAGCAGGCCCATCGACGTGAACGGCGCCCTCCGCTTCCACGTCGCGCTGCCGGGGTTGAACAGCAGGAGGCCCTCCTCGTCCTCGTTCCAGGGGATGTGGGAATGGCCGAACACGACCGCACGCGCCTGCGGGAACAGCTTCCGCATCCGCTGCCGGCGGCGCTCCCTCGGCCCGCCGTCGTGGACCATCGCGATGCGCACGCCGCCGAGCTCGACCTCCGCAGTGTCGGTTGCGCCCCAGTCACGCACGTCGTGTCCGTCGCAGTTGCCCATCACGACGGTCACGGGCGCAAGCGACCGGAGCTCGTGGAGCAGCGCAGGGTCGCAGACGTCTCCGGCGTGCAAGATGTGATCCGCCGACTCGAGGTAGGGCCACGCCCCCCGGGGGACGGGGCGGGACGTACGGACCGTATGGGTGTCGGCGAGGACGGCGACCTTCAAGCGGGGGCTCAGCCCGGTGGCGCCAGGTACTCACAAGACCGCTCCCACGAGGAGCGGATCGGGTACTCCGGGTCGTCGCCGGGGAGCTCGGTCTTGCCGGGCAGGTAGTACCCACCGGCCCATCTCCCCCACAGGTGCTGCCTGCAATAGGAGTCGACGATCATCCATGCGCGCTCGCCGGCGGGGCGTTTGAGCTCCTTCGCCCGGCCCTCCATCGGGCCCATGATCCGGTCGAACTCCTTCAGCCACTCGCGCACGTCCCCGGTCTCCCGGGCGTAGTAGCTGCCGTGGCCCTCGTTGAGGAACTCCTCCTCGCCGACGGGGCCGAAGTTGCCGGCGCCGAAAGACGAGACCGTCGTACCGGCCTCGGAGTGCACCGCCCCCTTGAACAGGCGAGTGCGGAGCTCCTTCGCCGTGAGCTTGGAGTCGCCGAGCTCGCAGTCGGGCCGCGCCTTCCCGCACCGGAAACGTCCGCCGGTCGCGACGACGCCCCGGCTCTGGACCCGCGACGGTCCCGGGAGCGCGGCGCGCGCCATGTAGAGCGCGCGTCCGTATGTCCCGGCGATCGTCGGAGTCGCGTTCGAGGTCCCGCCGAATCCGCCGGGACCGCTCGTCGACACCGTCTCCGCGCCGTACGACGCGGGGTACCGCGACCCGATGCCGGCGATGTCGGCCGGCTTGCCGTGTCCCGAGTAGGAGGCGTGGGTGCCGGGCGCGACCGCACCGACCGTCACGATCCAGTCGGGTCCCTCCTGGGAGGAGAACGTCGTGGTGTTCGGGACCGTGAACGTGTTGGCCTGGCCGTTGCCGGCGCTGAAGAAGATCGTCTGGCCGCGATCGCTCGCACGGCGCTGTGCCTGCGTGTCGGACCCGGCGTAGACGCGGTCGCGGTACGCCGTGGAGAAACCGTACGAGTTCGAGATCGCGTCGATCCACGGCTGGTCCATCGCCCACTCGATCGCGGCCTCGCCCGAGGTCTTGTCGGCGTAGCTGATGAACACGAGCAAGCATTCCGGGCAGGTGCCGTGGATGTTCCCGACGGACACGCTGGTCGTGCCCATCCCGTGCTCGTTCGACTCGCCGTGGATCCGGTTGCCTCCGAAGTCGAGCGCGCCGACGACCTTCGTCCCCGGCATCCAGTAGTAGTTCACCTCTTCGCGCGACGACGGCTTGACCGCGTCCCACTTCTCCGTGTCGGCCGCGTCGAGGACGGTCAGCTGCTTGTTCTCGTCCTTCTCCTCGAGCGTGAGATCGAGGCGGTTGTAGGAGTCGAAGGAGCGGGGGCTCGGGAAACCTTCCAGCCACGCGTCGGGCGACGTCGTGAGAGGGAGGTCGTTGGCCGGGTTCGCGTCCTTCGCCTGCGGCATCTGCGAGGCGAGGAAGTCCCAGTGGTAGGGGCTGAACGCGGAGTCGATGACTGCGATGACGGTCGCGTCGTCGCCGCCGCGCGCCGCACCTTTTCCGGAGGCGCCGGTGGCGGGCAGGAGCGAGACCGCGAGGGCTGCTCCGATCGCGCCGGCGAGCGCGCGCTGCGAGCGCTTCAAGGTCATCCTCCGCTCCTTGTTCCCGCTGCCGCCCGCGGCGGCCCTGGGACGTCCCATTCCCGACATTCCCGGTCCTGGGGAAAGGTTCGCCTACCCGGCGAGCGTTCCTGCCTCCTGCCGCCGGGCGGCGGCCGGCGACGCGTCACCGCAGGCGGGACAAGTGGGGTCGCGGCGCACCTTGACCTCGGCGAACGTCGTCGACTGTGCGTCGAACGTCAGCAGGCGCCCGACGAGCGACTGCCCGTACCCGACGAGCAGCTTGAGAGCCTCGTTGCACTGGAGGGATCCGACGATTCCCGGGAGCACGCCCAGGACACCTGCCTCGCTTCAGGTAGGGGCGAGCTCGGCCGGGGGGGCCTCGGGATAGAGACAGCGGTAGCACGGCCCCTCGAACGGCACGAACGTCGAGGCCATCCCCTCGAACCGGAAGATCGAGCCGTGGACCACGGGCACCCTGAGGTCGACCGCCGCGTCGTTGACCACGTAGCGGGTGTCGAAGTTGTCGCACCCGTCGACCACGACGTCGTACCGCGAGATCAGGTCGTGCGCGTTCGACGCGTCGATCCTGTAGGAGTGCACCTCGACCTCCACGTCGGGATTGAGGCGATTGATCGCCTCCCTGGCCGACTCCGTCTTCGGCCGGCCGACCTTCTCGGTGTCGTGGATGACCTGGCGCTGGAGGTTGCTCGTCTCGACGACGTCGGAGTCGACGATGCCGATCGTGCCGACGCCGGCCGCCGCGAGGTACAGGAGGGCGGGGCTGCCCAGGCCCCCGGCGCCGATGCACAGGACCTTGGCCTCGAGGAGCTTCTGCTGGCCGCGCTCGCCCACCTCCGGGAGGATCAGGTGGCGCGAGTAGCGGTCTCGCTGGGCGGCGTCGAGCGTCCGTGGGATCGTGTAGTCGTAGCCGAGGTCGCGCCACCTGACGAAGCCGCCGGACATCGAGACCGCGTTCGTGTAGCCCAGCTCGGCGAGCGTGCGGGCGGCGAAGACGCTGCGGACGCCGCTGGCGCAGTAGACGACGACCTCCGCGTCCTTGTCCGGGAGCACGTCTTCGGCTTTGCTCTCGAAGTGGCCGCGGCCCAGGTGCCGGGCGCCCGGGACCATCCCCTGCTCGACCTCCTCCTGCTCGCGCACGTCGAGCAGGACGGGCCTCGCCCCCGCCTCCATCTTCGCCTTGACCTCTTCGGGGGTGACCTCGCCTACGTCCCGGCGGGCCCGCATGTAGAGGTCCCGGAAATTTGCCATGTATCTACCTTACAATAGTGACTAAGTCCCGAGGGCCGCCTGGACCTCGGGCACGGTGGGGTTCACGAGCAGGCGCTCGCCGACCTGGAGCGTAGGGACCGTCCGGAAGCCGCCGGTCGCGGCCACGATCCGGTCGGCGTACTGCTCCTGCTCGTCGATGTCGATCTCGCGGTAGCCGATCCCGGCTTCGTCGAGCTGGCGCTTCAGCCGCCGGCAGTGGCCGCACCAGGTGGTGGAGTACATCGTCACGGGGGGCATGCTTGGGTTCTTCCCTCTCCGGCACCGTCTGACTCCCGCAGTAACGTCTGCCGGTGACCGCCGATTCCGCCCCGCGTCGTTGAGAGCAGTCGTGTTCGCCGGTGCCGGCCGCGTCGCGGTCGAGGACGTGCCGGAGCCCCGCGTCGAAAAGCCGGGGGACGCCGTCGTAGAGGTGTCGCGGACGGCGATCTGCGGGTCGGACCTGCACCTGCTGGACGGCAAGACGCCCGGGATGACGACCGGGTCGGTGATCGGCCACGAGTTCACGGGGCGTGTGGTCGCGGCGGGCGCCGGGGTCCATTCTGTCCGCGAGGCCGATCGCGTCCTCGGGTCGTTCCTCATCGCCTGCGGCGAGTGCTCGCAGTGCCGGGCTCTCCGGTTCAACTTCTGCGAGCGGCGCCGTGCCCTCGGGCTCGGGACGCTAACGGGGGACCTTGCCGGGGCGCAGGCCGAGTACGTGCGTGTCCCGCTCGCCGACGTGAACCTGCGGCTGCTGCCGGAAGGGATCGCCGGAGCAGACGAGGAGCGCGTGCTGTTCGCCGGCGACATCCTCGCAACCGGGTTCTACGCCGCCTCCCTGGGAGAGGCGGCGCCCGGCGAGACCGTCGCGGTCGTCGGGGGCGGCCCGGTCGGGCTGTTCTGCGCGCTGGCGGCGCGGACGGCGGGGGCGCGTCCGGTGGTGATCGAGGCGGATCGGGGCCGGGCCGCCTTCGCCGGCCGGACGTACGGCCTCGAGACCCTCGTACCCGGGGCCGACGCCGCCGGCGAGCTGACGGCGTCGACGGGCGGGCTCGCAGACGTCGTCGTCGAGGCCGTGGGCGCGTTGCCCGCCTTCAAGACCGCGCTCAGGTGTGCGCGCGACGGGGGGCGGATCGTGGTCGTGGGGGTGTACGGCGCGGAGAGGTACGACCTGCCGATGGGGATGGCATGGGTCCGGGGGCTGCAGGTCAGGTTCTCGGGGATGGCGAACGTCCAGGCGCACTGGGGAGCCGCGCTGGACGCGGTGGCCGCGGGGGCGTTCGACCCCGCTGCGATCGTGACGCACCGGATGCCGCTCGACGACGCGGAGCGGGGCTACGAGCTGTTCGCGGCCCGCGCAGCGATGAAGGTCGTGATGACGCCCTAAGCGCTCTTCGGCGTCTGCTTCGCCCTCTCGGCGATGATCTCGTCTGCCGGCTTCGCGCAGCCCGGGCAGAACTTCGAGTCCGGCGCGACCTGGACGCCACAGAACGGGCACGGTCCCTCGACCGGCTCCTCCTTGTAGCCCTCCTTCAGGCCTTCCTTGAACTCCTTGCCGGCCTGGCCCATCGAGCGGGCGAGCTTCGGCAGCCGGGTCGCGCCGAAGAGCAGCAAGAGGATGAGCAGGATGGGGATCAGCTCTCCGGGGCCCAGGTTCATGACTTCCTCCGTTCGATAGCTCTCACGTTCTCGTTTCTCGGCGCCCGGCGGCGGCGGCTACAGCGCCGGGGCGACCTCGTTTCCCAGGAGCTCCACGTCCTCGGGGTCCGCGACCTGGAACGGCAGGGCACCGGCGGTGACGATCACCTCCCGGACCCCGAGGCCGGCGAGCCGGCCGAGCCGGTCGGTCACCTCGCCCACCGTCCCGGTGACGTGGTCCTCTCGGAACTGCTCCCAGGATACGGCACTCCCCCCGGTTGCGGCCGGGAAAACACCCGGCGGCGTGCGTTCGACGAGGCGCTGGAACCGCTCCCTCAGGTCCGCGTCGTCCCGCCCCACGAGCACGTACGCGCCGACGGAGCGGAGCAACGCCGCCGGGTCCCTCCCCTGCTCCTCGCACGCGCGGTCCGCGGCCGCCGCGCGCTGCTCGTACGTCTCGAACGACCCGATCCACGAGAAGTTCCACCCGTCCGCGACACGGGCGGCCGTGCGCAGCAACAGGTCGCCCTTGCCGCCGATCCAGATCGGGGGCCGTGGCTGCTGCGCGGGCCGCGGGAGGCAGATCGCCTCCTGCACCTGGTAGTGGGCGCCGTCGAACGTCAGCTCCTCGCCCTCGAGCAGGCGTCCGAGGATCTCCGCGGCCTCACCGAGCCGGCGGATCCTCGTGCTCGCCGGCGAGAACTCGATGCCCGCCGCGCGGTACTCGGGCTCGTACCAGCCTGCGCCGAGCCCGATGTCGAGCCGGCCCCGCGACAGCACGTCCAGGCTCGACGCCATCTTCGCGAGCAGCGCGGGGTTGCGGAGATCGTTGCACAGGGTGAGCGAGCCGACGCGCACGGAAGACGTCGCGGCCGCGAGCGCCGTCATCGTCGTCCAGCACTCCAACGAGGCCTGCCGGGTGGGCGGGCCCCCGTACTTGCCCCAGTCCAGGAAGAGGTGGTCCGAGACCCATACCGACGAGAACCCGGTGCGTTCGGCGGCGAGCGCGCAATCCCTCACGGCCGCCCACGACACGGGCTCGTTCCGATAGCTCGTGTCGTAATGGGGAAGCGCTAGCCCGAGGTGCACGACGGCAGTCTAGAATCAGCGGCGTGAAGGTCTCAGACGTCATGACGCAGGCCACGCTGACCGACGCTCCGGACGACACGCTCGCGGAGGCGTCGGCGAAGATGTGGCAACAGCAGACCGGCTCCCTCCTGATCATGGACGGCGACCGGCTCATCGGCATCGTCACAGAGAGAGACGTGCTGCGGACCGTCGGCGAGGGCCACGACCCGAAGACGGTGAGCCTGCGTGACGTGATGACGGCGGACGTCGTGACGGTGAGCTCGGACCTCACCATCCGCGAGGCCGCGCAGATCATGTTCGACAAGTGGTTCCGTCACCTGCCCGTCGTCGACGCCGGCGGCGCCGTCGTCGGCATCGTCTCGCTGAGGGACCTGAACGGCCTCGTCGCACAGGGCATGGAGGAGCCGGCGACGCTCGAGCAGCTGACGGGGCACAAGCTGGTGCGGGACCGCCGCCTCGACCGGGTAGAAGCCGGGGACCTGGACTAGCGGCTCAGAACGACGGCTCGCCCATCTCTATCTGTAGCGACGCCAGGCCCAGCTCCCGCATGATGCCCGGCGTCTCCACGATCTCCACCAGCGAGTCCACTATCTGCGGGTCGTAGTAAACCGCGCGGCGGCGCATGAGCTCCTCGAGCGCGTCGTCCATCGAACGGCTCTTGCGGAACACCCGCGTCGTCGTCATCGCGTCGAAGCTGTCGACCACGCGGATGATCCTCCCGATCGCAGGGATGTCCTCGCCGGAGGCCCCCGTCGGATAACCGCTCCCGTCGTAGTTCTCGTGGTGCGAGTACACGCCGGCGACGACGTCGGGGTAGAGCCTGATCGGACTCAGGATGTCGGCCCCCTTCGCGGGATGGGATCGCATGACCTCCCATTCCTCTTCGTTCAGCGGACCCTCCTTCAACAGGATTCGGTCGGGGATGCCGACCTTCCCGACGTCGTGCAGGAGGCCGGCGAGGTACACGCGGTCCGCGTCCATCGTCGGGTCCGTGTGCTGTGCGATCTTCTGCGACAGCAGAGCGACCGAGATCGAGTGCCCCTTCGTGTACGGGTCGCGCGCCTCGAGCGCCATCACGAGCGACTTGATGATCCGGCTCTGCACGCGCTGGTCCTCGGACTCGAGGTGGATCCCGTGGAACGACTCCGAGAAACGGAAGACGCACTCGTGCAGGGAGTCGAGCAGGAGGTCGTCGCACAGCTCCTGGTCGCCGTTCACGAACCACCTGCGCACCGCGTGGCGGCCCGCTACGAGCGCCCGCTGGACCGCCTGGTCGAGGCGCTCGCCCGTGCGCGCCCGGCGTTCCGCCAGCCCGTCCACGATCGTCTGCGCCAGCGACCAGTCGTCCTCGCGGAAGACCTCCTTCAGGCCCGCCACGAGCGAACGCAGGTACCGGTCGATATCGGGCCAGCGCACCCGCGCGTCCTTGCCCGCCGCGTCCACCCACGACGCGACGATCTCGTCGCGGTTGGAGTCGAGCACCTCGGCGAGCCGCGCGCGGGCCCTCCTGAGACGAGGCTCGGCGGTTGTGTGGAGGGCTGGGTATCGGCTAGTTCGCAAGGTCTACGTCCCGTCCTCCAAATGGACTAGTGCACAGGACGTAGTTATGCCACTACGCTGCGGCGCTGTAAACCCTTATTTCCGCGATTTTCTGGAAATTCTTGTTAGATTTTGTACCTTTCGAGCAGTCTGCGAGCAATGACCGTTTTTTGGATTTCGGACGTTCCCTCGCCAATGAGGAGGAATGGGGCATCCCTATAAAGCCGCTCGATTGTGAACTCTTTGGAATATCCGTACCCGCCGTGGACGCGCAGCGCCTTGAGCGTGATCTCGTGGCAGGCCTCGGACGCGAACAGCTTCGCCATCCCGGCCTCGAGGTCCGAGCGCTCCCCCGCCGACTTCTTCGCGGCCGCCTGGAGCATCATCAGCCGAGCGGCCTCCAGCGTCGTGCCCATCTCGGCGAGGTGGATCTGGATCGCCTGGTGCCCCGAGATCTGCTTGCCGAACGCCTTGCGCTGCTGCGCGTACTTGATCGCCTCCTGGAAGGCCCTCGTCGACACACCGACGGCGCGGGCGGCCACGTTCACGCGGCCGACCTCGATCCCGTCGAGCACCTGGCGGAAGCCGTGGCCTTCCTCGCTCCCCAGCAGCGACGTGACCGGGATGCGGAAGTCGTTGAACGTCATCTCGGTCGTCTCGACTCCCTTGTAGCCGAGCTTCTCGATGTTCTTGCCGACGTCCAGCCCCGGCGCCGGTTGCGCGACCCCCGGCTCCTTCTCGACGACCAGCATGCTCATCCCGCGGTGCGGGGGGTCGGTCTCCGGGTCGGTCTTCACGAGCGTCATCACGAGGCTCGAGCGAAGCCCGTTCGTCAGCCACATCTTCTGGCCGTTCAACACGTAGTCGTCGCCGTCGCGCAGCGCCTTCGTGCGTATCGCCTGCACGTCGGAGCCCGCCTCGGGCTCGCTCATCGCCAGCGCGGCGCGCATCTCGCCGGTCGCCATGCGCGGCAGGTAGCTCCCCCGCTGGTCGTCGGTGCCGAACTTGTCTATGAGGTAGCAGCCCATGAAGTGCGTGTTCAAGACGCCGGAGAGGCTCATCCAGCCGCGGGCGAGCTCGACGACCGTCAGCGCGTACGTCGTGAGCGACTCCCCGATGCCCCCGAACTCTTCGGGGACGGTGAGGCCGAACAGCCCCATCTCCTTCATCCCCTCGACGATCTTCTCGGGGTACTCGTCGCGGTGCTCCATGTCGTCCGCGACCGGGATGACCTCGTTCTCGACGAAGTCGCGCACGGTCTCCACGATCGACTTCTGGACGTCGGTGAGCTCGATCATTGCGCGGCCCACTCTGCCTCGAAGTCTCCGAGCTTCTTCGCGGGCGTCATCCCTGCCGCGCGGCCCCGCTCGGCGAACTGCACCGCCATCTTGCGTGAGGCCTCGTCGATCATCTCGTTGCCGAACATCACCGCGCCGCGGCGGTCGACCTCGGTCGCGTGCTTGTACGCCTCGAGCAACGCCTCCGCCTTGTCGTACTCGTCCTGGGTCGGCGTGAAGACCTCGTTCAGCACGTCGATCTGCCCGGGGTGCAGCGCCCACTTGCCGTCGTAGCCGAGCGCCCGGGCGCGCATCGCCATGTCGCGGAAGCCGTCGAGGTCCTTGATGAGGAGGTACGGGCCGTCGATCGCCTGCAGCCCCGCGTCGCGGGCGGCCACGAGGATCGTCTCCAGCACCCAGTGCCAGTGGTCGCCGGGGTAGCCGGGCATCGGGAGCCCGGCGGTGACCGTCGGGAGCCCGAGCGAGGCACTCATGTCGGCCGGGCCGAAGATCAGCGTCTCCATCCGGTCGGACGCGTGGGCGATGTCGTACACGTTGCGCAGCCCGGTCGCGGTCTCGATCTGCGCCTCGATCCCGATCCTGCGCTCGAGGCCCGTGTTCGTCTCGATCATCCGCAGCATGTGGTCGACGAACACCACCTGGTCCGCGCTCTGGACCTTCGGGATCATCACGCAGTCGAGGTAGTCACCCCCCGCCTCGACGACCGTCTTCAGGTCGTCGGCCGCCCACTGCGTGTCGATCGAGTTGATGCGGACGACGACGGTCTTGTCGCCCCAGTCGTTGTTCTTCAGCGCGTCGACGACGTTGCCGCGCGCCTCCTCCTTGGCCAGGGGCGCGACGGAGTCCTCGAGGTCCATGAAGACCATGTCGGCCGGGAGCGTCGGCCCCTTCGCCAGCATCTTGGGGCTCGACCCCGGGACCGACAGACATGACCTGCGTGCGCGCAAGAGGGCCTCCTATTCGACGTACCCGAGACCACGGAGGTGGTCCTCGATCTCTCCTTCTTCGTCGGGGTTCAACCCGGATTCGTCTACGGTCGCCGCCCGGCTCCCGATGGCGTCGCCCCGCACCTCGAGCGACTTGCCGGGGCCGACGAGGCTCTCGAGAACCTTCCCGTCGCGCGGGATCGCGCTCGGCACCCCGAGCGCCGCCATCGACGTCGGGCCGAGGTCGATCAGCTCCGCGGTCTCCTTCAGCGGCCCCGGCGTCACCTCCGGGCCCGTCGCGACGACCACGCCTTCGAGCCGGTGGTCCCCCGACATCCAGTCGGCCTCCTCGACCATCCCCTTCGCGTGCGTCAGCGAGTAGAAGGGGGCGGGCACCAGCAGGAGGTCCGGCGCGGTGTCGAGGAACAGCCCGTGCAGGATCTCCTCTTTCCGGTAGATCTTCGCGATCGGCGCCCGGCCGTTGCCCGGATCGCGGAACGCCTCGAGCTGCGCCTTGACGTCCTCGCGCACCTTCTCGAAGTCCTTCGGGTCGACGATCCCGCCGGGCTCGCGGCCCTTCAGGTTGACGGAAACCCCCTCGCCGGTGGAGACGACGCTCGTGTACGCCTTCGTCTTCGACCACTCGATCGGAGAGGCCGGGATCGAGATGCGGCCGTGGAGCTTCAGCACGTCGTAGATGCGCCGGGCGATGCGCCGCCCCGGCCCCCAGCGGATCAGGTTGAACGCGAACGACCCGCGGCCGAACTCGAGGTAGCCGAGATGGTGCAGGACGCGGTCCATCGTCACCGCGCGCGTGCAGGCCTGGTGGCCGTGGTCCGACATGAAGATCACGAGGTCGTCGTCGTCGGTGCGCTCGAGGAGGCGCGCGAGACCCTCGTCCAGCTGCTGGTAGACCCCTCGCGCCTGCTTCGCGACCCCCGAGTCCTTCATCTCGGGGTACGCCGGGTGCTCGGGGTGGATGTACTCCATCAGGCAGTGCTGGATGCGATCGGTCGAGACGTACACGAGCACGCCGAAGTCCCAGTCGGTCGTGTCCATCAGGTACTCGAACGACCTCTGCCTCTTAGCGGTGATCTCCGCGCACTCCTCGAGGAACGCCTCGGGCCGGTTGCGGAAGGTCGTCCAGCTCATCCCGTTGACGGGGAACGGCGCGTTGCGATCCAGCTCCTCCTGGAGCTCGACGGGGTGCGTGTACGAGCGGCTCGCGGGGAGCACGCCGCCGCCGATCACCTTGCCCTTGATCATCGGGGGCGGGAACGTGAGCGGGATGTTCACCGCGAGCGACGTCTTGTCCGCGTCGGTGAAGTCCTCGAAGATCGTGCGGTTCTTGATCGACTTGTAGGTCACCGGCAGGCGCTTCGACGCCCCCGGCTTGTGCTCGAGGATGTCGAAGACCGCATGGCCGGCAGGGTTGAGCCCGGTCATGAACGACGGCCACGCGCACCACGAGTGCGACGGGACGGTCGAGAGGCAGTCGCCGTACGCGCCCCTTTCTACGAGGGCGGCGAGGTTCGGCAGCTCCCCGGCGTCGAGCATCGGCTGGAGGATCTTCCAGTCGACGCCGTCCCATCCGATGATCAGGACTCTCTTCGGCACTCGTCTCACTTCCCGTCGCAAGGTTGGCGTTCGGCGGCCCGCGCCCGCCGAGAGGGCGGCGCGTGGTGGGTAGGGTGTGAACCCCTAGCCCTGGGAGGTTACAGCCGAATGCGCCGAGCCTGGGTCGTCTTCGCGACGGCAACGATCTTCCTGGTCACGGCGCAGGGTGCCGCACTGGCGAAGGAGTTCTCGCTCCCTTCTGCGGAGATCGACGCGCGGGTGCTCGCCGACGGGTCCGTGCGCGTGACGGAGCGGATCACCTACTCGTTCTCCGGTGCGTTCACGGGCGGGTTCCGCGAGATCCCGCTGCGTCCGGGCGAGAGCCTGGTGGATCCGGCCGTGTCCGAGGAGGAGACGGAGTATCTCCCCGGGGCGTCCGCGGAGCTGGGCAGCAAGGGGACTCCCGGCACGTTCGGCACCACCTCGACCGATCCCGGCGTACGCATCGTGTGGCACTACGAAGCCACCGATCAGCAGCGGACGTTCACGATCGAATACACCCTCACCGGCGTCGCAGAGGCGTGGGACGACGTCGTAGACGTGAACCTGCAGGTGTGGGGAGAGGAATGGGACGTCGAGCTCGACCGCTTGACAGCCCGCATCGTGCTGCCGCGTCCCGCGCCGGGCTCGGTGCGGGTATGGGGGCATCCCGCCGGGATCGACGGCGCGACGAGCCTCATCCCGCGCGGGCGCGGCGGATCGCTCGAGGCGACGAACGTACCGCCGCGCCGCTTCGTCGAGCTGCGCGTCGTGTTCCCGCGCACGCTGCTGAGCTCGACCGCGGGCGCAGAGAAGCGGACCGGGGGCGGGCTCGACGACATCCTCGCGGAGGAGATCGCGTTCGCGGAGGCCGCGGAGGCAGACCGGCGGCGGGAGCGATGGGTCCGCTCGAACCTCCCGTGGCTGATCCCCCTGGCGCTCGTCCTCGCGTTCGCCCCCGCGGGCGTGGTCGCGGCGTGGGTGTACCGGCGTTACGGGAGGGAGCCGCGGGTCGATCCCGGCCCCCGCCACCTCTTCGAGCCGCCGAACGACGAGCCGCCGGCGCTCGTCGCGGCCCTCGTCGCCGGCAAGCAGCGGCAGGCGTCGGGCAACGCGTTCACCGCCACGTTCTTCGACCTCATCCGGCGCGGCTACCTGGCGGCGATGCCGACGTCCAGCGTCAAGAAGACGTGGGCGGGTCTGCGCTCGGAGGACATCAGCGACCTCGTCGTGTCGGCCAAGGCGAAGGACCGCTCCGCGCTGCGCGGGTTCGAGACCAAGGTCGCCGAGGCGGTCGACCACGCCGCCGAAGACGACGGCACGCTCGCGCTCAGCCGGTTCAAGGAGAAGATCGACGCGGAGCCGGCGCATTTCTCGGAGGTGTTCGACGAGTTCCAGGCCGAGGTCACCGCCGCCGTCAGGGAGCGCAACTGGTGGGAGACGGCGGGGCGCAAGCCCGCCGGGATCGCCGCCTTCGTCGCCCTCGCGCTCGGCGTGGCCGCCGGGGTACGCGCGGCGACGATCGACGGCTCGGCAGGTGACGGGGCCGTGTGGACGCAGATCGGCTGGTGGACCGTCGCCGCGATAGCCGGCGTCAACGCGCTCGTCCTGCAGGTCTTCCTCTGGCTGCGGCGCGGGTGGGAGCGGAGGTCGCCGGAAGGAGCGCGCGCCGCCGCGGAGTGGCGGGCGTTCGAGCGCTTCCTCGGCGACTTCGCGGGGATGAAGGAGGCGGCGCCCGGTTCGATCGAGATCTGGGAGCAATACCTCTGCTACGGGATCGCATTCGGGGTCGCGGACCGCGTCCTCGCGGCGGCGCAGCTGCACGCCCCCGAGCAGCTGCGTGAGACCAGCGGGATCTACTGGGTCACGGACGGCGGACACGCCGGATCCGGCCCGTCGCTGTTCGCCATCTCCGACATCTCGCACGCGGTCGCGAGCGCGGCGCCGCCGAGCAGCTCCGGCGGGGGCGGAGGATTCGGCGGCGGAGGCGGTGGTGGTGGAGGAGGCGGTGGGGGCGGCGCGTGGTAGCCGCTACTCCTCGCGCGCCGCGCGTCCCCGGACGTTCGACAGCTTGTGCGCCCGGAGCGCGAGCTGGAGCCTGAGCTTGTCCTCCGGCTCGCGCAGCGACCAGCCGGTCAGCTTCTCGATCTGCTTCAGCCGGTACGTCACCGTGTGCGGGTGGGCGAACAAGGCCTCGCCCGCGAGCTTCACGCTCGCGTCCGCGTCGAAGTACGCCTCGAGCGTCTTGACGAGGTCGCCCTTGCGCTTGTCGTCGTACTCGACGAGCGGCCCCAGCATCTGGTCGACGAACCGCTCGACGAGCGGGGGTTCGATGCGGAGAAAGTGGTACAGGAGGAGGTCGTCGAAGACGAACACCTGCTCCCTCAGACCGAGGGCGGTCCCGATCTCGAGCGCTTCGCGCGCCTCGAGGTAAGCGCGCCTGATGCCGTCCAGGCCCGGCCCCGGGCCCCCGGCGCCGAACCTCCACCCGCCGCCCAGCTCCGCGACGAGCTTGTACGGCGCGGCGCCCGGCTCCGTGAACGGCTCCGCGGGGAGCAGCGCGATCGTCTGCTCCGCCTTCTGCAGCACGATCGGGTCGGCGCTGACGAACGAGGCGATGCCGGCCGCGGCCGCGAGCACCGTCGCCTCCTTCCGGGTGTCCTCGGGGGGGCCGCACCCGACGAGCGCGACGTAGCTCAGCGAGAGGTCGTAACCGAAGCTGTGGGCGCGGGCGAGGACGTCCTCGGGAGAGGCGTCGGTTCCGTAGAGGAGGTCGGCGAGGAACTCCCGCCGCGCGCCTTCCTGCTCGCGCACGATCGCCCTCTGCGCCCGCGCGTACGCCTCCGCGACCGCCGTCGAGATGCCGTCGGTATACGCGAGGACGGCTTCGGCGAGCTCGATCGCAGGCTCGAGCGCGTCACCCTCGTACTTCCTGCACTCGTCGGCGAGCACGTCCCAGCACACACGCGACACGGTCCGGTACGCGTGCAGCACGTCGTCGAGCGGGATACCGGCCTCGGCGCGGCGAGCGCCCGTGCGCTCGATGCCCTCGAGCTCCTCCGCCTTGATCACGCGCCCTGCGCTCAGCACCCGCGCCAGCGTCTCGACGTTCTCCCTCACGGAGTGCCGCACGTCCTCGAGCAACGGCTCGCCGGAGCGTTCGTACGAGGGGACGACCTGCCAGATCGCGGCCGCGCTCCGTTCGACGACCTCGTCCAGACGCTCGAGGAAGCCGTCGACGATCGGCCGCAGGCCCTTCGACCGCGCCATCTACGTGGGGGCGGGCTCGGCGATCGTCTGCAGGACGCGCGCCAGCGCGCCGCGCGCCTCCTCGACGACCTGCGCGGGAGAGACCGCCGCTTCGCCGGCGCCGGCAGCACCGTCGCCGGCGGCGTCCGCC
>JALZFC010000050.1 GCA_030861725.1 Actinomycetota bacterium | reverse complement strand
GCCGCCGCGTCCAGCCCCCGCACGAGCGAGACGGCAGGAGCGGCCGGATCGTCGAGCGTCACCGGCGCCCGGCGCTCGCCCTCGAACGGGATCCGCGCGACGGCTCCCGGGGGCGCGACGGTCACGAGCTCGGGGCGGACCCGCCGGGCGACACCGTCCGTGCCGGTCTGCCACGCGGCGAGGCCGCGTCCCGCGGGAGCGATCTCGAGGCGGGCGCCGGCGGGGAGCGCGACCCCCACCCGGACCTCCCATCCCACGGCCTCGTTGACGAACCCCGGGCCCGCGGTCGAAGCGATCGCGGTCAGGACGATCGTGGCGGTCTCGTCCGCGACGTTGTCGGAGGGGATCACGAACCCCGCGCCGTGCCGGACCGCGACGGGGCCGTAAGAGCCGGGGGCGTCCCCGCGCGGGAACTCGATCAGCTCGAGATGGCGCAGGGGGACGATTGCGACCGTGCTCGTGCTGCCCGCGCTGGGCGACGTCACCCGCAGCTTTCCCTCGGGCGTCACGTCGACGGTAGCGCTCAGCGCCGCGTTCAGCTGCGCTGCTGCCTCGTCTGCCGAGGTCGCCCACGGCGCGGCGCCCGCCGCGTCGACGTCGATCGGATACTCCCCGTCGATCGCGATCCGCACGAGAGGTCGGTCGGTGAGGTCGACGGTCCCGGTGACCTCGGCATCCCCCGTCAACACCGCGGGAAGCGCGGCGGTCCCCCGGGCTACGGGCTCGACGTCTCCGAGCAGAGCGTCGCGCGCGTCGTCCGCCGGCGCCGGACCGAGCTCGATCCGGCTCGCGGAGCCGGACGAGGGCGACGTCAGGACGAGGCGCTCACCGGAGCGCGTCGCCACTCCCGCGGCGACGGCCTCGATCCCGGCGACGATCTCGTCCAGCGTCGCCCGGCTCGGGTCGGCCGCCGCGGCGGAGACATCGACCTCGACGAGCTCGCCGCCGTCGATCCCCAGCATGAACCTCCGCGCGGTCCGCACGTCGTGCGTACCGGCGAGGTCGGCAGCGCCGGTCACGACCGCCGGGGTCGCGTCTCGCCCGCGGTACGCGCGCGGCGCCGGGACTCCGAGCACGAGCTCCGTCACGTCGATGCCCCCGGGCACCGCCAGCTCGAGGCCGCTCACGGCCCCCGTGGTGAGCGACGACAGCTCGAGGCGCGCGGGATCGTGCGACGCGATGCCCGCGCCGAGAGCGAGGTTTATGCGCGTGGCGATCTGGCCGAGCGTCGCTCGCTCCGCCCCCTGAGGGGTGAGCGCCACCTCCACCGGCGGACGCCCGTCGTAGCCGATGCTCAGCGCCGCGCCGTCGGGGAGGTCGACGCCGCCGTGGAGGTCGACGGTGGACACCAGCCGCACGCTCTCGGGAGGCGTCCCGCGGGTCAGGCCCGGTGCCAGGCCGAGCAGGTCGAGTCCCGGCCGCGGGACGTCGAGGACGACGCTGCTGTCGTCGCCGGCGCTCGGCGACCGCAGCGTGAGGCGCCCCTCCTCGCCCGAAGCGATCGCAGGGAACGCTTCGTTCACGGCGGCGACGACCTCGTCGAGCAGCGTCGTGCGCGGCCGTGGACCGGCGCATCTGACGTCCGCGTACGGGCCGCCGTCGACCGCGATCCTGAGATAGGCCGAACCCGATAGGTCGACGCCGCGCGACACGCCGACGTCGCCGCGCAGGACGGCCCCCGTCCCGCCGGTGCCGCGCGCGGTGCGCTCGACGAAGCCGAACAACGCCTGCGACGCCTCGTCGGTGACCGCGGCGCGCGTCACGAAGCCGCACTCGCGCGTCTCGGACAATCGCTCGACCGCGATGCTGCTCGCAGCCCCCGAGGTCGGCGAGGTGAGCACAACTGCTCCGCCGGCATCCGCCGCCACGCCGCTGAAGACCTGTTCGTCCACCGCGGCGACCACGTCGGCTACCGTCACCGCCCGGGGATCCGCCGCTCGGCTCCTCAGGTCCACGACCTGGAGCGCTCCGCCGTCGACCGAGATCCCGAGGAGGTGGCGCGCCATCATGTCGGCCGGGTCGAGTGCAGGACCGGCGACGCGCGCTGCGGTCGCGCCGGTGCCGCGGAAGGTCCGCGGCGGGATCCCGAACACGAGCTCGCCGGCATCCCCCTCTGCGACGTCCTCGAGAGCGACCTCGCCCGCTGCTCCCGGAGTCGGCGACGCGACCGCCATCGAGAAGCCGGCGGACGCCGCGACCTCGGCGCCGAACGCGGAGTTGATCGCATCGACGATCTCGGCCCGCCGGGTCGCCGCGGGGTCGGCCCCCGCGACGTCGACCGTCCGGGCGTCCCCGTCGACGCGCAGGCGGACCAGCCGCGCCGCACTCAGGTCCACGGGCAGCGTGAGGTCGCTCTTCCCGACCAGACGGGCCGGCGTCTCGTCGGCTCCCGTGCTGCTCAGATTCGTCTCGCCGAAGAGCAACGGCGCCGCGTCCTGCGCTGCGGGCGCGTCCAGCGACACGCGGCTGTCACGCCCGATCGTGGGCGACCTCAGCGTGAGCGTCGTGCCGTCGTGCGACGCGATGTCGGCCGCGAACGCCGTGTTGAAGCAATACCGGAGCTCCTCGAGGCCTTTGTGCCCGGTGCCGAGGTCGACCTCGCGCGTGCGGCCGTCGATCGTCACCCTCACGAACCGCTCGTCGTCGCCCAGGTCGACGCCTCCGGGGAACGGCAGGGACGACAGGGCCGCACCGGTGGCGTCACTTCCCGCCGCGACGCGCGCGGGAAGCCCGAGCACCGCCTCGGCTGCATCTCCGGGACCGTCCTCGAACGAGAGAGAGCTGTCGGGACCCGGGACGCGGGAGCTCACCCGCAGGTACCTCCCCTCGACGATCGTCGCGGCGGCGACGGGAGCCAGCGCCGAGACGAGGTGGTCGAGCGGCACGGCCGCGACGTCCGCGGCACCCGCGGCGAGGTCGACCTCGCCGCTGCCGCTCTCTGTCGCGACGCGCAACGTCGCGCCCGCGGTGAGGTCCGCTCCGCCGCGCAGGTCGACCGTCCCGGTCACGGCCGCCGGCGCTGCGTCGACACCGTGCGCCGACACCGCCTCGCGCCCGAGCACGAGCGAGGCCGCGTCCGCCCCGTTGCGATGGAGCGTGACGAGCAGGGGCGAGGACCTGGTCCACCACGCGTCCATCTCTCCGTAGCGGTCCTCGATGTGCAACGCGAGCGACTCGGCGGCGATCCGCAATATCCCCTGCGGGGTGACGGTTCCTTCGAGGAAGGTGCGGACGTATCGCTTGAGGTGCTCGCGGAACTCCTCGACCTCTTCTTCGAGACGCGGCGCCAGGCCGTACAGCGACGCGAACCGTACGAGGTCGGCGAGCACCTCCGAGCCCTTGTCGGCGTAGTCCACCCAGTGCGCCTGCATCACCTCGGCGAGCGAGTTCTCGGCCACGAGCAGCTCGCGGCCGAACGCGTCGACGAACGAGTGCAGCGCCGTCGGAGGGGGCAGCGCGCGGAACGTCCCGGGGAGGTACCCGAGGATGCGATCGGTCTTGGTCGCCACGTCAGCCGCCTTCCGTCACGACGACGTCGGAGGGCTGCAGGTCGAGCGCCACCCACCAGGTCCCGTCCGGCGGAGTCACGACCGAGAAGGTCGCCGCGGCGATCTCGTCGGCCGTCGCCGGCGCACCCGACGGTCCGGTGACGAGGGAACGGTCGGGGATGCGCGCCTCGGTGGGGGGCGGCGGCGCGTCTTCCGCCAGCATCCTCGTCAGCGTCGCGCGGAGGGCCCCGGCGTCGCCTGCCGCTGCGTCCGCGGCGGCGACGATCGCGTCCACGAGCAACGCCGGTCCGGGCCGGACCACGTCGCTCAGCCACGACATGACGTCTGCAAAGGTGGCCTCTTCGACCTTGTCTATGTCGGCGATCGCGGCCTTCAGCGCCTCCCCGGACGCCGGCTCGCCCGCGCCCAGCGCGTCCACGACCGCTTGCAGCGCGGCGACGACCTCGTCCACGACCTTGTCCTTGCCGGCAGGGGGCAGCCCGGGCGCGACCCGCACGACGACGCGTGGCTTGAACCAGACGTAGCGCGCGACCACCGTCGCGAGCACGCCTGCGGCCCGCGTCTCGTTCACCCGCGCGCGCACGCCCGGAAGGGCTTCCGGCTCCGCCTCCACGAGGAGGCTGACGGTGCCCGGGCTCGACGTCTTGGTCGCGCTCGCCGGGTCCCAGACCTCGAGCAGCGTCGCCTGCTCCGAGACGGCGAGTTCGAGCGCGGCGAGCGTGCCCTTGCCCGCCGCGCGCAGCGCCGACTTCGCCCTTCGCCGCAGGTCCTCGTCGCTCTCGTCCTCGGCCCCCAGCACCGTGGGGCCGACGTTCGAGACGTGGTCGATGCCCTCGATCGGCTGGGCCATGTCGACGATTGCGCCCGCCGCGACCTTTCCGACCTCGCCTTCGAAACCCGTAGCGGCGCGTACCGGCACGTCCACGCGCGCCTGCCCCCGCTGCATCGTGCGGGGTTCGCTCGTCTCGAACGCAACGGATCCGTCCCTGGTGCGGACCTCGAAGCCCTGCTGGATCGAGATCGTCCCGTCGCCGTCCGCGCGGAAGAACGTGACGATGCCTGCGGCGGAGCTCGCGCCCTTCCGGGTCAGCCCCAGGATGGAGACGACGAGGTCGAGCGACGTGCCCGTCGCGGTGTCGACGAACCCGGATTCGTATGCCAGCGCGATCTGTCTGTAGACGAACGCGATCTCTCGCGCTATCGCCTCGGACACCACCCGGGTGACGCTGCCGACGTTGACGTCGGTGATCGGAGGCGCTACTCCCGAGCGGAGGTAGTCGACGTAGAAGTTGCTGGCGTCCTCCGGCCGCGCGCCGCCTTCGAGCCACGCGACGGAGTTCCGGCCCGCGTCGAGCTCGAAGTCGATCCCGGGCTGGAACGCGCGGGTGACCGCCTCGACGCCCCCCGGCGGCACGGCGATGCCGGTTATGCCGCGGATCGCCTGTGCCGGTTCGCCCAGCGGATACAGATCGTTCTTCTCGTCGAACTCGATCTTCTCGTTGACGACGCCGCCGACGATCGCGGTGAGGATGTCGTCGACGACCTCGAGGTATCCGCGGTCGAGGAAGAAGGTCGTGTCCGCGTTCATGCCGGGCCCCCTTCCTGGAAGAAGAACGGGAAGACGAGGTTCAGAGGAGCCGGCCCCTCGATCGTCGCCAGCGACGCCTTCACGTCGACGCGCGTCCGGTCGTCTCTCGCCTGGACGACGTCGAGCGAGAGGACCTCCTTCACACGCGGCTCCGACGTGAGGGCCTGGAGGGCGAACATCTTCACGCGGTTCCGATTGGTCGCGTTGTTCAGCTCGCCGATCAGCTCGTGGAGGCGCGACCCGTAGCCGGGGTGGCCGAGGTCGGCGAGGGCGCCGGCGGGCGTCAGCAGCCGGAGGACCAGCGCCTGGACGAGGTTGTCCGTCCCGGCCAGCGTCGCGAGGTCGTGCCCGCCCCGCGACGGCGTCACGCCCAGGTCGTTGCCCGGATCGCGGTTGCTGTGGAGCGTGTCGAGGAACGGGAGCAGCCTGAGGTCCACGCCGAAGAGGTCAACGAGGTCAGCCATCGCACGAGCTCCTCATGCCGGCCACTGGTCGACGACGTACGGAGCTGCGGGGGGGCCGAGCACCATCAGGATCCCGGGCGGCGTCGGTACGCGATCGCCCATCCGCAAGAGCGCCCGTCCCCCGACGGTCACACCGGTGCTGGCGATGGGCCCGACCGGCAGCGGATACGGGATCCCCGTCAGCGAGTTGACCATCAGGCACAGCGATCCCGCGGTCGCCAGCGGCATGCCGCCCGCGGTGACGACCGGCGGGAAGATCCCGACGATCGTGCCCGTGTCGGGAGGACCCGCCGCTCCCGGCGTGACCATCACCATGCATCCCATCGTTACCGGTGGCCCCGGCATCGCGCCTCCTCATCCCGGCGAGAAAGAGGTGATCCCCTTCACCGACACGGTCGCTCCGCGCACGGTCGAAGAGAGGCCGCCGTCGAGCGTTGCGCCCATCCCCGCGGAGACGTCGGCCTGGGTGCCCGCGTCGATCTTCGTCGCGAGCATCGAGCTGATGTTGACGTTCTGTCCCTCGACCGAGACGTCCCCGCCGGCCTTCAGCGAGATCGAGCCGGCGGCGTCGACGACGAGGTCGCCGTCCTGGTTCATCGTGATCTTCGTACGGCCGGCGAAGACCGTGACCTTCCCGCCGGCGCCGTCGGGTTGCTCGAGCGACATCTCCGTCCGCCCGGCAGTCGCCCGTACGGTCCCGTCCGTGACGCGCAGGGTGATCTTCGGCGGCAGCTCGGCGACCATCTCGCGCGGCGGCGACGAGTCCTGGTGGTTGCGGATCGCAGCGAGGATCGACTTGTCGTCGGCCTCCGCGAGCGGGAGGCGGAAGATCACCTCGTCGGTCGTGTTCGGCGGGGGCCGGTCCTCGTCGTTGTAGAGGCGCCCGATGATCACGGGCTGGTTGACGTCGCCGAGGTGGAACGCGAGCAGCACGAGGTCGCCGACGTTCGGGATCGCGGCGGTCCCGATGTGCCCCGTCGTCACGGGGACGCGGCGGAGCAGCAAACCGCTGTTCTTCAGCCGGACGTCGCACCCGTAGTTGTCGTCGTCCGACGCTGCGGCGTGCGGGAAGACGGCTTCGACCACGCCGAGCTCGGTGACCCGCAGGCCGTGCAGCTCGTGACGCACGATCTCCTGGATGGTCTCGACGATCGTCGTCACCCGCTACCCCCAGCTCCGGAAGGCGATCTTGGTCACGAAGCCGCGCCGCTTGTCGAGACGGTGAGTGACGCCGCGTACCTGGTACGAGCCGTCCACGCCCTCCCTCGGGACGCCGGCGACCCTGAGCGCGTCGCCGAGCCGCACGGCCTCGCGTCCGGACGAGGTCACGGTGCCGCTCACGGTGCGGTTGTCGATCTCGTCGAGCGTCGCCTGCGCGACCGTCCCCGCGGCCGCGGCCGTCCGCACCGCCGGCCTCTCGACGAGGAGCTTCGTCCCGCCGGACCCCGCGGTCCCCAGGGACGGGGAGAAGTCCTTCGTCAGCCACGCCCACCGCTGTCCGCCGCTGCGACCGGTGCTCTCGCCCCACGTCTCGACCGTTCCCGCGCGCGGAGCGCGCGCCGCGCGGTCGATCTCGACGACGTGCTCGCCGTGCTCGAAGACGTGGACGGTCTTCCCGCCGACGTACCTCTCGAACACGAGGTCGCCGTCCGGCTCGAGGTAGGTCTCGAACCCGCACAGCCGCGCGAGCGCACGGACGTGGTGGTGGGCGCTGCGCCTGCCGTCGACGACGTATGCGGGGAAGTCGATGCCGTCCTGCACTATGCCCACATCCACGCCGGCCTTGCCCGCGAGATCCCGCACGATCGCTCCCGCGGTCTTCGACTGGTACGTCTCGTCCGTGAACGTCCGGAGCAGCAGGGCGCCGTTGTCGTGCACGACCACCCGCGCGCCGGTGAGCCTCTGCTCGACGCTGGCGACGACGCCGGTGAGGACCACGCTCAGGTCGCCGCTGTCGTAGCCGAGCTCGACGCGCGCGTCGTCGCCCACCTCCGGAAGCTCGCCCCAGTCGCCGCCGAGGGTCAGCGCGCAGGCGTCGCACGGCGCCTCGAGGTCGAGCCATACTGTCAACCCCACGACGCTGCTCGCGCGCGGCTCGTCTGTCGTGTCGACGGTCGTGTCTCCGAGCGTTATCCGGTAGGCGGGGGTGAGGCGGTCCGTCGTCATGCGCCGCCACCTTCCAGAGCGCGCTTCGCTTCCTCGGCGGCACGGCGCACTTCGGGGGCCGTGTCCCGAGCCAGCTCGGCGAGAAGAGACGGCGACTCGGGCAACGCGAGGCTCCCCAGCGCGCGGGCAGCCGTCTCACGGACGAACGAGCCCTCGTCCCGCACCGCGTCCACGACCCGGCGGCTCGCCTCGGGATGCTCGCGTCCGAGGTTCGCAAACGCCTCGACCGTCCGCGCACGAAGGACCTCGTCCGGATCCGCGGCGGCCTGCACGAGGAGAGGTATGCCGCGCTGGTCGCCGATCAAGCCGACCATCAACGCGGCCTGACGGCGTGCGCGCACGTCGGCTTCCGGATCGCCGAGCACCTCCGCGAGCGCCTCCAGCGCCTCACCCGGTTCGAGAGCACGGACCGCGCCGGTCCAGCGCGGGTCGTCGGACGGGATCAGCAGGTAGTGCACGCGGTCGCGCACCGAACCCGACTCCGCGAACCCCGAGGCGGGCGTCACGGGACTATCACCACCGGACGCAACACTCCGAGTCCCGCGTTGCGCACGATGTCCTCGACCTGGGTACGTCCCAGGTCGGTGGCCGTCGCGACGTCGCGCGGGTGCATGACGTGCGTTTCCGGCCAGTCCGTTCCGGTGCGGTCCTTGTGGTTGAGGGCGAGATGATGCCCGATCTCGTGCGACAGAGCGGCGACGGTGACGCCCCCCGGCGCCCGCGTGTTCGAGGCGCAGGGGCCCTCGAGGATAATGACCGTGGTGTTCGGGTACGCGATCCCAGCGGCCGATCCGTCGAACGAGCAGACGTAGTAGACGTTCAGGTCCGTCGCGACGTCGCTGGTCGCGGGAGACGGTAAGGGTGCCGCCCGTCCGACCATCTGGCGATCGTCCTGCGTCAGGTTCTCCCCTTCGGGATCGGTGCTGTCGACGTCGCACAGCCCCGGATCGGGCGGCACGACGCCTACTGCGATCGAACGCTCGCGGACCTCGATCCCGGCCTGCGCGAACGCCGTGTTCGCACGGGCGATGTGGCTCCGCGCGGCCGCCTCCGTGATCCCCGAGCAGTCGAAGCCCTGGACGAAAACCCTGACGACCCGGCCCCGTACCGTGAGCCGCGCGGTCTCCGACGCCACCGTCCCCGACGCCCGCAGGACCAGCGTCCCACCGGCCTCGGCGAGGACGACCTGCATGTCCTGGGGCGCGACGAACGCAAGCCCGGCGCGGCCGGCGGCGACGGGGATGGCGAGCACGGGCTGCGACAGGAACGTGTCGAGCGCGGGCAGCGGGCGGGTCAGAACGAGGTTCAGCGTCTCGACCGTGGTGCCGTCCGCCCGGAGGCTCGTCAGCGTCGCGTTCATGGTGTTCCCGGCCACCCCCGCGAACAGCGCCTGCGCCCGGAACAGCGAAGCGGCGACGCCCACCGCGAGGTTCGCCTGCGACACCTGCCCCCGGTCGGGGTTCGGGATGCCCTCGATCATCGCGTTCGCCACCGGCGTGGCGGCGGGGGTCGCGGTGACGAAGCCCGCCGACGGCTCGATCACGATGATCCGCACCGCAGCGGTGTTCGCGACGACGTTCGCGACCTGGGACCGGTCCAGGTCGCGCCGGGTGGCGACGCCGACCCCATGGAGGATGTTGGTGTCCGGCCAATCCCTGCCCGCGCGGTCCTGGTGCTCGCTCCCGCCCCACGCGGTGATGATGTGATGTCCCATCTCGTGCGCAAGCGAGGGGTCGCTGACGCCTCCCTCGAGGGCGATGACGTTCGTATTCGGGAAGGCGATGCCTGACGGGGGTCCCTGAAGAGAACGGATGTAGTACACGTTCACGTCCGTCGGGACCGGGCTGCGCGCGGGGAACGGTTCGGCCCGCCCCACCAGGCGCCGTTCGTCCAGGGTCAGGTTGATCCCGAAGTCGTCGGTGTGGTCGATGTCGAGCAGGCCCGCCGGCGGGGCGACCCCCACCAGCATGGACCGCCGGCGGACCTCGATCCCCGCCTGCGCCCACGCCGACGCCGCCCGCGCGATGTGCCGGTCGATGTCCGCAACCGTGATGCCGGAACCCGCGAAGCCCTGGATGAACAGGCGCACGACTCGTCCTCTGACGGTGGCCTGTGCCGACTGCCCGGCGAACATCCCCGAGACGCGCAGCGTGAGCGCGCCGCCCGCGCGCGCGAGCACGACCTCCATGTCCTGAGGGGCCACGAACGTAATCCCGCCCCTCGTGGCGACGGCAGGGATCGCGAGCAGCGGCAGCGAGACGAACGTGTCGCTCCCGGGCGCGGCCCGCGTGAGGACGAGGTTCACCGTCTCGATCGCCACTCCGTCGGGACCGACGCTGGCCAGCGTCGCGGGGACCGTGTTCCCTGCGATGCCCGGCAGATCCGCTCGCGCGCGGAAGAGCGACGGCGCCTGCCCCGCGGCGAGGTTCGCTTGACGGACCTGCCGGCGGTCGGGATTGGCGATGCCCTCGATCATCACGTTCGCGAGCGGCGGCGAGAACGGCGCGGTCGCGGGAGCGACCGACAGGTCGAAGACGATGATCGTGACCGATTGCGTAACGCCTCCCACCGTTGCCGTCACGACCGTTCGTGACACGTTCTGCGGGACCGTCCTTCGCAAGGGGTCCACGTTCTCGACCCCGCCCGTCCACACGACGAGCTCCTGCGTCAACGTCTCCGGCAGCACGTCGAGGACCGCGTCGATCGTCACCGACCTCGCCGGATCGCGGCGCGCGCGGAACGTTGTGCCCCCGGGGGGCGTCGGCGTTGCTCCGGTGACGTTCAGCCTGAAGCCCGTCACGAGGATGCGGACGAACCTCGTCACCTCGTGGCCCCCGGAGTTGGGCCGGTACGTCGCCCTCACCTGCACGAGCCGGGGCGAGGCGGCCGAGACCGTCTGCTGCAGCGGGTTCGCCCCAGGTTGGCCTCCCGTCCACGTCAAGGTCCCCGCGGCCAGCAGCTCTGGGGATATCTGCGCGTCGATCGTGACGATCCCGGCCGCTGCCACGGGTGCGACGAACAACCCGCTCCGGGCGCCAGCGGCGGCGGCGCCGGTGACCGTCAGCGACAAGGAGGCGCAATCCGACGCGTCCGACGACGCCCGCGCCTGGTCGACTTCGTCCCTGACGAGGAGCTGGTGGGCCGGGTCGGCGTTGGGGAGCATCAGGCGGTTCGGCGGCGTGACGTGGTCGAGCGTCAGGTAGAGCCCCAGCAAGTGGGCCAGTACCTGCACCGCGGCGGGCCCCGCCGCGGTCATCTGTGTCGGCACCGGCGGGAGGCTCGAGAACAGCCGGAGGAGCACGGTGTCCCCCATCGCGATCGCGTGAGCGCGGTCGAGGACTGTTCCGGTCGCCGCGTCTTGCAGCTCGACCTCCGTGTGGAGGCCGGCTACGCCGCTTGCCTCGAGCGTCCCGAAGAAATACACGTCGATCACGCCGGGATATTCAGCACCCATCAGGATCTGCGCGAACTCGTTGCCGTCGACGGCGCACGCCGGCCGGTTCTGGTGCGCAAACGTCTCCTGCACCACGCCGACCACGTCGAACGTGATCCGCGCCTGCTCCCAGATGCGGTTCGCGCCGTCGAACAGCGCCCTCACGTCCGCTTCCGTCTTTACCGTGCGCTGAGGAATGGTCTCGGTGGGGTTGAAGGGGTTCGGACAGGTGCGGACCTCTCGCGTCGTCGGCTCGAGGGCGGTCATCAGGTGCGCGACGACCGGCAACCGGACCTGCCGCAGCACCGGAGCCGCGAGGAGGACCACGTCTAGCGTCGCCGTGGGGGCCGCTAGCGTGTCCGCGGGGGCCGCCAGCCGCGCGCAGACCGAAGGACCTTTCGCGTCCTGCGCCGTTCCCGTCGCGAGCCGCGCGAGCCCGCCATCCGCGACTTCGAAGTGGCACGTACCGATGCGGACGTCGGGGAATGTGAAGCTCCCGTTCGCCGCGGTCGTCGCGTGCAGCGGCTCGCCGCTCGTCTGCTCTCCCCGCTTGAACGCACCGTCCGGCGTGATCATGACGAAACGCGCTCCGCCGACCGGCGGGAGCTTGGGAGAGCCGTCCGGCTCAAGTATGAGAGCGCCGTTCGGCGCGCGGACCTCTCTCCGAAGCCTCCCGGTTACCTGGATCGTCTGCGGCTCCGCCGGCTGGATGCACCAATGCGGAGGGGCCGCGGTCGCACAGGCGCGCGTCCCGAAGCAGCAATGACGGTTGGCCACGCCTGGGCCCACGCACCACGCGGACCCGACGGAGCCGGGAGCCGGGAGATTGAACGTATCGGGCTCTGGGATCGTGCACGGCAACGACGATGCAGCGACGAACAGGACCTCGACGCGCCGGTAGGGGCGGTGGGCCGTACCCTTCGGCGGCTGTGGGGTCGGGAGCGGGGCTTCCTCGCCACAGCCCACCCACTTCAGGATCTCTTTGGGGCAGTTGCCGAAGAACTTCGATTCGGGGATACCTATGTTGTCCTGACCCATGTAACGGCGGATCAGCCTCTCCCACGCGACGTCGTCCATCGTCCCCGGCGGCAGCCCGACCGAGCAACGGAACGCGTTCACGGCCTCCTGGGTCAGCGGCCCGTCCCGCCCGTCGATCGATCCCGGGTAGAAGCCGAGGTCCTGCAGCATCTGCTGGTACTCCCGCACGTCCCAGCTGTCCGCGAGCGTCGTCGTCTGCCCGGCCGGCCGGCGTTGCCGCAGCGCGGTCCATTCGTCCACGGACGGCTGAGCGGCGCGTCCAAACGTGAGGAACGCGAACACGGCGCGGGCACGCCGCTCACCCAGCGACTGGTTGTACGCGGGAGGGCCGGCCTTGTCGGTGTGGCCGACGATCAGCATCCTCTCCTCGGGATTCGCGGCGGCGCGTGCGGCGATCTGCCGCAGCACCGGCCGCGCGCACGGCTCGACGAACGCGCTGTCGAAGCGGAACGAGATGACGAACGCGTGCGCGACAGTCGTCCCCGGCCGGAGCGTGATCGTGACCGTCGTCGTCTGCCCGCGCCGCACGCCCGCCGACGCCGTCCCGACCATAGGCGGGTCGAGCACGGTCGCCGTCAGGGCGTAGTCGCCCGGGTCGAGCGTCTCGACCCAGGTCGAACCCGTGCGATTCTGCAGGCTACGCGGCGGCATCTCCGGCCACTCCGTCGGCGACCAGCTGGACCTTGCCGTAGTCGAAATCGGGGTGGTCGGGCGTCACGACCCGCCCCCTGGCTTCGCATCCTCCACCGCGCGGCGCACCTCCGGGGCGGGGTCGGCCGCGAGCTGCGCGAGCAACGCGGGCGACTCCGGGAGCGCGAGCGCCGCAAGAGCGCGCGCCGCCGTCTCGCGGACGAACGCGCTCTCGTCCTTCGCCGCGTCGACCACCCGCTGCGCGGCCCCGGGATCGGGCCCCACGGCTGCGAGGGCTTCGACGACGCGCGCCCTTAGGACGGGATCGGTGTCGTCCGCCACATTCAGAAGGAGAGGAATCCCGCGCTTGTCCCCGATCACGCCGACGATCAGGACGGCCATACGCCGCGTCCGCGCGTCGCGGCCGGGGCCGAGCGCCTCCGCGAGCACGGGCAAGGCCTCACCCGGGTCGAGGGCACGCGCCGCGTCTCTCCAGCGCGGGTCGTCCGAGGGGACGAGGAGGTATTCCACCCTCTCGCGCGTGCTACCGGAGCCGGCGAAGTCGGCGACGCTCACGGTAAAACCTCAAGCTGGAAGAGCGGCGTGCGCGCGACGATGGACTCGATCTGGACGCGCGCGAGGTCCCTGCCGGTCCCGGTGTCGCGCCCGTGCATGATGTTGATCGGGGGCCAGTCGGTGCCGGTCGGGTCGAAGTGCCCGGTACCGAGGTGATGGCCCATCTCGTGGGCGAGCGCCGCGTCGGTGACTCCCGCGGGTGCACGGACGTTAGAAGGACAGGGTCCCTCGAGGAGGATCGTGGACGTTCCCGGCGGCGCGAACCCCGCCGCGGCCCCGTCGATCGAGCACACGTAGTACACGTTCATGTCCTTCGCGACACCGCTCCGCGCGGGACGGGGCCGCTCGCGGCCGACGAGCTGCAGCTCCTCGTGCGTGAGGTTGACTCCGTTGTCGTCGGTGTGGTGTACGTCGCACAGGCCCGGATCGGGCGGTGCGACACCCACGGCAACCGATCGCTGCCGCACCTCGATGCCTGCCTGCGCCCACACCTCACCTGCGCGCACGATGTGCCGCTGAATGGCGACGAGGTCGACGTTCGAGCAGGTGAACGCCTCGATGAAGAGGTGAGCGACCCTGCCCCTCACCGTGATCTGAGCGCTGGCACCCGCCCGCAGCTTCAGAGTTCCGCCGGCCTCGGCAAGCACTACCTCCATGTCCTGAGGCGGTGTGAAGGCGAGCCCAGTCCGCCCGGCCACCGCGGGGATCGCCATCAACGGCAGCGACAGGAAGGTGTCGCTCCCCGCCGCAGAGCGCGTCAGGACGAGGTTCACGGTCTCGATCACCGCGCCACTTGCGCGGACGCTCGTGAGCGTTGCCGCGACGGTATTGCCCGCCATCCTCAGGCCGTCGGCCTTGGCACGGAAGAGCGACGCGTCTTGGCCGGCGACGAGGTTCGCGCGCGCGACGCGGCCGCGGTCGGTGTTGGCGATCCCCTCGATCATGACCGTGGCGACGACAGGGGTCGCCGGCGTAGCCGCCACAAAGCCCGCGGAGGGCTCCACTACGAGCGACGGGATTCCGCGCGGGTGCGCCACGATGTTCGCCACCTGGGTCCTGTCGAGGTCTCGTCCCCTGCCCGTGTCGGCCCGGTGCATGAGGTTGGTATCCGGCCAGTCGTTGCCGCTCGCGTCCAGGTGGTCGGACCCCGGCCATGCCGCGAGGAAGTGGTGCCCCGCCTCGTGCGCAAGGGCCAGATCGGTGGCGGCCGGGCCTTCGAGGCAGATGGTTCGTCGGGCGACGTACGCCACGCCCGCCGGCGGGCCGGTGATCGAGCGGACGTAGTAGACGTTCAGGTCGGTGACGACCGCGCTTCGTGCGGGAGACGGAGCCACGAGTCCGACGAGCTGGCGCTCGTCCTGCGTCAGGTTCGCCGAGTTCTGAACGTGGTCGATATCCTCCAGTCCTGCCGGAGGCACGACCCCCGTCGCCACCGACCTCTCCCGCACCTCGATCCCCGCCTGCGCCCACACCGCGGCCGCCTCTCCGATCTGACGCCGAACGTCCGCGGCGGAGATTCCGGAGCCGCCGAACGCCTGGACGAAGAGCTTCGCAACGCGGCCTCGCACGGTGACCGCGACGGACTGCGACGAGAACATCCCGGGGAGGGTCAGCGTGAGCGTCCCTCCGACACGCGCCAGCACGACGTCCATGTCCTTCGGCGGGGCGAATCCGAGCACGGCGCGCCCGGCGATTTGGGGGATCGCGAGCAGCGGCAGCGAGACGAACGTGTCGCTGCCGGGCGCGCTGCGCGTCAGCACGACGGGCACCGCCTCGATCGCGGCTCCGCCGGGCGCCGCGCTCGCGAGCGACGCGGGAAGCGTGTTCCCGGCGATCCCGGGGACGTCCGCGCGGGCGCGGAACAGCGACGCGGCCTGGCCCGCGGCGAGGTTCACCTGACTTACTCTCCGCCGATCGGGGTTGGCGATGCCCTCGATCATCACGGTATCGAGCCGGGGCGCGAACGGGGGCCGCGCGGGCGCGATCGAGATGTCGAAGACGATGATCGTGACGCTCTGCGTCACGCCCGCGACCGTGGCGGTGACCACAGTTCGCGAGACGTTGCGCGGGACGGTCCGCCGGAGGGGATCCACGTTCTCGACCCCGCCCGTCCACACGACGAGGTCACGCGTCAGCGTCTCCGGCAGCACGTCGAGGACCGCGTCGATCGTCACCGACCTCGCCGGATCGCGACGCGCCCCGAACGTCGTGCCCCCGGGGGTCGTCGGCGTTGCTCCGGTGACGTTCAGCCTGAAGCCCGTGACCAGGATGCGGACGAACGTCGTCGACTCGTGGCCCCCCGCGGTGGGCCGGTAGGTCGCGGTGATCTGCTGAAGGGTCGCCGCGGCCGCGGAGACCGTCCGCTGCAGTGGGTTCGCACCCGGCGTGCCGCCCCTCCACGTGACGGTCCCGGCCGCGAGCAGCTCCGGCGATATCTGCGCGTCGATCGTCACGGTCGCGGCGGCCGCCACCGGAGCCACGAACAGCCCGCTGCGTGCTCCGCCGGCCCGAACGGCTCCCGTCACCGTCAAAGAGAGAGGCGCGCATTCCGACGTCGCGTTGGGCGAGATCCGCGCCTGGTCGACCTCTGTCCTGATCAGGTGCTGGTTCGTGGGGTCGTCGTTTGGCAGCATCAGCCGGTTCGGAGCCGGTGACGTCGTGACGTGGTCGAGCGTGAGGTAATGCCCCAGCTCGTGTGCCAGCACCTGCACCGCGTCCGGTCCGTGGGCGGTCATCCGTCTCAGCAGGGGCGGGGCGTTCCGGAACACCCGCATCAGGACCGTGTCGCCCATCGCGATCCCGTCCGCGGTCTCGACGATGTTGCCCGTCGCATCCGGGCGCCCGAACTCGTTGTAGACGCCCGCCTCTGCGACCGCGGCCATCGTTCCGAAGAAATACACGTTGACGACACCGGGATGCGCGGCGTCGAGGAGGATCTCGCCGAACTCGTCCTCCTCGACAGCGCACGAGGGGTGCGTCGTATGCGCGAACGTCTCCTCCACCACGTCGACGACGTCGAACGTCACCCGCGCCTGCTCCCAGATGCGGTTGGCGCCGTCGAACAGCGTCCGCACGTCCGCAGGGGTCCTCGTCGTTCGTTGCTCCAGCGTCACTCCGGGCGTCAGCGGGTCCGGGCACGTCCGGATCGCGCGCGTCGTCGGCTCGAGCGCGGTCATCAAGTGCGCGACCACGGGGAGCGTGATCTGCCGCAGCATCGGCGCCGCGAGGAGGACCACGTCTAGCGTCGCCGTGGGGGGCGCCAGCGTGTCCGCGGGGGCCGCCAGCCGTGTGCAGACGGAGGGACCTTTGGCGTCCTGCGCCGACCCCCCACCGAGGCGCGCGAGCCCACCGTCGACGACCTCGAAGTGGAAGGTGCCCACGCGCAGGTCCGGGAACGCAAAGGTCCCGTTCGCAGCCGTCCGTGCGGCGATGGGCTCGCCGCGCGTCTGCTCTCCCTGCTTGAACTCGCCGTCCGGCGTGATCAGGACGAAGCGCGCGCCGCCGACCGGAGCGTCCGTCACGGTGCCGTTGGGTGCACGGACCTCCCTCCGGAGACTCCCCGTCACGCGGATCGTGTGCGTCTCGGCGGGCTGGACGCACCACTGCGGGGGCGCTGCGCGCGCGCAGTCGCGCGTGCCGAAGCAGCAGTGCCGGTTCGCGGCTCCGGGCCCGACGCACCAGCCGGAGCCCACGGAACCCGGCGCCGGGAGGTCGAACGTGTCCGGCTCCGGGAGCGTGCACGGCAACGACGATGCAGCGACGAACAGGACCTCGACGCGCCGGTAGGGGCGGTGGGCCGTACCCTTCGGCGGCTGTGGGGTCGGGAGCGGCGCCTCTTCGCCGCAGCCCACCCACTTCAGGATCTCCGGGGGGCAGTTGGCGAAGAACTTCGCCGCGGGGATAGCGATGTTGTCCTGACCCATGTAACGGCGGATCAGCCTCTCCCACGCGACGTCGTCCATCGTCCCCGGCGGCAGCCCGACGGAGCACCTGAACGCGTTGACCGCCTCCTGCAACAGCGGCACGTCGCGCCCGTCGATCTTCCCGGGGTAGAAGCCGAGGTCCTGCAGCATCTGCTGGTACTCGCGGACGTCCCAGCTATCGGCGACCGTCGTGACCTGCCCGGCGGTCCGGCGCTGCCGCAGCGCCGTCCATTCGTCCACGGACGCCTGAGCGGCACGTCCGAACGTGAGGTATGCGAAGACCGCGCGCGCCCGCCGCTCTCCGAGCGACTGGTTGTACGCCGGAGGGCCGGCCTTGTCGGTATGGCCGACGATAAGCATCCTCTCGGTGGAGTTCGCGGCGGCCCGGGCCGCGATCTCGCGCAGGACGGGCCGCGCGCACGGTTCGACGAACGCGCTGTCGAAGCGGAACGAGACCACGAAGGCGTGGGCGACGGGGGTCCCCTGGCGCAGCGTGATCGTCACCTGTGTCGTCTGCCCACGCCGCACGCCCGCCGACACCGTGCCGATCATGGTTGGATCGAGCACGGTCGCGGTGAGCGCGTAGTCGCCAGGGTCGACCGTCTCGACCCACGTGTTTCCCGTGCGGTTCGTCAGGCTACGCGGCGGCATCTCCGGCCACTCCGTCCGCGAGCAGCTGCACCTTCCCGAAGTCGAAGTCCGGGTCCCCCTCCACGACGACGTTCACCACGAGCGTCCCGGTCTCCACCGGAGGAGGGGGTGGCGGCGGCGGGGGCGGGGGTTCCTCGGTCTCCTCCGGAGGAGGAGGCGTGTACTGCCGTAACGTCAGCGCGTACTCGAACCGCTCGGGCTTGCCCGCGAGCTCGCGCACCGTCATCTCCTCGATCAAGACCTGGTCGATGCGCGTCGCCGTCGTGATGTCGGCCGTGAAGTCGACCGGCTCCACCGTTCGGAACGCGACCCTCAGGTCCTCGAGGTGCTCCCCCGCGCCGGCCCCCGTCGTGACGCCGCCGAGCGTGAGCCGCGACGAGCGGCGACCGAGCTCCTGCAGGAAGTCGCCCTCGAGCGCCGCGACCTGATGGTGCGCGAGCACGAGGTCCTCGTCGATCGTCAGACGCTCGACCTGCTGCAGCTCGAGGGAGCCGAGGACGGGTCTCACGAACGGATGAATGCGAGGTGGCCGAGGATGGAGTTGATGGCCGCGACGATGTCCGTCTTCACCTGTTCGGTGACGCCCGAGAGCCCGCCCACCACGCTGAGCGCGTCGTTGATGTCGTCGATCGCCTCCTCCTCCGAGGGCACCAGCGCCTTGGCCGAGTCGAGCAGGGTGCTCACACTCTGGGCCAGCGTCGTCACCTCCGTCAGGCCGGGGACCGAACCCAGGTCGAAGTTTTCGATCTCGTCTCTGACACGGCCCAGCAGCGCCTCCAGGTCGATCACGGCCGGCCCGAGCTGCGGGAAGAGCTGGACGAGCGCCCCGTATGCGTTCTTGAGCGCGGTTCTGTTGGGTTCCGCGCCGACGAAGGCGTCGAAGTCCTGCAGTGCGGTGCGAAGGTCCTCGTACAGGTTCTCCCCTGGCATCTCCCTCTCCTCTGCTCGTGCGCTACCCGGCTGCTTCCCTAAGTGCTTGCACGCGCTGGTAGAGCTCGCCGAGCTCCCCCGCGAACGACGTCACCGCTTCCACGAGCTCGGCACCGAGCGCCAGCCCTTCGACCAGGCTGTCCATCAGGTCTTGCGCGTCCTCGAGCAGTCCCAGGTCGATCCCGAAGTCGGGCTCGGGGACGACGGGCTCGACGTGCTCGCGCAGCACGAGCGTGTACGCGTAGCGCGACGGCTTCCCCCCGACCTCCTCGACTCGCACGTCGTCGAGCACGAAGCTCTCGATGCTCGCCGCTTCGGTGATGTCCGCGACGAACGGCGCCGGGCGCCGCGTGCGGAACTGCTCTTCGAGCCGCTCGACGAACGACAGCGCATCCGCCCCCGTCGCAACCCCGTGCACCTCGACGAACGTCGCGTTCCGGCCGAGGTTCTGGACGCGGCTTCCGTCCATGCCCGGGACCTTGTGCTGCACGAGGTCCCGCCTGTCGCGCGTCACGATCTCCTGCACGTTCGGCAGCTCGAGGTCGTCGACCATCGGGCGCATCAGCAGCTCCCGCCGGCTCGGTCAGACGTCGATGCCACTGCGGCGCGCCTCCTCTTGCAGGATCGTCCCGACGCGTTCCGCCAGCTCGTCGGGGTCGTAGAACGGGTCCGCGCCGGTGCCCGTCGGGATCGGCGGCCCGTCCGGCGGCCGCCTCGTCGCGTCGGTCTCGGCGCGTCCCGTGGACGTTGTCGATCGCGCGACGCCGGCGGCGACGACGCGGCCGTCGCGGACCATGACCTCCGGAGGAACGACCGATCCGCCGGACTCCACCGCGGCAGAGGCCGAGACGGCCGGGCGCTCCCGAGCGGCGCGTTCGTCCGGCCCCTCCGGCGTCTTCGTCGCCGCGCGTCGGGCGGCCGGACCGTCGGGGGCGGAAGCCGATCGTCGCCGTGCGGCGCGATCGCGCCCCAGCGGCGCGACGACTGTGGTCGCGTCGCCCCGTGTGGAGGGTGAGAGAAACCGCGCGAGCGCATCCGCCGACGCACGGGGTCCGTCGAGCGGAAGCTGCCACTCCCGGCTGAGAGCCGACAGGAGCGACGCGGCTCCGGCGCCTGCAGCCGAAGACGCGGCCCCCGCAGGAGGCGGGGGCGGTGGCGGCATCGATCCGGCCGCCGGATGCGGCGGCGCGGTCGACGCGGCGGCCTCGCTCCTGCTTTGGGAGTCGGTTCCTTCCGCCGCGTCCGGCTCTCCAGCAGTCGCGTCGCGTGCAGATTGCGCGGCGCCGCGGGGGGAGGTCTCCGTGCGTGCGGCCGCCGTGCCGGTGCGCTGCCGCGAGGGAGCCGCGTAGGCCGCGGCGGCTGTGTAC
>JALZFC010000011.1 GCA_030861725.1 Actinomycetota bacterium | reverse complement strand
GGTCTGGCATGGGGCGTCATCGGCGCCGCCGCGGGGACGCGGCGTGCGCGCGACGACTCGGCTGCGGCGCGCCCCGAACGCATCCTGCTCGGCTCGGCGGCCGCGTTTGCGGCGGTGTGGCTGCTCGCGCTCGCCCTCGTCTCGGTCGCGACCGGCAACCTCGTTGCCTCCCGCCTTGCAGGGTTGGTGCTTCTCGCGGTCGCGTTCGCTCCGAACGTCGTGTCGGCGGTCGTCGCGCTCGGGTGTGGCGCAGGCGTCGAGCTGGCGGCATACGGGTTCGACGGCGAGGAGCTCCGCGCGCTCGACGGCGTCGCGCTGTGGGACTGGTACGGCGGGGTCGCGCCGTGGTACGTCGTCGCGCTCGTCGTGCTGCCGCTCGCCGCGACCGTTCTCGCGGCGACGGCCGCTCCGGCCGCACATCCTCTGCGGCGGGGGCTGCGGAACGGCCTCGTCCTCGGCTCGGCCCTGCTGGTCCTCGGGTGGGCCGGCTCCTACGCGGCGACGGTCCGCGCCGCGGGGGACGAGGCGACGGTCCGCCTCGGCATCGATCTGGTCCCCGCGTTCTTCCTCGGCGTCGCGTGGGGCGTCGGCGGGTCGTTCCTCGCCGCGCGGCTCCCGCAGCCGGACCGCCGCCCTAGGGTGGAGCCGCCATGACGAAGACGTTGCTCGCCCACTACGTGGTGGGCCCGCTCGGTTGCAACTGCTACGTCGTCGGGGATCCCGAGACGAAGGACGCGATCGTCGTCGACCCCGGCGGCGACGCGACGCACCTCGTCGCGGAGCTCGACCGGCTCGGGGTCACCGTCCGCGCGATCGTGGCGACCCACGCCCACTTCGATCACCTGATCGCGGGCGAGGCGGTCCGCGCCCACACCGGGGCGCCGTTCTACCTGCACCCGTCCGACCGCTTCCTGCTCGACTGGTGGTACGAGTCGGGACGGTTGTTCCTCGGCGTCGAGCTGCCGCCTCCACCCGAGATCGACGCCGACGCGACCGAAGGATTGGTGCTGGCGGCGGGATCGGCGAAGCTCGAGGTCCTCCACACGCCGGGCCACTCGCCGGGCTCGATCTCGCTCGTCGCGGAGGACGCGCTCTACTCGGGCGACGCGCTGTTCGCCGGCTCCGTCGGGCGCACGGACCTGCCAGGGGGCGACACGAACACGCTGGTCGACGCGATCAGGTCGAAGCTGTTCGCGTTCGACGACGCGACGACGGTGCTGCCGGGGCACGGCGAGGCGACGACGATCGGCGAGGAGAAGGAGGTCAACCCGTTCGTCGGGCGAGGCGCGCGACCCTTCTAGTAGTCGTAGTCGTCTTCGCCGCCGTCGCCCGCGTCGCCCGTTCCCCCGCCGCCCGAGCCGCCGGACCCCACGACGATCGTCCCGGTCATCTGCCCGGGGTGGAAGCGGCAGATGAACTCGACGACCGTGTCCTCGTCCGGGGCGGCGAAGCCGACCAGCGCGGAGCCGCCGACGTCGGCGGTGACGTCCACCCGCACGGCCGAGGCGGTGAAGGAGTGCGTCACGTTGCCGGCGTTGACCAGCTCGATCGAGACGTCGCTCCCCGGCTCCACCGAGATCTCGTCCGGGTCGAACGAGAAGTCCGACGCCTTTATGGAGATCGTTTCCTCCTCTGCGGGTTGCTCGACGCCTCCGCCGGCGTCGCCCTGTGGGGAGTCCCCGTCGTCGTCGGACGAACCACCGCAAGCCGCTACGGCGAGGACCGTTGCGGCGAGTAGTGCGAGAACCCTGCGCGGCATCGAACTAGATGATGTAGGGCGGGACCGACGGGAGCGGGACGCCCGGATACCGGTCGACCTCCCGCTCGAGCGTGACCCTCACCTGGTCCTCGCGTGCGGCGAGACGGCGGTCGACCTCCCTGAAGCCGAGCTTCTGGAGCCGCTTCAGCTCGCCCGCGTGGCTCTTGCGGGGCTTCGCGTCCGGCGCGGTCAGGTAGACATCGAGGGTGATGCGCTGCGTGACTTTCTTCTGCTTTCCTTCGGCCATCGGGCGAGATTAACACCGGCGCGCCGCGCCCCCTAGATCCACTCCTTTCGCTTGAGGAACACGTAGAGCCCGGTCGCGCTCGCCGCCATGAGCGAGAGCGCGAACCAGAACCCGAAGATCTGGGACTCCTCGGGGACCAGCTGGAAGTTCATCCCGTAGACGCTCGCGATGAACGTCGGGACCGCGATGACGGCCGCCCACCCGGTCAGCCGCTTCGTCACCTCGTTCAGCGAGTGCGCCTGCTCCGCGCGCGTCAGGTCGAGCACGGCCTGGCTGAGGTCGTCGGCGTTGCGGATCTGATCGCCGATCCTCAGCGTGTGGTCGTGCACGTCCTGGAAGTGCATGAAGACGTCGCTCGGGGTCCGGTGGTGCGTCTTCACGTCCTCGATCACGCGCCCGACCGGCAGCGCGTACCTCCGCAGACGGGAGATCTTCTGCTTGACCGAGTAGAGCTGGCGCGAGACGGGAGCGCCCGGATGCGTCAGCACGAGGTCCTCGAGCTCCTCGACCCGTGCCTCGAGGTCGTCCGCGATGTCCTGGTAGTCGTCGACGACGGAGTCGAGCAGCGTGTGCAGCAGGTAGGCCGGTCCCTGACCCAGCTCGCGTTGCGCCTGCGTCCACCGGCGTTTGGCCTCGTCGATGCTGCGGTTCGCCCCCGCGTGCAACGTGAGGACGTACCTGTCGCCGATGAAGCACGCGATCTGCGTCGCCTCGAGCTGGTCGGCGACGTGGTCGAGCTGGTCGAACACCACGAAGATGTGGTTGTCGTACGACTCGATCTTCGGGCGCTGGCGCACGTTGACCGCGTCCTCCACCGCGAGGGGGTGCAGAGCGAACTCCTCGGCGATGACGGCGACGTCCTCGTCCGTAAGCGTCGCCACGTCCGTCTCCGCCCACAACAACGTCCCGGGAGCGGCCCGGAGGTCGGACACGCGGGTGAGATCGTCGACCTCGGCCCACCCGCTTTCTGCCGAGTGGCAGATGGCCATGAGCATGTTTAGACGATACGGCCAAACATCGATGGGGACCGCCGTTTACGCTCGGCAGATGAGCGACGGCGGCAGGACCGCGCGTGCCGAGGTCATCCTCCGGGACGAGACGAAACGTTTCGAGGAGAGGACGCCGCGGTCGCGCGCGCTGTTCGAGCGCGCGGCGGCGTCGATGCCGTTCGGCGTCGCGTCTTCCTTCCAGGCGGGCGACCCCTATCCGATCTACCTGACCGGGGGCCGCGGAAGCAAGGTCACCGACGTCGACGGCCACGAGTACGTCGACTTCCACAACGGCTTCGGCACGATGGCCGTCGGCCACGCGCATCCGCGCGTGCGGGCCGCGATCGAGCGTGCAGCCGCGACCGGCACGCACTTCGCCGCGACGACGGAGACGGTGGTCCTGCTCGCCGAGGAGCTGAAGCGGCGCTTCGGCATCGACAAGGTGCGGTTCACGAACTCCGGCACCGAGGCGACGATGGACGCCGTCCGGCTGGGGCGGGCCGCGGCGGGCAAGGACGTGCTGCTGAAGATCGAGGGCAGCTACCACGGCCACCACGACGCGGTCATGTTCTCGGTCGTCCCGACGATGGACTCCAGCGGCCCCGTCGAGCGCCCCTGGTCGGTGCCGTTCTCGCGGGGCATCCCTGCGGACGCGTCGAAGGACACGATGATCGTCCCCTTCAACGACGTCCCGGCGCTCGAGGAGACGCTGCGGGACCACGGCGAGCGGATCGGCGCGCTGATCATGGAGCCGGTGATGATGAACATCGGCATCGTGCTCCCGCAGCCGGGCTACCTCGAGAAGGTGCGGGACCTCTGCTCGCGTCACGGGGTCGTGCTGATCTTCGACGAGGTGAAGACCGGCTGCACGATCGCCCCCGGGGGAGCGACGGAGATGTTCGGCGTGCAGCCGGACCTCGTGTGCCTCGCGAAGGCGATCGGTGGGGGCACGCCCCTCGGCGCGTTCGGGGGCCGCGCCGAGATCATGGACGAGATCTGCAGCGGCGTGGCCGCGCTCGGGACGTTCAACGGGAACCCGCTGTCTGTGGGGGCCGCGCTCGCGACGCTCACCGAGGTCCTGGACGACGCGGCGTACGAGCATCTCCGCTCGCTGGGGACCCTGCTCGCGGCCGGATGTCAGAAGGCGCTCGACGCGGCCGGCATCGAGGCCGTCACCATGGACCTCGGTTGCAAGGGCTCGATAACGTTCCGGGACCGTCCGCTCGAGCGCTACCGCGACTTCCAGGACGTCGACGACTCGCTGTTCGAGGCCTACTGGTGGTGGCTTGTCAACCGGGGCATCTTTCAGACACCGGGCAAGGAAGAGCAGTGGACGCTGTCGGTCCAGCACACGGAAGCGGACATCGAGCGCTTCCTCGAAGTGTTCGACGGCTACTGCGAGGCCGTCTCGGCCTGACTTCGTATCAGCCGCGGGACGAGCCTCGCACTTCCGGACGGGCGAGTGGTCGTCTACGCGGCATCGATCGGCAGACCGGCCGCGACCCACTCCGGGATCCCGTCTTCGAGTCGTCTGGCCTTGAAGCCACGCGCTCGCAGCAGTCGCACGGCCTCCGGAGCCAGCGCGCAGAAGGGCCCCCGGCAGTAGGCGACTATCTCGCTCGTGCGGGGGACCTCGTCGAGTCGCTTCTTGAGCTCTGCCAGCGGGATGGAACGTGCCTTGGGTATGTGCCCGGCTCGGTACTCGTCCTCAGGTCGTACGTCGAGCACGACCACCCGCGCCCCCTTCTCGAGGCGGCGCCACAATTCCTCCTTCGTGACCGCGGCGGTGTCGAGGGGGCCGAGGTAGTCCTCGGCGAGGCGCTCCACCTCACCGCGCGATCGCACCGCGACCTCCTGCATAGCGCGCCAGAACGACGCCACCTCGGGCGAGGCGAGGTTGTAGAAGACGCGGGTGCCCTCGCGCCGGCTCGAGACGAGCCCGGCGTTCTTCAGCGTCTGCAGATGCTGGCTCGTGTTGGCTACGCTCTGGCCGATCTCGGTCGCGAGAGACTCGACGCTGCGCGCGCCGTTGGCGAGGACGTCCACGATCTCGGCCCGCCGGCCGTTCGCCAGCGCTTTGCCGATCATGGCGAAGGCGTCGAACAGAGCCTCTTTGGCAGCACGATCTCTCATGCCCGGACCTCCGCTGCGAGAACGTTTCGAGACGGGTGTGTTCGCAGGTGGAATGCGGCGTCGAGCGCGGCCGCAGCGGTGACGGCAGCCACCACGAGCGACGCGCTGGAAAGCCCCCACAGGTCCGCGACGGCACCGAACCCGAGGGCGCCGATCGCGTAACCCGCGTCGCGCCACATCCTGAAGAAGCCCACCGACGGCGCGCGCGCTTCCGCGCTGGCTGCATCTGCTGCTGCCGCGATGAGCGCGGGATACGCGAGGGCGGTGCCGAGCCCCAGCAGCGCCGCGGCGGTGAGGCAGGTGGCCAGCGAAGTCGTGACCGTGAATCCCACGAGAGCGACGGCCTGGATGCCCATCCCTGCCGTTATGGGAGCTCTCCTCCCGAAGCGGTCCGACATGGGACCCGTCAGCAGCTGCAAGAGGCCCCACGCGATGGGATAGATGGCTGCGATGCCCGCGACCTCTGCGGTGCTGCGCCCGGAGCGCAGGAGCAGCAGCGGGAGCAGCGCCCACACGAACGCGTCGTTGGCGTTGTTGACGAGCCCGGTTCGGGCACAGGCGAGAAGACGGGAGTTGCCGAGCAGGTCCTTCATGTGGAAGGAGAGGCGTTCGTGAGATCTGGGCCCGACGACGCGGGTCTCGGTGACGAACCGCGTGGCGATCAACCCCGTGACCGCGATGGCGGCTCCGAGCAAGAACGGCTCGAAGCCCAGGCCGTAGCGGTCTGCAAGCAGGCCCGAGATGAACGCGGAGATGCCGACCGCGGTGTAGCCGGCTGCTTCGTTCCACCCGACCGCGCGTCCGCGCTGGTCGTCGCGAGCGAGATCGATCTTCATGAGGACGGTGGTCGACCATGTGAACGCCTGGTTGATGCCTAGCAGGGCGTTGGCGAGCAGCACCCATCCCCAGCTGTCTGCGCCCATGAGGAGAAGCGGCACGGGCAGACCGATGAGCCATCCGATCTGCATGACGCGCTTCCGGCCGATGCGGTCGGCGAGGACCCCCGCGATCAGGTTGCCGGGCGCCTTGGTGAGCCCGAAGGTGACCAGGAAGGCAGACGTGGCCACCGCGGAGGTGAGGCCGAACCGAGTGTCGGCGAGGAGCGGGATGAGGGAGCGCTCCTGGCCGATGAGCGCCCCGACCAGGGCGTTCATGCCCACCAACAGCACGAACTGGGGAAGGTTCGCCCTCATGCCTCTTTCCCTCATGCCGCTGAGCATATAGTATTCAAGCGAGTACTTGAGAAGGCCCGGTCTAGGAGGACGCATGTTTTTCCGGCAGTTGCTTCACGAGGAGGCGTCGTGCGCGTCGTATGTGGCCGGGTGCCCCTCGCACGGGGTAGCGGCTGTGGTCGATGCGCAAGGCGATGTCGGACGTTACGTCGCGCTCGCGGAACGTCACGGACTGCGGATCACCGACGTCATGGACACGCACGTCCATGCCGATCACCGCTCCGCCACGCGTGATCTCGCTGCGAAGACCGGTGCTCGTCTCCATCTCGGAGCCGAGGCGGAGGTCGGTTTCGACTATCTGCCGCTGAGAGACGGCGACGTCATCAAGGTCGGGAATCGCAAGATCGAGGCGATGCACACTCCGGGACACACCCCCGAGCACGTGAGCCTCTTGGTCGACGACTGGTTCGTGCTGACGGGGGACACGCTGTTCGTCGGCGACGTCGGACGCGTCGATCTGGCGTTGCAAGACATCGACGCCGGCGAGATGGAACGGCGTGCCCGCACGTTGCACGCGTCGCTTCAGCGGCTGCTCACGCTCGAGGACCACGTCGAGGTCTATCCGGGTCACTACGCCGGCTCGACCTGCGGGCGCGGGATGGACGGCAAGCCGATGTCGACCATCGGCCGCGAGCGACGGTTCAACGAGCCGCTGAGACTCGACGAGGAGGGATTCGTCTCGTTCCAGCTGGAGAGCGTCCCGCCGCTGCCCGAGGACTTCGAGACGATCAAGCGGGCGAACGTCGCGGCGTAGCGATTGACGAGCCGGAGAGTCGAGGACGCTTTGACGTTGCGGTCAGGGGCGCAGAGTCCCGGCCCGGGTCCGCGTCGGCGTTGTCGGAGCCGGGCCCTCCCTCCGTCGCGTGTCGGGACCTATCTCGCCGGAGAGGCGGTGATCGCCGGGCCCTCGTCCGATCGTGTCGCCTCCCGGACCCGAGGACGGGTCGCAACACTCCTGTGAAGCATCGAGTTGTGCTACGGACTTCCGACGCCGAACCTGCAGCCCCATCCGTCCTCCGTCTCGTAGACGGCGACGTACTCCACGTCCGGCATCGTCAGCGGGAGCGAGCCTCAGCCCTTGGCCGTCTTCGCGGCCACCGTTCCGGCCCCCACGGGCGCAGTCCGCTCCCGGCCCCGCATGATCGACACGATCACGTACACCACGCCGACGGCGAAGATCAGCGTCCCCATCACGTTGACCTGGGGCGGGACGCCGATGCGCGACGCGCCGAAGACCCACAGCGGGAACGTGATCGTGGCGCCGGCGTTGAAGCTCGTGATCACGTAGTCGTCGATCGAGAGCACGAACGCGAGCAGCGCGGCCGCCAGGACCCCCGGGAAGATCAGCGGGAACGTCACCGTCCAGAACGTCGTCCACGGCGTCGCCCCCAGGTCCTGCGCCGCGTCCTCCAGGCTGCGGTCGAGCCCGGCGAGCCGGGCTCTGACGGTCACCACGACGTAGGAGATCGAGAACAGGATGTGCGCTATCACGATCGTGAGGAAACCGCGCGCGACGTTCAACGTGACGAAGAACGAGAGCAGCGAGACCCCCAGGACGATCTCCGGCGTCGCCATCGGCAGGAAGATGAAGACGTTGAGCCCGCCGCGCCCGCGCATGCGGTAGCGGCTGAGGGCGAGCGCGATCAGCGTCCCCAGGATCGTCGCGACGAGCGTGCTCAGCCCCCCGACCAGCAAAGAGTTCTTGAGCGCGGTCGTGAGCTCGGGGATGTCGAACAGCTCCCTGTACCAGCGGAGCGTGAAGCCCTGCCACGCGAAGTTGAAGCGTCCCCTGGGGTCGTTGAACCCGAACAGGATCATCACGACGATCGGGACGAACAGATACGCGATCACGGCACCGGTGTAGAGCGGAAGCAGCCGTCCCCGTCTCGCCATCAGGCCGACAGCTCCTCGGTCCCGAGCGCGCGCACGTACGCCCACACGCCCAGGAGGATTCCCGCCATCAGCAGGAACGAGATCGCGGCCCCCTCGGGGTAGTCGTTGTTCGTGAGGAACTCGCGCTGGATGACGTTGCCGATCATCGTCGTGTTGACGCCTCCGAGGAACGTCGCGTTGACGAAGTCGCCGGTAGCGGGGATGAACGTCAGCAGCGACCCCGCGAAGATCCCCGGAAGCGACAGGGGGAGCGTCACCTTCAGGAACGCCTGGCGGCGACTCGAATAGAGATCGGACGCCGCATCCAGCAGTGCGGGGTCGAGCCGCTCGAGCGAGACGTACAGCGGCAGCGCCATGAACGGCAGGAAGTTGTAGATCATCCCGGCCACCACCGCGGTCGACGTCGCGAGGACCTGGTACGAGTCGCCGAGCAGCCCCCAGTCCTTCAGCGCGCCCAGGAAGAGCCCCTCGTCGGCGAGGATGAACTTCCACGACAGCGTCCTGATGATGAACGGCGTGAAGAACGGGAGCAGGATCAACAGCAGGTACAGGTTCTTGCGCCGGCCGCCGCGCAGCGCGATCCAGTACGCCATCGGGTAGCTCACGACGAGCGTGACGAGCGTCACGACGAGCCCGTACCGGAGCGACCGCAGCAGCTGCGTGTCGAACTTCCCGATGGCCTCCGTGTACGTCTGCCAGTGCCCGGTGAACGCGTAGCCCTCTTCCAGCGACCCCTCCTGGAGCGACACCGACAGCATCGTCACCATCGGCACGAGGAAGAAGACCGCGAGCCATAGGGCTCCCGGCAGCGTCAGGAGATAGGGGATCAGCCTCCGGCGGTTCAACGGGGACGTCGCAGCTCTAACCCTGTATGACCTCGCCGAACAGGTCGTTCCAGACCTCTTCGTCTTCCTCGTCGAGGTCCTTGTAGTGGTAGAGGAGGGACTCCATCTCCGGCGTCGGGAACACGAGGGGGCTCTTCGCCACCTGCCGCGTGAACTTGTCGCCGGCGTCGTCGAGGATCTCCTGCGCCTCGGGCACCGGGCAGATGTAGTTGACCCAGGCCGTGATCTGCGCCGCGACCTCGGGGTCGTAGACGTAGTCCATGAACTTCATCGCGTCGATCGGGTTCTCCGCGTTCTGCGGTATCGCCATGTTGTCGACCCAGAGGATCCCGCCCTCTTCCGGCACGACGAACTCGAGCTCGGGCTTGTCGAACTGGAGCTGGAAGACGTCGCCCGACCACGCCATCGTCACCCACAGGTCCTCGCGCACGAGTGCGTCCGCGTACTCGTTGCCGTAGTAGTTCCTGACGATGCCCTTCTCACGCTGCTCGACGAGCTTCTCGGCGGCGATCGCAGCGTCGTCGTTCGTCGCCTGCTGCGGGTCGATACCGAGTCCGAGCAGGGTCAGGTTCATCGTGTCCCGCATCTCCTTGAACATCCCGACCTTGCCCTCGAACGCAGGATCGAAGAGGTCGTCGAAGCTCTTGATCTTGCGGCCGGTCAGGCGCGGGTTGTAGCCGATGCCGGTGATGCCGGACTGCCACGGGACGCTGTGGTCGTTGCCGGGGTCGTAGGACGGATCCTTGTAGACCTGGCCGGCGTGGGCCTCGAAGTTCGGGATGAGTTTGTGGTCGAGCTCTTCGAGGTACCCGAGGCGCGCCATCTTCGCGATGAGCCAGTCCGTCACTACGATCAGGTCCCATCCCGTCGATTGCCCGTTCGCGAGCGGCTCGCGGATCGTCCCGAAGAAGCTCTCGTTGTCGTCGATGACCTCCTTGTAGGAGACCTCGATGCCGGTCTCCTTCTCGAAGTCGTCGAGCGTCGGTCGCCGCCCCCTCGCGCGGTCGATGTAGAGGGGCCAGTTGGCGAAGTTGAGCTGCCCGTTCTGCTCGGTGGTGGTGAGGCCATCCTCCTCGGACTCCGCACCGCCGCCCCCGCCGTCATCCGTGCCGGAGACGCCGCACGCGGCGAGCCACGCGCTGAGCGAGAGTGCCCCGGCCCCCGCGCCCATCCGGCGCAGCATGTCCCTGCGTGTCAGGTGGCGCCGCCGTGCCGACACGAGCAACCGGCCGATCTCCCGCTCGTAGTCAGTCATGAGCCGTCTCCTCTCTGTACGAAGCGCCGACTGCAAACGTGTGCTTCGGTTCCCAGCTCAACGTGACCTGCGTACCGGCGCCGAGGGACGAGACCCTGCCGCTCGCGTTCTGCACGTAGACGACGAGCTTCGCGCCGCTCGGCGTCGTGCACTCGAACGACGTGCTGACTCCCGTGTAGGTGGACGCCGCGACGGTCGCGCGGATCGAGTTGCGTCTCGCTCCGCCCGCGTCGACCGCGTCGATGTGCAGCTTCTCGGGCCGGACGCCGATGCGGACGCGGGACAAGCCCTCCACCCGGCCCGGCGGCAGCAGGACGACCTCGCCCTGGGTGAGCCTCACCTTCGCCATGTCGCCGCCCGCCGTCTCGACCTCGCCGTCGAGGAGGTTCGACGCGCCCAGGAACCCCGCGACGAACTCGGTGGACGGCGACTCGTAGACGGCTTCGGGAGGGCCCACCTGCTCCAGCCTTCCGACGTTCATCACCGCGATCCTGTCGGACATCGTCATCGCCTCGTCCTGGTCGTGCGTGACGTAGACGAACGTGATCCCGACCTCGCCCTGGATCCGTTTGAGCTCGAGCTGCATGCTCTTGCGCAGCTTCAGGTCGAGAGCACCGAGCGGCTCGTCGAGGAGCAGCACCTGCGGCCGGTTGATCAGCGCCCGCGCCAGAGCGACGCGCTGCTGCTGCCCCCCGGAGAGCTGGTTGCTGCGCCGGGCGCCGAGGCCCGCGAGGTCGACCAGCTCCAGCATCTCCTCCACGCGCGGGCGGATCTCGTGCCGGGGGACGCGCCGGCGCTTCAGGCCGAACGCGACGTTCTCGAAGACGTCCAGGTGCGGGAACAGCGCGTACGACTGGAACACGGTGTTGACGTCCCGTTTGTACGCCGGAAGGTCCGTGACGTCGTCGCCGCCGAGGTAGACGCGCCCCGCGGTCGGATCCTCGAATCCGCCGATCATCCGAAGCGTCGTCGTCTTGCCGCATCCCGACGGGCCGAGGAGCGAGAAGAACTCACCCGACCCGACCGTGATCGACACGCCGTCCACCGCGGTCGTTTCCTTGAAGACCTTCGTGACGCCCTCCAGCCGGACCTCGCCCATGGTCTAGCCCGGAGCCGACCCGTGCTCCGCCTGGTGGACGGCGTACTCCGCGTACGGGTACCACCACGACTTCGCGTCCATCTTCGTGTCGATGTGGACGTGCTTTAGCTGCCGGAAGTCGTCGAGGCCCTCCGGACCCAGCTCCCGGCCCATGCCCGACGACTTCACCCCGCCGAACGGAGCGGCCTCGTTGTCGGTGAGCGGGTCGTTGAACCAGACGGTGCCGGCCTCGATCTCCTCCATCGCCTTCGTCATGTAGTCGAGCCGGCGCGTGTAGACGTTCGCGCCGAGGCCGTACTCGCTCGCGTTCGTGCGCTCGATGGCCTCGTCGAGGTTCGCCACGCGCGCGATGGGGGCGACGGGGCCGAACGTCTCGGTCCGCATGACGTCCATCGTGTCGTCCACGTCGACGATCACCGCGGGAGTCATGAAGAAGCCCCTGTCGAAGCCGCCGCGGTCGCCGCCGAAGAGGAGCCGCGCCCCCGCGTCGCGGGCCGCGGCGAGCTGCGCCTCGACCCGGTCGCGCTGCACCGCCCGGACCAGCGGCCCCATGTCGGTGACGTCGTCCATGGGGTTGCCGACGACTACCTTCGCGGCCTCGGCCACGAACGCGTCGACGAAGTCGTCGTACACCTCCGGCACGACGTAGAAGCGCTCGGCCGACGTGCAGACCTGGCCGGTGTTGAGATATGCCGCCCACACGGCGCCGCGGGCCGCGATCTCGAGGTCGACGTCGTCGCACACGATGAACGCGTCCTTGCCGCCGAGCTCGAGGTGCACCTTCTTCAGCTGCCGTGCGGCGGCGGCCATGACCTTCTTGCCCGTCTCGACCGAGCCGGTGAACGCGACGAGCGCGACGTCTCTCGACCCCACGAGTGCGGCGCCCGCGTCTGCCTCGCCGGCCACGACGTTCACGACGCCCGGCGGGAACAACGACGCGAACGCGTCGCACAGCTCGAGCGTCGACAGCGGCGTGTACGGCGACGGCTTCACGACGACGGTGTTGCCGGCCGCGAGGGCCGGCGCGAGCTTCCAGGTCAGGAGCAGGATCGGGTAGTTCCACGGGACGATCGCGGCGACGACTCCGTACGGCTCCTTCAGGACCAGCGAGAGCTGTCCGGCCTCTCCCGAAGGGACGACCCTCCCGCGCTCGAGGCGGCCGATCTCGGCGTAGAAGTCGAAGCACGACGCGCTCCAGCCCATCTCGTCCCGGTTCTCGACGAGCGGTTTGCCGCCCTCGCGCGTCAGCGTCACCGCCAGCGCTTCCGTGTGGTCGCGGATCCACGCCGCCAAGCCGTGGAGCATGGCGCCGCGCTCGGGTGCCGGCGTCCTCTTCCACCCGGGGGACGCGCCGCGCGCGGCCGTCACCGCATTGTCGATCTGGCCGGTGCTCGCGGATCGCACCGCGCCGATCACCTCTTCCGTCGCGGGGTCGATGACCTCGACGGGGGCCGCGGCCCCCTCGACCACCTCGCCTCCGATCAACACCTACGCCACTCCCTTGTTCGCCCACTCGAGCGCGTCCACGAGAACGTCGAGCCCCGCGTGCAGGTCGTCGTCCGAGATCACGAGCGGAGCCAGCAGGCGCACGACGTTGTCGTAGGTCCCGGCCTTCAGTATGAGCACTCCGTGGTCGTGGCAGCGCTTGACGACCGCGGCGGTCGCCACCGGCGCGGGCTCCTTGGTCACCTCGTCGGTCACGAGCTCGAGCCCGACCATCGGGCCGAGTCCCCTGACCTCGCCGACGAGACCGAGCGCGTCCTCGAGGGGGTCGAGCCGCGACCGGATGAGGGCGCCCTGCCGCTGCGCCCTGTCGAGCAGGTCGGTCCCCGTCAGCTCCTCGATGACGGCGAGCGCGGCCGCGCACGCGACGGGATTGCCCCCGTAGGTCCCGCCGAGCCCGCCGACGTGCGGCGCGTCCATCACGTCCGCGCGGCCGGTCACGCCGGAGATCGGGAGGCCCGCGCCCAGGGATTTCGCCGTCGTCACGACGTCGGGGACGACGCCGTAGTGCTCGGCGGCGAACATCGTCCCGGTCCTGCCCATCCCGCTCTGGATCTCGTCGTCTACCAGGAGGATGTCGCGCTCGGTGCAGATCGCCCGCAGCGCCGGGAGGTAGTCGTCGGGCGCGACGACGAAGCCGCCCTCGCCCTGCACGGGCTCGACGACCATGCACGCCACGGCGCCCGCCCCGATCTGCGAGTCGATCGTGTCGGCGGTCGCCTCCGCGCACGCGATCCCGCAAGACGGGTGCTCGAGCCCGAGGGGGCAGCGGTAGCAATAGGCGAACGGGACGCGGTGCACCTCCGGCGCGAAGGGTCCGAACCCGCGCTTGTAGGGCATCTCCTTCGCCGTGAGCGTCAGGCCCAGCAACGTCCGGCCGTGGAACGCGTTCGTGAACGTGACGACGCCGTCGCGGCCGGTCGCGAGCCGCGCGATCTTCACCGCGTTCTCGACCGCCTCCGCCCCCGAGTTCGCGAGCATGGTCTTCTTCGGGCCGTCTCCCGGCGTGATGCGGTTGAGCGCCTCGGCGAGCTCGACGTAGCCCTCGTACATCGCGACGTGGAAGCACTCGTGGAGGAACGCGTCGGCCTGCTCGTGCACGGCTTCCAGGACCCTCGGGTTGCCGCGGCCGACGTTGAGCACGCCGAGTCCTCCGGCGAGGTCGATGAACCTGTTCCCGTCCACGTCGAGTAGCGAGGCCCCGTCTCCCGAGGCGACGAAGACCGGGAGGGTGTTGAAGACGGCGCGGGGGATCGCGGCGTCCCGGCGCTCCGTCAACCGGATCGAGTTCGCGCCCGGGATGGGCTGGTCCATGGCGCCGACGCTAACCCCGCGCGCGGCCCCCTCACCCGTGCACCGAGGCAAGTTCGGCGACGGCCGTTTGTACACTCTGGAGGATGCCCATGACCGTGCGGGACCTGCTCGGCCTTCCGGGTCTCGGCCTCACGGTCGTCGCCGGAGAAGCCGGCCTCGATCGTCCGATCCGCTGGGCGCACACCTCCGAGCTGCAGGACCCGACGCCGTGGCTGTCGGGCGGCGAGCTGCTCCTCACCACCGGGATGGGCTTGGCCGGCTCGGCCGCGCTCCAGCGCGCGTACATCAGGAGGCTGACCCGCGCCGGTCTGGCGGGGCTCGGATTCGGCGTCGGGTTCGGCGCGGACGAGGTGCCGGCCGCCATCAAGCGCGCGGCCGACGCCGAAGGGTTCCCCGTGATCGAGGTCCCCCATCCCGTGCCGTTCATCGCGATCGCGGAGGCCGTGTCGAGCGCGCTGGCCGACGATCGCCTGCGCGAGGCCCGCATGTCGGTCGAGGTGCACGAGCGTCTTGCGGCGCTCGTGTCCGACGGGGCCGGGCCGGCGGACGTTCTCGAGGAGGCGGTCGAGATCGCCGGCGGGTGGGCCGTCCTCTTCGACGTGCGCGGGGGAGTGATCGCGCGCGCCGCGGCCGGTGGCGCCGTCTCGCCCGACGAGACCGAGCTCTGGAAGTCGCTCCCGCGTGGGAGCGGCGCCGCGGGGACGTCTTCGGAGCAGGGCCCCGGTGGTGCAAGGGTCGCGCTGGCCGTGGAGTCGGCGGGGCGGCGCGAAGCGTGGGCGGTGTTCGGGAAGGACCACCGGATCGAGCCGCGCGATCGCATCGCGGCCCGGCATGCGGCTACCGTGCTGGGGCTCTTGCTGGCGTCGCGCCGCGCGGTCGTCGACGCGGAGAGACGGATCGCGGGGGACGTGCTGACGGAGGCGATCGCGGGCCGCCTCGCCGGCGACGAGCTGGCGCGCCGCCTCGAGCTCGTCGGCTTCCCGGAAGGAGAGCCGGTGGTCGTGCTCGTGACGGAGCTCGACGGTGCCGCGGAGGACGTCCTCGAGGAAGCGGCGTGGATGCTCGATGGTGCACTCGGGGTGCGGCAGGTCCCGGCGCGTACGGCCCTGGTGGAGGGAACCATCGCGACGCTCGTCGTTCACGGTGAACCGGAGAAGCTCGCGGGGCTCCTGCTCGAGGAGGCGCGCTCGTGGCTGCAGGCCGCAGACGTTCGGATCGGTGTCGGGGGCACGTGGCCGGCGGTCGAGCTGCGGCGTTCCTACCTGGAGGCGACGTTCGCGCTGCGCGCCGCGGGGCCGGACGCGTCGATCGCGTCGCCGCGCGACCTGGGCTCGTACGCGGTGCTGCTCGGCGGCCAGCCGCGGGAGGCCCTGGAGGGTTTCGTGCGGTCGGTCCTCGGCCCCCTGATCGACCGCGACCGGGCGAGGTCGTCGGAGCTGGTGGCGTCGGTGCGCGCGTTCATCGAAGCGGGCGGGCGCTGGGAGCCGGGGGCTGAGAGCCTGGCGATCCACCGCCACACGTTGCGCTATCGGGTGCGTCAGGCGGAGGACCTGCTGGGCCGCGACCTGACGAGCGCGGAGGACAGGATGGGGCTCTGGCTGGCGCTGAAGGCGATGGAGGTGCTGGAGCGATGATGGGGTAGGTGGTGCCTCGCGAACCATTGCCCCCATCACCTAGGCTGTGGCGAGCTCAGGGGGACGTCGGCGTCAAGCCGGGCCGTCTACTTCGTCGGCGCCTTGTCCGTCTTTCTCGGGTCCACCCAGTCCCACTCGACCGTCGTCCCGCCCGTGCCGAAGTGCACCGCGTTCACCGCGCGGCCCGCGGTGATCGCGGGGAGGATCCCGGACGGGTTGTAGCAGCCGCCACGGTAGTCGGAGAAGCACGCGTTCCCGGGCGTGCGGCGCGAATCCTGGCTCGCGATCAGCAGCGAGACGCGGTGTCCCTTCTCGACGACGACTGCGGTCGGCATGAGGTCGATCGTCCACTCGTACGGCTTGTCGGGCTCCATCTCGGCCCACGCGTCCTCCGCCTTCCAGCTGTGCGAGTCGGCATAGCCGTGGCTGATCCGCTCCCAGGAGCCGTCGGGCGCGACGTCGAGAAGGTAGGCGACCCACTTCGTCGAGGTCTGGGAGCTCTCCGCCTTCAGGTGCACCTTCGGCGCGCCGTTGACGAGCATGTCCTTGGTCAGGGGCGCCGTCTCGAACGCGACGTGGGCGTCGGTCCACGAGCCGCGGTTCACCCCGATGCGGTCGAGGTAGCTCACAAATCCCGGATCACCGGCGCGGCGCGTGAGCGCTTCTTCCGTCGTAGCCATCGTCACGTGCGACGACTGCTCGAGCGGCCAGTCGTGCCCCTCGTGCCACGTCCCGGTGCTGTCCTCGACGAGCACGCGCGGCTCCGCGTCCAGTCCGTTCTCGATCCCGAACAGCAGCGAGTCCATCCAGCGGTGACGGACGAACGAGAAGTCGAGCGCCGCCGTCCCCCTCATGTCGGGATAGCCGTGGTACCACCAGCCGAAGATGGCGAACTTCGGGTAGTCGTCGGGCAGCGCGTCCCAGTAGAGCTGGCTGTGGTCGGGATGCACGTTCAGGTCGACGAAGCCGTGCGTGAGCAGGATCGGCTTCTCGTCCTTCGGCGTGAACCGCGAGAGGTCGCGGTCGGCCCACAGCTTCGTGAACGGGCCCTCGTACGTCGAATAGTCCGTCGTGGTCTTCCCGGTGCACGCCGCGGCCTGCGCCGTCGCGGCGTTGGGGTCGCCGAACTGCGGCGGGAGCGGCGGCGCGAGCTCGATGCCCTGATACGCGGGGCCGTTGAACTGGTCCTCGAACTTCGCCCCCTGCAGCCACTCGTCCTGGTAGTAGGAGACCACCGGCGCGTGCGCGAGCGCACCCGTGAGGCCGGGTATCGCCGCGTGCGCGACGACCGAGCCCATCCCGGGATGGCTGACGCCGTCGGTGACGATGCGGCCGTCGCTCCAGGGCCGGCTGCGGATCCACTCCGCCAAGACCTTCGCGTCCGAGCGGTCGGCGCTGCCGCCGAAGTCGAGGCAGCCCTCGCTGCCCCCGGTGCCGCGTTCGTCGGCCTCGACGTACGCCGCCCCCCTGAGCACGAAGAACTCGTAGGCCCTGTACCCACCGGCCGCCTGGTCGATCGGACGGTAGGGCGTCATCTGCATCAGCGTCGGGATCTTCTCGCCGGCGGGGAGCCCCGCGGGGAGGTGGACCGTCAGCGAGAGCTGCGTCCCGTCCTCGGCCTCGATGTAGTGCGTCGACACGTCGACGTCCGAGTACTTCGGCTTCGACAGGGTCTGCTTCCAGCGCTCGGCGGACCACCTCTTCTTCTTGCCGGCCGTGGCGGGCGAGGCCCCCACGGCGAGCGCGAGCAGCAGGAGGACGAGGGTGAGCGCGGCAAAGCGGCGTGGTCGCATGGGAGGGAGATTCGGCGCACGGCGGCGTGTCCCTCCACGATCTCGGCGTCAGGCCGGGCGGTGTCGTCCGTCTCGCGCAGCCGACCCCCAGGCGCAGAAGGCGAACGCGCCGAGGGACAGGGCGAGGCTCGGGAGCGACTCGTGGAACGCGATCACGTCCGACGTGCCCGACCACGAGATCTCCCGGACGCCCAGCCGGCCGCTGCTGCCGGTCAGGTCGCACGTCTGTGCCTCGACGGAGGTGGATCCTCCGGGTTCCCTCACCGTCACCTCGCAGCGGGGATCCTGGGTGACGAAGAACGCGGCGGCGGCTCCGAGCGCGCAGAATCCGGCAACGACGACGAGGACCGGGGTCGCGACACGTCCACCTGCTCCCGCGCCGCGCGAAGCGACGAAGTAGAAGAACGACGGGACGAGCAGAAGGGGGATGCCCACGGCCGCGGTCGTGATCGGGAGCAGCGTCGCGATCCCCAGCAACAGCGCGACGGCTCCCGCCACCTTGAGCAGCGCCGGGCGCCCGCGGTAACCGAGCACGGCTATCGCATGGGGGAGCGCCAGGAGCACGAGTGCCGCCAGCAGCGCGAGCTGGTTCTCGAGCGTCGGGACGGGGTCGTTGTCGTCGACGTACGGCCACAGCATCTGCAGCGCGATCTCGAGCCCCACGAGCGCGACCGCACCGGCCGCAAGCCATCTCCACGCCCTGGTCGACATCGTCTTGATCTTGCCGCTCAGGAAGGAGGTTCGGCGCGCTGGGGGCCCCGCCAGGTGTTCCAGTCGACGTGGATGACCCGCGGGTCGCCACGGTCGACGAGCACGTTCATCGTTGATCCCGGGATCAGCAGCGCGAGCTTCGCCTGTTCCAGCACGACCCTCTCGCTCGCCTCGAACGTCCTGCCCCCCGCGTCGATCTCGAAGTCGACCTGCACCTGAGGCGCGTCGTTGACCGTGACGCCGGTGTCGCTCGCGCGGAGGATCGTCGCTACTCCGGCGTCGCCGTAGCCCTGCTGGAGGCGCTGTCTACGGAGCGGACCGGTCGGGTCGAGCTGCATCGACAAGCCCATGAGCGCGAGGTAGATCCCGCCGGCGGCGAACAACGGTTGCGCCCACGAGTCGAACGCGATGGTCTCGCGCGCGAGGTCGTCGAACACGGCGGTCGCGAAGAGCCACGCTCCCACGAGCGCGAGGACTAGGCCCCGCCGCCGCGCGCTCCGCCGGACATCGGGCGTCAGGGCGCGTGTCCGGGCTCCGGCGGCCCTGACGAGCCCCCTTATCGCGAGGAACGCCAGCACGGCTCCGACCCCGCCGAGGATCCACCGCCACGCGTCGCTCGCGAACGCCGCCTTGCCCGCGGCGAAGTCCTCGTCGACGGCGACCGCGACCGCCACACCCCCGAGCGCCAGGTGCATCAGCCCGAACACGAAGCCCCACGCGCCCGGTGAGGAGATCTCGACGGCCTCGTCGGGCTCGGGCTGGACCGGCACTCTGCCGTGCACGTCGAACCCGCTCATCCGGCCATTAGGCACCGTAGCCCAGAGCGAATCAAGCAGCAGCAGCCGCCGGTACGGTTCGGCGGTCATCCAATCTGTACAAGCGGCCCCCACAGGTTGGGCCGCGCAGGCGGGACGGTGCGTAGGCGCCGTCGGTAGCATCGCTCTCGCGTCGTCTACGAGGAGGCATCACATGTACGCGAACGGGATGTTCATCGCCGGCGATTTCTGCGAGGCGGCCTCCGGCCGGACCGACGAGATCCTCAACCCCGCGACCGAAGAGGTCTGCGGCACCGTCCCGCGGGCGGCGGAGGAGGACGTCGACCGCGCGGTGCAGGCGGCGCGGGAGGCGTTCGAGGACGGGCGGTGGTCGGAGCTCGGCCCCGGCGAGCGCGCCGCGATCCTCTGGAAGATGGGCGAGCTCGTCGAGGAGAGGGCGGACCAGCTCGTCCCGCTCGAGATCGCGCCTTCCGGCAAGACGGTGAAGCTCGTCGCCGACGGCGATGTCCCGATGGCGGCCGACCAGCTGAAGTACTTCGGGGGCATCGCCCGCGCGCTCGCGGGAGCCGCTGCCGGCGAATACCTGCCCGGCTACTCGTCGTGGCTGAGGCGCGAGCCGGTAGGTGTGGTCGCGCAGGTCACGCCGTGGAACTACCCGCTGATGATGGCGGTGTGGAAGATCGGCCCCGCGCTGGCGGCCGGCAACACGATCGTGCTGAAGCCCGCGCCGTGGACGCCGTTCACGACGCTCGAGCTCGCTCGTATCGCGGAGGACGCGGGCCTTCCGGACGGCGTGCTGAACGTCGTCACCGGTCGCGGGCGGGAGTGCGGCCGGCCGCTCGTCAGCCATCCCGAGGTCGACATGGTGTCGCTCACCGGCTCGACCGACACCGCGACGAGCATCATGGAAGCGGCGGCCCCCACGATCAAGCGCCTCCACTTCGAGCTCGGCGGCAAAGCGCCGTTCGTCGTCTACGACGACGCCGACCTCGAGGCCGCCGCGCAGGGTTGCATCGTCGGCTCGTTCATCAACACGGGCCAGGACTGCACGGCCGCGACCCGCATCTACGTCCAGCGCGCGGTCTGGGACGAGTTCGTCGCCCGCGTGTCGGACCTGACCGCGGCGATCCGGCTCGGCGACCCGATGGAGCGCACGACCGACATGGGCCCGCTGATCAACGCGGCGCAGCGCGAGCGCGTGGAGGGCTTCGTCGAGCGGGCCCGCGCGCAGGGCGCGAAGGTCCTGATGGGCGGCGGGCGCCCGGAGGGCTTCGAGAAGGGCTACTGGTTCGAGCCGACGCTGATCTCCGGCGCCGACCAGCAGGCCGAGATCGTCCAGCACGAGGTGTTCGGCCCCGCCCCCACGCTGCTCCCGTTCGAGACCGAGGACGAGGTCCTCGCGAAGGCGAACGACGTCAAGTACGGGCTCGCCGCCAGCGTCTGGACGCGCGACACGTTCAAGTCGCTGCGCGCCGCGAAGGCGCTGCGGTTCGGGACCGTCTGGATCAACGACCACATCCCGCTCACGCCCGAGATGCCGCACGGCGGTTTCAAGCAGTCCGGGTTCGGCAAGGACATGAGTGTCGAGTCGCTCGAGGAGTACACGGTGACGAAGCACGTGATGGCGGAGCTGTCGGGAGCGCCCCGTAAGGACTGGTACTACGTCGTGGCCGGGGACGAGTAGCCATGGCGGGACGCAAGCCGTTCCTGGTGGCGGGGGAGTGGCGCGACGGCTCCGGCGGCTTCGACGTCACGAGCCCCTACGACGGAGCCACGGTCGCGTCGGTCGCCTCCCCCCAACCCCGCGACGTCGAGGACGCCGCAGCCGCAGCCGAAGCCGCGTTCGGCGAGACGAGGACCCTTCCGCTGCACCGCCGCGCGGAGGCTCTCGCCCACATCTCGCGCCGGCTGGCCGAGCGGTCTGACGAGGTCGCGGAGCTGATCGCGCGCGAGGGCGGCAAGCCGCTGAAGTGGGCGAAGGTCGAGGCCGCACGCGCGGTGTCGACGTTCCGCTGGGCCGCGGAGGAGTGCCGGCGCGACGGCGGCGAGCTGATGCGCTTCGACTCCGAGTCCGCCCTCGGGTCGCGCGCCGGCATCGTGCGGAGGTTCCCGCTCGGTCCCGTCCTCGCGATCACGCCGTTCAACTTCCCCGTGAACCTCGTCGCGCACAAGATGGCCCCGGCGCTCGCGGTGGGAGCCCCGATCGTGGTCAAGCCCGCGACGAAGACGCCGCTGGGCGCGTTGCTGCTCGGGGAGCTGTTCTGCGAGACCGAGCTGCCTCCGGGGATGCTCTCGGTGCTCCCGATCGGAGGGAGCGAGGCGGGTGAGCTCGCGAAGGACCGGCGCTTCGCGAAGCTCTCGTTCACCGGTTCGTCCGAGGTCGGTTGGAACCTCAAGACCGCGGACCCTCGCAAGGCCGTCACGCTCGAGCTCGGGGGCAACGCCGGCGTGATCGTCCATTCCGACGCCGACCTCGAGGTGGCGGCGCAGCGGATCGCTTTCGGCGGCTATTACCAGGCGGGGCAGTCGTGCATCTCGGTGCAGCGCGTGCTCGTCCAGGAGAGCGTCGCGGGCGACTTCACCGAGCGCCTCGTGCAGGAGGTGTCGAAGCTCAAGACCGGTGACCCTCTCGATCCCGAGACGGAGGTCGGACCGCTCATCGACCACGACGCGCTCGAGCGCGTGACGGCGTGGGTCGACGAGGCCGTACAGGCGGGGGCCGAGGTCCTCGTCGGCGGCAAGCGGGAGGATCCCTTCTACGCGCCGACGGTGCTCGGCCGCACGCGCCCGGACATGAAGGTGCGGTGCGAGGAGATCTTCGGACCGGTGACGACGGTGTCCTCGTACGGAGACTTCGAAGAGGCGATCGCCGAGGTGAACGAGTCGAAGTACGGACTGCAGGCCGGCGTCTTCACGTCCGACGTCAAGCGGCTCTTCCTCGCGTTCCGCGACATCGAGGTCGGCGGCATCGTGGCCAACGACGTCTCGGCTTTCCGTGCCGACCAGATGCCGTACGGAGGCACCAAGGACTCCGGTTCCGGCCGGGAGGGGCTCCGATGGGCGATGCAGGAGATGACCGAGCCGCGCGTCCTGGTCCTGTCCGACATACCGCTGTAGCGCGCGCGGCGCGGGTGATCTGGGCCGCGCCGGCGTCGCTGGTCGGGATGCTCCTGTCGCCGTTCTTCCGGGCGCGCCGGGTGACCCGCGGGGTCGTGCTGTGCGAAGGAGCCGCGTGGCCGCGCAAGCTCGGCTGGCACTTTCGCGCGATCGCGTTCGGCCACGTGGTCCTGTCGGTCGACGAGCTCGACGACGAGACGCTCGCGCACGAGCTCGTGCACGTGCGCCAGTACGAGAGGTGGGGGCTGCTGCTGTGGCCGGCGTACCTCGCGGCGTCGCTGTGGGCGAAGCTGCGCGGGGGCGGCGCATACTGGGACAACTACTTCGAACGGCAGGCGAGGCGGGGCCGATGAGCACACGGATCGCAGCAACCCTCGTAGCGATCGCGTGCGCGGCCGGCGGGCTGTGGGGTCCTTCGGGCGGCGCGAGGCCTCTGCCCGCGGCCCCCGACTGCCGCATCTTCCCCGAGAGCAACGTGTGGAACCGCCGCGTCGACCGGCTCCCGGTCCACCGCCGCTCGCGGGCGATCATCCGCAGCATCGGCCGCAACGAGGGGCTGCACGCGGACTTCGGCTCTGGACGCTACGAGGGCGGGCCGATCGGGATCCCGATCACGGTCGTCGGCGACGCCCAGCGCAAGTCGCGCGTGAGGTTCCGGTACGCCGACGAGAGCGACCCCGGCCCCTACCCGATCCCGAAGGACGTGAAGATCGAAGGGGGCCGCCGCTCGTCCGGCGATCGCCACGCGATCCTCGTCCACAGGGACGAGTGCCGCCTGTACGAGCTGTTCTCCCTCCGGCGGCGCGACGGGAGCTGGCGAGCGGGCTCGGGCGCGATCTGGGACCTCGACTCGAACGAGCTGCGGCCGAAGGGGTGGACGTCGGCGGACGCGGCGGGGCTGCCGATCCTGCCCGGGCTCGCGCGCTGGGACGAGGTGAAGAAGGGCGTGATCGACCACGCGCTGCGGTTCACGGTGAGCCGCAGCCGCCGCAAGTATGTGTACCCCGCGCGTCACTTCGCGAGCGACTCCGACGACCCGGACCTCCCGCCGATGGGGCTGCGCCTGAGGCTGAAGAAGGGGTTCTCGCTCGACGGCTATCCGCGCCAGGCTCGCGTGGTCCTCGTCGCGCTGAAGCGGTACGGGATGATCGTCGCCGACAACGGCTCCGACTGGTTCATCAGCGGGGCCCCGAACCGGCGCTGGGACAACGACGCGCTCCACACGCTGGGCGACGTGAAGGGATCGAACTTCGTCGTCGTCGACACGAGCAACCTGCGCCCCTGGAAAGACTGAGGGCGGCGCGAAAACGGCCCCCGGGCGGATGGGGGCCGTTTTCCGAGCGCTCTCTCCGCCGGTCGCGGGTCCGGCGAGAAAGCGGTGGGTGCGCTTTGTCAGACGGTGCCGCGTCCCAGCGACATCCGGCGGTACGCGTACAGGAGGACCATGGCTACGATCACGCCGCCGATCCACTCGACGCCCTCGGTGTTCCCGAAGACGGCGGCCCAGAGATAGCTGCCGGCGACTGCGCCGACGATGCCGACGAGGATGGTCCCGACGATCCCGATCGGGTCGCGGCCCGGCATCAGGAGCCTTGCGATCACACCGATGACCAGCCCTACGAGCACGTACCCGATGAGTCCCATCGATTCTCCTTCCGTTCGGTCGTCGCAGGGCTTCTACCCTTAGAACGCTTTCCGAAACCGGAGAGTTACTGGACCACTCCACTACGTAGCGAAACACGCCGCGTGATCCGTTCGAGGGATTTGCCCTACTCGGGCCCCCACGTAAACGCACGCTCGTCCGGACGGCCCCTGCCGTAGCGCCGCTGGAGGGCGCCGGCGCTGGGATATGCCTCCCGGAGGAGATCGCGGTCGGACAGCTGGCGGAACCGGTACGAGTAGCCGCTCGGGCCGACGTCGACGAGGGCGTAGCCGAAGGGATAGTCCCTCGGGATCCCGACCTCGACCGCCGGTACGCGGCCGAACCTGCGGGTGATCGCGTTCCGGTGTGTGTGGCCGGCGAACACCCCCCAGACGTTGCCGGAGTCGGCGACGGCGTGCAGGCGTCCGGAGTCTGCGTCCCGCAGGCCGAACAGGATCGGCGGGAAGCCTGCGTACGGCTGGGGTGGGTGGTGGAGGAAGACGAAGGCCGGCGGCGCCCCCGCCTCGGCGAGGTCGGCGAGGATCTCGTGCTGCGGGACCGTCAGGGAGCCGCGCACGACGGCCCCCCCGGGCAGGTCGAGGAACGCGCCGGTGACGAGGTCGAAGGCCGTGAACGGCGACGCGAGGTGCGTCGCGGAGTCGAGGACGGCGAAGCGCCACCCCCTGTGCTCCAGCAGCACGCCGTCCGCCTCGCGGCCGAAGTGGGTCTCGTAGAGGCCGCGGCCTCCTAGCTCCCGGTCGCCCAGCGCGATCACGTCGTGGTTGCCCATCATCGTGGCGACCGGCATGTCGAGCTCGGCCACGATCTTCGCGGCCGCCTCGAACTGCTCCGGCTTCCCCTCGTCCGTGATGTCGCCGAGCTGGACGACGAGCTCGGCCCCGGACGCGTTCAGGTCGGCGATCGCCGCTCGCACCAGCGGCTCCGCGCGGGCCGATCCGATGTGGAGGTCGCCGAGGATGCCGAAACGGAAGACGGCGTCGTCGGGCGGGTCGACGCGCGGGATCTCGAGCGGCTCGAACGGAGGGGGCCCCGGGATGCGGTCCGGCCACCGGATCGCCGCCTTCTCCTCGTCCGACAGCGACTTCAGGCGCTGCGCGTCCCCCAGCAGGGGACCGGCGTGTCCGTCGACCCAATCCGAGAGCCTCGTCAGGAACAGGGGGCCGAGGGGGTCGTCGCGGGGGCCGCCGACGACGCCGTCGATCCAGGCGACGTGGAGCGCGACGACGTCGTCGTCCGATCTCTTCCTGTGGGGGCCGAGCACCTCCTCGACGATCGCGGCCCGGGCGCCGGCGATCTTCGCGCTCTGCTCGTAAGCGGGGTCCTCTTCCTTCGCCCACCCCTCGAAGATCCTGGCGCGGGCGGTCTCGATGACCCAGGAGGAGCGCAGCAGGTCGTGGAAGAGGTCCTCGGGGAGGGCCTCGAGGATCCGGGAGTCCATGGGGGGCGAGGATAGCGGGGGCCGCGTCGGCTCTCGTTCTCCGTGCAAAAACGCTCGCTATGCGGTCGTTTTCCGCGGCGGTTCGTCTGGATACTTGCGCGAGGGCGCTCGTAGCAGGGACAATTGGCGCACTTCCCCGAGTCGCCCGTCTATCGCCGCGCCCGGGGGGAGAAACTTGTGAGCATCGCGCACGGGATTTCCGAGATCCAGCGGACCACCGACTGGGACCGCTACTTCCTGAACATCGCGTCGGAGACCGCGCGGCGTTCCAATTGCGTCCGGCGCCAGCACGGTGCCGTGATCGTGCGCAATCGCAGGATCAGGAGCACGGGCTACAACGGCGCGCCCTCGGGGCACCCGCATTGCGACGAAGGGGCGTGTCCTCGAGCGTCGTCCGACGCGGCGAGCGGCTGGGGGCACGACAACTGCATAGCGATCCACGCGGAGGCGAACGCGATCCTGTACTCGTCGCCGGAGCAGCGTGAGGGCGGCTCGATCTACATAACGGGCGTGCCGTGCTTCACGTGCGCGAAGCTGATCGCGAACTCGGGGATAACGGAGGTAGTGGCGACGGGGGAGCCGTACCAGGACTGGGCCCGGGTACGCGAGTTCCTACAAGACTGCGGAGTGAGGGTCCGGCTCCTGGCCTGACCCCACGCCTGGATTGACCCTGCCCGATTTGGGCAAATAGTCCCACCAGGGTCGGTCGGTCGCAGGTGGCGGACGTCGACGAGGTCGACCCCTGTCGCCGTCTAGAAGGGGGCCGCCGTGGGTGAGATCGTCCTCGACCAGGTCACGAAGATCTACGGGGACGGCACCCGGGCCGTGGACAGGCTCGACCTCGGCATCGAAGACGGCGAGTTCATGGTCCTCGTCGGGCCCTCGGGGTGCGGCAAGTCGACGGCCCTCCGCATGGTCGCCGGGCTCGAGGCCATCAGCGAGGGCGATCTTCGCATCGGCGGCAAGGTCGTCAACGACGTGCCTCCGAAGGACCGCGACATCGCCATGGTCTTCCAGAACTATGCCCTCTACCCTCACATGACCGTCTACGACAACATGGCGTTCGGGCTCAAGCTCGCGAAGCTCGACAGGGCCGAGATCGACCGCCGCGTCAAGCATGCGGCCCGCATCCTCGGGCTCGAGGAGTTCCTCCCCCGCAAGCCCCGCGCCCTCTCCGGCGGGCAGCGACAACGTGTGGCGATGGGCCGCGCGATCGTCCGGGAGCCCCAGGCGTTCCTCATGGACGAGCCGCTCTCGAACCTCGACGCGAAGCTCCGCGTGAACATGCGGTCGGAGATCGCGCGCATCCAGCACGACCTCCAGGTCACGACCATCTACGTCACCCACGACCAGGTCGAGGCGATGACCATGGGGGATCGCGTCGCCGTGATGAAGAAGGGGGTGCTCCAGCAGGTCGGGACGCCGAACGAGCTCTTCGGACGCCCCGCGAACCTCTTCGTCGGCGGCTTCATCGGGAGCCCGTCGATGAACTTCGCGTCGTCGAGGCTCGACCAGACCGGCGACGGGTTCCGCATCGACGTCGCCGGGCACGGCATCGACGTCCCCCGCAGCATCCTCGGGCGCCGCCCCGCCCTCGAGGGCTACGCCGGCAGGGAGGTCATCGCGGGAATCCGCCCGCAGGACTTCGAGGAGGCGCCGTTCGCGAGCGGAGGCGGGACGACGTCGCAGCTCCGCGTCCGCGTCGACCTCGTCGAGGCGCTGGGGACGCAGACGCTCCTCCACTTCGAGCTCGACACGCCGGTCGTCCTGACGGAGGACATGAAGGAGCTCGCCGCCGACGCGGGGCAAGAGGTCGAGAACCTCGAGCAACAGGCGGAGCGCGGCAAGAGCCACTTCGTCGCGGAGGTCGACCCCAAGTCGACGGTCCGGAGCGGGGAGATGGCGGACCTCGTGATCGACGCGACGCAACTGCATTTCTTCGACATGGAAACGGGACTCGGCATCTACGGGCAGCGCGGCTAGAGGAGGAGGAGCGGCATGGCACTGAAGAACAAGGTGTGGATCCTGTTGGTGGTCATGGCGCTGCTCGGCGCGGCGTGCAACGGCGGGGGCGACGAGGTCGAGGACCAGAGCGGCGAAGACCAGCAACAGGAGGAAGGCGGCGACGCGATCGAGGTCGCCGCGGTATGGACGGGGGCAGAGCAGGAACGCTTCACCGCCGTCCTCGAGGCTTTCACCGAAGAGACCGGCATCGACGCGTCGTACCGCTCCGCGGGTGACGACATGGCTGCGTTCCTCGGGACGCAGATCGAGGGCGGCAACCCGCCGGACGTCGCGATGGTCGCGCAGCCCGCGCTGGTCGCGCAGCTCGCGAACGACGGGTCGCTGCAGCCGCTGGACGAGGACGTGGTCGCGGGGCTCGACGAGAACTTCGCAAGCGTCTGGAAGGACATCGGCTCGGTCGACGGAGAGCCGTACGCCGTCTACTTCAAGGTCGCGAACAAGTCGACGTGGTGGTACAACACCGCGGTCTTCGAGCAGGCCGGCGTCGAGCCGCCGCAGGACTGGGACGAGCTCCTGCAGACCGCGCAGACCGTGAACGCGTCCGGTACGCCGTTCGTCTCGATGGGCGGCGCCGACGGGTGGACGCTCACCGACTGGTTCGAGAACATCTACATCCGGACGGCCGGCGCCGATGCCTACGACCAGCTGACGAACCACGAGATCCCGTGGACGGACGGCAGCGTGAAGTCCGCGCTCGAGACCTGGGGAGAGCTCGTCGGTGACGAGGCCAACCTCGCCGGCGGTGCGAACGGCGCGCTGAACACGACGTTCGAGGAGTCCGTGACCCAGACGTTCGCGGACCCGCCCGCGGCCGCGACCGTCTACGAGGCCGACTTCGTGGCCGGCGTTATCAGCGGCGAGACCGGCGCTGAGGCGGAGGAGGACTTCGACTTCTTCACGTTCCCGACGATCGACGGATCGGCCCCCGCGGTCGTGTCGGCAGGTGACGGCGCGGTCGTGCTGAGCGACAACCCGTCCGCTCAGCGCTTCGCCGAGTTCCTCACGACCCCCGAGGCCGCAGAGGTGTGGGCGTCCGAGGGCGGGTTCATCTCGCCTAACGAGAACCTCGACACCGCGGTGTACCCGGACGACATCTCGCGCGAGATCGCGGAAGCCGTCGTCGCGGCCGGCGAGGACGTCCGCTTCGACATGTCGGACCTCGTGCCGCCCGAGTTCGGCGGGACCACGGGGCAGGGTCTGTGGAAGCTCTTCCAGGACTTCGTGAAGGACCCGTCCGACGTCGACGGCGTCACGCAGGAGCTCGAGGCCGCGGCCAAGAAGGCGTACAAGTAACGGACGCGGCGTGGCGACCACCGCAGCAGATGTAGCGCCGGCCGAACGCCGGGGGACCATCAGGCTCAAGCCGCCCCCCGGCGGGGCCAAGCGCTGGATGGCGCTGATGTTCCTGTTCCCGGCGCTGTTGTTGCTGGGCGCGATCGTCGTCTACCCGACGATCGACACGTTCGCCCAGAGCTTCCAGAGCTCCGCCCGCCTCTGGGTCGGCCTCGACAACTACAGGGACCTTCTCGACACCGGGAGGGTCCGGCAGGCGATCCAGAACAACGCGATCTGGGTCGCGACGGCTCCCGCGATCATCACGGGGCTCGGGCTCATGTTCGCGATCCTCACCGAGCGCGTCCGCTACCAGACGGCGATCAAGATCATCGTGTTCATGCCGATGGCGATCTCGTTCCTTGCCACCGGTGTCATCTGGCGGCTGATGTACGAGGAGCAGCCGAGCCGCGGGTTGCTCAACGCCGTCGCGCAGGCCGGCGCCGACGTCGTGTCCGGTCCCGGTGCGTACCCGGCGGCGACGACGGTCCCGGATGCGCCCGTCTCGAAGGACGGCGCGGCGGTCGTCGCACGGGGCGAGTTCGCCGCAGGTGAGACCGCGCTGCTGCCCCTCGTCGGGATGACGGAGGAGGAGCTGCCGGACGACGCGGTCCAGGCAGTGGAGCCGGAGCTGTCGGGCGGCGCGGTGGGCGCGGTCGTCTGGCGCGACTTCAAGCCGGGCGGGGGAGAGATCGGCGTGATCGAAGACGGCGAGCTCGGGCTGCCCGGGGCGATCGTAGAAGCCGTCGACGAGTCCGGCGAGGTCGTGGCGACGTCGGAGTCTGGACCCGACGGCACGGCCGTGTTCGAGGACCTTCCAGGCGAGGGACCCTTCACCGTCCGCGTCGCGGCGGCCACGTTCGCGCCGGGCTTCCAGGGGATCAGCTGGCTCTCGCCCAGCCTCGTCACCCCGGCGATCATCGGCGCCTTCTCCTGGATGTGGACGGGGTTCGCGGTGGTCGTGATCGCGGCGGGCCTCGCCGCTCTCCCGCGCGACGTCCTCGAAGCGGCACGCGTCGACGGGGCGAACGAGTGGCAGACGTTCCGGCACGTGACGCTGCCGCTTCTGGCTCCCGTGCTCGGCGTCGTCTTCGTCACGCTCGTGATCAACGTGCTGAAGATCTTCGACATCATCCTCGTCACCGCGCCGGGCGCGAGCCAGGACGAGGCGAACGTGATCGCGCTCGAGATGTGGAAGACGTCGTTCACGTCGGGCAACTTCGGCCTCGGCAGCGCGGTGGCCGTCGTTCTGTTCCTCATGGTGATCCCGGTGATGGCCCTGAACATCCGCCGCTTCAGGAGGAGTGAGTAGATGGCAGTCGCCGCAGACGCAGCGCCGGTCGAGCGACGCTCGACGAGCCAGAGGCTCGTGCGCTTCGTGTCCCGCTCGCCCGTCCACGTCACGCTCGTCCTGCTCGCGCTGTTCTGGATGACGCCGACGTTCGGCCTGCTGGTGACGAGCTTCAGGTCGGGCGCGGACTCGAACACGAGCGGGTGGTGGAACGCGCTCACCGATCCCGCTCAGCTGACGCTCCAGCCGTACAAGGACATCCTGGCGAACGACGGGCTCGTGCAGAGCCTCCTCAACACGGCGTACATCACGGTGCCGACGACGTTGCTGCTCGTGCTGGTGGCGGCGCTGGGCGCCTACGCGTTCGCGTGGATCGACTTCCGGGGGCGCGAGACGCTGTTCCTCGTCGTCGTGGCGCTGCTGGTGGTGCCGCTCCAGATGGCGCTGATCCCGATGGCGCGTCTGTTCGGCGACCTCGGGATCTTCGGGACGATCTGGGCCGCGATCCTCTTCCACGTCGCGTTCGGGTTGCCGTTCGCGATCTTCCTGCTGCGCAACTTCTTCATCGGGTTGCCGCACGAGCTGCTCGAGGCCGCGCGCATCGACGGCGCCTCGGAGTGGCAGATCTTCACGCGCATCGTGCTGCCGCTCGGGATGCCGGCGATCGCGGCCCTCGGGATCTTCCAGTTCCTCTGGACGTGGAACGACCTGCTCGTGGGGCTCGTGTTCACCGGGGGCGACGACATCCCGATCACGGTGTTCATCCGCGACCAGCTGCGTCAGTTCTCCGGGAACCTCGACGTCATCGCGCCGGGCGCGTTCCTCTCGATGATCGTCCCGCTGATCGTGTTCTTCGCGTTCCAGCGTTACTTCGTCCAGGGTCTGCTCGCGGGGTCGGTGAAGTGACGAGACGGCGTCGCTCCTATGCGGTCGTGGCGGGAGCCGCGGGGGCCTTCGCCCTAGCGCTGGCGACGCTGTGGCCGGCGCCGGTGGTGACGGTCGCGGCCGGTTCCGACGTCCAGGCGGCGATCGATGCGGCCCCGCGGGGGGCGACGGTCCGGCTCGCCCCGGGAACGCATCGGGGGCCGCTGAAGATCGACCGGACCCTAGCGGTCGAGGGCGAGCCGGGGGCCGAGGTCGTGGCTCCGCTGGAGGCCGATGCCGCCGTGCACGTCACGGCTCCCGGCGTCCGTGTCGAGGGACTGAAGGTCCGCGGGGGCTGGACGGGGATCGATCTCGACGACGCACCGGGCGCGGTCCTGCGCGGGGTGTCGGTGGTCGGAGCGGACGCGCAGGGGGTCCGCGCCTACAAGGCCGGCGCGCTCGTCGAGGCCGTCTCGGTCGCCGGTATGGAGGATCCACACGCGCAGGGCATCGAGGTCCTGAGCGCTCCCGACGTCGTCGTGCGGGACTCGGATGTCACCGGCGGGAAGATCGGCATCGTCGCGCACCTCTCCGACACCGTCTTCGAGGACAACGTCGTCGCGGGGACGTCGCTCGCCGGGATCGTGATCCGCGAGATGGGCAGCGGGATCGTCCGCGGCAACACGGTCGAAGACGCGACGGGCGCGGGCCTCTACTGCGGCGACATGTCCCGCTGCGAGCTCGCGGACAACGTCGTCGAGGAAGTCGCCGCGGCCCCGGTGCGCGCTCGGCCGCGGGGTGGGGGCTGGTCGTGAACTACCGCGCCGTGGCTTCGTCCGACGGCGACGCGCTGGCGGGTGCGGCAGGGGAGTCGATCGCGCTGTCGCACAGCAGGATCGCCGCCGGGTCACCCCTCGACAGAGGTGAGCCCGCGGCGGCCGCGGTGTGGGGAGGCGTCAGCACTCTTGTCGGCCTTGCGGTGCTGGCGGTGCTGTACGCCGTGGCGAAGCGGCTGCTCCCGCCGCTGGGACGCGGCGGCAGGCATGCCGCGGCCGCCGGCGCAGGCATTGCGCTCCTCCTCGTCGGCGTCGCCGTACAGTCGTTCCACATGCTGGAGCACGTCGTGCAACTGTCGAGGGTGTTCGCCGACGGCGTGCCGAGCCGGGGCGCGTTGGTCGGCTCGCTCGTGGACACGGAGTGGGTGCACCTCGTCTACAACGGCGCGGTGCTCGCGGGGCTCGGCCTCGTGCTGTACCTGAGGCGGCGCGGGTGGGACCCCGGCGGGAGCAACGTGCTCGGCGACCGCCTCGTGCTGGCGGTCGCGCTGCTGCAGGGCTACCACTTCGTCGAGCATGGCGTGAAGGTGCTCCAGCACGTCACGACGGGGGCCAAGGTGAACCCGGGGATCCTCGGGCACGAGATCAACCTCGTGCTGCTCCACTTCGGCCTGAACGCGGCGGTCTACCTGGGCTTCGCGGCGGCGGCGTTCGCATACCTGCGGGGGCGGGGGCCGCGGCCGGTGCCGAGGCTGAGCCGCCGCCGGGTGCAGCCGACCTAGCGGCGAATATCGCGTCCGTTGCGGAATCCGGCACTCACGCGATAGCCGCCGGTCGCGCGGCCTCGTACAGCGTCGACAGGCGCCGCTTGCTCGTCCGCACAACCGTCAGGCCCGCGCGTTCCAGCTCCTCGGCGATCTTCGAGCGCGCCGCCAGCACCGCCGGCATCTTCTCCGCCGCCGGGCGCGGGAGCACCGCCCCCAGCGGCAGCCCCACCACCGACACGAACAGCGTCCCACCCGGCGCCAGCACGCGCGCGAGCTCCGACACCGCCCCGCGCAGCCCCGGGATCACCTGCAGGCCGTTCGTGCACAGGATCGCCCCGAAGGACCCGGACGCGAACGGCAGAGTGTGCGCGTCCGCCTGCACGACGACGAGGTTCGACAACCGCCGGCGCGCAGCCAGGCCGGCCGCCTCGCGCACCATCCCCTCGGCGATGTCGACTCCGACGACGATGCCGGGATGAAGGGCAGCGACCTCCGACGTGAAGTAGGCGGTCCCCACGGGCATGTCGAGGATCGGCCGACGCCCGGCGACACCCACCGCCGCGCGTCCCTGCTCCGCCACCCGCTCGTTCAGATCCGCGCCGAGCAGCGGGAACGACCCGCGCACCACGACCGGCTCGTACAGGCGATGTGCCGTGCGCGAGTAGATCGACGTGACGATGCGCTGCGCGCGGCCCACTACACGCCTTCCGGGACCAGGTCCTCCAACCGGCAGTCCTCCGGATCCTTGTCGGAGCGCAGCCCCTTGAACGACGCGGCGCGCAGCTTGTTGCCCGAGGTGAGCTCGCGGAACTCGACGCGAGCGACGAGCGACGGCTCGATCCACTGGGGGTCCTTCAGGACCTTGCCCCACCGTCCGCCGCGCATGCCCGACGGGTCTTCGGAGAACGGGCACGACGATGCCGCGCGCTCGCGCAACAGCGGGAGGACCTCGTCGAGCGTCTTGTCCGAGAATCCCGTGCCGACGGATCCGAGGAAGCAGAGGCCTTCGTCCGAGTACGCGCCGACGAGCAGCGACCCGAACGTCGACGAGCGGTTGCCCTCGCCCTTCGACCAGCCTCCGACGACGACGTCGGCCTCCCACGTCGTCTTGATCTTCTGCCACTCGCGGCTGCGCTTGCCGGGCCGGTAGACGCCGCTCGCCTTCTTGGCGACGATGCCCTCGATCCTGTTCGCGCGGGCGAACTCGAACAGCGCGGCTCCCTCACCGGCCGTGCAGTGCGAGAGCTGCACCCTCTCCGACGGCACGACGAGCGCGTCGAGGAGCTCCTTGCGCTCGTGCAGCGGCCGGTCCATGACGTTCTTGCCGTCGAGGTAGAGGAGGTCGTAGACGACGTACGTGACCGGCGTCGTCTTCGCGGCCTGCTCGATGTCGCGCGCGTTCTGCAGGTTTATGCGCGACTGGAGCTTCTCGAACGACGGGCGGCCGCCGGACATCGCGACGATCTCGCCGTCGACGATGGCGTCGAGACAGACGAGCCGCGTGTGGAGGTCGTGCAGCTCGGGATAGCAGAACGTGACGTCGTTGCGGTTGCGCGAGATCAAAGCAGTCTGGTCCGAGCAGACGCCGAGCGCCCGGACGCCGTCCCACTTCAGCTCGAAGATCCAGTCGTCCGAGTCGAACGGCTGCTCGACGAGGGTCGCGAGCATCGGGGACAGCTCCGGGAGCGGATCGGGGTCGGGGCGCTCGTCCTTGCTGAGGAAGACGAGCCAGTCCTTCTTGGCGTCGGTCTTGTCGGTGAGGGCCATGTGCCACACACCCGGCATGCGCCGTCCCGACAGACGGAACGTCAGCTTGCCTCGCTCCTGCTCGAGCAGCTCGTAGTCGCCGCGGTCGAAGATGCGCACCTCGCCGGCCCCGTAGTTTCCGGCGGGGATCGTTCCCGAGAACGAGCCGTACTCGAACGGATGGTCCTCCACGTGGACGGCGAGGTGGGGTTTGCCCTTCCGCAGCGGGAGGTTCTTCGGGACCGCCCACGACACGAGCACCGGGACGTCGCCGTTGTACATCTCGAGGCGCAGGTCGAAGTGGAGCCGGCGGGCGTGGTGCTGGTGGATGACGAACGTGCTCCCGGGCAGCGCGGTCGCGACGTCGACGTCGCCCGACACCGCCGGGGGTGGCTCCGGCGTCTCGTCGAACCGGCGCTTGCGTGCGTAGTCGCGGGTCTCGGGCATCCCACAAGGTTTCCACAGGCTGGGGAGGACCGGGGCGTACGTCGTGCCTGTGCGGGCGAAACGGACGAAACGGGTGCTCGGAGCGGGCACTATGCACGGGTTACGTACAGCCACGGCGGGGACCGTCCGATTGACTGGCGACGGACTCATCTCACCCAGTCGAGGGAGGGCATCTCCGCATGAAACGATCCATCGCCGTGCTCGTGTTGCTGGCGCTCGCGGTCTTCGCGTCCGCGCCGGCGTCCGCCGGCAGGCGCGGCGCGTCCCTCCGGCGCGGGCTCGACCTGTCACTCGACGAGCCGGTGCGCATCCCCGAGGGCGCGAGGCTCTCGCACTCCACGGCGGCGCTCAGCTCCGTGACCGACGACACGTTGTCCCGGTCACTCTTCGGCGGCCGGATCACGCCCGCGCAGTTCGCGCTGCGCCGCGTCGAGGCCGCGTTCGCCGGGACGTTCACGGACGCAGACCTCAGCCTGCTCCTCTCGGACCTCGCGCTCAGGGTACGCGACCTCGCCGGAGCGGAGCGGAACAGGGCGCTCGACCTCCTCGCACGCCCCACGGATCACGGCGCCGACAACCTCGACAACGGCTACTCGTACCGCGACGCCGCGACCGACGTCGCCTGCGGCCAGCACTTCTGCATCCACTGGGCCGAGAGCGGCCGGCACCGGATCAATCTCGCCGACGGCGCCGACGACAACACGATCCCGGACTACGTCGACACGGTGCAGGCGACGATGGAGCAGGTGTGGAGCATCGAGGTCGACGACCTCGGCTTCAAGGCACCGAAGAGCGACCTGACGTCCGAGAACGCCGGCGTGCCGCCCGCGGACGCCGGGAAGCTCGACGTCTACCTGCTGAACTCCGGCGCGGACGGCATCTACGGCTACTGCGGGACAGACGACCCCAACCTCGTCGACCCGTTCACGACCTACCCGTACTGGGACGGCTCGTCGTACTGCGCGCTCGACAACGACTTCCTGCCGTCGCAGTTCGGCGGCGCGCCGTCGCTCGAGTCGCTGCAGGTGACCGCGGCCCACGAGTTCTTCCACGCGATCCAGCTCGCGTACTCGGCCGGCCACGACACGTGGATGGCAGAGGGCACCGCGGCGCTGATGAAGGACGTCGTCTACGACGCCATCGACGACAACTACCAGTACCTGACGGCGAGCAGGCTGCGCCAGCCGCACGTTCCGCTCAACCGCAACAGGAGCCCCTACCACTACGGGGCGTGGATCTTCTGGCGCTACCTCACGGAGCTGCCGTCCGCGCCCGAAGGGCCCGCGATCGGCGTGGACGTGATCCGCGAGACGTGGGAGCGGGCCGCGTACGACGGACCGGCTGCGCCGCGGCTGCGCTCGACGTTCGCGGTCACGAAGGCGCTCGCGAATCGCGACATCTCGTTCGCGGACGCGAAGGCGTTCTTCTCGACCGTCAACTTCGTCCCGCACCTGTTCTACGAGGAGGGGGCCGCGTACCGGGCCGCAGTAGGCGGCAAGGCCCCGCCCGGAGCCTCGTTCACGCTCGGCGGGACGCGCAAGAAGACCGGGACGAGGGTCGGCGTGCTCGACCACCTGACGTCCGCGTACGTCTCCTTCAAGCCGGGCACCGGCGTGAGCAACCTGCGTGTGGCGGTCGACCTGCCTCCCGCGAGGACGGCGCCCCGCGCGACGCTGTTGATCGTGCTCGCGGACGGGAGCGCGGTGCACGCGCCGTTCGAGGTCGACTCGACGGGATTCGGGCTCCTCGACCTGAACGAGCTCGGCCACGAGTTCACGAGCACGTCGGTCCAGAGGGCCGTGCTGGTCCTCGACAACGCGAGCACGCGGGTCTCGAAGTGCCAGCAGGTCACGCCGTGGTCGTGCGGCAAGCCGCTGGACGACGACATGCAGTTCGCGTTCGCCGCACTGGCCGGCTAGAAGATCACCGGAGTCGCCGTGGGGTCATGAAGCCGGCCCCGCGGCGGTTTCGGCCAGCCACCTGGCGAGGCCCACGCCTCCGAAGGGATTCCCCGCCGGGATCCCTTCGTGCTTCGCGAACGCGAACACGTCGCGGCGCCCGCCCTCGGACAGCAGCAGCTCCTTCCACGCCGTCCGCTGGTCGTCCGTGTACTCCTCGGTCCTGAGCCTCACGTACGCGAGGTCGCCCGGTGGGAGGGCGGCGGGCGCGGTCCCGTCGGTGTTCGACAGGCAGACGGTGCCCCCGGCCCCCGCGATCCTCGCCCGGACCTCGTCGTCGTCCCACGTGTTGTTGCGGAACTCGAACGCGTAGCGAACCTCGGGCGGGAGCGCGTCGATCAATGCAGCCAGCGCGTCGTCGTCCCGAGCGCGGTGCGGAGGGAGCTGCAGCAGCACGACGCCGAGCTTCGGCCCGAGCCGCCCGGCGTTGGCGAAGAACGCTTTCAGCAGGTCGCGTCCCGCGTCGTCGGGAGCGAGCGAGCGCGAGTGCGTGATGCGGCGGTGCATCTTCAGCGAGAACCGAAAGCCCTCGGACGTCTCGGCCCCCCAGCGCGCCATGGTCTCGGACGACTGCAGCCGGTAGAACGTGGCGTTGATCTCGCACGCGCCGAGCGCCGACGAGTAGAAGCGCAGCCACTCCTTCTGGCGGACGTCGGCGGGATAGAAGTCGGGCTTCCACTCCCTGTAGGCCCAGCCCGACGTGCCGACGAACAGCGTCACCGCTTCACCACCCTCGCCTTGCGCGGCTTCGCGTCGAGCTCGTCTATCGCCGCCGCGAGCGACTGCCCCGGCCCCCGCGCCACCGGAAGGAACGGGTCCCCGACCTGCGCGATCCGCTCGAAGATCGTCCGGATCGAGAACATCCCCGGTTCCACGTCGTCGAGCTCGTCCCACTCGAACGGCGCCGACACCGTCGCGCCCGGCTCCGGCCGGGCGGAGTAGGCGGCGGCGATGTTCGCCCCCTCCCGGTTCATGTTGACGTCGAGGAAGACCTTGTCCGACCGTTTGGACACCTCCCACTCGACCGTCGTGGTGTCCGGATCGGCCGCGTGGACGAGATCCGAGACCGCGCCGACGAAGCCCCGCACGTGGTCGTAGTCGACCGTGCCGTCGAGCGGGATCATGATCTGCAGCCCGGTCGCCCCGGACGTCTTCGGGTAGCTCTCCACCCCGAGCCGGTCGAGCACGACCTTGACCAGGCGCGCGACGTGCCGGACCTCCTCCCATCCCGCCCCGTGCATGGGGTCGAGGTCGAAGAACGCGTAGGTGGGATGCGACTGGTCGGGCCCCCGACCGTGCAGCGGGTGGAACTCGATCGCGCCGAGATTCGCCACCCACAGGATGTGCACGGGGTCGCACACCGTCAGGTAGTTGATGATCTTCGTGCCGCCCTCGGACGGGACGGGGAGCGTCGGCATCCACGACGGGCGGTGCGACGGAGCGTTCTTCTCGTAGAAGAAGTCGCCGGCGACCCCGTGCGGCATCCGCTTCAACGTGAGCGGCCGCTCCTCGAGGTGCGGGAGCATCGTCGGCGACACGTTGAAGTAGTAGGCGAGCAGGTCGCCCTTGGTGTAGCCCTCCTCGGGCCAGTAGACCTTGTCGAGGTTCGTGAGCTTGAGCTCTCGCTCGTCCGCCCGCGCCACCCAGTGGTCGCCTCGCTTCTCCACGGGGAGCTCGAGCGGGAAGTCCACAGTTGCCCACCGGCTCATGGGGGGTAGATACCACGGCGACGACCGGGGACGGAGAAGGAGGTTGGTGTGGCGAAGATCGCATTCATCGTCGACGACATGTTCGAGGACTCGGAGTTCCAGGTCCCGTACGAGAGGGTCGAGGAGGCCGGACACGAGCCGGTCATCGTCGGCCTCGACGCCGGCAAGAAGATCAAGGGCAAGAAGGGCGACGTCACCACCACCACGGAGGTGGCCGCGCGCGACGTCGACGCAGCCGAGTTCGCCGCGCTCGTGATACCCGGCGGGTATTCGCCGGACAAGATCCGCACGGACCGAGCGATGGTCGGCCTGACGAAGTCGTTGTTCGACGCCGGCAAGCCCGTCGCGGCGATCTGCCACGCCGGCTGGATGCTCGTCGAGGCGGACGTGGTCCGCGGCAAGACCGTGACATCGTGGCCGTCGATCAAGACCGACCTCGTCAACGCGGGGGCCGAGTGGGTGGACCAGGAGGTGGTCGAGGACGGCAACCTCATCACGTCGCGCAAGCCCGACGACCTCGAGGCGTTCACGAAGACGCTCCTGTCACAGGTGGAGCAGCAGTCGTAGCCGGCGCGGAAGAGCCCCCTCGAATCGAGGGGGCTCTTCGTTCGTGTGCTCTCTACCTGTCGGGGTTGTACGGCGGCGGGGTCTGCGGCCCGTCCGGCTGGTTCAACAGGCCGGCGTCGCTCACCACCTCGGACGAGGCCGGGGCCTCGTCGAGCAACCCGTTGTCGCCGATGATCGACTCGTCCGACGGCGTCGCGGCTCCGGGCATCGGCGCCGGCGCGACGATCTCCAGCCCCGTGACCGTCTCGTAGAGCATCGCCGCGGCCATGCCGCCGATCACGGGTCCCGCGGCGTACACGGCTAGGTCCTCCCAGGGGATCTTCCCGACGTCGTAGAGGAGCGAAGCGACGAACGGGCCCAGGCTCCGGGCGAAGTTCGCCGACCCGCCGGTCGCGGCCGCGGTGACGAGGATGCCGGCGGCGAGGCCGAGCCCGATGACGAGGCCGGACCATCCCTTGGGGGCGCGGGGATCGACCGCGACCGCCATGATCGCGGTCACGAGGATGAAGCCGATGAAGGCCTCGGCGAGCAGCGCGTTCACGAACTCGATCTCGGGCGCGACGACGGTCGCTCCGAACATGATCTTCGTGTCGTTCAGCAATGCGCCCGCCTCGCCGTAGATGCCGGCGACTATGAAAGCGCCCGCGATCCCGCCGAGGCACTGGACGAGGACGTAGGGCCCCACGTCCGTCCAGCTGAACCTGCGCGCGACCGCGAGCGAGAACGTCACGGCGGGGTTGAAGTGGGCTCCGGAGACTCCACCGAGGGCGTACACGAGCACCGCAAGCGCGGTGGCGAACGCGAACGCAACCGCGAGGACGTCGCCGAAGGTGTCCCCGAGGAGCGCGCCGAGGACGGGGTCGCCCGTCGCGTCGGGGATGTTACCGAGCCGCTGGATCGGGCCCATCTGGAGGATCGTCGCGGCCCCCGTCCCGATCGCGACGAACACGGTGGTCCCGAGGAACTCCGCGCCCAGCCTTCGGGTCAACGGAGCCTGACCCGGTTCTTCCGCCGGGACCGAGGGCGCGCCCTCCGTCCCGGAGCCGATCGCAACGTCGCTCATGCGGCTCCTTTCGTCCGATCCGTCGATCGCGTCTGACCGAGCGCCCGGGCCTCAGGCGATCGAAGACCCTCTGAAGGCCCGGCGCGCTCTTTCTATCCCCTTTGACACCCCCGCGCCCACTCGTCTGGGATCATCAACCCATGGGTCGAGGGGGTGGGCGGCTGACCGCGAGCGCCGCCGTCGCCGCGTGGGCGCTGTTGGTGGCGCTGCCCGCGGCGCGCGCCCAGGCAGGATGCTCGCCCGAACCGACGGCCGGCGACGACGAGATCCTCTGCTCGGAAGAGGCGGACTCGCTGTCGACGCTCGCCGGCCACGACATCGTGTTCGGCGGCTCGGGCATCGACCTGCTCGGCGGGGACACCGGCAACGACCAGCTGTACGGCGAGGGCGGCGACGACACGCTCGGCGGCGACGCCGGGTCCGACTACCTGGAGGGCGAGACGGGGCGGGACACGCTCGACGGCGGCGTCGGGTCCGACGAGCTGCGCGGAGGGACCGGCGTCGACACGATCTTCGGGGGGCCGGGACAGGACGCGATCGACGGAGGCGCGCACGAGGACGACGTCTACGGCCACGGCGGGAGCGACCTCGTGTTCGGGTGGCACGGCGACGACTCGCTCACCGGCGGGCCCGGCAACGACGACATGAGCGGGTTCCTCGGCGCCGACTCGATCAGAGGAGGCTCGGGGCTCGACGTGCTCTACGGGGGGGACGGCGCCGACGCGATCTCGGGCAACGGGGGCGGCGACTTCCTGCAGGGGTCTGCCGGTGAGGACGTGCTCGACGGGAACGAGGGCCGGGACTTCCTCGTCGGGGGCAAGTCGCGGGACGTGATCTACGCGCTCGCGGGCAAGGACCGGGTGAAGGGCGGCGCCGGCGACGACGAGGTGTTCGCGGCGGACGGGGTGGTGGACCGGATCTCGTGCGGAGCGGGGGCCGACATAGTCCACGTCGACCGCGAGGACGTCGTGGTCGACTGCGAGTCGGTGGACCGGGTCTAGCCCTCGCCCTTCAGCGCGTCGGCCTTCGCTCTGATCTCGTCCAGGATCGGCGCGTTCTGCAGCGTCGTCACGTCGCCCAGCTCCCGGCCCTCGGCGACGTCGCGCAGCAGGCGGCGCATGATCTTGCCCGAGCGCGTCTTCGGCAGGTCGTCGGTGAACACGATCGACTGCGGCCGGGCGATCTTGCCGATCAGCTTCGCGACGTGGCCGCGCAGCTCCGCCAGCAGCGCGTCGTCCCCTACGACTCCCGCCTTCGGCGTCACGAACGCGACGATCGTCTCGCCCTCGCGCGGGTCCTGGCGCCCGACCACCGCGGCTTCGGCCACGCCGGGATGGTCCACGAGCGCGGACTCGACCTCGTACGTCGATATGCGATGCCCCGCGACGTTCATCACGTCGTCCACGCGCCCGAGCAGCCAGAAGTACCCGTCGTCGTCCAGCTTCGCCCCGTCCCCGGGGAAGTAGACGTTCTCGCCGAAGCGCGTGAAGTACGTGTCGATGTAGCGCTGGTCGTCTCCCCAGATGGTCCGGAACATCGACGGGAGCGGCCTCCTCAGCACGAGGTACCCGCCGCCCCCGCGGCCGACAGACCGGCCGCTCTCGTCGACGACGTCCGCCTCCACGCCCGGATACGGCCGCGTCGCGGAGCCCGGCTTCAGCGTCGTCACGCCCGGCAGCGGCGTGATCGCGATCGCGCCCGTCTCGGTCTGCCACCACGTGTCGACGACGGGCGTCCGGCCCCCGCCGATGAACTCCTGGTACCAGACCCACGCCTCGGGGTTGATGGGCTCGCCGACGGAGCCGAGCAGCCGGAGCGACGAGAGGTCGTGCTTCGCCGGGTACTCCGTGCCCCACTTCATGAACGTGCGGATCGCGGTGGGGGCCGTGTAGAGGATCGTGACGCCGTACTCCTCGACGATCGACCACCAGCGGTCCTTGTCGGGCCAGTCCGGGGCTCCCTCGTAGAGCATCGACGTCGTACCGTTCGCAAGGGGGCCGTAGACGATGTAGGAGTGGCCGGTGACCCAGCCGATGTCGGCGGCACACCAGTAGACGTCGGAGGCGGGCTTCACGTCGAAGATCGCGCGGTGGGTCGAAGAGACGCCGGTGAGGTAGCCGCCGGTGGTGTGGACGATCCCCTTCGGCTTACCCGTCGTCCCGGACGTGTAGAGGACGTAGAGGAGGTCCTCCGCGTCCATGCTCTCGGCGGCGCAGTCCGGTGACGCGGCACCCACGACGTCCGAGTAGACGACGTCGCGGCCCGCGCGCATCGGCACGTCCAGGTTCGTGCGCCGTACGACGAGCACCTTCTCGATCGACGGCGTCCCCTCGAGCGCCTCGTCGGCGTTCGCCTTCAGCGGCACGACCTGACCGCGGCGGTACCCGCCGTCGGCCGTCACGAGGACCTTGCACTCGGAGTCGTTGATGCGGTCGCGCAGCGAGTCGGCGGAGAACCCTCCGAAGACGACGGAGTGCACCGCGCCGATGCGCGCACAGGCGAGCATCGTCGCCGGCAGCTCCGGGATCATCGGCAGGTAGACCGCGACGCGGTCACCCCGGCGGACGCCGAGGTCCTTCAGGACGTTCGCGAGGCGGCACACCTCCTGGTGCAGGTCGCGGTAGGTGATCGTCCGGGTCTCGCCGGGCTCGCCGATCCAGTGATAGGCGACGCGGTCGCCGGCGGAGACGAGGTGACGGTCGAGGCAGTTGTGCGACGCGTTCAGCTTGCCTCCGGTGAACCACGAGTGGCGGGGGAAGCCGCCCTCCAGCACCTTGTCCCACCGCTCGAACCAGTCGAGGCGCTCCGCCTGCGACGCCCACCACGCCTCCGGGTCCCGCTCGGCCTCGGCGTACACGGCCGCGTCGGAGAAGATCGCCTCCGCCGCGAACTCCTCGGGGGGCGCGAACGTCCGGCGCTCCTCGAGGAGCGCCTCGATCGTCTTGTCCGACTCCATCGGGCCATTATCCTGCCGGGCGTGAAGATCCTCATCCTCGGCGGCGACGGGTACCTCGGCTGGCCGACCGCGATGCACCTCTCCGCGGCGGGGCACGAGGTCTCGGTCGTCGACAACTTCCTGCGGCGCGCCATGGCGACGGAGCTCGGCAGCGACTCGCTGACGCCGATCCAGTCCCTGGGCGAGCGCCTGCGCGCGTGGAGGGAGGTCTCGGGCAACGAGATCGCGTCCTTCCACGGCGACCTCACCGACGCGCAGTTCGTGGACGAGGTCTTCGCCCGGACGCGGCCGGACGCGGTCGTCCACTACGGCGAGCAGCCGAGCGCGCCGTATTCGATGATCGACCGGCGCCACGCCGTCGCGACGCAGCGCAACAACGTCGAGGGCACGTTGAACGTCCTCTACGCGATCCGCGACATCACGCCGGACGCGCACCTCGTGAAGCTCGGGACGATGGGCGAGTACGGGACGCCGGCCATCGACATCGAGGAAGGCTTCATCGAGATCGCCCACAAGGGCCGGTCCGACACGCTGCCGTTCCCGAAGCTCCCCGGCTCGATGTACCACCTGACGAAGGTCCACGACTCCCACAACATCCACTTCGCGTGCCGCATCTGGGGCGTGCGCGCGACGGACCTCAACCAGGGGGTCGTCTACGGCATCCACACGGCCGAGACGCGGCTCGACGCGCGCCTCTGCACCCGCTTCGACTACGACGAGGTCCTCGGCACGGCCCTGAACCGGTTCTGCGTCCAGGCCGTGATCGGCCATCCGCTGACCGTCTACGGGAAGGGGGGCCAGACCCGGGGCTTCCTCAACGTCGTCGACACGATCCAGTGCGTGCGGCTCGCCGTCGAGAACCCCGCTGGCCCCGGCGAGTACCGCGTGTTCAACCAGTTCACCGAGCAGTTCTCCGTCAACGATTTGGCGACGATCGTGCACCGCGTGGCCGCGGCGAAGGGGATCAACGCCGTGGTCGAGCACCTCGTAGACCCCCGGATCGAGGCCGAGGAGCACTACTACAACGCGGCGCACACCAAGCTGGTCGAGCTCGGCCTCCAGGCCCACCTCCTGACCGACGAGGTCGTGGGCGACCTCCTCGACACGATCCAGCGATACAAGGACCGCATCCTCCTGCGGCCGATCGCGCCCAAGACGAAGTGGGACCCCCGGGCATAGGCCTGGGCTCGCAGGAGTGCCCCGACCGGCGGCGAACCATTCGCCAGGACGAAGACCCCGGACCTGGAGATGACCGTCATGCGCAAGGCTCTCGTTACGCTCCTCGCTCTCGGCATGGTGGCGAGCCTCACGGCGGCGCCCGCCCTCGCCGGCAAGAAGAAGAAGGCGACCAAGACGATCTCGGACACAATTTCGGCGACCGCCATCCCCTTCCCGAACCTCTCTTCGAGCACCGGGACGCCGACGCCCGGGTGCAGTGCCGGCCAGGAGGGCGTCCACAAGGTGACGGTCCCGCTCGAGGCCCCCGGCTCCGGCACGCTCACGTTCGAGATGTCCGGCTTCACCGGTGACTGGGACCTCTACGTCATCGACGACGCGGGCATCACGATTGCTCGGTCGGACAGCGCGCAGGTCCCCGACATGGCGCCGCCCGAGGAGAAGATCGTGGCCCCGCTCTCGAAGGGCAGGACCTACGACCTCGTGGTCTGCAACTGGGCCGGAGCGCCCCAGGCGACGGCGGACTACAAGTTCGTCTACAAGGTCTAGCGGAACCCGACAAGTCGATCCGGTGAGGGGGCTTCGGCCCCCTCACTCGCGTCCGCCGTCTTTCGACGCCTCCGTCAGGTGCTCGCGCCCGGCGGCAGCTTCAGGAAGTCGTAGAGGGTCCCCACGGGGTCGAACCCGAGCTTCCGGTACAGCTCCTTCGGCCAGTCGTCTTCGTCCGCGACCAGGAAGACGAGATCGCAACCGGCCTCTCGTGCCGCCGCGGCCGCCGTGAGGACCGTCGAGCGCGCGTAGCCGCGGCCCCGGTGCTCCTCCCGCGTCGAGACATCCTCGACCTGCGCGGTCGAGCCGTCGGAGTAGAGCTCGCACACGGAGGCGACGGTCCCGCCGGCGTCGACGCCGAAGCGGCGGAAGTCGACGATCCGCTCCTTGATCCGGTCGCGCCCGAGCAGCTGCGCGATCACCTCGTCGTCGTATGCCTCGGGCGCGGTCGCCATGAACGAACGCTTCGCGTCCCAGTGCTCCGCCTCCTCCAGCTCACGCGCGGGAGCGACGGGCGGCCCGTCGGGCGTGCGCAGCTGCGCCATGAAGAGAAAGCGCCTGACCTGCCAGCCCAGCGCGCGGAACCCGGGCTCGAGCGACGCGCCGAGCTCGTGGTCCGTCACCGCCACGCGCCGGTGGTCGTGTCCGGCCTCGGAGTGCAGCCGCTCCGCCTCGTGCGCGAGCGCGCCGGCCGTCAGCCCCCCGACGGCGCGCTCCACCCGTAGCAGGTTGAGGTCGTAGACGCGGTGATACGTGTCGTTGAAGAGCGCCCGGCCCCACGGCAGCTCCTCGGTCCGCTCCGCAGCGGCGTCCTGCATACGGCCTTCGAACGCGATCGCCCTGCGGAAAACCTCCCGAACGGGATCAGGCACCGGTCTCCAGGCGTGCGACGAGCGCGTCCGCGATCTCGTCCGTCGTCGCCGGCGGCCCGTCCGGCTTGAGGTCGGCCGGGCGCGGCCCCGTCGCGAGCACGGCTGCGACCGCGTCGTCCAGGCGCTTCGCCGCCGCGAACATGTCGAGGTGCCGGAGCATGAGGACGGCGGACAGGATCATCGCGATCGGGTTCGCGAGGCCCTTGCCGGCGATGTCGGGGGCGGACCCATGCGTGGGCTCGAACACGGCGTAGTCCTTGCCGAGGTTCATCCCGGGTGCCACGCCCAGGCCCCCGATCAGCCCCGCGCACAGGTCCGAGATGATGTCGCCGTAGAGGTTCGGCAGCACGATCACGTCCAGGTCGTCGGGGTGCCAGGCGAGCCACATCGCGAGCTCGTCGACCTGGATCGCCTCGAAGCCGACGTCGCGGTAGTCCTCGGCCCGCCGGAGCCCCGTCTCGAGCCACACGCCGTCCGAGAACTTCATGATGTTCGCCTTGTGGCCGAGCGTGACCTTGCGCCGGCGCTGCTTCTTGGCGAGCTCGAACGCGAACTCGACGATCGCCTTCGTCGCCGAGACCGAGATCGGCTTGACGGAGATCCCGGTGTCGCGGGCGGTGTCGTACCCGTGCATGTACTTCAGGTACCCGCGCAGCTTCTCGAGCTCCTTGGAGCCGCACTCGAACTCGATGCCCTCGTAGAGGTCCTCGGTGTTCTCGCGCACGACGACGAGGTCGATGTCCTGGAAGTGAGAGGGGACGCCGGGGTAGAGGCGGCAGGGCCGGACGCTCGCGAAGAGATCGAGCTCCTGGCGGAGCGCGACGTTGATCGACCTGAACCCCGTTCCCACCGGAGTAGTAACGGGGCCCTTCAGCGCGACCTTGTTCGTCCTTATCGAGTCGAGGACGTGCGGGGGCAGCGGGTTGCCGTACGTGTCGATCGCGGGCATGCCGGCGTCGTGGACGTCCCATTCGAGGCCCGCCCCGAGGGCGTCGACCACCCGGCGCGTGGCCCCCGCCACCTCGGGGCCGATCCCGTCTCCCGGGATCAGGGTGATCGTCGGCATCGGGACAGGATATTCGACCTCGGGAACGCGCAACTTTTCCACCCGCTCCGCCGTCTAGACGAACAGTGCTACTGACTATTCCGGCAGTGGTGCGTATGGTTGACGCAGGGGTGCGGCCCACCACACGGGCGGGGCCTTTATTCAGGAGGAAACGGTTGAGCTCATCCGCTGTCAGTGGTTGGACCAAGCGCGCCGTGGGCGTGTCAACGATTGTCGTAGTGCTGGCGGCGCTGGTGCAGACGGCGCCCGCTTCCGCCGTCCCCGTCCAGGGTTGTCCGGAGCAGGAGATCATGCCGGTCGCCGACATCCGTAAGGGGATGGTCGCGACGGGTCTCAGCGTCTACGAGGGGCGGGATCCCGAGCCGTTCACGGCCGAGGTCCTGGGCGTCCTCGAGGACGGGGTGGCGCCGGGCCGGGACATGATCATCGTAGAGCTCGGCGGTCCCATCGTCGACAAAGCCGGAGGCATCTGGTTCGGCATGTCCGGCTCCCCGGTCTACGTCGAGGGCAAGCTGATCGGCGCCGTCGCCTTCGGGGTGTCGTTCGGCCCGTCGAAGGTCGGGGGGCTCACGGCCGCCGAGGACATGGTGAAGGTCCTCGGGTATCCCGAGAGCGAGCCGGAGGCGGGGTCGCAGAGCACCGCCGCGTCGTCCGGGTACTCGCGTCAGCGGGTCCGGCTCTCCCCGCGGATGCAGCGGAACATCGCGCGGCAGTCGTCGGCGACACAGGGCGAGCTGGAAGGCGGCTTCCGCCAGCTCCTGACGCCGTTCAGCGTCTCCGGCCTCTCCGACCCTCGCATCCAGCGGCTCCGTGAGGTCGTGCGGGGCGAGCGCCTCCCGCTGCTCCCGTACCGGGGCGGCGCCGCGGCCGCACAGGGGTCGACGACGCAGATCGACCCGAACACCGAGCCGCTCCAGCCGGGCGACTCGTTCGCCGCCGCGCTGTCGTACGGCGACGTGACGGCGGCCGGGATCGGGACGACGACGATGATCTGCAACGGCAAGGCGCTAGCGTTCGGGCACCCGTTCTTCTTCGAGGGCGAGACGTTCCTGGGGGCGAACCACGCCGACGCGATCACGATCATCAGCGACCCGATCTTCGGGCCGTACAAGATGGCGAACGTCAAGGAGCTCGTCGGCGTGGTCGATCAGGATCGCCTGGCGGCGATCAGGGGGGACCTCGGCGAGGGCCCGATTCTGATCCCGATCACCTCGACGGTCGTCGCGCAGAACACGAACCAGACGCGCGACGGCCGGACCGAAGCGGTGGAGTCCGAGGTCGTGCCGTTCCTCACGCTCAACCACTTGATCGGGAACGTCGACACGGTCTTCGACCAGATCTCGGGCGGGAGCGCCTCGCTGTCGTGGACGATCAACGGCGTCGGTGAGACGACGGGGCCGTTCACGCTCACGCGGAACAACCTCTACGCGAGCGAGTTCGACATCTCCTTCGAATCGGGGTTCGAGGTCCTCGGGAACCTGTTCACGCTCTTCGGCAACGACTTCGAGGAGGTCACGTTCACCGGCGTCGACGTCGACACGACGGTCAAGGACGACGTCGAGCTCTACCGGATCCACGACGTGCTCGTCTCCCTGAACGGCGGCGACTTCCTGGAGCGGCGCCGGCTGCGTGCGCGGCCCGGTGACCGGATCGGGATGCGCGTCGTCCTGCTCGACTTCGAGGAGACGGAGGAGCGCCTTGTCGACCTCGAGGTGAGGATCCCGTCGAAGACCCGCGGCGAGGCCGTGATCGAGATCACCGGCGGCGCGGCCGGCGGGCCCGGCGAGGAGTGCTTCTTCTTCGGCGAGAACTGCGAGAGCAACGAGGAGGTCGACTCGCTCGCGGCGCTCGTGACGGCCCTCGAGAACGCGCCGCACAACAACGACCTGCTCGCTCGTCTGCGCAGCGGCCGGAAGTCGAAGGTGACGGCGCAGGACGCGTACGTCCTCGAGCAGGTCGTCACCGGGTTCAAGAGGGTTCGCATCCGGATGATCCGCGAGGGCCGTGGCGGCGGCGGAGGCGGAAGCGTGACGTCCGAGCCGAAGCCGGGCCAGATCGACTAGCGACCGAGCCGCTCTCGTGACTCACCGTGTCCTTTCGGGGGGGCCGTTGCGGCCCCCCCGGACCCGTCTTGCGGCCGTCGCGGTCGCGGCCGCGGCCCTCGCAGCAGGGGGCTCGTTCAGCCCCGCGCGCGCGGCCGATCTCGCGGTCACGTGGAAGACGCCCGGGGGCCGCGTGGTCCCGCAGGGCTTGCCGCTGCGGTACGAGGCGGTCGTCACGAACCCGACGGAGCGGGCGCTGACGCTGTCGCTCTCGTTCGAGCTGCACCCGGCCGGCGAGCCGGATGCCGGCGTCGCGTTCGACCGGTGGACGGGATCGGTCGCGGGAGGATCCTCGATCTCGGTCCGGGGACGCGTCATCCCCGCGCAGTGGTTCGCCGCACGCGGGCGGTTCGAGATCTCGGTGCGGTCGTCGCTGGAGGTGCCCGGGCTCCGGTTCCGCGTGACTGCCCCTCCGGTCGTCGTGCCCGAGTTCGAGGACGTGACGGACGCAACCGGCCTCGCCACCGACCATGCCGCGACGGTCGAATGCGACGGGTACTCCGCGGGGGCCGCGTGGGCCGACGTCGACGGGGACGCGGACCTCGACCTCTTCCTGCCGCATCAGGACGGGCCGTCGCAGCTGTGGGTCAACGACGGCGGGACCTTCACCGACGACGCGCAGGCGCGCGGGGTCGACGCGCCGGGTGACTCCGCGACGGCCGCCGTCTTCGCGGACTACGACAACGACTCCGACCAGGACCTCTACGTCGTCAACGACGGCCCGAACCGCCTGTACGCGAACGACGGGACGGGTCGCTTCACCGACGTCGCGGCGACGGCGGGCGTCGCCGAGCCGGGGCCCGGCTCGAGCGCGGCGTGGGGCGACTACGACGGCGACGGGAACCTGGACCTGTTCGTCGTCAACTGGGCCCGCTGCGGGGCCAGCTCCGACTACACGTACTACGACGACGCGCTCTTCCACAACGATGGCGACGGCACGTTCACCGACCGGACCGCTCTGCTCGAGTCCACCGGCTCCACAACGGGGGCCGGGTTCCAGGCGGCGTGGTTCGACTACGACCGCGACGGTGACGTCGACCTCTATCTCGGCAACGACTACGGCGGCCCGCGGCCGGAGGGCAACTATCTCTGGCGTAACGACGGGCGCGCGCCGGACGGCTGGCGGTTCACGAACGTCTCCGTCGCGTCGGGGACCGCGCTCCACATGAACACGATGGGCATCGGGCTCGGCGACTACGACCGGGACCTCGACCTCGACATGGCGTTGTCGAACATCGAGTCGACTGCGCTGATGCGCAACCGCGGTGACGGGACGTTCCGCGACGTCGCGGGACGCGCCGGCGTCGCTCGTCCGAACCAGAGGGTGCGGGAGAAGTCGATCACGTGGGGGCTGTCGTTCGCCGACCTCAACCTCGACGGGTGGGAGGACCTCTACGTCGTCGGCGGATCGCTCGCTCAGGAGGCGCGCCCCGAGCCGCAGGCGAACGCGGTGTTCGCCAACGCAGGCCGTAGGGGGTTCGCCGACCTGAGCGCGCCGAGCGGCGCGGCCGACGACGGAGTGGGTCGTGGCCTCTCGCCGGCCGACTACGACCGCGACGGCCGCATGGACCTCTACGTCGTGAACCAGGGCGGCCGCCCGCTGCTGTTCCGCAACGTGACGCCGCAGGGTGGACGCCACTGGCTCGAGGTCGACACGGTCGGGACCACGAGCAACCGCGACGGCTGTGGCGCGACCGTCGTCGCGACCGTCGGTTCCGCAAAGCTGCTGCGACAGGTGTTCTGCGGCTCGGTCGGGCTCGGGGGCGGGAGCGACACCGTCGTCCACTTCGGGCTGGGCCGCGCCGAGCGCGTCGACGCGTTGAGGATCGTGTGGCCCTCGGGCCGCGTCCAGAGGATCGAGGACCTGCGCTCCGACCGCCTCGTCGTCGTCGAGGAGCCGCGCCGGTGAGACGCGCGGCGGCCCTCGCTCTCCTCTTGGCCGCGTCGGCGGGCGCGCTTCCGGCACCCGGTCGTGCCGCGGCCGCAGTCCAGGACAGGCCGTGGTTCCTCGAGAGTGCGTCGCAGCTCCGTCTGGAGGCTCCGGCGGCGGACACCTCGCCCGCGACCCGCGCCGAGCTCCGCGAGCTCAGGCGCCTGCAGCGACACCGGACGCGCGCGCGGGAACGGGCCGTGCGGCGGTGGGGGTCCGGCCCGGCGACCATCCCGTGGACGCGCGTCGCCCTGGAGACGATCGCATCGAACCGCGCCGGAGCCTTCCCGACCAGGTCGGCGCGTGCGCTCGCCGTGCTGCACCTCGGGATGCACGACGCGCTGGTCGCGGCTCGGGACTCCCGTGCCGTATACGACAGGGCGCGGCCGGCGGAGCTGGACGAGAAGATCCGGCCGCTGCTGCCGGTGCGCGGCTCCTCGTATCCGGACGAGCGAGCGGTCGTCGCGGGAGCCGCGGGAGCGATCCTGTCGTACCTCTTCCCCGACGCCCCTGAAGGGAAGTTCGAGGAGCTGGCAGCCGAGGCCGCCGAGTCACGCCTCTGGGCCGGCGTGAGCTTCCGCAGCGACGTCCGGCGCGGCCTCTCTCTCGGCCGTCAGGTCGCCGCGGCCGCGATCGAGCGGGCCGAGGCCGACGGGCACAGGGCGCCGTGGGACGGCGCCTCCGAACGCCGCTGCTCGACCGAGGGTTGCTCCGGAGCCGACGAGACGTATTGGGTGCCCACGCCTCCCGCGTACCAGTACCCGCCGAGCGATCCGATGGCGTCGAAGTGGGAGACGTACCTGCTCGAGACGCCGGGGCAGTTCCTACCGCCGCCTCCTCCTGCCTATGGCTCCGACCGGTTCATGACCGAGCTCGCCGAGGTGAAGCGTCTGTCGACCGAGGCGACCGAAGACGAGCGGGAGCTGGCGTTCTTCTGGGACGACGGTCCGGGGACGTATTCGCCCGCGGGACATTGGAACGACATCGCGATCGGCCTCGCGCGCAACCGCCGTCTCTCGACGATGGAGACCGCGCGGGCGTTCGCTCTGATGAACGCGGCCATGCGCGACGCATTCGTCGCGACGTGGCACGCGAAGTACCACTACTGGAGCATCCGTCCCGTCACCGTCATCCGCGAGCGCGCGACGATCGGCGGCGAGCCGAATCCCGTCTACGACCCGGGGTGGTTGCCGAACCTCGTGACGCCCCCGTTCCCGGCCTACCCCTCGGGGCACTCCGCGGAGTCCGCGGCGGCGGCCCGGGTGTTGCAGTACCTGATGCCCGACTCGGGGGAGCCGTCGCGGGCGATCGTGGCCGAGCCGGGGCCGGCGGGGAGCATCGACGAGCTTGCCGAGCAGGTCGCGTACTCCCGCCTGTTGGGCGGCATCCACCTCCGCTCCGACAACGACGCCGCGCTCGTCCTGGGCCGGAAGATCGCGGCGCTCGCGATCGAGCGCGACGCGGGCGGGGACTCCTAGAGCCGGCCGGTTCGCTCTGGTATGAATCGCTTCGCCCGGGGTGGCACGGGCACGGCCGGAGCGAAAAGGGGTGGACCACGTGGCTACGTCTTCCGCGACGCGCGGGCGCGGTGTCGACGGCTTCTTCAGGATCGCCGAACGCGGGTCGACCGTTCGGACGGAGGTCATAGCCGGGCTCACGACGTTCATGACGATGGCGTACATCCTGATCCTGAACCCGATCATCCTCTCGGGAACGGACCGTGAGGGAGTATCGCTGGCTCCGACGGCCGTCCTCGTAGTAACCGCTCTTGCCGCCGGCGTCACGAGCATCGCGATGGGCGCCGTCGCCAACTACCCGTTCGCGATCGCAGCCGGGCTCGGGTTGAACGCCGTGGTCGCGTTCCAGCTCGTGGGTGGGAACCAGCTGACGTGGCCCGAGGCGATGGGCGTCGTGGTCATAGAGGGCCTGATCATCCTCGTGCTCGTGCTCACGAGGTTCCGCCAGGCGATGATGGAGGCGGTCCCGATGCCGCTGAAGCAGGCGATCGCGGTCGGCATCGGTTTGTTCATCACGATCATCGGGCTGATCGACGCCGGCTTCGTGACGTCGACGACCGCGGCCAGCCCGCCGCTCCAGCTCGGGACCGCGGGAGAGCTGAGGGGATGGCCGGTCGCGGTCTTCGTCGCCGGCCTGTTCATCGTCATCTACCTCTACATCCGCCGCGTCAGGGGGGCCTTGCTGCTCGGGATCCTCGCGACGACGGTCCTTGCCGTGATCGTCAACGAGGCGTTCCTCGACGGCGCCGGCTTCCAGCTGGGAAGGGCGCAGCTGGAGAACCCGATCGACCTGCCCTCGGGCGACGATTTCTCGCTGATCGGGAACTTCTCGTTCGGCTTCTTCGCGGAGATGGGTGCGATCGCGGCGGTGCTCGCGATCTTCACGATCATGCTCTCGGATTTCTTCGACACGATGGGGACGGCCGTCGGCCTGGGACGCGAGGCCGGCCTCCTCGACGAGCAGGGTCGCCTCCCCGACGTCGACAAGGTCCTGCTCGTCGACTCCGCGGCCGCCGCGCTCGGCGGCTCGGTGTCGGCGTCGTCGAACACGACGTACATCGAGAGCGCGGCCGGCATCGCCGAAGGCGGCCGGACCGGCCTCACCGCGGTCGTGGTGGGGGTGCTGTTCCTGGCGTCGATCCTGTTCTCGCCGCTGGCCAACGTCGTCCCGCTCGAAGCGGCGGCTCCCGCGCTCGTCGTCGTCGGCTTCCTCATGATGACGGGCGTCAGGGAGATCCCCTGGGACGACGTCGACCTCGCGCTGCCGGCGTTCCTCACGATCGTCGTGATGCCGTTCACGTACTCGATCACGAACGGCATCGGGGGGGGCTTCGTCTCGTACGTGTTCATCCAGCTAGCGCGGGGCCGGTCGCGTCAGGTCGCGCCGATGATGTACGTCGCCGCCGGCGCGTTCGTCGTCTACTTCGCGATCTTCTACGTCCGGGAGTACCTGACCTGACGAAGGGAGCCGTCTGTGAGCGTGGCCGAGGGTGGATTCGACGAGGCTATTCGGCTCCCAGGGACTGAGCAATGAGGTGCAAGCCAGCTCGATAGGCATCCTTACTGGCGTTCGGGTCGACCGACTCTAAGAGTTCTCCAAGCAGCCGATAGGTGTCGGCGGCGTGGATCGTCTCACCACATTGGCCGTAGAGCACGCTCGCCTTCCGTAGATGCCTCTCGGCTCGCTTCGGATCCCGACGGCAAATCCCGGCGGGTGCGGACTAGTGCCGGGCGACGTTGTCTCGACCGGAACGTACGTCGAGGGTTTTGGTACCACCACCTGCACGAAGAAGCAGAAGAAGATCAAGGCCCTCGCGTTGAGCGAAAGATCGACGGCGAGTGGGTGACGCTCGAGGATGGCTGTGACGTCAAGACGAAGCTCGACGACAACGAGGTGACGGCCCACGCGAAGTCAATCTGCGCACCTGGCACTCACAAGTACCGGATATGGATGTCGGGTACTGCCGTGCATTACTCCGGGGGCAAGTTCTTCGGTGCCGATGTGGGCGGCGATGACAGCATCACCTGTTATCCGATGCCCTGAAAGATAGGATCGGCCTGGCGTGAGTGAACTTCCTCTGAGGCGGTCGAAGATGCGGCAGCGCAGAATGCTTTATCTCGCATTGTTTCTCCTGCTCATGCTAGGCGCGTGCGATTCGCAGGGAACATCGGGGAGCGATGGATCAGGGTTTCGTCCGCCTCGAGAGGTTTCGGACGGTGGGCGAAACCCTGAGCCGGGGTTCGAGCCGGTTGAGGTGGCTCGGCAGAACCAGCGCAAACTCATGAAACAGGCAACGGCCCGAGAAAATCTGACCGATCAGATCGGACGCGACGCGCCACCGGTACGAGAGGCTCTCGGAGCAGTTAGCGCCGCAACTTCGGCACTTCGAGAGTTGCTAATCCGAGCGGCACGAGATTTGTGACGGCCCTCGTGTGCGGGTTGCCCCCGGGCCTCATCGAGCACGACCGAAGGCAACCCCCTGCTAAACAGGAGGCACAACGAATCGCGTCGAATCCTCTGCCCATGAGGTTGCGGATGGCGGTGCTGCTGCTTGTCGTAGCGGCAGGCGTGGTCGTGGGACAGGCTGACGCGCGGCCCGCCGAGCGTGCCAGATTAGCCGGGACGACGATCCTGACAGGGGCCAGAGCGGGCGCCGTGAAGGTGCACCTTGCGCAGAAAGCGACGATCCGCAACCCCATTCACGATCAGGGCTCGCTCCGAATCGCTGGTCGCGGCAATCTGGCGGGCTTTGCATTGGTCGCCGAGAACGTGCCCGATCGTGAAGGATGGGTGTTGGTCGGAGGACGCCTCGAGAGCGCCGGCCAGCCGGTGTATTTCTTGGACTTGGGTGGCGATTGGATTGCACCTCGAGGAGCGACGAAATTCACTGTCAAGCCAGGCGACTACGCTCTTTACCTGCTGCCGGATTCTGAAATGACTGAGGTGGTACTGCGATTCAAGGGCCTCGATGGGGTGGCGCGTCTCAGTCCGACCCAACCGACCTCATATCGCCACGAGGCCCTGAGCTCTAACAGCCCCGTGACTGCGGCCGACCAACACTTCAGCGGAACAGCTGTCGGGGCGCTGGGTGGCCGAGGACTCGTCTTCGTGGCGACCTGGTTTAGGACCCACTTCCACGCCGCTACGTCCGCGAAGACTTGTTTTTGGCGGAACGAGCCAGAGGAGCCTCACGCTTCATTGCCAAATTGCGGGGACTTCGTTGCGCTCCAGCCGAGCAACTGGTGGGGGTCGTCTCATTGGGTGGACGACCGCTCGGCGGTCGAGCCGACCACGAGGTTCTATTCCGGTTCCTGGCACCCCTTCAGTTCGGGGTTCAGTAAACGGGGCGCGCGATATGGCGTCAGTGTCTCCGTGGATACTGCGTCGCTCCCTGATGACGATGTTAATTCGCTCGCGTTCTGGCTCACATATAGGTGATCAAGTTCCAGGGTGTTGGGCGCAACCGGGACCATTCCCGGCACCTCAGGAGACGACACGCTGGAAGGCACGAAGGAGCGGGACGTGATCCTGGGGACTAGGAGGAGACCACGAGATCTCAGGCTTCGGCGGTGACATTTGTAGCGGGGGCGAGCGGAATGTGGGGTGCGAAGTAGTCATCCCCGAATAGAGAGGCGGACGGAGCCATGGAACCAGGGGATGGGAGCTTCTATCGCCCGGCGGTGCTGTGGGGAGTGGCTGCCGGTATCGGGGCGTTCTTGGCGGAATACGTCGCGAACGATGGAAGCGCGGGCCGCGCCCTGTTGTGGGCGGCGCTGGGCGCGGTAACGGTCGGCCTGTTCTTCGGAAGGCTCCTCGGCATGAAAGAGGGACGACAGCGACGGCCGCAGTACTACGCGCGCGAGGCCCGCCCGTCGTCGGAGGGTGCAGAGACGGAGGACAAGAGGCAACGTGAGCAGGATACGCGGGGGCAGCCGGGAAGCCGTGGCCGGTAAGCGGAGTTCCAGATCGAGGCGGACGACTCCCTTGCCGGCGCCGAGCTCACCGCGCTCACGTTGAGCCTAGACATCTCGGGCGTCACCGCGAATCACGACTATTTCCACGCGAGCGGACAGTCCACCCTGACCCCGCCGGTGGCCGCGGTTCGGTAGCGGCGGGACAGGAAGGCCGCGCGGGCCGTTCGACGTCGCAGCCGGCGGCGTCACGCGTTGCGGCCCAGGCGCCGCCGCAACTGCTCTACGACCATCGCCGCGTTGGGTGTCCTCGCCAGGATCGTGATCTCGCCCCGGACCTCCGGGATGCCGGCGCGGTCGTAGTCGATCCGGATCGAGATCGCGTCGTCGCCCTGCAGAGAGACGTCCAGGAGGCTCACGCGAGGATCCGAGAACGGCGTGTCGACGAGCTCGGTGCTCCCGGACCGGCAATAGACGACGAAGCGATCCTCGCTGATCGCGAGCGCCAGTCGCTCCCCCGTCACCTTTCCGTGGTGACGTCTGCCGGGAGCCCTGAAGCGCCGGTAGCGAATGCTGCCGCGGAGACCCTCCTCGACGAGCACGAGCCCCTCCGACTCGAGCGCGGCCCGCACCACCGGGTCGAGCTTCCCGTTGCCGAGGCGGAATCTCGCCAGGAACGCCATACGGGGCACATTAGGGGGAACACCGGCGGGAGCGCGCGTGGCGTCACCTAGCATTGACGGGTGACGCCCACGACGGAGCCGAGGATCCTCGTCATCGCGCTCGGCGGCAACGCGCTGCAGCGCCCGGAGGACGACGACTCCGTCGCCGGCGACTTCCGGCGCACGCAGGAGACCGTCGGGCACGTGCTGCCCCTCGTGGCCTCCGGGGAGTGGCGCGTCGTGCTCACCCACGGCAACGGGCCGCAGGTAGGCAACCATCTGCTGCGCAGCGAGCTCGGCCACGTTGACGGCGGGACCCCTTTGCTCCCGCTCGACGTGTGCGTGGCCGACACGCAGGGGGGCATGGGCTACATGATCCAGCAGTGCCTCGCGAATGCCTACGCGTCCGCGGGCCTGCCCGGGGTCGCGGTCTCGATCGTCACGCAGGTCCTCGTCGACGACGCCGACCCCGCGTTCGCGCGGCCGTCGAAGCCGGTGGGAGAGCACGTCGCGGCCGAAAGCGTGGCGGAGCTCGAAGCGCGCGGATGGACGCTCGTCGAGGATCCCCACCGCGGCGCGTGGAGGCGGGTCGTTCCGTCTCCGGATCCCGTCGAGATCGTCGAGGCCGAGGCGGTGCGGGCGCTCGTGGCGACGGGCGTGACGGTCGTGGCGGGAGGAGGGGGAGGTATCCCTGTCGTGCAGACGGCCGGGGGGTCGCTGCAGGGGGTTGCCGCAGTCGTCGACAAGGACCTCGCCGCGGCGTTGCTCGCAACGGACCTGCAGGCGGCGGGCCTCGTCATCCTGACGGACGTGCCACACGTATCCCTGGGGTTCGGGACGCACCAGCAGAGGCCGATCGACCGGATGCCCGTCGGCGATGCCCGGCGATACCTCGACGACGGCGAGTTCCCGCCGGGAAGCATGGGGCCCAAGGTCGAGGCGATCTGTCGCTTCGTCGAGGCGTCGGGCGGCACGGGCGTCATCACGTCGATAGAGAAGTGCGAGGACGGTGTCTACGGCCGGGCCGGGACGTTGATCGTCCCGTAGAGGTCCTCGCTCGTGGTCGCCGTCACAGACGCGGCGGCGCCGCGGCGCGAGCGTCGTCGCATGACGCGTCTCCTGCCGTTGCTCGCGCTCGCCGGTTGCCTGTCTCTGTCCGCTCCCGCAGCGGCCCAGCCGGGGGCGGTGTGGCTCACGCCTCCGGTCGACGGCGGCGTCGTCGCGCGTTACGACGAGCCCGAACGGAAGTGGGGGAGCGGCCACAGGGGCGTCGACTTCGCCGTCGCTCCCGGTACGGCGGTGCGTGCCGCGGCCCCCGGATACGTCGTGTTCGCGGGTGCAGTCGCCGGGACGCTCGCGGTGACGATCGACCACGGCGCCACGTTCCAGACGACGTATTCAGTGCTCGCGTCGGTCGACGTGGCGGAGGGCGACTACGTCGACCGCGGCCACTGGATAGGCACGACGGGGGCCGCGCATCCGGACGGCGCGGCCGGGCTGCACCTCGGCGTGAAGGTGGGCGGGCGCTATGCCGACCCGGCGCTCTTTCTCGGCCCCCTCGACGCGTCCGCCGCGATCCACCTCGCTCCGGTCGTCGAGCGGACGTACTCGCAGCGCACGACCGCGGAGCATCTGCGGTTCCTTCGTCCCAACCCGTCGTACGTGGGCGACCACGAACGCGCGTGCGTCGACCGGGAGCCGGGCGAGGCCCGCGGCGCGCCCAACGAGAACGTGCTCGTGGCGATCAACGGGCTCGGCAGCAGGACCCGGGGACCCACCGACAGCGATCTGTATCGCCATGCCGTGGACCTCCTTCGGTATCCGGCGGAGGACGTCTACCTCTTCTCGTACGCCGGAACCGGCGGCAAACGCCTGCACGAGCCGTACCGCGCGGTCGCGACGTTCGGCGACCTCATCGCGAGCGCGTCGAAGCTGCGGACGTTGTTGGAGGCGATCGCGCGCCGCCACCCCGGGCGCGACGTCGACCTGCTGGCGCACTCGCAGGGGGGTCTGATCGCGCGGATCTACCTCGAGCGCCTGGCTCGGACGTGGTCACCCCGGCTGCCCCGGGTCGAGCACCTCGTGACGCTTGCCACGCCCCACACGGGCGGCCCCGCGGCGGACCTCGCGGCGCGCATGGAGAGGTCCCCCACCGGCCGCGCCGCCCTCAGCGCGCTGTCGCGCCTCGCCCGCGTCACCGGGCTGTTCCCCGACCCGCGGGCGCGTTCGGTGGCGCAGATGTCGCCGGGGTCGGCGCTGAACGAGTTACTGGCGGCCGAAGACGTCGCGTACGGGACGCGGGTCCTCGCCCTCTCGGTCCCCGACGACCTCGCGGTGCCGGCGCACAGGGCTCGGCTCGATCACGAGCAGAGCCTGACGCTGCCGCCGGCCGGAGGCTTCGCCCATAACCGGATCGTCGAGTCGCCCCGCGCCGCCTCGGTCGCCTACGACTTCCTGAGAGACGCCGCCCCGTCGTGCGCGGGAGCGTGGGACGGGTGGAGCGGCCTCGTGGGCCGCGCCGTCGAGCTGGCCGAGGACCTCCCGTTCTAGCCGGAAGGCGCGGGAAATAGAAGAGCCCCCTCCGTCGGGGGGATGGGTGGGTGACGGAGGGGGCCCGGTGATTTGCTTTGTGTCTGGGACAGATTATCTACGGGACAGCGCCCTTGTTCAACCCCGCAGGAGGCAGAGAACGCCCCTCGTGATTGTGTCTCGGCCACAAACCGGCTCCATGGGGCCCCCTCCCCCTAGGATGGGGCCGATGGCCACCAACAGGCTCCCGTTCGACGCGCCCGGGCTCGAGGAGGACTTCCAGCGGGTCGAGGTCCGCAGGAGCGCCCGGCGCAAGAAGACGATCTCGGCGGAGATCGTCGGCGACGCGCTGGTCGTCTCCGTGCCCGAGCGACTCTCGCGGGCGGAGGAGCACGAGTGGGTGACGCTGATGGCCCGGAGGATGTCCGAGAGGCGCCGGAAGGACAGGCTCAACTCCGACGGGGCCCTGAAGGTGAAGGCGGAGCAGCTGGCCGACCGGTACCTCGGCGGCGTGAGGCCCTCCGACATCGCGTGGGTCACGAACCAGCAGTCGCGCTGGGGGTCCTGCTGTCCCGACGACCGGACGATCCGCATCTCGATCGCGCTGGCCGACTACCCGGCATGGGTGCGCGACTACGTCATAGTCCACGAGCTTGCGCACCTGATCGTGCCGGATCATTCGGCCCCCTTCTGGGAGCTGGTCGAGCGCTACCCGTTCACGGAGCGGGCGCGCGGCTTCCTGATCGCGAAGGGGATGGAGGAGGGTTAGCGGATCGGGCGCAGCCCGAGCCCGGAGTGCCAGAGCGCGACGTCGCGGAAGCCCTTGCGTTCGAGGACGCCGACGCACAGCGCGGCGCGGACCCCGTAGCCCGCGACGACCACCACACGCCCGGCCGCGGCCAGCTCGTCCGTCCTCGGCCAGAGGTCCTCTGCCGGGATCGTCACGGCTCCCTCCGGCGCGACGGCTCCGGGGTCGCCGACGTGGAGCAACGTTCCCTGCGGGGCGGGATCCCCGCTGACGATCTCAGTCGACGCGAGGTTCTCGCCCGTCGCGGCCCACCGGTTCAGCCCGTCGTCCACCGCGCCCACGACGTTGAATCCCCTCCCGCGCAGCGCGGCCGCCGCGCCGGCGGCGTCGCCGTGGCCGAGGTCGAGCAGCGCGTAGGGGATCTCGAGCGGAAGGCAGTCGCGCGCGCGGGACGACATCCCGGGGCCGGCCTCGTAGACGAGGTCGATCGACCCGGGCACGTGGGTCTCGAGATACGTCGCGGGGGGACGCAGGTCGATCAGCGCTCCGCCCAACGACACGACCTCGAGCGCCTCGTCGAGCTCGAGCCGTTTAACCGTCGCCGTGACCGTCATCGCGCGTACTCATACCAGACTCGCGCCCCCATACTGGCTGCATGGGTCCCCTCATCGTGCTCTTGTTGCTGGTCGTGCCCGTCGTCGAGCTCGCGGTGATCGTGCAGGTCGCCGAGGAGGTGGGTGTGCCGAACACGCTCGGCCTCCTCGTGCTCGTGTCGGTGGCCGGCGCGTGGTTGCTGAGGCACCAGGGGCTCGCGACGTGGCGGAGTCTCCAGGCGACGACGGCGCGCGGTGAGAGGCCGGCGAAGGAGGTGACCGACGGAGCGCTGATCCTCCTCGGCGGCGCGCTGCTGCTGACGCCGGGATTCGTCACCGACGCGGTCGGGCTCGTGTTCCTGATCCCGCCGACCCGGGCGCTCGTGAAGAGCGGCTTCCGAAAGCTCCTGGGCGCGTGGGCGGCGAAGCGGTACGGGGCCGCGGGGCAGGTGGGCGACTCGGTGTACTCCGCGCGCGTGACGCGCGTGCACCGGGAGAACCCGACGGACCCTAGGTCTTCGGGTTCTGCCGGTCGGCTTCCCGGCGAGGGTCCTCCAGCCGGCGAGGACGGTTCTCCGGGTACGGGATGACCGGTCCGACCGCGCCTTGCTCGGGATAGGCGGCCTTGTCGAAGTCCTCGGGCGGACGCCGGAGCGCATTCATGCGAACCCGCATCTCCTCCGGGTACTCGCCCATGTGCACGGGGATCCGCAGCCGCTCGGCGACCGCGGCCGCCTCCTCGGTCGAGTGGTAGACCCAGCGCTGCCACCACCCGCGGCGGTCGACGAGGACGAGCTGCGCGTCGTGCAGTCCGATACGGACGACGACGGCTTCGGTGCCGTCGCGGGACGCCGCAAGGAAGTCCTCGGGCGAACGCAGGTTCCTGCCGCCCTCGGGCACGTCCTCGAACGGCCACGCGCGTGCCATCAGATGACCAGCCCCCCGTCGACGCACAGGACCTGCCCGGTCACGTAGTCCGACTCCTTCGACGCCAGATAGACGAACGCGGGGGCGATCTCCTCCGGCGCGCCGTACCTGCCGAGCGCGAACCGGGCCAGCCGTTTCTCGGCCGCGACCGGGTCCTGGAGCAACGGCTCGGTCATCGCGGTCAGCGCCGTGGGCGACACCGCGTTGACGTTGATCCGCAGCCTCCCGAGCTCCTTCGCCCACGTCTTCGTGAGTCCCACGATGCCCATCTTCGCCGCGGCGTAGTTCGACTGGCCGACGGCGCCCACGAGACCCGAAGGGCTGGTCACGTTGATGATCTTGCGGTGGCGGGGGTGCTCCTCTTCCTTCGCGAGCGGGCGCCAGTGGCGCACGACCGCGCGACCGCACGCCCACGTGCCCTTCAGGTGGACCCCGATCACGAGGTCGAAGTCCTCCTCGGACATGTTGTGGAGCATCTTGTCGCGCAGGATCCCGGCGTTGTTGACGAGCACGTCGACGCGGCCGAACGAGTCGAGCGCGGTGGCCAGCAGCGCGTCGGCTGCCGCGACGGTCCCGATCCGGTCGGTGTTGATCTCGGCGCGTCCCCCCTCGCTCGAGATGGCCTCGGCGGCTTCCTTCGCCGCGTCCGCGTCGACGTCGTTGACGACGACGGACGCGCCCTCGGATGCGAACGCGCGCGCGATCGCGCGGCCTATCCCGCGCCCGGCTCCCGTGACGATGCAGACCTTGTCGTCCAGCCGGTTCGCCATGCGGCGATCCTAAGTGATCGCAATCGCCGGATCGCCGCCGTCGCATAGGATTGTTCGCATGCCCGATCAGAAGAAGGTCCCCCTAACGCAGCAGGCGCTCGACCGCCTGCGGGAAGAGCTCGACCACCTCCAGGGCGAGGGACGCAGGAAGATCATCGAGGAGATCGCGACGGCGCGGGCGCACGGAGACCTGAGCGAGAACGCCGAGTACCACGCGGCGCGCGAGCAGCAGGGGCTGCAGGAGGCGCGCGTGCGCCAGCTCCGTCAGATGATCGAGAACGCCGAGATCATCGAGACCGCGGACGACGGCGTCGTGCGGCCCGGCATGATCGTGACGCTGAGGTACGAGGGCGAGGATCCCGAGACGTACCTGCTCGGCCTGCGCGAGGAGAGGGGCGGCGCTCATCCCGTGCTCACGCCGGACTCGCCCCTGGGGCAGGCCCTCGTCGGGCACGGCGCCGGCGAGACCGTGACGACGAAGGTGCCGGCGGGGGAGCTGAAGATCGAGATAGTCGAGGTACGCGCGCCTTAGCTATGCGACGCGGCGCCCTTCGCGCCACACCATCCTCACGTCGCACAGCCGCGCGGGGTCCTCGAACGCGGCCGCCGGGACCGCCACGACGTCCGCGTCCATCCCCTCTTCGATGATCCCCTTGCGGTCGAGCCCGAGATGCTCCGCCGCGCGCGTCGTCGCCGACCGCACGACGTCGAGCGCCGCGAAGCCCGCCTCCGCCATCGCCTTCACCTCGAGCGGATCGATACCGGGGCGCGGTCCCTCGTTGCCGAGGTCGGTGCCGTAGACGACGTTGCCGCCCGCGGCGGCAAAGCGCGCCAGGTTCGCGATCGCCAGCTCGCGGTCGCGCCCGAACCGGATCGAGAGCGTCGGCACGACGGTCGTCCCCGCGGCCACCAGCGCGGCCACGAGGTCGTCCCCCAGCTCCTCCTCGCTCATGAGCATGTGCGCGAGCTCGTCGATCCCGCACTCGATCGCCTTGCGCAGCTCCCCCGCGCCGTAGACGTGCCCGGTCACCGGCAGCCCGGCGGAGTGCGCGGCCGCGACGACGGAGCTCAGCGTCTCGTGGTCGAGCACGGGCCCTGCGGGCGGGTTCAGCGCGACCTTTATGGCGGCCGCCCCGGCGGCGGCCAACCGGGCGACGATGCGCGGCGCGTCTTCGAGGCCTTGCAGCTCGACCCCCGTCCCCGGGGGCGCCCAGGCCGCACGCGTCGGGTAGCCACCGGGCGCCGTGAGGATCGGGCCGGTGCACAGGATCAAAGGACCGTCGAACGCCGGCTCGCGCGACTTCCGCGCGAGGCCGAAGATGGCGTGCTCGGGCCATCCCAGGTCCCGCACGGTCGTGACGCCGCGGCGCACGACGTCTCCCGGGTCCGCGAAGCCGACGTGGACGTGCGCGTCGACGAAGCCGGGGATCAACAGGAGCCCCGAGCCGTCCACGACCTCGGCGCCGCCCGGCGCGGGAACGTCGATCCCGAGGATGCAGTCGTTCCGGAGGACCAACGCCGCGTCGTCGACCGGCGCCAGGGCGCGGCCGAACAGCACGGTCGCATCTCTTATCACCGTCGTCGTCGCGCGCACCTCAACGGCATATTCAGGCATCTGCCGCAGCGGCGGGTACACTCTTGTCGCAGTGCACCACGCGGCGCCGCCCTCGGCGCGCCCCCCTTCGGCAGGGCACCAGCCTCGCCGCGCTAGGAAGGTGATCCATTCTTGGAAGAGGCACCGACCGCCCACGAGCCGGAGACGTTCGCGTCGCTGGGCATCCCGGAGGAAGTCCTCGCGAGGCTCGAGAAGCGCGGGTTCCGCGACGCGTTCCCGATCCAGGCGCGCGTCCTTCCCGTCGCGCTCCGGGGCCGTGACGTCTTCGGCCAGGCGCAGACCGGCTCGGGGAAGACGCTGGCATTCGCGATCCCGATCGTCGCCGCGGCCGAATACAGGGGAAAGCATCCCTACGCGCTGGTGATGGTCCCGACGCGCGAGCTCGCCGCGCAGGTCGCCGAGGAGATCGACGGCATCTCCGGGGGCCTCAAGGTCATGGCTGCGTACGGCGGCCGTCCCGTCGTGAAGGACCTCGCGAAGCTGGAGCGCGGCATCGACGTCGTCGTCGCTACGCCCGGGCGTCTCGCAGACCTGTACGAACGCGGCGCGATGGTCCTCGACCACGTCAAGATCCTCGTGCTCGACGAGGCCGACAGGATGCTCGACCTCGGGTTCATGTACGACATGGACTGGTTGATCCGCCGGCTCCCGTCGGAGCGCCAGACGATGCTGTTCTCGGCGACGCTCGCGTCGAGCGTGCGCCAGCTCGCCCGCCGCTACATGATCGACCCCGAGCACATCGACGTCGCCGCCGAGGCCACTCTCGTCGAGGACGTCGAGCACCGCTTCTTCCTCGTGCACGGGATGGACAAGCTCCAGGTCCTGCTGGCCCTCGTCGCGAAGCAGCCGCTGACGATCGTCTTCACGCGCACGAAGCGGTACGCCGCGCGCCTGAACGACGAGCTGAGGAAGAACCGCATCTCGGTCGCGGCGCTGCACGGCGACATGCCGCAGGGGGCGCGGACCAAGGCCCTCGCCGATTTCACGCAGGGTAAGGCGAAGGTCCTCGTCGCCTCGGACGTCGCCGCCCGCGGGCTCGACGTCGCGAACGTCGAGCAGATAATCAACTACGACCCGCCGGAGGATCCGACGTCGTACACGCACCGCGCGGGTCGCACGGCGCGCGCGGGGGCGACGGGGCTCTGCGTCACGCTCTGCACGTTCGAAGAGAGGGGACACGTCGAGCTGATGCTGAGGAGGCTCGGGCTCGAAGCGCCGATCGAGGAGGTCTTCTCGACGTCGCCGGTCCTCAAAGAGATGGCTAGCTGAGAAGGGGCTGACGAAGATGGAACCGGGCGAAGTTATCTGGGAAGGGAAGATCGGGACGACGAACCTGCGCGTCGGCGTCCCGCACTCCGAGGCGATCGTCGCCGAGTGGGACACTCCGAAGGGGAGCCGGCACAAGGTGTCGGACTCGATCCAGGAGTTCGAACGCGCGGTGTTGTTCCAGCTCCTGCTGAACAGCGGCGAGACCGACGACAACGCGACGGCCGAGGTCATCGCCGCCGTCGAGAAGGCACAGGCCGAGCGGCCGAAGCGCCAGCCCGAAGGCGACGCCCCGCGGCGGCGTAAGAACCCGAAGGTCAGGCAGCACCGCCGCTCGCGCCGTCCGCCGCGCCGCCGGTAAACGCGACCCGCCTCGCCGGTGTAGGACTGCACCTGTGACAGAGCGAGGCGTGTATCCGGCGTCCAGCCGCGCCGTCCTCGCGGCGCTCGCCCGCGGCGTGCTGGGGGACGCGAACGTGCCCGGCCTCGTGCCGCGGATGCTGGAGATCGTCGACCTGCTGCCGACCGCCGGCGCGCGGCGGGAGGTCGTCACCGCGCTGGCCGCGCTCGACACCCGCACGGGCGCTCTCGCGCTCACGGGAAGGCCGGTGCCGGTCTCGTGGCTGACGCCGGACGAGGCGGAGGCGCTCCTGATCCGCTGGAAGGCCGGGCGCGTCGCGGCGCTGCGAGACCTCGCCGGCGTCGTGATCTCGCTCGTGTTGTCCACGTGCTACGGGACTCCCGGACCGTCCTGGGAACGCTGCGGCTACCCGGGCCCCCTGGGCGCCCCCCCGGACGTGTCCCCGCGGCTGCATCCCGTCGAGGTGACCGAGGACACCGTCGTCGCCTGCGACGCAGTCGTCGTCGGGTCGGGGGCCGGAGGCGGGTGCGTCGCCGCCCACCTGGCGCGGGCGGGTCTCGACGTCGTCTTGCTGGAGAAAGGGTCATACCGCAGCGAGCGCGACTTCCACCACTACGAGTTCGAGGCGACGAAGGAGATGTACCTCTACGCGCTCACGCTCGCGACCGAGGACCTCGGCTGCAGGATCATCGCCGGGTCGACCCTCGGGGGCGGGACCGTCGTCAACTACACGACGTCGTTCCGCACGCCGCCACACGTCCTCGAGCAGTGGCGCGACGCCTCGGGGATCGACGCGTTCGTGTCGGGCGAGTTCGACCGGTCGCTCGACGAGGTGAGCGAGCGGCTCGGTGTCAACACCGACTCCAGCGCGGCGGGGCGCCGTGACGAGGTGCTCGAAGAAGGCCTGAAGAAGCTCGGCTGGCACGTCGACGCGCTGCCGCGCGCGGTGCGCGGCTGTACGCAGGACGAGACCTGCGGGTACTGCGGCTTCGGGTGCAGGGCCGGCGCGAAGCAGTCGACGATGCGCACGTACCTCGAGGACGCCGCCGCTGCCGGAGCGAGGATGTTCACCGGCGCCGACGTCCGGAAGGTCACGATCTCCGACGGGCGAGCGACGGGCGTCGAGGCCCTCTGCGGGCGGCACCGCCTCACGGTCGCGGCGCGGGCCGTCGTCGTGGCCGGGGGCTCGATCGAGACGCCGGCGCTGCTGTTGCGCTCCGGGCTCGGCGGGCAGGTCGGCCGCAACCTCCGGCTGCACCCCGGCTCGGCCGCCTTCGGCGTGTTCGACGACGACGTGAACATGTGGGAGGGGACGCTGCAGTCGCGCTACTCGACCGAGCTGCGGGCGGCGGACGGCGGGTACGGCCCGATCTTCGAGACGGTCCCGGTGCATCCCGGCGCCGGCTCCGCCGCGCTTCCGTGGGTGTCGTCACGACAGCACCTCGACCTCATGTCGGAGTTCCCGAAGCTCTCGCTGTGCGCGGTGCTGGCGCGCGACGAGACGGCGGGGCGCGTGAGGATCGCGCGGGACGGGGGGCCGCGCGTCCACTACAAGCTCACGCGCGCAGACGAGCGCCGGATCGCCGGCGGGATCGCCGGTGCCGCCGCGGTCATGGAAGCGGCCGGGGCGCGGCGGATCTTCTCGCAGCATCACGAGCTGCTGTCGTACGAGCCGGGTGCTCCCGGCGCACGCGAGTCGTGGGTCGAGGCGACGCGCCGGGCCGGCTACCGCAACGGGCGCATCACGTTCTTCTCGTACCACCAGATGGGCTCGTGCCGGATGGGGACGGACCCCGCGACGTCGGCGATCGGGCCGGACAACGAGACGCACGAGGTGCGGGACCTCTTCGTGGCCGACGCGTCGGCGTTCCCCACCGCCTCGGGCGTCAACCCGATGCTGTCGGTGTACGGGATCGCGAACCGAGCGGCTCCCCTGATCGCCGAGCGGCTGTCCTAGCTCTCGTCTTGCTGTTGGTCCCTGTTCGGGTGGTCGAACGCGATGTGCTGCTGCAGGTCGGAACGCGACGCGAACTTCAGGGCGCAGTGGGGGCATTGAAGGACTTCGCTCACGGTTCTCTCCTCTCTGGGGATTCCGGCACGCACGATCGTCGCACGGGCGGACGGTTATGAGCCAGCCGTGGCGCGATCTCATCGAGGCCGGCGATCTGAACGGCCTGGTCCGCTCCGTCGACGGTCTCTGCGCCGCGCGGCGGTGGGACGAGCTGCTCGACCTGGCCGACGCCTGCGACGACGCGCTCGAGCGGGGCAAGCAGCTCTGGCCGATCAGCGCGCATATCGACTACCGGATCGCGCTGGAGGCGCCCGGGGAGTACGCGGCGTCGGTGCTGACGCCCGAGGTCGGCCGCTTCGCGCACGGCCCGCTGACCGAGGTCGCCGCTTCGACGCATTCGTGGGAAGAGCTCGCGCCGCACGTCGGCGACCCGGTGACGGCGTCGTACGTCGCGCAGGAGCGGGTGCTGCGGGGGGAGGTCCTGACGGACGACGAGCGCGCACACCAGGAGCTCGTCGACCTGCCTCTCGCGTTGGAGGAGTGGGAGCCGCCGTACGCGCTCGCGACGTTCCGGTCGAACCTCGTCGAGGTGCAGGAGCCCTGGGAGCCGCGCGCGGCGTGGCGGGAGGTGTCGCCTCGGGCCGGTGGTCCCATAGACGACCCGGAGCTGGTGGACGCGCTGCTCGAGCTGGTCGCGCCGTGGACGGCGGAGTCGAACGGCGCGGCGCGCGCCGCCGTGGTCGACGGGGACGCGGCGTCGGCCGTAGGCGCGGTCGCATACGGCCCCGTCCGCATCGCACCCGTCTCCGCCGACGAGGCGTTCCGGCAGATGGCGTGGGCTGCGGCCAGCGGCGGGGCGCACGGCCGCCGCCGGGGTGCAGCCCTCGGGCGCTTTGCCGCGTGGTACACCGCCGCGCTACTGTCCGACCTCCCGTGGCCGTCACCGGGTCCGGCCGTCGGCGCCGGCGCGGCGCGCTTGCGGTGGTTCCTGTGGGACGAGGAGGGCCCGGAGGAAGGCTGGGTGCTGAGGATGGCGGTCGAGGACGAAGCCCGTGGCTGGTCCGCCGCCCTCAGCGCGACCGACGTGCTGACCGAAGGCGAGGAGAAGCAGTGACCGAGGGACCGGAAGTGTCGGTCCTCGTGCACGAGCTCGGCGGCATGTTGTCCAGCGTGCAGGGCTTCGCGCACATCGCGGAGGCGAACCCGGATCATCCCGACAGGGAGCGGTTCATCATGCTGGCCGCGTCGGAGGCGCGCCGCGCCGCGCAGGCGCTGAAGGACCTCCACCTCGCGCGCGCTCTCGACCGCGGGAGCATCCCCGCGTCGCCGCCTCCGGTCGAGATGGCGGAGCTGATGGTGCAGGTCGCGAACGAGATGCCCGCGGACGGGCTCCGGCTCGTGGGCGCGCCGGACGTCGCGGTGAGAGCCGACCCGGCGAAGCTGTGCGGGCTCCTGGCGCGCTGCGCACTGGTTGCCGTGGCGCCGCCGGAGGTGCGCCGGGCCGGTGGGGGAGCCGAGATCTCGCTGACGCTGGGCACCGCTGCCGACCTCGACCGGAAGAGGCAGGCGCTGGACGCGCCCTACCCGGACATGGTGCTGTTCTCGCTGACGCGGCGTCTCGTCGCGCACTGGGGCGGGGGCTTCACGATCGGCGCAGAAGGCGACCGGACCGTCGCCACGATCCGCCTCGCCGGCGCCTAACCTCCGATCGTCCCGCCGGGCGACAGGTCCGCGACCTCGAGACCGTCGACGTCCGCCGCCTCGCGCCGCAGGTCGTCCGGAGTCCCCGTGAGGATCGGGAACGTGCCGAAGTGCATGGGGATCACGCTCTTGACGCCCAGGAGACGTACGGCCTCCGCGGCGGAGCGGGGGCCCATCGTGTAGTGGTCGCCGATCGGGAGCAGCGCGACATCGGGCTCGAGCAGGCGCCCGATCAGCGCCATGTCCGAGAAGACGGCGGTGTCGCCGGCGTGGTACAGCCGGAAGCCGTCCTCGAGCTCGAGGACGAAACCGGCGGCTTCGCCTCCGTACACGATCCGGTCGCCGTCGGTGATCCCGCAGGAGTGGACGGCGTGGACCATGTGCGCGCGGAGCCCCTCGAGCTCGACCGTCCCTCCCTTGTTCATGTCGACGACGTTCTCGATCCCCTTCGACCCGAGCCACGCGCCGGTCTCGGCGATGCAGACGACCTGGGGCGACTTCTCGGTCGCGATCTGTACCGCGTCGGAGATGTGGTCGAAATGGCCGTGCGTGATCAGCATCGCGTCGAGGTCGCCGACGTCCTTCAGCTCGTCCGGGCATGCCGGGTTGCCCTGGACCCAGGGGTCGATCAGGACCCTCTTGCCGCCGCCGGTCTCGACGAGGAACGTCGAGTGGCCGAGCCAGGTCACCTTCGTCCCGTTCGGAAGCTGCATCTTTCCGACCTCCTCGTGACGTCTATGGGACGGTCGATCTTAGGTGTCCCTGCGGGGCATGGCCCGAGGAGGCAGCGATGATCTCTGCAACGATGGCGGTAGCGCTGGCGCTGGCGACGGTGTCGCCGACCGCCGGCGAGGCTCGGAGTCTCGACCGGCACGTGTGCCTGATGGATCACGGCTGTGACCGGATCGCGATCTTCTGTCTCGTGGACCTCCGCGGCTCCGAGTGCCGCACGGCCGCACGAATCTGCCTGCTGACGAGCTGCCCGCCGGCTAGAGCCCCAGCGTCTTCGCGATGACGTACTTCTGGATCTCCGAGGTGCCCTCGACTATGGGGAAGATCCGTACGAACCGGTAGAGACGCTCCAACGGCAGCTCGCGCATCCAGCCCATGCCTCCGTGGACCTGGATCATCCTGTCGACGACTCGGTTCACCATCTCGGAGGCGTACAGCTTGACGATCGACGACTCCTGGACCACGGGCTGGCCGTTGTCGTACTTCCACGCGCACTCGTAGGTCATCAGCTTCGACGCCTTGATCTCGACGAGCGACTCGACGATGTGGCCCTGCACGTACTGGTTCTTGCCGATCGGCCGGTCGAACGCCGTGCGCTGCTTCGCGTAGTCGATTCCCAGCCCCAGCGCGTACTCCGCGATCCCGTTGCATGCCGCCGCGAGCGAAAGTCGCCCCATAGCGAGGAACTGCATCGCGGAGTAGAAGCCCATGCCCGCGTTGCCGGGCCCGCCGAGGATCTGCTCTTCGGACACGCGGCAGTCCTCGAAGACCAGCTCGTACTGACCTTCCGCGTCGATCATGCCGCGCTGCGCGCGGCCCACGGAGAACCCGGGCGTGCCCCGCTCGATGATGAACGCGGTGATGCCCCCCTGCGCCTTGAGCGCGCGGTCGTTCGCCGCGAAGACGAGCGCGAAGTCGGCGTGCTTCCCGTTCGTGATGAAGTGTTTCGTGCCGTTCAGGACCCAGTCGGTCCCGTCCTTCGTCGCGGTCGTGCGCAGGCTCTGCGCGTCCGAGCCCGCGTCCGGCTCCGTCAACGCGAAGCACATGGACTTCTCCGCGTTCACGAGCGGCACGAGATAGCGCTTCTTCTGCTCGTCGGTGCCGGCGAGGAGCAGTCCGGTGGGACCCTCGGGGCCGTACGTCGTGAAGCCGGCGAGGCGGCACCCGGTGAGCGGCGCGGCCTCGCGCAGCAGCACCATCCCGAGCTGCGGGAGCCCGCTGCCGCCGACGTCCTCCGGGAAGTCGGCGGCGTAGAAGCCGAGCTCCGCCGACCGCCGGCGGACCCTGTCGATCAGCTCGACGGGGATGGCGTCCTCCTCCGGGTCGAGCTCGGCGGCCTCGAGGGGCTTGAGCTCGCGCTCGACGAACTCGGTGAGGTTGCGCCGGAGCTCTTCGTACTCGGGAGGGATCGCGAAGTCCATCCCGCGACGATAAGGCTCCGGCGAGTCAGGGAGCCGCGACTAGGTCGAGGTCGGCCACGTCCCGGCTGGAGCAGTAGCGACCGTCGCCGTGGAACGCGGCACGGTAGGCCTCCGCGTCCGCGCTCTCGACGAGCTCCGTGAGGTCGTCCTTGAGGTCGAAGCGCGCGACGCCGTTGCCGTCGGTGTCGGAGGAGCCGGCGAACTCGTAGTCGCCGCTTCCGGTGCGGACGCTGAAGACGACGGTCCTGCCTCGCACGGGGCCGGGCGCCGAGGTCAGCCGCGCCTCCAGGACGGCGGAGGAGGTCGCGTCCCCCGCGTCCACCAGCGCGGCGTCGAGCGCGTCCATCTCGGTCTCGCGGCAGCCGCGCCCCTCGCAGGCGGGCAGCAGCAGCGTTGCGCAAGCGAATGTCGCGAGCCCGGTACGTGAAGAGCGTGACATTGCCATAGCCGATCACCTCCGTCGAAGCAGCCCGATGCCGGTTTCGACACTCTGCAATCGGATCGGTTACGGAGTCCGCCGGCTCCGAATGTCGACGGTCCTCACAATCGCTTCAGCAGCTCCGCTTTCTTCGCCTGGAACTCCTCTTCCGTGATCACGCCGTCCTTGCGGAGCCGTCCGAGGTCCTCGAGCTGGTCGGTCACGGACTCGGGGGCCGCGGCCTCGCGCCGCCCCATCACCTCGCCCACCTGGCCCTGGACGATCCGCGTGCTGTTGTCCTCGGTCTGCCGGTAGATCATCAGCTGGACCTGCTCGGGCTTGCGGACGTCGGTGATCCGCGTCTGCCCCCGCTCGCCCGCCGACTCGACCAGCAGGTCCCCGGCCCCCAGCATCCGCTCGATCACAGACTGCGTGAACGTGACGTCGTTGATGCGCTCGAGGGGGATCTCGCGCGACTCCTTGGCGATGATCCCGGAACGGGTGATCAGCCTGTCGGTCGTCAGCACGAACATAGTGAACTGCCGGCGCATCGCCGGCACGACCGCGAGATAGATCCAGGCGATCGTCACGAGCGCCCCCCAGATCATGTCCGCCGTCCGCTCTCTTTCGTCGAAGATCGCGTCGACGGCGCGGTAGCCGAAGAGCAGCGCCGCGATCAATGCGATCGTCCAGAGGACGGGCGGGACCAGGGCGACCCAGTGGGGCTTCAGGTCGAAGACGAGCTTCTCGTGCTCTGCGAGGAGGTTCTTTGGGAAGGCCATGCCCGAACCGTAGCAACCGGGAACGGGATAAGGAAGGAGGTTTCGCGACGGCTAGGATTCCCCGATGGCCATCGACCGGGCGGCAGTCGACCACGTCGCGCGCCTCGCGCGCCTCGATCTGACCGAAGAGGAGCGCGAGCGGATGAGGGTCGAGCTGGGGCACATCCTCGAGCACGCCGACAGGATCCAGGCCCTCGACCTGGACGGGGTCGAGCCGACCTCACACTCGGTGTCGATCCGCAACGCGATGCGGCCCGACGCCGTCACGCCGTCGCTATCGCCGGAAGAGGTGCTCGCGAACGCGCCGGAGGTGGAGGACGGCCGCATCCGGGTCCCGCGGATCATCGAGGACGCCTAGATGGACGAGCTGATCTGGACCCCCGCCGTCGACCTGGCGGCGGCGATCGCGGCCGGCGACGTCTCGGCGGCCGAGGTGACCGAGGCGTTCGTCGCCCGCGGCGAGGCGGTGGAGGGATCGATCCACGCCTACCTCGCCACGACGCCGGACCGGGCCCTCGAGGAGGCGGCCGCGGCCGACGAGCGGCGCGCCACGGGGGCCGCTCGCTCCCCGTACGACGGCGTGCCCGTCGGCTACAAGGACCTGTTCGTCACCCGCGGCGTCCGCAGCACGTCCGGCTCCAAGATCCTCGACGACTTCGTCCCGCCGTACGACGCGACGGTCGTCGCGCGCTGCTCCGGCGCCGGGCTCCCGATGCTCGGCAAGCTCAACATGGACGAGTTCGCGATGGGGTCGTCGACGGAGAACTCCGGCTACGGGCCGTCGCGGAACCCGTGGGACACCGACCGCGTTCCCGGGGGCTCGAGCGGCGGGTCGACGGCGCTCGTCGCCGCCGGCGGAGCGCCGTGGACGTGGGGCACGGACACCGGTGGCTCGGTGCGGCAGCCGGCCGCGCTGTGCGGCCTCGTCGGCGTGAAGCCGACCTACGGGCTCGTGTCGCGCTACGGGATGATCGCGTTCGCCTCGTCGCTCGACCAGGCGGGGCCGATCACGAGGACGGTCAAGGACGCGGCCGCGCTCCTCGGCCTCGCCGCGGGAGGTGACCCGATGGACTCCACCTGCATCACGGGTGCCGCCCCCGACTTCCTCACCGGGATCGAGGACGGCGTGGCAGGGCTCCGTATCGGGATCATGCCGGAGCTCGAGAGCGGCGAGGGGACCCAGGCAGGGGTGCTGACGCGCGTGCAGGAGGCGTACCGGCGGCTCGAGAAGCTCGGCGCGACCTTGGAGGAGGTGTCGCTCCCGTCCTTCGAGTACGGGCTGTCGGCCTACTACCTGCTCGCGCCGGCGGAGGCGTCGTCGAACCTCGCGCGCTACGACGGCGTCCGGTACGGCCACCGCGCGAGCGGCGCCGGCGACATCGTGCGGATGACCTCGAAGACGCGCGAGGAGGGCTTCGGCGCCGAGGTCAAGAGGCGCATCATGCTCGGCACGTACGCGCTGTCGGCCGGCTACTACGACGCCTACTACGGCAAGGCGCAGAAGGTCCGCACGCTGATCACGCGCGACCTCGCGAAGGCGTACGAGTCCGTCGACCTGATCGCGTGCCCCACCTCGCCCACGACCGCGTTCCGGCTCGGCGAGCGGACCTCGGACCCGCTCGCGATGTACCTGTCCGACGTGTTCACGGTCCCGGTGAACCTCGCGGGGAACGCCGCGATCAGCGTCCCGTGCGGGACGTCGCCCGACGACGGGCTCCCGGTCGGGCTGCAGCTCATCGCCAAGTCGCTGGACGAGAAGACGATGCTCCGGGCCGCGTACGCCTTCGAGCAGGACCTCGGATGGATCGACTCCCCGGAGGGACGGCCGCCGCTGTGAGCACGACCGTCGAGGATCTGTACGAGACGACCGTGGGGCTCGAGATCCACGTCGAGCTCTCGACCGCGTCGAAGATGTTCTGTGGCTGCGCGGTCGCGTTCGGCGGCGACCCCAACACGAGGACGTGCCCGGTCTGCCTCGGCCTGCCGGGCTCGCTTCCCGTCGCGAACGAGAAGGCGATCGAGCACACGATCCGGATCGCCCTGGCGCTCAACTGCGACATCGCGCAGACGTCGCTGTTCCACCGGAAGAACTACTTCTATCCCGACATGCCGAAGAACTACCAGATCTCTCAGTACGACCAGCCGCTCGGAACGTCCGGCTACCTCGAGATCGAGGCCGACCGAGGCCGGACGCGCGTGGGGATCAACCGCGTGCACCTGGAAGAGGACACCGGAAAGTCGATCCACGTCGGCGGCGCCGGGCGGATCGCCGACTCCGACTACTCGCTCGAGGACTTCAATCGCGCGGGGACGCCGCTCGTCGAGATCGTGAGCGAGCCCGACATCCGCTCCGCCGAGGAGGCGCGGGTGTTCGCGTCGGAGCTGCGGGCGCTGCTCGAATCCCTGGGCGTCTCCGACGTCCGGATGGAGGAGGGCTCGATGCGCGTCGACGCGAACGTCTCGGTGCGGCGGCGCGGAGAGAAGGAGTTCGGGGCCAAGGTCGAGGTCAAGAACATGAACTCAATCCGGTCGGTCGGCCGCGCTCTCGAATACGAGGAGGAGCGCCAGCGCCGTGCGCTGGACGCCGGCGAGACCCTCATCCAGGAGACGCGCCACTTCGACGAGAAGACCGGCACGACCTCGTCGCTCCGGACGAAGGAGTTCGCGTTCGACTACCGCTACTTCCCCGAGCCCGACCTCGTGCCGTTCGAGCCGGGGGCGGAATGGGTGGGACGGGTCCGCGACGGTCTGCCGGAGCTGCCGGCGGCGCGGCGCACGCGGTTCGCCGAGGAGTACGGCATCGGCGAGGCCGACATCGCGATCCTGACGCAGAGCAAGGCGACGGCGGACTGGTTCGAGGAGGCCGCCCGCGCCTACGGCGGCCACGCGAAGAAGATCGTCAACTGGATCATCGCCGACCTCTTCGGGCTCCTGAACGAGGCCGGGATCGAGCTGGCGGGCTCGAAGATCGCGCCGGCGCAGCTTGCCGGGCTCGTCACGCTCGTCGACTCGGGGAAGGTCTCGGGCAAGCAGGCGAAGCTCGTGCTCGCCGGGATGTTCGAGACGGGAGCCGACGCCGAGGTCGTCGCGCGGGAGAAGGGCCTCGAGCAGGTCTCCGACACCGGCGCGATCGAGGCCGCGGTCGACGAGGCCATCGCCGAGAACGCCGGCGCGGCGGAGAAGGTGAGGGCCGGTCAGACGAACACGATCGGCTTCCTCGTCGGCCAGGTCATGAAGAAGACGCGCGGCCAGGCGAACCCCGGCATGGTCAACGAGCTGCTCCGCAAGAAGCTCTCGCCGTAGCCGCCGTGCGAGTCGTGAACGTGGTGGTCGTCCGTAGTCCCGTAGTCCTCGAGATGGCCGAGACCGCGCCGGGCCCTCCCGAGGTCCTGTGGGACCTCCTGACCGACTGGGAGCACCAGGACGACTGGATGCTGGAGGCGAGCGACTTCGTCGTGGTCTCGGAGCGGCGCGAGGGCGTGGGGGTCGAGGCCGAGGCGACGATCCGGATCGGTGGGATCAAGACCCGCGACAGGGTCCGGATCGCGGAGTGGGATCCACCCCGGCGGCTCGGGATCGAGCACCTCGGCTGGGTCAAAGGCCGCGGCGTGATCGAGCTGACCCCGCTTGCGGGGAACCGGACACACGTCTTCTGGCGCGAGGAGCTGCTCCCGCCGCTGGGCGTCCTCGGCGCCGTCGGCATGACGGCGTTCAAGCCCCTGATGGCCCGGATCTTCAGGCGTGACCTGAAGGTCCTCGTGGGCCTCGCGCGGGCCGCCGCCAGGGGGCGCTAGCCCCGACGCCCCTTTCTCCTCGCAGGAGCCGGTCGGCTTGCGTCGTATCTCTACGCAAGCAGATCTGATCGATCCGCGGCGCACACGACAAGGAGGAACGACCTTGAAGGCATTCCGTGTAGTTGGGGCCGCCCTGGCCCTGGCACTCGGCGCAGCGATTCCGTCGGCCGGCGCCGCGGAACAGGCTGAGCCGGTGAAGAGCGACAACGTCAAGCACGTCGCGCAGTTCCCGCACGTCAGCGGGACCGAGCTCGCCGCGTCCGGCAAGTACGTCTATTCCGGCCACATGGACGGCGGCCCCGAGGGCCGTCGCGGCTCCACCCCTGAGGACGGCGGCGTCCACATCTACGACGTCTCCGGCAAGACGCCCAAAGAGGTCGGCTTCCTGCACTGCCCCGGCAACGACAACGACGTCGAGGTCGTCAAACCCGGCCTCATCGTCGTCAGCTTCCAGACGAACAAGTGCGCTCCTCAGGCGGGCAACGGCCTCATGACCGTCGACGTGCGCAACCCCAAGAAGCCGAAGATCCTCGGCGCCCTCAACACCGGCAAGAACCACACGCACAAGCCGTACCCGGGCAAGGAGCTCGTCTACACGGCGGGCGGCGGCCTGAGCGGTGGCCCCAACGCCGGCCCCGCGATCGTCGATGTGTCGAACCCGGCCAAGCCCGAGGTCGTCGCGAAGCCGAAGACGCTCACGACCGACTGCCACGACATCTCCTTCAGCATCAGCAAGGGCGCGAAGCTCGCGTTCTGCGCCGGGGCGATCGGCACCGGTGAGGTCCAGATCCTCGACGTGTCCGACCCGCTGAACCCGGTCAACGTCTCGCGGATCTACAACCCGGCGATCCAGTACTCGCACTACGCGGTCGCCAGCTCGGACGGCAGCCTCCTCGCCATCGACGACGAGGCGTTCGCCGCCCACGAGTGCGCCACGGGGAACAGCCCGACGGGCCGCGTGTGGATCTACAACATCGAGAACCCGCAGCTCCCGACGCTCGTCGGCAGCTTCGCCCCGCCCCGCGGCGGTGGCGGCGCGACGGAGCCGATCGGCCACTACGCCGGCTGGGTGCCGTCGTGGTGCCTGTCGCACGGCCTCGACTGGCAGCCCGGCACGCACAACGTCGCGGTGACGTGGTTCACCGGGGGCTGGAGCGTCATCAACGCCGACGGCGCCACGCCGACGGAGGTCGCGCACTACCAGGCCGACGACTCCCGCACCTATTCGGCGCTGTGGCACGACGGCAAGCTCTACACGAACGACATGGCCCGCGGTGTAGACGCCTTCGAGGTCAAGACGAAGTAGCAATCTCGCAACGACGCTTGTCACGGTGCCCGGGTCCGACGGCCCGGGCACCGTCGCGTCCGGCCCCCTTAGCTCAGCAGATCGGCTATCCGGCCCACGCCCTCGCGGATGTCGTCGTCGCCCAGCGCGTACGACAGCCGCGCGTACCCGGGGGCCCCGAAGCCCTCGCCCGGCACTATCGCGACCTTCGCCTTCTCCAGGATCACCTCGGCGAGGTGCGTGTCGTTCTCGATCGTCGTCCCCGCGATCGTCTTGCCGATGACTCCCCGGAACGACGGGAAGACGTAGAACGCGCCCTCGGGGTCGGGGCAGACGACGCCCGGGATCTCGTTCAGCATCTTGTGGATCGTCGTGCGCCGGCGGTCGAACGCCTCGCGCATCTCGTCGACGGCCTTCAGGTCGCCCGAGACCGCCGCGAGGGCCGCGGCCTGCGCGACGTTCGACACGTTCGACGTCGCGTGCGACTGCAGCGACACCGCCGCCCTCGTGACGTCCGCCGGCGCGATCATCCAGCCGACGCGCCAGCCCGTCATCGCGTACGTCTTCGCCACCCCGTTCACGACGACGCACTGGTTGGCGAGGTCCGGGACCTCGACCGGCATCGACGAGAAGACGTTGTCGCCGTAGACGAGGTGCTCGTAGATCTCGTCGGTGAGCACCCAGATGCCGTGCTCGACGGCCCACTCGCCGATCGCCCGGACCTGGTCCGGCGAATAGACGGCGCCGGTCGGATTCGAGGGCGACACGAACAGCAGCATCTTCGTCGCCGGCGTCCGCGCCCGTTCGAGGTCCTCGATCGAGGCCTTGAAGCCCGTCTCCTCCGTCGTCGGGACCACGACGGGCTCGGCCCCCGCTAGCCGGATCACCTCCGGATAGCTGACCCAGTAGGGGGCGGGGACGATGACCTCGTCGCCCTCGTCGAGCAGCGTGAGGAACGCGTTGAACAAGGCGTGCTTGCCGCCGTTCGAGACCAGCACCTGCTCGGGCTGGACGGCGTAGCCGGAATCGCGTTGCGTCTTGCGAGCGATCGCCGCACGGAGCTCCGGCAGCCCTCCCGCGGGCGTGTAGCGGTGGTAGACGGGGTGGTGGGCGGCCTCGGCGGCCGCGTCGACGACGTGCGCCGGTGTCGGGAAGTCGGGCTCCCCGGCGCCGAAGCCGATGACGTTCTCACCGGCGGCCTTGAGGGCCTTCGCCTTCGCGTCGATCGCCAGGGTCGAGGACTCCGTTATCCGTCCGACGCGCTCGCCGATGCGCTTCCCGATGTCTCGGCCCCTTTTCGCTCAGGCGGTAGTTTTCGGCTCCTGCCGACCCTACCAACGACCGTCTTCCGGAGGTGTCTTGCCCGCCGAGATCGTGATCCCACCCGAGCTGCGCCCGCGCGACGGCCGCTTCGGGTCCGGCCCCTCGAAGGTGCGTCCCGAGGCCGTCGCCGCCCTTGCCGCCGCGGCCCCCGGCTACCTCGGCACGAGCCACCGGCAGAGCGGCGTCCGCTCGACGGTCGGCCGCCTGCGGGAAGGCCTGGGGACGTTGTTCGGGCTCCCCGACGGCTACGAGGTCGTCCTCGGCAACGGCGGCGCGACGCTGTTCTGGGACGCGCTCGCGTTCGGGTTGGTCCGGTCGCGGAGCCGCCACTACGTGTTCGGCGAGTTCTCGTCGAAGTGCGCGGCCGCGGCGCGCTCTGCTCCGCACCTCCACGACCCCGAGATCGTCGAGTCCGAGCCGGGGACGCACCCGCCGCCGGTCCCGTCCGACGCGGCGGACCTGTACGCGCTGACGCAGAACGAGACCTCGACCGGAGTCGCGATGCCGGTGACGAGGGTGGCTCCTCACGGCCTCGTCGCGGTCGACGCGACCTCGGCTGCGGGAGGGTTGCCCGTCCACCCCCGGGAGTTCGACTGCTACTACTTCGCGCCGCAGAAGAACTTCGCGTCCGACGGCGGGCTGTGGGTCGCGCTGTGTTCGCCGGCCGCCCTCGCGCGCATCGACGAGGTGTCCGCGTCGGCCCGGTACGTGCCGGCCTCGCTGGACCTCTCGCTCGCGCTCGAGAGCTCGCGGAAGGACCAGACCTACAACACGCCGGCGCTCGCGACGCTGTTCCTCATGGTCGAGCAGGTCGAATGGATGCTCGCGAACGGAGGCCTCGAGTGGGCGGTCGGCCGCTGCGCCCGCTCGGCCGACATCCTCTACTCGTGGGCGGACCGGTCGCCGTTCGCCACGCCGTTCGTGCCGGACCCGGCGCAGCGGAGCCCCGTCGTCGGGACGATCGACTTCGAGGGCGTCGACGCCCGCGCGCTTGCCGCGGCATTGCGCGCCAACGGCATCGTCGACACCGAGCCCTACCGCAAGCTCGGGCGCAACCAGCTACGCATCGCCATGTACACGGCGATCGACCCCGAAGACGTCGAGCAGCTCACCCGCTGCATCGACTACGTCGCAGGAGCTCTGGATGAACGTACGTGAGGCGACGCCGGGCGACGCGCCGGCCATAGCGCGCGTGCACGTCGCGTCGTGGAACGCCGCGTACCGCGGCGTGATCGCCGACGAGGCCCTGGACGCCCTGACCGAGGAGCGTCTGACGGGGGAGTGGCACGCCGAGATCGAACGGCCCGACGCCGCGGGCGTCACGGTCGCCGTCGTCGAGGAAGCCGCCGAGGTCGTCGGGTACTCGCGCTACGGCCCCGCCCGCGACGAGGACCTCGACCCGCGCTCGGCCGCGGAGGTCTACGGCTTCTACCTGCACCCCGACGCGTGGGGACGGGGTGCAGGCAGGCGGCTCATGGAGCACGTCGCCGTCGACCTCCGGGCTCGTGGCTTCCGGACCGGCGTCCTCTGGGTCGTGCAGAGCAACGAGAGGGCGCAGGCCTTCTACCGCGCGCTGGGTTTCGAGCCCGACGGCCGCGACGACAAGCTGTGCATCGGGGCGCCGGAGTTCCGCTACCGGCGCGCCCTGGACGGTTCTTCCGGTTAGGTCTGGACCGGATAGGAAGAAGTCGGGACGACGACGGAGCCGGCGAGCTTGTCGTGCCACGTCTGCTTCTCCTTGTCCCACAGCATCCAGAAGTACCCGAGGGCGATCGGGATCGTCGAGAGGATCCTGGCGAAGTAGCGTCCCGTCGCCTTCCCGTACCCGAGCGCCCCGCCCGTGGCGAAGTCGATCACGCGGATGTTGAGGACCTTCTTGCCGAGCGTCTGACCGGTCGCGCCGCCCTCGAAGTAGATGAAGTACGCAAGCCCGATGAGCGTGTTGATCGCCTGGGAGCTCCCGTTGAACTCGCCGGGCTTGGCGCCGAAGATCGCGCCGACGATGCCGCCGACGACACCGAGGATGATGACGTCGATCAGGAACGCGCCCAACCGCGCTCCGAAGCCCGCGCGGGGTCCGGACGGTCCGCCGCCTCCGGCCGTCTGGGGAACGGGCTGCTGTGGGACCTGAGCCATGCCGCCTCCTCTGCTTGCCTGCGTTGGGGGTGAACGCTAGCCGGTCGCGGCCTTCGCTGCAGCGATTTGCTCGAGGAAAACCTCGGGGTGCTGCTCGCCGGGCACCCCGCCGACGCGCGGCTTGAGCCGCTCGGCCAGCTCCCAGGCGAGCTTCGAGCGCGCGTCCGCGGTGAGCGTCGGCCGCCGGTCGAGGAACGCGCGGACGGTCGCCAGCTCCTCGCCGGTGATCGCGCTGACGTCGAGAGCGCCGGGTGGCTCGGCCGCGACGCGGACGGTCGCCCACGCCGGAGCCTGAGCGGCCGCGGAGCGCTTCCGCACCACGAGCGTCCCCGCTGCCATGTCGCCGAGCCGCTGGTTCTTCGAGCTGACGAGGATCGCGATCAGGCCGATCGCGTACGCGCCCGGCAGCGCGTCGACGATCCGCACCAGGTTGCGAACGGCGCTCGGCACGAACGAGATGGGCCCGCCGCCGGCGCGGACGACCCGCAGCCCCGTCCACCGCTTGCCGGGGGTGCGCCCCGACGCGAGCGTCTCGAAGAGGACGTCGTACCCGAAGTTCACCAGGAAGATCGCGACGAAGGCGAGCGCGATGGCGACGAAGACGCTGCCGTCGCCGTCGGTCCCGGAACCGCCGAGCGCGTCGAGAGCCGCCGTGCCGCCGGCGAGGGCGGCGATCACGCCGATCGTGAGGAGGCCTTTGATCGCGGTGTCCACGAGAGCGGCGATGGCGCGCGAGCCGACCCCGGCGAGAGGGAGCTCGAGCGTCACGCCCTCCGCCGTGGTGATGGTTACCTTGTCCTCTAACTCCATACCGATGAAACTAGAACGTTTCCTCCACGACCGGCAAAGCGACTGGGAGCGACTCCAGGCGGCGGTCGACCGCGCCCGCGGCCGGCCGGAGCGCCTCGGAGCCGACGGCGTCCTCGAGCTCGGCACGCTGTACCGGGCGGCCGCCGCCGACCTCGCGCTGGTGCGCCGGCAGTGGCCGGGGGACCCCGTGCAGGCCCGTCTGGAGACGCTCGTGTCGCGTGCGCGCCACCTCGTCTACGACGCGCCGGTCCGGCGCGGGAGCGTCGTCGAGTTCTTCCGGACCACCTACTGGCGGCGCGTGGCGGAGCGGCCGTGGTTCCTGACGGTCGCCGCCGCGCTGCTGCTGCTCCCGATGCTGCTGGCGGTGCTGTGGGGAGTCACGGACCCCGCCGCGGCCGCGGGGATGGTCCCGGAGCCTTTCACCGACGCGACGACCCCGACCGGCGGCGACCTCGGCATCCCGGTGGTCGAGCAGGCCGCGTCCGCCTCCGCGATCTTCACCAACAACATCCGGGTCACGTTCCTCGCCTTCGCCGGCGGGGTCCTCGCCGGCCTCGGGACCGCGTTCGTCCTCGTCTACAACGGCGCGTTCCTCGGAGCGGTATGGGGTCTCGCCATCGACGCGGGAGCCGCGCTCCCGTTCGTCGAGCTCGTCACCGCCCACGGCGTCCTCGAGCTCTCGTGCATCGTCGTCACCGCCGCCGCGGGGCTGCGGATGGGCTGGGGGCTGATCGAGCCGGGGACGATGCCGCGCCGCGAGGCGCTCGCGTCGGAGGCCCGGCGGTCGGTCGAGATCGTCCTCGGGACGATGCCGTGGCTCGTGCTCGCGGGGCTCGTGGAGGGATTCGTCACCCCGGCCGGCCCCGGCGTCGGGGGAGCGGTCGCAGTCGGGTTCTCGCTGGGCGCCGTCTACTGGGGCCTCGTGTGGTGGCGGGGCCGCCGGAGGGTCTCGGGGGCCGCGGCCGCCTAGACCCTCGCCCGCGATTTCGCCCGCAGGTATTCCGCGACGCACGCGGCCGAGAGCCGGTCGGGCGGGACGTCGACCACGACAGCGCCGGCGCGGCGCAGACGCGCGGCCACGGCGGCGCGGGCGTCGAGCACCTCCCGCGCGACCGTCCGG
>JALZFC010000049.1 GCA_030861725.1 Actinomycetota bacterium | reverse complement strand
AGGCCGCGTCGGCGGCGTCCCCCATATTCCAGGAGTTCCTGGTGCAGCCCTCGCACTGCCACTCCCATGGCTTCCCGTCGTAGAACATGTGGCTGTAGACGACCAGCTCGTCGCGCCCCTCGAAGACGTCGCCGAACGGGACCGCGCCGGCGGGGCCGACGACGGTGGTGTCGGGCGGCACCTCCGTCATGGGCAGCCGGCGCCGGGCCGCGGCGATCGCGTCGCCCGCGCGGGTGTGTGCCTTCTCGCGCTTGCGCAGCTCGAGGAGCCGTCGCTCGAAGTCGTCGTGGTCGGTGACGGTCGGGGCCGCCGTGGTCAAGGTTTCCTCCTCGCTCTCATTACTGAGACCGGATCATGAGTGGAAACTCATCGCGGTCCGCCGCGACATTCGGGACTGACCCGGCGGTCGAAAACCGTTCGCCGTGTCATCTGGCAGGCCGCGGACCGGTCTTCAACTCCCGCAGTAACGATTCGAAGTCGGCGAGTGGCCCGAGGTGTGCCAGCTTGTCGGGGTTGAAGATCGAGCTGACGCTTGTGATCTGACCACCGGCGACATCTAGCGCCAGCACGCCGATCAGCCGCTCCTGTTCATCGAGAAAGAGCGCTCCCGGGCCGCCGTTGACCTCGACAGAACGCAACGACGCGCCTGGAAGGCGGGCGAACTGGCGGAGCCCGGTGACCAGCATGCCCGCGACCCGGCTGCGTCCGCGCAGCGGCCGTGCGAGCGCCGGAACCTTGCCGCCGCCGTCGGAGGTCATCTCCACGTCGTGAGCGAGCAGAGCCTCGAGTCCACCGAGATCGCCGTGCTCTACGGCGGCGAAGAATCGCCGTGCCAGCTCGTCGCGCTGTTCTCGCGTCGTTTGGAAGCGGGGCCGCCGCTGCTCGACGTGACGTCGCGCGCGGGTGGCGAGCTGCCGCACGTTGTCCTCGTTCTTGCCGACGATCGCCGCGATCTCCGGATATCCGTAGTCGAAGACGTCGTGAAGCAGCAGCACGGCACGCTGCTCGGGCGAGAGGCTCTCCAGCAGCACCAGCATCGCCAGCGACAGCGAATCGGCCGTCTCGGCGTGCCGGGCCGGATCATCGTCGCCGTCGGTGATGATCGGCTCCGGTAACCACTCGCCGACATAGCTCTCGCGACGGGCACGCGCGGAACGTAGCTCGTTTATCGCCAGCCGGGTGGTCACGGTCGCGATGAACGCGCGCGGCGATGCGATCTGCTCGCCGCCCTGGAGCGCGTGATCAAACCGCAGCAGAGCTTCCTGCACCACGTCCTCGGCCTCGGACACGCTACCGAGCATCCGGTAGGCGATCGCGAAGGAGACCGGCCGCAGCTCGTCGAGCAGTCGCTCGCGATCCGTCATGCCGCTGCGAATCCCTGCCGCCAGCTCGGATGCGCCGGGCTCCAGCGGAGCTCGCGCTTGGCCTTTGCATTGGAGGCACCGCGGGCCTCGGTCATCATCAGCACACCAAACTCCCCGGCCGCCAGCCGCACGACGAACCGAGGCACGCGCCGCGGCTTCTTGCCGCTAAGCATCTGCGTCAGGGCCGGCAGCCACTCGGCGACCCGGGCGGGATCATCGTCGACGACGTTGTAGACCCCGCGACTGCCGTGCTCGACCGCCGCCACCGTCGCCTCCGCGGCGTCCGCGATGTGGATGAACGACCACACGCCGCCGCCGTCGCCGACCAGCGGGAACCTACGCTTGCGGATCATCTCGTGCATGTCCCCCCCGGGCCCCATCCCCGTCCCGGGGCCGTAAAAGCCGCCGTAGCGCAGCACGATGCCCTCGGTCCACTCCGCACCGAGGACCGCCTCCTCGACATGAACCAGCGCGGCCGCCGCCTCACGCTGTCTGCCCGGGGGCGTCAGGTCAAGCGCGTCGTCCTCGCTCTTCACCGGTCCGCCGGTGCGCGCGTATAGGGCAACACTCTGCGCGACGAACCGCCGCACCCCCAGCGCCTGTCCGGCCGAGAGCAGGTGATCGGTCCCCTCGGTCCGCAGGCGGTTGGTCGTTGCGATGCGGCGCTTGAGGTCACGCATGCCCTCCCCTGCAAGTGCAGTGAGCTGATGGACGATGACGTCCGGCTTCGCCCTTCCCACGGCGTCCGCGACCTGATCGGGATCGAGCGCGTCCGCCACCACCGGCACCGCGCCCAGCTCCTCTAGCATCGCCTGCTTCGACGCGCTACGCGTCATGCCATGAACCTCATGACCGGCGGCAACCAGACGTGGCACCAGCTGCCGTCCGATCGCCCCCGTCGCTCCTGCGACGAACACCTTCATCATCGACTCCTTTATCGAGGAATACCTCACCCAACAAGACAAGACGGCAGCCCCGGCTGTGACACCTCCGAGGAGCCGGACCCAGCCGCCGGACGATGAGTTCCCTATCGGGTAGACGTCTAACGCTCAAAGACGATGCGATGAGGAGGGCCGCCATGGGCAAGGTCACGTCCGAGATCTCGATGTCGCTCGATGGTTTCATCACCGATCCCAATGCAAGCGTCGGAAGCCCTTTGGAGGGAGACGACCCCGGCCGGCTGCACGACTGGAGGTTCGGCGCGAAGACGGAGACCGACGCCGCGATCGTGGACGAGATCTACGAGTCGACCGGGGCGGTCCTGATCGGGAAGCGGATGTTCGACGTCGGATTCGAGCCGTGGGGGGATCCTCCACCGTTCGGGATGCCGGTGTTCGTAGTGACTCACGAAGCGCGCGAGCCCCTGCCGATGCAGGGCGGTACGACCTACACGTTCGTGACGGATGGGATCGAGGCCGCACTCGAGCTGGCCCGTGCTGCCGCCGGCGACAAGAACGTCGGAGTCTGGGGCGGAGCGAACATCATCAGGCAGTACCTGAAGACCGGGTTGCTGGACGAGATGCAGATCCACCTGATCCCCCTGCTGCTCGGCGGCGGCGTCGGGCTCTTCGAGGACTTCGACCCTGAGGGAATCGAGCTGCGGAGGGCAAGCTCGATCGAGACGCCGGGTGCCACGCACCTTCGGTTCGATGTCGTGAAGTGACAAGAGTGGGCATGACCCCGCCCCTGCGGGGGCTGCCTCAGAAGCTGAAGGTCGTCGCGGCCTCGTCGCCGATCCATTCCCACATCGGCACCGTGCCTCCGAGCTCCGAGTTGCCGACCAGGCTCCCCTTGTCGATCTTCTTCGCGTCGAAGCAGATCGGGCAGATCAGCAAGCGGCCGCCGGCCTTCTCGTATCGGTCCATCAGATCGGTAAGCGGAGGACAGCCGTCGCAAGCGACGGCCTGGGCGAAGCCCGGGATCGCGAGGCGCACCGCCTCCTTGGTAAGGAACATGAGCGTCGGGCGGCCCGCTTCCGCGGCCCCCACGGCGACGAGAAACGCCACGGTGACCTTCTCGCCATCCTCCAGCCCCGTCGAAAGGCTCACCACTGCCTTGTTGCTCATCGCGTGCCCCCATCGAGTTGACGGTCCGTTCGAAGCGCTCTTGTTACCACCTCGCGTCCATACACGTCGGCGCCCGCAGGTGAGCTTGTCGCCGAATCAATGCTGCGGCAGGTGGACCTTCGCGTCGTCATAGGTCGCGTCGCCGGTCGCTGCGGCTCGCCCGTAGACGAGCTCCAGCACACCCGTCTCGAAGGTCGCGGAAGAGATCAGGGTCAGCGGGATCAGTCCCTCACCCTCGTCGAAGAGCCGCATGCCCTTGCGGACGACGATGGGATGCACCAACAGGTGCAGCTCGTCCAGCAGCCCGGCGTCGAGCAGCTGGCGCACGACGGAGGGCGAGCCGCTCATCGCGATGTGCGTGGCGCCCGGCTCGTTCTTCAGGGCCGCGACCGCGTCGGCGAGCTCGCCCTTCAACTGCTCCGAGTTCCGCCACGTGAAGTCGAGGTCCTGGCTCGACACGACGATCTTCCGCGCGTCGCCGAGGACCTTCGCGAACTCGGCGTCCTCGCCTCCCGCGGCTTCCCGCTCCGGCCATGCTCCGGCGAAGCTGTCGTAGGTCTTGCGACCGAGGAGCAGGGTGTCGGCGCCGCCGAGGACTCGATCGACGGCAGCACCCATCTCGTCGTTGAAGTAGGGGAAGTGCCACTGGTCGGGCGCCTCGACGACGCCGTCGAGCGAGATGAACAGGCTTGCGATGATCTTTCTCACGGTCCACCTCCTGAGAAACAGCCGGTAAGCACTCTGCCATCCACTTGGACGATCCGGGGCCTCCGAATTCATCGGCGGTTCGAGCTCCGACGGTTATCGCAGTGGCTCGATGGGTACATCTGTTCGGCACACTGATCGGACATAGGAGGAAACGACACGGAAGGAGCGGGGTGATGAGGCACGACGAGTTCATCGGTGAGGTCCAGCATCGAGCGAAGCTCCCCTCGCGCGGGGACGCCGAGCGAGCGACCCGGGCGACTCTCGAGACCCTGGGCGAGCGGTTGGGGGCTCCCGACAATCTCGCCGCTCAGCTACCGCCGGAGATCGGCCGGCACCTCACGGCCTCGACCGAGAAGTTCGACCGTCTGACGCTGAACGAGTTCCTCGACCGGATCGGCGAGAAGTCCGGAGCGGACGCGCCGCAAGCCGTCTTCCACGCTCGCGCGGTCATCGACGTCATGCGTGACGCCGTCGGCGACGGAACCATCCGGAAGGCGGTCGACCAGCTGCCGGAGGAGTTCACGACGCTGTTCGAGTCGGGCATCGACGGCCAGCTCGGCGACCGCAGCCGCCCCCTCGGATCCGTTCAGCGCAACGACTGGGACGGCGGCCGGAAAGAGATAGACGTGACCGACAGAGAGCAGGCCGACACCGGCTCGAGGACCTAGCGCTGGCGGTCAGAGCGCCACGGTGCCGTCTTCCGCGACCGTCAGGCCCGGGTTGTAGACCACGTCCCACAAGTAGCCGTCGGGATCGGAGAAGTAACCCTGGTAGCCGCCGAACAGCGGCGCGTCCCGGGGTTCCTTAAGGATCTTCGCTCCCGCGCGCCGCACTCGGTCGATCACCTCGTCCACCTCTTGCCGCGAGTCGACGTTGTGGCCGAGGCTGAACGAGGAGCCGGGGGTGAGAGGGGCCCCCACGTCGCCGACCAGGTCCTGCAGCGGCCATATCGCCAGCAGGAGCCCGAACCCCGCCTGGTAGAAGACGATCTCCCCGAGATCCCGCAGCGGCGTCCAGCCGAGACCATCGGAATAGAAGGCTCTGCTCCGCCGAAGATCGTCCACGCCGAGCGTCACCACGCGGATGCTCTGCTTCACGACTCCTCCTCCGGGGTAGGTGAGGCCATCAGGTCCGCCCATATCGGGAAGTGATCCGACGGCAACCGGCCCGCAGCCGGCTCCCGCACGATCTCGGAGCCGAGGATCTCCCACTGCTTGCCGCACAGGATGAAGTCGATCTTCCGCGGCCCCGAGAGGTCTCGATAATGATGGACCGTCTGCACGTCTACGGCGTCCGGGTGAACGGCGCGGAACGTGTCGCGAAACCCCGCCGCGAAGAAAGTCTCCAGGGGCTCCGAGCCCTCCGGGGTGTTGAAGTCTCCCATCACCACCGCCGGGACCCCCGGCGCCACCGCCACCTTCGTAACGATCAGCTTCGACGCCTCGAGGCGCGCGAGCGATCCCTTGACGTCCAGGTGCGTGTTGAACGCGGCGAACCCGACGTCCGAACCACGTTCCCTCAACCGGGCCCACGTGCAGTGCCGGGGCGCGTCGGTGTCCCAGCCCCGACTTCCTTCGACGTCCGGTGTGGGCGAGAGCCAGAAGTCGCCCTGCTCCTCGAGCTCGAACCGGTGGACGTGGAAGAACAGCGGGACGTACTCAGCGGTGTCGCCGACGTCTCTGGGCTTGCCCACGCCCCGGTGGTCCGGCAACGCCGCGGTCATGTCCGAGAGCTGCGACTCCAGCGCCTCCTGGAAGCCGATCACATCCGGTCGCTCCCGCCGGATGGTCTCGACGACCGACTCGACCCGGTCGCCCCAGCGGTTCCCGGCCGGACCGTCGCGGACGGTGTCGAACCTGAGGTTGAACGTCATGAAGCGGATCGGGTCGCTCCGATCCCGCGTTCCCATCCCGTCTAGCCCTCAGACGACGCCGCGAGCTCCTGGAGCCGTTCGATCACGCCCTTGCGCACCGGCACCTTCTCGGAGATGGCGAAGTAGAGGACGCTCAGCATCCGCAGCGGTACCGACTCGGCACGCTCGACGAGGTAGTCCCAGTCGAGGTCGTTGTTCGCCATGATGTCGACGATGTTGTACCAATGCTGTCCGACGGTCTCGCGGGCGACGGTCCCCGTGAGCGACGCGACCTGGTCCTCCGGAGCGATCACGTACGCAACCGTGCCGAAGAGCTCGCCTCTTTTGCGATGCTCCTCGAACCGTTCGTCGAACCTCGTGCCGTTCTTCAGCTCGAACATCAGGTCGATCGTGACTTCGTCCTTGAAGGCCTTGTGCAGCCAGGAGCGGTCCATCTCCGCGGTCTCGTACCCCGAACGCGCGAGCGCTTGCAGGATCGGGGGCCCGTCCTCCTCGCGGATCACGAGGTCGACGTCGCCGATCGTGCTCACGCCGCGGGTCCAGTGGTCGGTCGACAGGCCGCCGCCGACCGCGTAGTCGAAGCCCGCGTCCTCCAGCCTAGCGACGACGTCGCGAAAGACTTCCTTTGCCTTCTCCTGGTCCGTCGCCTCGTTGCTCATGGTCTCCTCTTACCGCAGCGCTATCCCTCCAACACCTTCTTCAGCCCCCCCAGTCGCTCGCGCCAGAACGCCTTCATCTCGTCCGCCTCCGGCGCGGTCCGGATCCGTTCGTGCGCCAGCGCCACCTGGCTCTTCGCCTCGGCTTTGTCTACGAAGGAGATCGTCAGCCTCGTCGTGCCGTCCTCCCAGGCCGCGGTCACGGATATCCCGGGGCGCGTCGTGCGGACGGCGAGCTCGTAGTCGCCGAGCCACCGCTCGCGCTTCGCCTCGTCCGCGAACGCCTCGAACAACACGTCCACCGGCACCTCGACGGTCTTGCTCGCGGTCACGCTGTAGGTCCCGTCCGCCCTCTGGCCGGGAGCACGCATGCCCCGCTCCTGCTCGTAGCTCACGGTCAGCGACTGCGACCACCACCCGTCGACGCCGTGCTCGTCGACGAGCCAGCGAGCGATGTCCGTGTGACTTCGATCGGTCGCGCCCCACGAGTCCAACAGGCCGAACCACTCGTCCAGCGGCCGCCCCGTCGCCGACCTGACGGCTTCTTCTTTCGGCCGGTGTGCCGCGATCGTCTGCGGTGTGCGGCGCTTGCGCGCGTCGGCCTCGGCCTTCTCGACGAGCCGGCGACGCGCGGTCGCGTAGCTCTCGCCGGTCTTCTCCATGCGTGCGCGGATGCGCTCCTTGAAGGATCTCTGCCTGGTCATCGCTCGCTCCCTCTCCGCGGCGTGACGACGGGGCCCACGCTCCCATCGTCCCGCCGGAAGGGGTACGACAACCGGCTCCCGAGAACTCGTGGTCCCCTTTACCTCCTCGGAGCCGACGGCGTGGGCGCCGGAGCGGAGGTCGGGCGAGGGAGTCGCCGTTCCCCGAATCCTAGCCTCAGAACCCGTTTTCCGCCGTCGCAGTAGGGTTCGGATCACGGCTCGAGAAGGGGGCTTGGGGATGACCGGCGGGTCGGACGCGCAGTATCCGCGGGAGCTGATCGAAGGGATCGAGGCCCTGTCGAAGCTCGTGCTCGCGGACGAAGACGTCTCCACCACGTCCCAGCGCATCGCCGGGCTCGCCGTCCACGCGATCGACGGCGCCGACCACTGCAGCGTGAGCCTCGTCCGCAAGCGCGAGATCGAGACCGTTGCAGCCACCGCCGAGGTCGGCAACAGGATCGACGAGGTCCAGTACGAGATCGGCGAGGGCCCCTGCCTTTCGTCGATCGAGAAGCACGAGACCTTCCGCATCCCGGACATGGAGCGGGACGAGACGTGGCCGCGGTTCTCGAAACGGGCCGCTGAGGAGACGGGCGTCAGGAGCATGCTGGCCTACGTCCTCGAGGTGCACGAGGACGCGCTGGGGGCCCTGAACCTGACGTCGACGAAGACGAACGCGTTCGACGACGACGACGTAGCGACCGGAACCGTGTTCGCGGCACAGGCCGGCGTCGCTCTCGCGAACGCGCTGACGCATGCCCAGGAGAAGGCACAGGTCGCACAGCTCGAAGAAGGCCTCCAGACGCGCAAGATGATCGGCCAGGCGACCGGACTGTTGATGGCGCACGAAGGCCTCACGTCGGAGGAGGCGTTCACGAAGCTGGTCAAGGTCTCGCAGACGGCGAACGTCAAGCTCCGTGAGATCGCGCGCCGCTACGTGGACACATGGGAGGACAAGGCGAAGCGAGCCGTCCGGGAAGCGCCGTAACCGGCGCGCTGCTCCAACCGCTGCTCCCAGATGCGCTCGTAGCCTTGACCGATGAATTTCAGCCGGCTGACAGGTCTTTCCTTAGGAGAGTCACCGAAAGGAGAGCGCCGTCGTCGTGGTCGTCAGCGGGCGGATCGAGCCCCTCGATATCCCGGGGCTGTGCCGGGGTGTCCTCGACGCGCTCGAAGAGGGCTCCTCGAAGATCGTCGTATGCGACGTGAGCGGGATCGCCCCGGACGCCGTCGCGGTCGACGCGCTGGCGCGCCTGCAGCTCACCGTTCGCAGGCGCGGCGGCGAGGTCCGGTTGCGCGGCGCCTCCGGCGAGCTGAGGGAGCTGCTCGACCTGGCGGGGCTGTGCGACGTGCTGCCCCCGGAGTCGGCGCTAGCGCTCGAGCCGGGGCGGGAACCCGAATAGCGGGAAGACCCGCTCGGTGTCGAGGAAGAACATGATCCCTGAGATCCTCCCGTCCGAGATCTCGAGCACCTGCAGCGACCACGGCGCGAGGCCCCCGTCCGGCGACGGCTTGTACTGGGCGAAGGCCGGTGCTCCGTTCGCGCTCGTGGGCACGAGACGCGAGCCCTCGCAGCCCGCGCCGGGGCCGAGGCACCACTTGACGATGTCCTCGTGCGTCTGGAGCCAGAGGTCGTAGGGGGGCATGGACCACGTGGCGTCCTCGTGCAGCAGCGACGTTAGCGACTTCATGTCGTAGCGCTCGAACGCGTCGACGTAGCGCGCGAGCAGCGCGCGCTGCTCGTCGTCCATCGGCTCGGGCGTCCGCGTCGCCTCGACGTTCGCCTCCGCAAGGGCCGCCCGCGCGCGCTGCAGGGCGCTGTTGACGGACTGGACCGACGTCTCCAGGAGGTCGGCGACCTCGGCCGCCTTCCACCGCAGCACCTCGCGCAGGATCAGCACGGCACGCTGCTTCGGGGGGAGGTGCTGGAGCGCGGCGACGAACGCGAGCCGGACGGACTCGCGCGCTTCCGCCACCTCGGCGGGATCGCCGCCGGCCGCGACCACTCGCTCGTCGGGGACCGGCTCGATCCACGTCACCTCCGGCAGAGGGTCCGGGAGCGCGGTGTCGGCGCTCTGCGCGGGGCCGAGGTCCATCGGGCGGGCCCGCCGGCCCCGGCTGTTCAGCATGTCGAGGCAGACGTTCGTGGTGATCCGGTAGAGCCACGAGCGCAGGGCCGCCCGGCCCTCGAACCCGTCGTGACTCCGCCACGCCCTGAGGAAGGCCTCCTGGACGGCGTCCTCCGCCTCGAAGCTGCTGCCCAGCATGCGGTAGGCGTAGGCCGTCAGCTCGACGCGATGCCGCTCGAGCTGGGCGTCCAGCGCGCCGGATGCCGGTCTGGTGGTCGCGGGTGCCGTTATCTCGCTCATGGCGGTCAACACTACGACGCCGCCCAGACGGAATTCACCGGCGGCGCGATGAGTTTCCGTCACAGCCGGGGTCGAAACTGCAAAACGACTCAGCCGGAGGTGATGAACGTGCCACGACAAGACGACGGCGCCGCCCCGAGGGCGGGGCGCAAGGAGTGGATCGGCCTCGCCGTCATCTCCCTCGCGTGCCTGCTCTACGTGATGGACCTGTCCGTCCTCTACCTCGCGGTCCCGTCGCTGACGCGCGACCTCGAGCCCACGAGCTCGCAGCTCCTGTGGATCACCGACATCTACGGGTTCATGGTCGCGGGTTTCCTGATAACGATGGGCACGCTGGGCGACCGCATAGGCCGGCGCCGCGTGCTGTTGACCGGGGCGGCGGCGTTCGGCGCGTCGTCGGTCATCGCGGCCTTCTCGACGAGCGCCGAGATGCTGATCGCGGCACGGGCGCTGCTCGGCATCGCCGGAGCTACGGTCGCGCCCTCGACGCTGTCGCTCATCCGGAACATGTTCCACGACCCGCACCAGCGCATGACCGCGATCGGCGTCTGGGGCACGAGCTTCGCGGTCGGCGGGGCCCTCGGCCCGCTCGTCGGCGGCGTCCTGCTCGAGTTCTTCTGGTGGGGCTCGGTCTTCCTGATCAACGTCCCCGTGATGGGCGTCCTGCTCGTGCTCGGTCCGCGGCTTCTGCCGGAGTTCCGCGACCCGGGGGCCGGAAGGCTCGACCTGACGAGCGTCTTCCTCTCTCTCGGCGCGGTGCTGCCGGTGATCTACGGGTTGAAGCAGCTCGCCCAGGGCGGCGCCGGTGCGACGGCGGCCGCGGCCGTGGCGGCCGGGCTCGTGTTCGGCGGCGCCTTCGTCCGGCGGCAGACGCGGCTGGAGGATCCGCTCATCGACCTGCGGTTGTTCCGGATCCCGGCATTCAGCGTCTCGGTGATGTCGAACACGCTGACGGGCTTCATCGCCTTCGGGACGTTCCTGTTCGTCGCCCAGTACCTGCAGCTCGTGGTCGGGCTGACACCGCTGAACGCGGGGCTGTGGTCGCTTCCCTCTTCGCTGGCCGTCATCGCCGGGTCGATGCTGGCGCCGAAGGTGTCGCGGCTCGTCCGGCCCGCGTTCGGCGTCGCCGGAGGGCTCCTGCTCGCCGCCGCCGGTCTGAGCGTGCTGACGCAGGTCGGCGCGACGTCGGGGCTCGCGACGGTCGTCACGGGAACCGTCGTGTTCTCGCTCGGGCTGGGGCCGGTCTTCATCCTCGCCACCGACCTGATCGTGGGGACGGCGCCGGCAGAGCGCGCGGGAGCGGCGTCGGCGATCTCCGAGACGGGGGCCGAGCTCGGAGGCGCCCTCGGGATCGCGCTGCTGGGGAGCATCGGCACCGCGGTCTATCGCGGGGGCGTGACCGACGCCCTGCCGCCGGACGTGCCCCTGGCCGCTGCCGAAGCCGCCCGGGACACGCTCGGCGGGGCGCTCGCGGTGGCGCAGGAACTGCCGGGTGACGTCGGGCAGGGGCTTGCCGGCGCCGCGCTCGACGCGTTCGCGCAGGGGCTACACATCTCGGCTACCGCCGGCGCGGTGATCGCGGTCGGCGTCGCTATCCTCGTCGCCGGTCTCCTGCGAAACGTCCGGGCACCGCGTGCCGAGGAGACCGCCGAGACACCGGCAGAGGCCGCAGTGCACGACCGCGCGCTCTGCCCCGCAGTCGCGGAGTCGTGAACACCGACGGATCAGGAGGGACCCGCACAGTGACCCACATGATCAGAACGCAGGGGCTGGTGAAGCGCTACGGCGACGTCGTCGCGCTGGACGGCCTCGACCTGGTCGTCCCGAAGGGGACGGTCCTCGGCCTCCTCGGCCCGAACGGCGCCGGGAAGACGACTGCCGTCAGGATCCTCACGACCTTGCTCGAGCCCGACGAGGGCGCGGTCGAGGTCGCGGGCCTCGACGTCCGGCGCGAGCCCGACAAGGTGCGCGAGAAGATCGGGTTGTCGGGGCAGACCGCCGCCGTGGACGAGCACCTCACCGGGTTCGAGAACCTCGACATGGTGGGGCGCTTCTACCACCTGGGCAAACGCCGCTCGCGGGAGCGGGCGCGCGAGCTCCTCCAGGCGTTCGACCTCGTCGACGCAGGCGACCGCCCGGCGAAGACGTACTCGGGCGGGATGCGCCGCCGTCTCGACCTCGCCGCAGCCCTCGTGGCCGAGCCGGACGTCATCTTCCTCGACGAGCCGACGACAGGCCTCGACCCGCGCAGCCGCTCGCAGATGTGGGAGACGATCCAGAGGCTGGTCCGCGGGGGCGCGACGGTGCTGTTGACGACGCAGTACATGGAGGAGGCCGACCGGCTCTGCGACGACATCGTCGTCATCGACCGGGGGCGGATGATCGCGCACGGGACCGCGGACGAGCTGAAGACGCAGATCGGAGGCGAGCGGATCGAGCTCGTCGTCGCGAGCGCGGCCGAGATCCCCGCAGGCCGGGCGGTGCTCGAGCCGCTCGCCGTCGGCGACGTCCAGGTGGACGAGCAGACGCGCCGGATCTCCGGCGGCGTCGCCGGTGGGGTCGACTCGTTGCGGGACGTCCTCGACCGGCTGTCCGACGCGAGCGTGAAGGTCGTGGACATCGGGCTGCGGCGGCCGACGCTGGACGACGTGTTCCTGTCCCTCACGGGCCACGCGGCCGAGGAGGTCGCGGAGGAGCCGGGCGAGGGGCCGCGCGACGCAAAGGCGGAGCGCGCCAGAGAGAAGGAGGCGGTTGGATGAGCTCGCTGGCTCTCGCTCTCGGCGACGGCGCGGTCGTCGCGAAGCGGAACCTGATCAAGATCAAGAGGATCCCGGAGGTCCTCATCTGGACGACGATGTCGCCGATCATGTTCGTGCTGCTGTTCGGGTACGTCTTCGGCAGCTCGATCGAGATCCCGGGCGTGAACTACCGCGAGTACCTGATCGCGGGGGTCTTCGCGCAGACGGTCGTGTTCGGCTCCACGTTCACCGGCGCCGGCTTGGCGGACGACATGACGAAGGGGATCATCGACCGGTTCCGCTCGCTGCCGATGGCGCAGTCGGCGGTGCTCGTCGGTCGTACGGCGAGCGACATCTTCTACAACTCGACGTCGATCTTCGTGATGTCGATGACGGGGCTCGTGGTGGGCTGGCGCGTCAGGACGTCGATACTCGAGGCGATCGGCGGCTTCCTGCTGCTGTTGCTGTTCTCCTACGCGATCTCGTGGATCATGGCGTACGTCGGGCTGAAGGTCTCGAACGTCGAGGTCGTGAACAACGCGTCGTTCATGTTCATCATGCCGATGACGTTCATCGCCAACACGTTCGTGCGCAGCGACGCGCTGCCCGGTCCTTTGGAGACCTTCGCCGAGTGGAACCCGGTGTCGTCGGTGGCGCAGGCGGCGAGGGAGGCGTTCGGGAACACCGGCGGCATGCCCCAACCCGACGCGTGGTCGCTGGACAACCCGATCCTCTACACGATCATCTGGGTGGGCATCATCCTGGCGATCTTCGTCCCGCTGTCCGTGCGCCAGTACAAGAAGGCGGCCGCGCGGTAGGTTGCGCTTCCTGCGGGGACGGCGCTCACCTCGAGTGCGCGTCTCCCCTGCGGGACGTTCCTCGAGGTTCCCGAACGGAAGGAAGCCCATGCGCGCGCGGCGGTTGGACGACGTCCCCGGCTTCGGGATCGACAAGGTCGCTGCGGCCGCGGGGGACGACCCTGAGATCCTCCGCATGGAGAACCTCGACACGGACCTTCCTCCTCCACCGGGCGTCGTGGACGCGACCCGGGAGGCGGTCGGCAAGATCGCGTACAGCAGCTGGCTCCCGTTCAGCGGCCGGGGCGACCTGAAGGAGGCGGTCGCCGACCATGTCGAGCGCCGCAGCGGCGTCCGTTACGACCCCGGCTCCGAGATCGTGATCAACGCGACCGAGGGCACCAGCCTCGTCGACGCGCTGCTGGCGACCACCGATCCGGGTGACGAGGTCGTCCTTACCGACCCGACGTACGCCGGGATGATCAACCGGGTCAGGCTCGCCGGCGGCATCCCGAAGTTCGCGCGCTGCGACCCCTCCGGCGGCGAGTGGCGTCTCGACCTCGACAGCCTCCGGGCGTCGGTCACGCCGCGGACGAAGGCGCTGTTCCTCCAGAACCCGACGTTCCCGTCGGGGATGGTCTTCACGCGGGAGGAGTGGGAGGCGATCCGCGACCTCGTCGTCGACCGGTCCCTGCACCTCCTGTACTGGTCGCTGATGGAGGGCCTCGTCTTCGACGGCCGCCCGATCGTCCATCCCGCGTCGCTGCCGGGAATGCGCGACCGGACCGTCACGCTCGGGGCCGTCTCGACCGAATACCGGATGATCGGGTGGAGGGTCGCGTGGACCGTCGCCGAGGCGGACACCGCGGATGCCATCGGGGTCGTGCACGTCTACAACGGTCTGGTCGCGAGCGGCTTCTGCCAGGCGGGGGCGCTCGCGGCGCTCCGGTCCGATCCCTCCGACCTCGCGGCGGCAGTCGACGAGCTCCAGCGTCGCCGCGACGCGGTCGTGGCGGAGCTCCAAGGGCTCCCCGCGGTGCCCGCGGCGGGCGGCTGGGCGCTGCTGCTCGACACCGAGGCGATGGATGTCCCGGCACCGGAGGCGTCGCGGAGGCTGCTCGAGCAGAAGGTGGCGGCGACCCCGATGACGGTGTGGGGCGAGACGGTCGCGCCGCGGCACGTCCGGTTCGTCTTCAGCCGGGAGCCGCTCGAACGACTGCAGCTCCTCGGCGACCGGGTCCGGCGGGCGCTGACGTGACCGCCACCCGCGAGCTCTTCGGCGTCACCGGCGCGACCGGCGCGGTGGGCGGCCTCGTGGCGCGGCTCCTCGCGGAGCGCGGCGTTGCTCAGCGGCTCGTGGTCCGCGCCGGAAGCGACGTCGCCGACCTGCCGCCGGCGGAGGCGCGGGAGATCACCGACTACGGCGACCACACCTCCATGCGCGCCGCGCTCGAAGGGATGACGGCTGTGTTCCTCGTCTCCGGACGCGAGCATCCCGACCGGCTCCGGCAGCACAAGACCGCAGTCGACGCCGCGGTGGACGCCGGGGTCGAGCGCATCGTCTACCTGTCGTTCCTGGGGGCCGCGTCCGACGCGACGTTCACGCTCGCGCGCCAGCACTTCGCGACCGAGGAGCACATCCGCTCGCACGGCGTCGCCTTCACGTTCCTGCGGTCCAGCCTCTACCTCGACTTCGTCCCGTGGGTCGCGTCGCCCAATGGCGTGATCGCGGGGCCCGCGGGTGACGGCCGGCTCGCTCCGGTGGCGCGCGCCGACGTCGCCGAGGCCGTAGTGGCGGTGCTGACGTCGCGCGACCACGACGGCCGGTGCTACGACAACACGGGCCCGTACACGATCTCGCTGCAGGAGGCTGCAGACGAGCTGGCGCGCGCCTCGGGGCGGGCCGTGATCTACAAGGACGAGACGCTGGAGGAGGCGTGGGAGTCCCGCCGCCCGACGGGAGCTCCGGAGTGGGAGATCGAGGGCTGGATCACTTCGTATCTCGCGATCGCGACGGGCGAGCTCGACGTGGTGAGCGACACCGTCCCGAGGCTGACGGGGCATCGCGCGCAGTCGCTCCCCGAGTACCTCGACGCGCACCCGGAGAGCTACGCGCACCTGAAGTAGCACGCGGTGGCGACCTGTACCGCGTTACCGCCGTCAGCCTTGGTGTGGTTCTTCCACCTGATCGGTCAGCTTCAGCAGCCCTATCGTCCGCGCCCCCCGCGTCGGTTCCCGGGCGACTACGAAATCGCGCATTCTTGCGTCTCCAAGGATGGTGTTGAGGATGATTTCCGCCGCGGGCGTCTTCTCCTCTTTGTCCATCCTCAGCGTTACTACGTCGGCGCGTGCAAGGCGGCAGGCGTCGAGATCCATGACCTCAATGGAAAGGTCGTCCTCCGTGTAGTCCAGGATCCGGACGCGGACAAGTTGCTCGCCTGTGGCGGTAGAGCACCTGAGTTCCAGGCTCTGTGGGCTTGCGTGGCAGGGCTGTCGGGCATGGTGCCGCTCGTCTCGGGGCTTTCCATCTTTCCGATACAAGACACCGGCCACCTGCTTCAGCCAGTGCAACCGCTGGGCGAAGACGTCTTGGATGAGCTGGTCCTTGATCTCGATTCGCCGCTGCATCGAATGAAGCATCATGAAGGACGTCAGCCAAAGTTTCTGGAAATGGTCCAGAAGAATGTCGGACGTATCGCTGCCCGCTTCGAACTTGAAAACGGGCAGGTCGATTCCGATGCCCGTGAAGCGCTTTCGGTCCGATCTCCTCGGACTCCGCCCGAAGCTATATGGCTGGTAATAGACGACGTCGTCGGCGACGACCATCCAGCACGTGGGCGTGTGTCCATAGAACCTTGTTCCCTTAAGTATGACCTCACTGTTCTTGGCGTAGCCCTTCACGATATTGAAGGATGAATTGAAGTGCGTGTAGAGCCTTTGTTCCAAGAGCGGGTCCGCCGGCCCATAGCGCTGGGTGCGGTCATGACGCAGGATTTCCTGTACTCCCTCCTGATCCGACTCGAGCAAAGTACGAAAGACAGCGGGGCTCCTGTAGGGATCGACGAGAAGGAGCTTGAAGTCGAAGTCGCGCCCCTCCTTGTCCATGATGCTGTCCAGCATGCTCTTGAGAGGGATGACCTCTTGAAAGGCGACCCCCAGCAAGAAGACGCGCGTTCGAGCTTTCTCTATCGCCGAGGTCACCTCCCCTCGAAGGGCATCGTTCCTCGACGGCCAGACCATCGCTAGACCGGAGTCCTTGGCGGCGGAAGTGAAATCATTCGTCTCCTTGAACCCACTGACGACGGCCGCCGCCACCCATTCGTTCACTTCGCGAAAGATCCAAGCCAGTTCGATGAGGTGGATCACCATGATCGCCGCTATAGCGACGAAGACATCAGCGAGGAAAGAGAGGTTGAGCTCCTCGGCCGGGATCAAGCCGGTTTCTGCTGTCACCGCTCCTACAACGGAAATGCACAGGATTGCTGCCGTGGTGACAGCCCGCCTAACAGGGCTTCGACGACGCCGCTGTGGCATTGGCTGCACCTCGGGCGATCTGTCCATTTCCCACCTCGTTTGGACGCTGCCGGATCAGCTCAGGCAACCTTGTGGTTACAGGAGCGAGGTTCGGGCTAAGTCACGGATCTCCTGCCACGCGTCTGATCGTCAAGGACGATGTCATTCACCGCGGCCCCCGGTGGGCCGCGGTGGCGGGCGATCCTGACGGTGCGCTGTAGGTGCACGGTGCGCGCCGGATGCCGTGCCAGAGGGGTAGCGGTCAACGCCGGGCCCACCGAGACCACGCGCGCAGCCAGCCGATCTCCATCGCGGCATCGAGCAGGTACGTCGCGGGGATGTCGCGCTTGGCGACGTAGATCAGGTCGATCGCGAGGTAGGCGGCTGCGACTCCCATGCCGATCCGGCGCGCCGTGGCGACGCCGTCCTCCGACGGTTCCGCGAGCAGCAGCGCGATCCCGGACGCCGCGAAGAGCGCGCCCGACGTCCTCTGCAGATAGACGTCGCGCTTGCGCCCGAACACCCACTCGAACGTCGGCAGGGCGACTATCGGCCACGCGCCGCCGACGACGTTGAACAGACCCTGCGCGCGGGCGAGGCGTGTCCCCGCCGCGACCTTCGTCTTCCTCAACGGAGCGGCTACGGCTTCAGAAGGATCTTGATCGCGCCGTCCTCTTTCTTCTGGAAGATCTCGTATCCGTGCGGAGCGTCGTCGAGCGGCATGACGTGGGAGTGGAAGCCGGCGAGGCCGAGCGGGTCCTCGTCGTCGAGGACCAGCGGGAGGATGTCGTCGACCCATCGCTTCACGTTCGCCTGGCCCATTCGCACCTGGACCTGCTTGTCGAAGAGCGTCATCATCGGCAGCGGGTCCTTCATCCCGCCGTAGACGCCCGACAGCGAGATCGTCCCGCCCCGGCGGACGACGTCGATCGCGCTGTAGAGCGCCGCCAGCCGGTCGACCCCCACGCGCTCCATCATCTTCTGCGCGAGCGGGTCCGGCATCAGCACCGTCATCAGCTGCGCCGCCTGCGCCGCGACCGACGCCGGCGTACCGTGTGCCTCCATCCCGACCGCGTCGATCACGGAGTCCGGGCCGCGGCCGTCGGTCATGTCGCGGATCGCCTCCGTCAGCCGGTCACCCTGCTCGTCGTAGTCGAGGACCTCGAAGCCGAGGTCGCGGACGCGCTCGAGCCTCTCGGGGACGATGTCGACGCCGATCACCTGTCCCGCCCCCTGCTGGCGCGCGACGCGGCAGCACATGTCGCCGATCGGGCCGAGTCCCAGCACCACGACGCTGCCGCCCTTCGGGATCGCGGCATACGCGACGGCCTGCCACGCGGTCGGCAACACGTCGGACAGGTAGACGAGCCGCTCGTCCGGCGGCCCCTCGGGCACCTTTACGTGCGTGTAGTGGGCCTGCGGCACGCGCAGGTACTCGGCCTGGCCGCCGGGGACCTGGCCGTAGAGCTTGGTGTAGCCGAACAGCGCGGCCCCCTTCCCGTGCCCGCGGACCTGCGTCGTCTCGCACTGCGACTGCAGGCCCTGGCCGCACATGAAGCAGCTGCCGCAGGCGATGTTGAACGGGATCACGACGCGGTCGCCGGGCCCGATGTCCGTCACCGCGCTGCCGACCTCCTCGACGATCCCCATCGGCTCGTGCCCGAGGATGTCCCCCGCGTCGAGGAACGGGCTCATGACCTCGTAGAGGTGGAGGTCCGATCCGCAGATCGCGGTGGTCGTGACGCGGACGATCGCGTCGGTGGGTTCCTGGATCGCCGGGTCGGGATGCTCGTCGACCCTCACGTCGCGCTGGCCGTGCCACGTCACTGCCTTCATCGGATCGCCCTCCTGCCGGTTCCGGCGGCCGCGTCGTACCCGTCTGCCGTACCCGGCTGCCGTCGCGGTAACCGCTCGGCGTTAGGTGGCCGCGACCGTCCGCCCCGCCCTGTCCCGCCCGCGGACCGGCATCGAGACCGCTCGCGGGGAGCTGCAGGACCTCGAGGACGCAGGGGCCGACGCGATCACGTCCGGCGAGAACCCGTTCGAGGAGTCGAACGAGAAGGCACGCGAGCTGGGGCTGGACGAATGCGGGAACGAGTCCTGAGCGCCGCGATCCTTCCTGGAAGCTCGTCTGACGAAAGGATCGTGTCGACTCCTTTCGTAGCGAGGTCCCCTAGGCCCTAGGTGGTGTCGGGAGGGCAGTGGGCCGGGCGCGGTCCCCGCTTCGGGTCCGGATGGCCCCCGAACCCCACGACGATCTTGCACGGGTCCCACGGGTGCTTGCCGCGGCCGGCCTCGATCAGCTCGACGTCGGTGCCCGTCACCTGGAAGTACGTGTAGGCGGCGTTGTCGCGGTCGTTCGACTCCAGGATCCCGTCGACCGGGTCCGCCCACATCCGCGCGACGTAGTACCCGTCGCCGTTGACGCCGAAGTCGACGTAGTTCCCCGGCCGGTCCCACTCGTAGATGTCGGCCCAACCCGGACGCAGCCCGAAGCCGAATCCCTCCGACCACACGGGATAGAAACGCTTCCACTCGCGCAGCAGCTCGTTGCGGTGAGCGAAGCCCTTGTTGTGCTTCTCGCTCGCCGCCTCGAGCGTCCCCTTCTGCCGGTCGGTGACGCTGAACAGCTGGACCGCGACGGCGTCGCTGTGGTGGAAGTGGCCGTGGCTCTCGTGCCAGACCGCGAGCCCCGCCTCCCGGTCGAAGGAGGTCCCGTCGACTCGGCTCACGCGCTGGAACAGCGGGTGGTCCTGCGGCGGGCCCCCGTCGTAGTAGAGGGTCATCGGGCCGCGGCCCGTGTTGCGAACGCCGAACGCGAAGCGGAGACACCTGACGGCGCCGTCCTCCGCGCGCTCCTCGGGATGACACGAGTCGCCTCCCTCGACGCCCTGCGGCGGGTCCCCCTGCGAGCCGTTCGTCAGCGGCATGAGGAACGAAGCCTCGTGGGGCGGCAGCACCTGGAGGTTGGGGAGCACCGCGCCCTTCTTCACGCCGAAACCGGGCCGGCGGGCCTCGAGCTTGGCTCGCATCCGGAAGGAGGAGTCGGTCACGTCGTCGGCCGTGACGCGGACTTCCCACGTGCCGACTGCAGGCCGTTCGTGGAGCGACTCCATCGAGTAGAGACCCGTCCCCGTCCCGTACGTGCCCTTTGCCGCGCCGCTCGGGTCGAAGACGTCGAACGAGTACGAGTCCCCGACCTCCGCGTGGTCGATCCCGATGCGCAGCCGGAACGCCGGCTCCTCGACGTCGATCTCGTACGTCCAGCAGGAGTCGTCCGGGCACCCTCCGCCCGCCGTGCCGCGCTCTACGTGCGGGCCCTTCCAGAAGACGGCCTCTCCCGCGCTCAAGCTGAGGGCCGCGCCGCCCGCAGCCGGTGCTCCGGACGCGCTGCCGAGCACCGTCGCGAGCACCAACACGACACGCTTCACCGTCCGCTCCTTTTGCTTCTGACTCGCCAAGACCCTGATCATCACCTATGGGTTCGCCGCGTTGCTTCGCCCACCCCGGGGGACCTCGGACGTTTCTGCAGCGAGGGCTAGGGTAGGCGGGCTTCGGCTTCACCACCCGATCCGAGGAGGAGACATGGGCAAACGTGGAGGACGCGGCGGGGGAGGCGGCGGAGGACGTCGCGGCGGCGGCGGTGGTGGGGGCCGTCGCGGAGGCGGGGGAGGCGGCGGAGGCGGAGGCGGAGGCGGCGGGGCGGTCTTCTCCAGCGAGAGCGCGGCGGCGCTCGACGCGATCGACGCGGGAAAGCCGTTCCGGCCGCCTGAGATCGCCTGGACGGTCATCGTAGAGGCGCCCGCCGGCACGGTGATCGCCGAATTGAGGGCGTCGAACTCCAGGCC
>JALZFC010000010.1:14732-85215 GCA_030861725.1 Actinomycetota bacterium | reverse complement strand
GGCCAGCTCGACGCCGTCGTCCGCCGCGCCCGGCGCGTCCACGTGGCCGGTCCTGCGGGGGCGGGAAAGACCATGCTGGTCGCGTCGTGGACCGGCGGCGCCGACACCACCGTTTTCTGGCACGCGTTCGCGCCGCGCCTCGGCGGCGCGCTGCCCGGCCTCCTGCTCGAGCTCGGCGAGCATCTCCTCCCCGGAGACCCGTCGCTCGCGTCCTACCTGCGCGCCGCGCTCCCCCGCGCCGACCTCGGCCTGGCGGCGCGCATCGCGCTGGCTTCCCTGCGCCGCGAACCACGTCTGCTCGTGCTCGACGACTTCGACGCCGTCGCGAGGGACGCGTCGGTCGAGGTCTTCCTCGACGCGGTCGCGCGGCTCCCGTCGGCGACGATCGTCACCGTCGGGCGCGGGCGGGGCCGCCCCGGCATCCCCTGCGTGTCCGTCCCGGCGCTGTCCGCGAACGAGGTCGCCGCGCTGCTGGCACTGCGCGGCGCGGGTGACGACCCGGGCACCGCGAGGCACCTGCACTGCTGGACCGGCGGCAACGTGCGCCTCGTCGACGCCGCGGCCGCGTGCCTCACGGGCTCACCGGAGGCCGGGCGTGAGACCCTGCTGCACGCCGCAGGCGACCATGCCGCGCTGGTGCGCACCGCGGCCCGCCTGATGTGGTCGGCGCGGGGCCGCGCCGCCTGACGCGCTCACGGAACGAGGTCGGTGAGCTCGATCTCGTAGACGTTCGACCAGAGCTTCCCGGTGACGAACAGGCGGTCCTCGGCCTTCATGTACGCGATGCCGTTCGTCACGTCGTGGGGCCCCTCCGCGTCCTCCTGCTGTCGCAGCGCCGTGAGGTCGAGGCGGCCGGTGACGTTGCCGGTCTCCGGGTCGATGCGTACGACCTCGTCGGTCTGCCACACGTTCGCGAAGATCTCGCCGTTCACCCATTCGAGCTCGTTCAGCATCGCCACGGGCTCTCCGTCGTCGGTGACCTCGATCTCGTCGAGGACCGCGAACGACTCGGGGTCGCGGAACCGGATCGTCGCCGTGCCGTCGCTCATGATCAGCCGCGCGCCCGCGTGCGTGAGGCCCCAGCCCTCGCCCTCGTAGGAGAAACGCTTCACGCGCTCGAACGTCCTGCGGTCGTACACGAAGCAGCGGCCGTTCTGCCACGTGATCTGGTAGATGCGCCGGCCCATGATCGTGATGCCCTCGCCGAACAGGTGGTCTGCAAGCTCGACCTGCCGCAGGACCTCGCCCGTCTCGAGGTCCACCCGCCGCAGGCTCGACCGGCCCTCCAGGCCGGTCCCCTCGAACAGCGCGGTTCCCCGGAACCCGAGGCCCTGGGTGAACGCTTCGGGATCGTGCGGGAACTTCCCCACCTGCACGTAGCCCGGCCCCTCCACGGGAGCGGACGCCTGCGCGTCCGAGGCCGGCGCACCGGAGGAGCACGCGGCGAGCAGGGCCGCGGCCGCGGCCGCCGCGAGCCGCCGGCGCAGCGTCACCGCGACGTTCCCTCGGCGTGCGCGGCGAGCCGCGCGACGAGGGTCTCGCGGATCTTCGTCCCCGCACGTGCGTCGAAGCCGAGGAACATCGGCGACGAGTTCAGCTCGAGGAACCGCAGCGTGCCGTCGGCGTGCGCGCGCAGGTCCATCCCCGTCCACCTCATGCCGATCACCTCGGCGGCCTTCAGGCACTGCGCGAGCACCTCCGGCGACAGCTCCGTCTCCTCCACGACGTCTTCGTTCTGACGGAAGTCGATCTCGGGAGACGTCACGCGGATCGTCGCGACGACCTCGCCGTCGAGGCAGTACACGCGGTAGTTGTCGCCCACGAGCAGCTCCTGGAACGTCACGGGAGCGCCGCTGAGCGCGCGCAGCCGCCGGTCGGTGAGGTCCTCGGGCCCGAGCTCCTTCGTCGCGGCACCCCCGGCGACCGGCTTGTAGACGACGCGGCCCCCGCCGGCGAAGCGCCGCACGGCCTCGGGGTCGTTCGTCCACAACGTGCGCGGGACGGGCAGGCCGGCCTGCGCCAGCGCGGCGATCTGAAAGCCCTTCGAGTTGCGCCAGTCGTTGCGCGCGGGGTTGTACATCGGGATGCCGAGCTCGGTCCAGCGGGTGAGGATCGGGACGAGCATCTGCCCCTTCTCGCGGAACGCGACGAGCGTCCGGCGCCAGTCGGCATCCATCTCGTCGGCCACGTCGACGCCGTACCCGAGCGGGTGCGTGTAGGTGTCCCGCACGTAGACGGCCGCGGGCCGCCCCACCTCCCGGCCCTCGAGCGTGATCGACTCGATCTCGTGCCCGAGCGAGATCCGGTATCCCTCGGGGAACGACAGCGTGTCGGCGACGACGACGTCGACGCCGCGCTCGGTGAGCGACTCGAACAGCGCGTTCACGTGCGCGTCCTGCGGCGACCCCACGAGAACGACGGGTCTTGCCGTCCGCGCGGCCCTCCGCTCGCTCATGCCGGCGCCGCCTCACGGGGGCCGCGCGGGTTCCGGCCGCTGCCGGGAGGCGGCAACAGCTCGGGGTGGCGCGCCAGCAGGTCCGTCAGGTGCGACACCGGCGTGCTGTAGGGATAGAGCCGGCCGTCGAAGAACACCGCCGGCGTCCCCTCAATCCGTCCCTCCGCGAGGCGTTCCGTCCGTTCGATCATCGCCCGCGCCTCACCGAGCCGCTCCTCGAGCGCGTCGCGCCGCACGGACATGTCGGCGGCGACGAGCCCGACCGCGTCCCCGTCCATCAGCGTCGCGAAGCCCTTCTTCGCGTAGAAGTACGCGTGCATCAGCGCGGCAGGGCCGAACGCGACGCCGGCGGCGACGACGGCCTCGCACACGACGCGCTCGGGACCGGACGGGAAACGCGGCAGGATCGTCACGTACGCCGCGACCGTCCCGGCCTCCGCGAGCCCGGTGAGCTCCTCGATCGTCGACGCGCACTGTCCGCAGCTCGGGTGCGCGAACAGCACGACCTCGTGCGGAGCCGGCGGGCCCGGCAGCCGGAACCCACACTCCTCCCCGCGTACCGGCGAGGCCGGCTCCGTCAGCACGTACGCGAGCGTCGAGAACGGCGACGTCGCAAGGCGTTGCTGCCTCTCGATCAGCTGTTGCGTCCGCGCGTGCCGCGTGAGGAACGGGATCGCGAGGAACGTCACGCCCGCGCCGAATACCACCAGCAGCGCGAGCCCGGACGCGAGAGTGAGCGTCGCCGGCGCGTCGTCCAGGAACGGCAGACACGCGACCGCGCCGAGGACCACGAGGGCGTGTACGGCGAGACAGAGCGTACAGAAGCGGCGCATCGCCACCTGCGTCCCGACGAGGACGAGCACAGCGGGCAGCGCCGCAAGGTATGCGACGGCGACGGCGGTCCCGGGCGCGGACCCCGGCGCCGCCGCCGAGGCCGCGACCGCCAGCAGGATCGCGCCGAAGAACCCGGTGCCGATGTCGCTCATCGAGATCCCGCGGACGCGTGAGTACTGCGAGTTCAGGACGCTCTCGCAGTTCACGAGCCTCCCGCGCGGGCAGCCCGGGACGTTCACGTTCGTCGACTGGTCGGCCGTCGCGCGCGACAGCGTCGCGCTCACGGCGAACCCGGCGATGGTGACGAGGGTCACGGCGACCGCCGACGGGCGCGTGTCGTCCGGGTGCTGCCACAGCCCCGCGACCACCAGCAGGCCTGCCAGAGCGGCGAGGCCCCCGAGCACCGCGGGCATCGACAGGTCCGGACGTACGCCCGGCGGTCCTGCCAGCGCCTCGACGAACCGCTGCCTGCGGTAGCCGCGCTCGGTCTTGCGCTGCGAGTCGTCGCGCTCCGCGACCGCCACGACGCCCGACCAGCGCCGGAGGAACTCGTCGCGGGAGACGCGGCGGCGGCCGTTGCGGCTGTCCCACACGGTGACGCCCTCGGGACCCACGCGCTCGACCACGCCGAAGCCGCCGGGCTCCCCCGCGAAGTGCGCGACGGCCGGCAGCTCCAGGTCGTCGAGGCCGTCCGGCTCCACCCGGGCCGCGGTGATCCTCAGCCCGAGGCCCGGCGCGACCTGCACGAGCGCGAGCAGGGACTGGGGCTGCGGGTGAGCGGCGACCGCGGCGGACACGAGGCGGCCCGAGTACGGGAGCCTCATCTTCCTGACGAGTCGCAAGAGCACGGTGCCGGGCTCGTCTGCAGGAACCTTGAAGACCTTCGTATCGCTCAAGAGAACCGACCTTAACCGCGGGGGCGAGCTCGATCCAGAAAACGAACACGCCGCCCCGAAGGGCGGCGCGTCGGGGATCTACGTGAGGGCTAGGCCCAGTAGTCGCAGCACTGGCCTTCCTCACAGCAGGCCTGGGTGGTGTTCCACTCGTCCTTCAGGATCTCCTTGATCCGCTGGAGCGGGTCGGTCGAGCCACCGGTGACCTCGGCCAGCTCGTCGATGAACAGCTCATGCATCGCGTCCTCCTCTCGTCGCGCCTAGTCGCAGCAATCCTTCCGAATGACCGCGAAATCCGTCTCGGTTCGGGCTCGTCCCGGCGGCAGTCGTGCCGCCTTTCGAGCTGCGGGCAACCCCGGTTACGCCGGGAGTCTAGCCTCCGCCCCCGAAGTCTTCTACGAGCGCCCCCGGTCTCCTCCCGCTCCGCGCCGGGCAAGCACGCAAGGACCCAATCGTTTCTTCACTGTCGTCCTCCGACCCCACTGACAGAGCAAGGGGGGACATTATCCGTTTCGTCCGGCTCGCGGGCCAGCCGGACGCGCAGAAGCGGCCCCCTCGGGGGCCGCTTCCGTCAGTTCTTCCGAGTGTCTAGCCGGAGATCTCGGCCTCGGCCTTCGCCTCCTCGGCGACCGCCTCCTTGCTCTCGGCGACCTGGAGGTCGATCTCGAGCTTGACGTTGTCGCTCACGAGCCAGCCGCCGGAGTCGAGCGGCACGTTCCACGTGAGGCCCCACTCGCTCCGCTTGACCGTCCCTGTCAGGGAGCCGCCGACCTTCCGGTTCCCGAACGGGTCCTGCAGGTCGCCACCGTGCTCGTAGTCGAGCTCGACCTCGCGCGTCAGGTCCTTGATCGTGAGGTCGCCGACGACCTTGTAGCCGTCGCCCCTGCGCTCGACCCGCTTGCTGACGAAGCGCATCGTCGGGTGCTTCTCGACGTCGAAGAAGTCGGCGCTCTTCAGGTGGGCGTCCCGGTCGGCGTTGCCGCTGTCGATCGAGGCCATGTCGACCTCGAACCAACCCTTCGCGGTCGTGATGTCGCTCGGGTCCCCCTCGACCTCGCCGCGGAAGCTGCCGAACTGCCCCCGTACCTTCGAGAGCCCCATGTGCCGGGCGACGAACCCGACCCTGGTGTGAGCCGTGTCGATGTTCCAGGCCATCCCGCTCCTCCTCATCCGTCGACACCTTCTTACGCTTTGTAAGAGGCTATGTCTCCATAACGTCCTTGTCAACCGTGCGATTCCCGGGTAGGATCGGCGGCGTGGAACCGGCCGCTCAGACCCGCCCCGACAAGGACGTACTTGCCCCGTTCTGCCCCGCTTATAGCCACGCGATGGAGATCATCGGCAGGCGCTGGACCGGGGCGATCATCCGGTCGATGCTGACCGGCGCCAGCCGGTACAGCGAGATCCTCGCGGCCGTGCCCGGCCTCAGCGACCGGCTCCTGTCCGAGCGCCTGAAGGAGCTCGAGCACGAGGGCATCGTCGAGCGGACCGTCACTCCCTCGACGCCCGTCCGCGTCGACTACTCCCTCACCGAGAAGGGCCGCGGCCTCGCGGCCGTGGTGCGCGAGGTGGCCCAGTGGGCCGAGCGGTGGGGCGACTCACCCGCGCGCTGACTCCGCACGGGACGACTACCGGATAGAGACGCCGGCGAGGCGGCTACTCGCGTGCGAGCAACGCCGCGCACTGCGCGTCCAGCGAGCCGAACGCGCGGTTGGCGGCCATGACCTCGAGCGTCGCCACGTCCGCCAGCAGACGCTTCTCGCCGCCCGGGATCAGCTCCACGACCGGCGCGAGGTCCCAGACGTGCGGGATCGGTGCGAACGCGTCCTTCCACGCCGCCAGGCCCTCGCGCAGGAACACGGCGCGGCCGCGGCCGGGATACGGGATGACGTCGGGACACTGCGAGTCGACGACCGCGTGGAGGAGCGTGCCGATCTCGAGCGCGCGCCGCACGCAGGCGCGGGCGTAGGAGATCAGGAGATTCCACTGCTCGCACGAGAGCGGCGGTCGTGCATCGGCGAAGAACTCGATCGTCGTCGCGTCCACGTCGGCCGCGGCGTTCTCGATGCACGCTCGCTCTTCGGGGGTGAGATCGATCCGGGGCATGTATTGAGCATCGACCGTCGCCCGCGCCGCTTCAAGAGGACCCGAGCGATACCGATGCCGCGAACCGATGCAAATGGGGCGAACCGTCGTCAGCAATAGTGCGTATAGGGCCCGCTGAGGGGATAGAGCCGCCGTTTCTGCAAGTCCGGGCAGGCGGGCGTCGTTCTGGTACAAACCGCTGCGTGGTGCGCCCGACCCTCTACGAACGCGGCATCGTCGCGGCCTTCTTCCTGACGCTCGCCGTCGTCGGGCTCCTCGTGTACGACGAGTACGGGATCGCGTGGGACGAACCCGGGCTCTTGCACTACGGGAACCTCCTTCTCGACCACTACGCCCCCGGGGGCGAGTGGGAGACGTACATGAGCCTGCGCTTCTACGGCCCGGTGGGGCCCCTCGCCCTCGCGTTGACCGACCGCCTCACCGCGGGTCCCGCGTTCCCGGCGGGGCACCTGACGAACTTCGCCTTCTACTTCGCCGGCGTCGCGGCCTTCTACGCCCTCTGTCGTTTTCAGTTCCGCGACCGCATGTGGGGGCTGTTGGGAGCTACGTTCCTCGTGCTGTCGCCGAGGGTGTTCTCGCACGGGTTCGTGAACCCGAAGGACCTCCCGCTGATGAGCGCGTTCGTCGTGGCGATCTATCTGCTCGTGCGCTTCCTCGACTCGTACAACCGGCGCTGGATCGTCCTGTGCGGCATCGCGACCGCCGTCGCCACGGCGGTGCGGGTGGGCGGTTTCTTCGTCGTCGCGCTCGCCGTCGCCGCCGTCGCGGCGGACCTCGTCGCGCGTCGCCGGCGGGATCCGGAGTGGCGCGGCACCGTCCGCACCGCGGCCGTCTCCCTGGGGCTCTACGTGCTCGTCGCGAGCGCCGGCACGATCGCGCTGTGGCCGTTCCTGTGGGATAACCCGGTCGTCCGGTTCTACGAGGCGGGCACGGTGATGGCGAACTTCCTCGAGGGCCCCTCGTCGGTGTTCCACCTCGGCAGGGTCTTCCCGGCGACGGACGTCCCGTGGCACTACCTGCCGGTCTGGATGGGCGTGACGACTCCGCCGCTCTACATGGGCCTCGCTCTCACAGGGCTCCTCTCGCTGCAGGCTCCGGCGAAGGCGTTCGTCGAACGGACGCGCGAGCGCTTCCTGTTCCTGTACGTCGCCTGGGGCTTCGTCCCGTTGATCGCGATCGCGGCGCTCGACTCGCCGCTGTACGACGACTGGCGGATGGCGCTGTTCGTCTACCCCGCGTTCCTCCTCCTCGCGGTCGCCGGCGCCCGCGAGGTCGCTCGGTGGGTGATGCGCTCGGCTGCCCGGCGGCCGCTCGCTCTCGGGGCGGGAGCGGTCCTCGGCATCTCGTTGTTCTGGACGTTCGGCGCGATGGTGAGGCTCCACCCGTACCAGACCGCGTACTTCAACGTCTTCGCAGGTGACGAGCCGGAGCAGCGCTTCGACGTCGACTACTGGGGCCTCTCGTACCGCGAGGCGCTGGACCGCCTGCTGAATCTGGAGCCCGGGCCCGTCGTGCTGCACGTGTGCAGCGGGCCCGGCCGGGACAACGCAGCCATGATCGACTCCGACCGGGCCGAGCGCCTCCAATACGTCGAGGCGATCGCGGACGCGCGCTACACGCTGTGCGCGCCGCGAGCGAGCCTCGGCACGTGGGATCCCGGCGGTGAGCTGCTGTTCACGATCGAGCGGGACGGGATCCCGCTGCTGGTCGCGCACCGGCGCGAGGGCTAGGCGCGGCCGATGATCCGCTCGAGCACGCTCGAGTAGTCGCGTTCTCCCCATCCGGCCGCGTCGGCCTCGGCCAGCCACGAGCGCGCCGCACGCGCGAGACGGAGGTCCCGGCCGGCCGCCGCGGCGGCTCCCGCGACGAGGTCCGCGTCCTTGAGCGCGAGCGACAGCGCGAACCGTCTCGGGTAGTCGCCGCCCTCGAGCGAGGGCCGCCGGCGCTCCGCCTGCGCGCCGATCGGCGTCCCCGCGAGGATCTCGAACGTCTTGTCGCGCGCGAGCCCGAGGCCGTCGGCGAGCGAGAGGGCCTCCCCCAGCACGCCGAGCGCGCCGAACAGCGTGCTGTTGGCGACGAGCTTCGCGGCCGCGCCCGCGCCGAGGTCGCCGGCATGGAGCGGCTCCCCCAGCACCTCGAACAGCGGCCGGCAGCGTTCGAAGACGCCGGTGGGGCCTCCGGCGAAGACCCGGAGCGTTCCGGCCTCGGCCTCGGCGAGGCTCCCGAGCACGGGGGCGTCGAGCAGATCGACTCCGTCGGGGAGGACCGCCGCGAGGCGCTCGATCGCGGCCGGCCCGACCGTGGACATCTCGACGACGGTCGTCCCGGGCCGGGCCCCCGCGGAGACTCCTGAAGGTCCCTCCGTGACGGCGGCCAGCGCCGGGGGGTCCGCGACCATCGTCAGGACGACGTCGCTTGCCGCGGCCTCTGCTGGGGTCGCGCCGGCGACCGCCCCCCGCTCGACCAGCGCAGCCGCCTTCTCCGGCGACCGGTTCCACACGGTGAGCCCGTACCCGGCGTCGAGCAGCCGCGCGGCGACACGGCCCCCCATCGCGCCGAGCCCGATCACGGCGACCTTCGTCATGCTCCCATCATGAACGACCGTCCGGGGCCGGGCTGCTCCCGAACGGCGGCGGGCTACTTGAACCGGATGACGTAGTTGACGGACACGTTCAGAGGCCGCGTCTCGGGGTCCCCGCCCTGCGCGACCGCATGGGTATGGTCCCCTGCGTTGTCTGTGTTGGTCCCGTCGTTCCAGATTGCCTGGTAGTTCCCCACGACCTGGTACGACGAGTTGTCCGTCGGGACGTGCGCCAGGGAATGCGAGTGGGGATCCACCGAGGCGGTCGTGAAAGCGGTCGCAGGAGCACCCGTCGCAAAGGCCTGGACGGAGCCCACTGCGTCGCCGGTGTTCCCGCCGGTCGACGCCGCCTCCCGGTTCGCGGCATCCGGATCGTGGCCCGACCCGTGGTCCACCCCCCTGAGGAACGTTCCCCGGTAGTCCGGGAGGTTGAACGTCGACCGACCGTCGCCTGCTCCGTGAGCGACACCGATCACCGCGAAGAGGCCGGCGAAATCGCCGGTCCTCAACTCGGTGTTCCCGTTGCAGAAGGCCCATCCCTCCGCCTCGAACGCCGCTTCGTCTACGGGTCCCGCGTACGGCACCACCGTTCCGATCGGGAAGTCCCCCAGCGGGACCGTGGGGGCCCCGGCCAGGGCGTCGTCTTGTGTCTCGGTCTGCATCGTCAGCCCCTTATTCGGATTGGCCGTAATAGATCAGGTAGTGGACGTACAGGTTCTGAGGGCGGCTTTCGGCGTCGCCGCCGGTTCCGCCGGAATGTTGGTGGGCGCCGTCGCTGCTCGTCGGGACGGATCCGCTGTTCCACGCGGCGTAGTGGCTGCCGGCGATGAAGTACCAGGAGCTCTCGGTCGGCAGATGATTGACGTAGTGGCTGTGGGAGCCGGAGCTGCCGGTCGCCAGGGCCCCCGAGGCCGGCAGTCCGGTCGCGAAGTCCTGGATCGACCCGACGTCGTCGCCGAGGTTTCCGCCGGCGTGTGCCGCGTGACGTGACTTCGCGTCCGGGTCGCGGCCGGTGCCGCCGTCGACGCCGCGCATGAACCTCCTGCGGAAGTCCGGCAGATTGAACGTCGTGTGACCGTCGCCCTCGCCGTACGCGGTCCCGATAACTTCGAAGAGATTTGCGTACGTGGACCGGGACACGTCGCTGCCGTCGCAGAGGAGCCAGCCCGGCGGGAGGGTGCCGGGGCCGGGCGGGTCGACGACGTTCACACCGTAGGTGATGAGGGTTCCGACGATCGCGGTCATTGCGACCCTCCCTCGGCGAACTTGATGATGAAGTTGACGTAGCGGTTGGGGGGGCGGCTCTCCTTGTCGAATCCCGTCGTGATCGTGTGCGTGTGCGCGCCGGCGCTGTTCGTCGTGACCGAGCCGGAGTTCCAGAGCCCGTAGCGGCTCCCCGCGATCGGATACGCGTTGTTACCGATCGGCGCGTGCTGTGCAGCGTGGGAGTGCTCGCCGTCGTTCGCCGTGACGAACGGGTTAGCCGGCAACGCCGTCGCTCCCATCTGGAGAGATCCCGCCAGGTCGCCGTCCTGGCCCCCCGCCGCCGACTCCGTCCTCGTGGTCGCGTTCGGATCTGCCCCGGAGCCCAAGGAGACGCCCCGCGGGAACCGCCCGCGAAGGTCCGGAAGGTTGAACGTCCCCGACAACCCCCCCGATCCTCCGAAATTTCCCTCGATCGAGAGGAACAGGTCGATGTAGTCCTTCTTCGTCAGCGTCCGCCCGTCGCAGAGCATCCAGCCCTGGGACTCGAGCCACTTCCCCTCGTCGACCGTCGTGAGCGGCCCTGCGAACGCGACGATCGCGCCGACCGGGATGACATCCGCCATTGGCACCCCCTTGTCCCGCCGGACGATCCGGCGTCGCCTTCTTTTTTAACTCAGAGGTTCACGGCAAAACAAGAGAGGAAGTTCGTGTCGCTAGATCGACGCAGCACGGAGCCCCACGCGCCGCGGCCACATCCTCCGTCCTGGCGTGAGCGACGCTCAGGGAGCACCATGCCCGGCGGTCTCAGCGGATTCATCCCGGTTTGCCCTCAGTGATCTCCGCAATCTCCTTGTCGGGCGCCCCGCCGGTCAATAGCCTCGGTCGATGGACCCACGAACGTCCCGATCCCGGCACCTCCGCGTCCTTCCCCTCGTCCTCGCAGGCGCCCTCGTCGCGGGCGGCGCCGCGGCCCCCGCGCAGGCCGCAGTCGTGCGGCCACGCCTCGAGCTGATCGCGCCCGACGACGACGTCACGCTCTACAAGTACGGGCGCCGGAAGGGCGCCGACCTCCAGCTCGGCCTCTACGTCGCGTCCCTCGACGCGCCGTTCGAGCTGCAGGCTCGCCGTCCCGACTACACGCAGCCGCCGGTTCTCACCCAGGTCCTCCACGGCGCCGCGGGCGAGACGCAGGTCGTCGACCTCGACCCCGCGCTGATGGCCGGCTGGAACGGCCTTGCCGGCTTCCTCGACGTCACGTTCGCCGACGACACCGGAGCCGCGGTCGTGGCGAAGAGCATCGACTTCTGCCCCGGGGGCTACCTGCGGGAGAGGGTGGACGACACCGGTCCCGAGCAGCCTCGCTATCCCTCGGGCTGCTTCGCCAACCCGTTCACGAAGGGCGTGATCTGGGGGATCGACCGCAGCTGGGCCGTCGGGCTCGACGGCTACGACCCGCCGAGAATCCGCGTTCCCGACGGCACGTACGACGTCACGATCGCGATCGCCCCCGTGTACGTCGAGGTTTTCTCCATCGCGCCGGAGGACGCTTCCGTGCACCTGCGGGTGACCGTGGAGCGTGCCTCCGGAACGAGCTGCCCGCCCCTGTGCGGCGGTGCCAAGCCGCGGCCACCGGCGCTGCGCGCGCTGGCGGTCCCGACGATCGCCCCGCCCGAGCCGGCGACGCTTCCGGACCTGGTGCCGCTGCCGTCGTGGGGGATCCGACTCGAGAGCCACCGCCGGCGTGAGGTCGTCTCGTTCGGCGCGACCGTCTGGACCGCGGGTGCGTCCGACCTCGTCGTCGAGGGGTTCCGGCGCGAGGGCGAGGCGACGATGGACGCGTTCCAGTACTTCTACGAGGACGGCGTCGTCGTCGGCAAGGCTCGCGTGGGCGAGCTCGAGTTCGACGAGCGTGACGGCCACGACCACTGGCACTTCAAGCAGTTCGCCGCGTATTCGCTGCTCGACGCGGACGGTAACGAGGTGCGCAAGAGCGGTAAGGAGGCGTTCTGCCTCGCGTCGACCGACGCGATCGACCTGACGCTGCCCGGCGTCGACCTCAACCCGACGATCGGGCTGTCGACCGCGTGCGGGAGCAGGACCTCGATCTGGGTGCGCGAGATCCTTCCGCTCGGGTGGGGCGACACGTACTTCCAGGGGTTGCCCGGACAGTCCTTCAACGTGACCGACCTGCCGAACGGCAAGTACTTCATCCGGGTCGAGGCGAACCCGGGCGACCTCCTGCACGAGCAGGACCACGCGAACAACGTGGAGCTGCGGGAGATCGTCCTGAAGGGTAAGCCGGGCGACCGGCGAGTGGTCGTGCCGCCGTGGAACGGCATCGACTCGGAGGCGGACCTCGGGTTCTCGTTCTAGCTGGCGGGATCGCTTGCGATCCCGCTAGCTGCCGGAGGCAGAAAAGTGCTGGTAGTCCTTCGACGAGGTCCAGTAGCCGCCCCAGCCCCAGCCCACTCGTCCGAACGCACGCACGGTGGCGCCGCCCGAAGCGATCATGCCCTTGCGACGCGGTGAGCGGTCGGCGTACTCGGCCCCCTTGCGCGGGGTGACCGAGCCGTCGCTCGCGACGTACGGGTTCTCGACGGGGTTGACGTCGATCGCGCGCCCGTAAGCGTGCTCCGACCACCGGTCGGTCCCGGCCACCTTGCGGCAGTTGAACGCGGACGTGTTGTCGGCGCGCATCGAGCGGCGGTCGTTCGCGTCGTAGCGGTCGACGAGCCACATCTTGCGGATCTTGAAGCCGTGGCGGTACATCGAGCGCAACGCGCTCACGAGCGCGGGGGCCGCGTCCTTGTGCGCGACGAGCCGTCCCATGTGGCGCTGCTTGTCGAAGCCGTGGTAGCTGACCTCGATCAGCCGCAGCCGCCTGATCGGCACCGGGCAGCCCTTGTGCCACGACTTCCCCTTCATCCGCTCCTTCAGCTGCGGGGAGATGCGCGAGACGTGCGCCTCGAAACCGTCCTCGCCGCCGGCGACGGGCGAGGCCGGCGCGACCGACAGCGCGAGCGCGACCGAGACGGCGATCGCGGCGTGGCGCCCCTCAGGTCCCATCGCGGAATTCTCTCTCACGACGCGGCGCTACGTAGTCCGGCTCCGGCTCCGGCTCCGGCTCCGGTACCGCCCGGCGGCCGCTAGTGACGACCCACGCCGCCAGCGCGGTCGTGATCGGCACCGAAGCCACCAGTCCGATGCTCCCGACGAGGGTCCGGACCACCTCCTCGGCCACCGTCTCCGTGTTGACGACCTGCGCTAGCGGGCGATTCGAGACCGAGAACAGGATCAACAGCGGCAACGACGCGCCGGCGTACGCGAGCACGAGCGTGTTCACGGTCGACGCGATGTGGTCGCGACCGATCCGGATCCCCGAGCGGTAGAGGTTGCGCACGCCGTAGCGCGGGTTCGCGTGGTGCAGCTCCCACACCGCGGCGGCCTGCGTCACCGTGACGTCGTCGAGGACCCCGAGCGTGCCGATGACGATGCTCGCCAGCAGCAAACCCTCGAGGTTCACCTGCTGCTGGTTGACCTGCAGGAAGACGGCCTCCTCCGAGCCGGCGCCGGTGAAGACCGAGACCTCGACGAAGATCACCGCGAGGAGACCCGTGAGAAGCAGGCTCGCTATCGTTCCGAAGACCGCCGTCGTCGTCGCGGCGTTCACCCCGTGCGCGAGGTACAGCGCGAGGAACATGATCGTCGCGCCGCCGACGAGCGCGACTGCAAGCGGGTCGCTCCCCTCCAGGATCGCCGGGAGGACGAACCTCACGAGCACGGTCAGGGAGACCGCGAGCCCCGCGAGGGCCGCGAGACCGCGCCAGCGGCTCAACGCGATCACGACGAGCGAGAAGACGACCGCGAGCGCGAGCAGCGGCACGCGCCGGTCGAAGTCGACGAAGAAGTACTCCGGCGGTGCGGCGGCGCCGGGAGGGACGTCGACCTCGCCGGTGCTGCCGACGACGACTCGGTCGCCTTCGCGGACCGTCCGCGTGCGCGGCCCCGCGCTGTAGTCGAACGTGAACGTCTCGCCCTCGTCCTCGCCTTCGCCGAGCTCGACGGTGACCTCACTGCAGACGAACCTCTCCTGGCCGGGGACGTCCGGACAATCGACCGGCGTCACGCGCGTGACCGACGCCTCGTACTCCTCCGCCGGCAGCCCGGCCGCGCCGAGGTCGAGGGGATCTGCGCCGGGCCACAAGACGGCCAGGCCGACGGCCGTGGCGACCGCGAAAGGCACGAGCGCCGCCGTCAGCATCCGGCGGGTTCCGGCGGGAACCGTCACCCCGTGGGCGCCGTGGTGCGAGTGACCCATCCGGCGAGTATGTCAGTGCGCGCGGCTCCCGATCCGTACGATGCGTCCATGGCTATCGACTACACGGCGCACCTCCGCAGCGACGGCGACCTCATGGCGCGCGCGGTGGCGCGCGACCTCGACGCGCACGTCCCGACGTGTCCCGCGTGGAACGTCGCGAAGCTCACGATCCACACCGGCCAGCACCATCGGTGGGTCGCGGACGCGATCAGGAAGGGCGGGGCGCCGCCGGATAACCCCGGCAAGCCGGGGCTGCGCGGGGACGAGCTCGTGCGCTGGTTCCGGGACGGGTGGACAGACCTCGCCGGCCTGCTCGACGCGACGGACGACGCCGCACCGGCATGGAGCTGGGCGGGCGACAACAGGGCCGGGTTCTGGCGACGGCGGACGACGCTCGAGACGCTCGTCCACCGTTGGGATGCGGAGAATGCCACCGGCGACCCGTCGCCGCTCGACCCGGAGCTCGCCGCGGACGGGGTCGACGAGATGCTCTTCATCTTCATGGTCCTCGACAACGACACCGTCTACCGGGGCACGCCGCTACACGTCTCGTTCACCGCGTCCGACACCGCCGCGCGCTGGACGCTCGACCTCGCCGACGGTGAGCCGCCGCGCCCCGGCCGCGGCGGAGACGCGTCGCCGTCGACGGGAGCCGTCGCCCTGTCGGGGGCCGCCGAGGACCTCTTGCTCTTCCTGTGGGGCAGACGGGGGCGCGATGCGCTGTCGTGGGAGGGCGCGGAAGCGGACATCGCAGCCCTGGTCGAATGGACGACCGGCTGAACGCCGCCGGGGTACGCGCGCGGCTGGACGATGTCGCGGCCGCGGAGGCGCGGTTGCGGCGGACGGTCGAGTCGTTCGCGGAACGTGACCTCGCCGCGCGGTCGCTGTGCGAGGGCTGGACGAGAGGACACGTTCTGGCCCACGTCGCGCTGAACGCCCACTCGCTGGTCAACCTCATGCAGTGGGCGCGGACCGGCATCGAGACGCCGCAGTATCCGGGGTGGGAAGAGCGGGACCGCGACATCGACCGCTTGTCGACGCGCACCGGGGAGGAGCATCTCGAAGCGCTCACCGAAGCAGCGGACGCGTTCGCCGCGGCAGCGGGTGCCGTGCCGCCCGAGCGATGGGCGTTCGAGGTCCGCGGCATCGGCGGCCCCCCTCAGCCCGCGCACCGCTTCCTGTTCGGGCGCCTCCGCGAGGTGGAGATCCACCACGTCGACCTCCGAGGCGGTTACGGGCCGCACGACTGGGACCCTGCCTTCGTCCGAACGGTGCTCGCAGAGGTGCCGGAACGCCTCGGCCCGGGAGCGGAGCCCGCGTTCACGGCGGAGGCAGACGACGCCGGCATAACCCTGCGGGTAGGCGAAGGACCTCCTCCGGTGCACGTCAGAGGGCCGGGTCACGCTTTGCTCGCGTGGCTCCTGGGACGCAGCGACGGCGCAGATCTCGACACGGGCGGCGGCACGCTCCCCCGCGTTCCGGCGTGGGGTTGACGCCCGTGACTCCCGGATGCGGTACAAGGAACCGATGCCGATCCAACCCGACACGAAGGACTGGACCTGGGTCCTCGACCGCCGCTGCGACGAGTGCGGGTTCGACGCGCGCGCGTTCCCCCGCGACGAGGTCGGCGACCTCGTGCGGACGAATGCCTCGGCGTGGCACGCGCTGCTCGAGCGGCCGGACGTGCGGGAGAGGCCGTCGGACGACCGTTGGTCGTGCCTCGAGTACGCGTGCCACGTGAGGGACGTCTTCCGGCTCTACGACCGCCGGCTGCGGATGATGTTGGAGGAGGACGACCCGCACTACCCGAACTGGGACCAGGACTCAGCCGCGATCGAGGCGCGCTACGACGAGCAGGACCCGATCCGGGTCGCGTCGGAGATCGAAGCCGCGGGGGCCGCGGTCGCCGCGCGCTTCGACTCGGTCGAGGGCGACGCATGGCTCCGCACCGGCAACCGGAGTGACGGAGCCCGTTTCACGGTCGAGTCCTTCGCCCGCTACTTCGTCCACGACCCGATCCACCACCTGCACGACGTGGAGAGAGGCTACGAGGTGCTGGCCGACCGCGGTTAGGTCCCCCTGACGACGCGGTACTTGACGTGCGTCACCCCCGGAGCTGCCACCGCCCGGACCTGCTCGAGCGCCGGCAGAGCGCCTCCGAGGTTGTCGAAGAGACGCGCTCCGGCACCGAGGAGCACCGGCGCGACGTGGATCTGCACCTCGTCGACGAGGCCGGCGGCGAGATACTGCTGCGCGACGTCCGCGCCCCCGGCGATCGCGATGTCCGCAGCTCCGGCGGCCGCGCGCGCCTGCGCGAGCGCAGACTCGATACCGTCCGTCACGAACGTGAAGGTCGTGCCGCCGGCCTTCTCCAGCGGTGGACGTGCGTGGTGGGTGACGACGAAGACGGGCATGTGGAAGGGCGGGTCGTCGCCCCACCAGCCGTCCCAGGGATCGTCGCCCCACGGCCCGGGACCGCCGCCGAACATGTTCCGTCCCATGATCGTCGCGCCGACGTTCTCGAGCGACTCCTCGAGGACGCTCGTGCTCGCGTTGACCTCGCCGCCCTCCATGCCGTGCCGCCGCCGCCAGACCTCGAGCCCGACCACCCACTCGTGCAGCTCCTCGCCGCCCTCGCCGAGGGGTTGCTCGACGCTCTGGTTCGGCCCCGCGACGAACCCATCGAGCGACGTCGAGATGTCGAGCCTCAGCTTGCTCATGGGCGGAGCTCCTCCTCGGACGGCTCTTCCAGTGCAAACGATCCCGTCACCAGCTCTCCTGCGGGCACATAGGTGCCGATGACGACGCCCGTGCTCGAGACCTTGTTGTCGACGAGCCTCAACCCACGCGGGATCGTGCCGTCCGCGAAGAGCCGCTTGCCGGATCCCACCACGACGGGGAACGTCCAGAGGCGGAAGGCGTCGACGAGCTCGTGCCGCAACAGCGTCTGGAGGAGGTTCGAGCTGCCGTGCACCTGCAGCTCCGGCCCGTCCTGTTGCTTCAGCGCGGCCACGCCTTCGGCCGCGTCGCCTTCGATCAGCACCGAGTTCGCCCACTCCAGGGACTTGAGCGTGCGCGACGCGACGTGCTTGGTCGCGTCGTTCAGCGGTTTGCCGCCCGCCTCCTCGGGGGCGTGCGGCCAATACGCGGCGAAGATCTCGTAGGTCTTGCGGCCGAGGACGAGGTCGAAGGGCTTTCCCATGACCTCGTCCATGATCTCGCCCATGGCGTCGTCCCAGTAGTTCACCGACCATCCACCGTGGGCGAACCCTTCGGAAGGATCCTCTTCGGGCCCACCGGGCGCCTGCATGACGCCGTCCAGGGTGAGGAACGTGTTGACGGTGAGCTCTCTCATCTACCTGTCCTTTCTCTGGCTCCCGGAGCGCACCCGGGGAATCCGGGTCCCTGCTCATTTGGACTGGACAGTGGAGCAAGACTCATCGCGCCGGCCATGAGCTTCCCGCGTCTGGCCCGATGGCACGTCCCGGACATCCGCAGAGTCACTTGGGCGGCAGGGTCTCCACGAAGTCGAGCGCAGACTGGACGTGACGCCGAAGACGGGCTTCGGTCTTCGTCCCCTCCGCAGACACGAAGACGAAACCCTTCATCGGCCGCCCCGTGAAGTCCATCGGCCGCACGTCCGGATCCCGAAGAGCCTTGTTCGCGGCATCCGGGCCCAGGCGAAGGACCAGGTCCTCCTTGATCACTCCGCAGCACATGTGTCCGTTCACCATGAATGCGATGCCCCCGAACATCTTGCGCTCGCTCGGCACGCCCCGTTCCTCGAGGAGCTCCCTCACCCGTGCCGCCAATTCCTCGTCGTAGGCCATCTCTACTCGTCGGCCGGGGCAACCGGGGCGGCAGCACGACGCCAGAGGAAGTCCCGCTCGCCGTCCGTCGGAGCCATGGAGGCGGCGCGCTCGTAGGCCGTCGCAGCCTCGTCGGATCGGCCCAACCGCCGGAGCAGGTCGGCTCGCGTCACGTGGAAGGGGTAGTAGTTGTCCAGGTCGAGGTCGTCGACCAGGGCCAGCCCTGTCGCGGGCCCCTGGACCTCGGCGACGGCGACCGCGCGGTTGAGAGCCACGACCGGCGTCGGAGCGACCGCAACCAACTGGTCGTACAGCGCGACGATCTGCGACCAGTCCGTCTCCTCGAAGATGGATGCATCCGCATGGACGGCGTTTATCGCCGCCTGGAGCTGATACGGGCCCGGTTGGTTGCGACGCTGGCACCGCCGGACGATCGCGTGGCCCTCCGCGATCAGGGACCTGTCCCACCGTGTCCGGTCCTGCTCGCGGAGCAGCACGAGCGAGCCGTCGGGTCGCGTGCGCGACGCCCGGCGGGACTCGGTGAGGAGCAGCAACGCCAGCAGCCCGGCGACCTCGGGTTCGTCGGGCATGAGCGTCGCCAGGATCCGTGCCAGTCGGATCGCCTCCGAGCAGAGACCCGGCTCGGTCGTGTGGGCGTGGCCGGCGTTGTAGACGAGGTAGACGACGGCCAGCACGGGAGGCAGGCGGTCCGGCAGCTCGTGATCCTCCGGGACCCGGTAGGGGATCCGCGCCGCCTTGATCTTGCGCTTCGCGCGCGCGAGACGCTGGGCCATCGTCGGCTCTGCGACGAGGAAGGCGCGGGCCACCTCGCCGGTCGATAGACCGCCGAGGAGGCGCAGGGTGAGCGCCACCTGTGCCTCGGTTGACAGTGCCGGGTTGCAGCAGGTGAAGATGAGGCGCAACCGGTCGTCCTGAACGGGTCCCACCTCCTCGGGCACGTCGGGCTCCTCGATCCCGGTCGAGATCAACGCCACCTCGCCGAGCAGCTCCCGTCCCCGCGACTCGCGGCCCAAGCGGTCGACGGCACGGTTGCGCGCGGTCGTCGTGATCCAGCCGCCGGGGTTGGGCGGCAGGCCCTCCCCCGGCCACTTCCGCACGGCCACGGCGAACGCCTCCTGCACCGCGTCCTCGGCGACGTCGATGTCACCGAAGACGCGTACCAGACCGGCCACGCATCGGCCGTACTCCTCGCGGAATACCCGGGCGACCTCGCCCTCGTCGAGCTTCGGAACGGCGACCTCTCGCAATCCGTCAGTCTCCGGAGACCGCCCGGAACGGCCGGACCTCGATCGGCTTACCCACGATGGCCGTGACTTTCGAGGCCCACGAGAGCGCAGCGTCGAGATCCTCGGCCTCGATGAGATAGAACCCGCCGAGATGCTCCCGCGACTCCGCGAAGGGACCGTCGGTCGTCAGCACCTCGCCGTTGGAGACACGCACGACGGTGGCGGTGTCGGGACCGTGCAGGGCGCCTCCGAAGACCCAAGCGCCGGCAGACTTCATCTCCCCCTCGAGGACGTTGATCTGCCCCATGTAGCGGTGCATCTCGTCGTCGGCCATCGAGGGGCCGGCCTCGCCCTCGACGCTGTGGAGTGACAACAGGTACTTCGCCATCGGCGGGTCCTCCTGTGCTGCGGCGGGCCCATCCCGCCGATCGCCCTTACTACGGACGGCGGGGGCCCGGATCGACAGGTCGAACCCAAAAAATAGGCCAGATCTGCCTCGACGGGTCCTGATGGTCGCGCTAGGACTTGGCCGACAACCGATCCCGGTGAACGGCGACCGCCTGCCGGGTCTCCTCGGCGACCAGGTCGGCGTTGATCTGGGCCGCCGCGGTGGCGCCGGCCGCTGCGGCGGTACCGACCTGAGCGACCAGATCGGTGACGTTGCCCGCGACCCACACCCCCGGCACTTCGCTACGCCCGGTCGCGTCGGACGGGATGTGCTCGCCGGCCCCGGACGGGTGTTCCGCGGGCCGGAGCCCGAGTCCCGAGAGGAAGCCGGCGCGCGCCGTCATCCGCGGCGAGACTGCCACGGCCTCACGGCCCACGACCGTGCCGTCGCTCAACCGAACTCCCGCAAGGCGATCCTCGACGATCTCCAGCGACGCGACCTCGCCGTGCACCACGTCAATGCCGCGTGCCGCGAGCTGCTCTGCCTCGTCGCCGGCCGGCGGGGGCATGGTGTGGGAGAAGAACGTGACGTCGTCGCTCCACTGACGGAACATCAGGGCCTGGTGCATCGAGAGCGGCCCGCTGGCCAGCACGCCGATGGTGCGGTCGCGGACCTCCCAACCGTGGCAGTACGGGCAGTGCAAGACGTCGCGGCCCCATCGAGCCCGCAGTCCCGGCACGTCGGGCAGCTCGTCGACCAGTCCCGTGGTCACCAACAACCGGCGCGCCCGGACGGACCTGCCGTCGGCCAGCGCCGCGATGAACCCGTCGCCGTCGCGGACGGCGGTCGTGACCTCGCCGGCCACCACGTGGCCGCCGTACCGGCGTACCTCGTCCCGCCCGCGTTCCAGCAGATCGGCCGGCGGCATCCCCTCCCGGGCCAGCAGCCCGTGCACGCCCGCAGCCGGGGCATTACGCGGGGCCCCCGCGTCGATCACCACGACCGACCGGCGAGCCCGAGCAAGCATCAGCGCGCCGCTCAAACCCGCGGCGCCCCCTCCGACAACCACCACCTCGTAGCCGTCCGTCAACCGATCGCTCACGATGTCCACCTCCAGGGTCGAGTTCCTGAGCCTGCTCGGGAAGCAGGGCGAACGTGCACATCTGCGCACCCGAACCAAGACGAAGAACCCACCGTAGCGACGCGCCTAGGCATCTCCCTTCGACTGATCCCCAGGTCACCCCCGCTCGAAGATGATGTCACCGCCGAACACTGACGGTGGCTCCGGCTGGAACGCGCGGGCCTTCTGGAGGAAAGCGTTGAAGCGAGGATCGCTGTCGTGCTCGGAGTGCTCGGCCATGCTCGGAACCTCCGCGTAGATGAGATACAGAACCACGTCGTCGCGCTCTTCCGTCCCGTATTCGATTCGAGCGAGCCGCGCTTTGAGGAACTTCCCCGCCGCGCTGTACTCGTCCCACAGCGCCAACTCCTCGGCCTCGAACAACCGCTCGAACTCCTTCGCCTCGTTTGCTCGGATCCGGATGATGATCGCGTTTGCCTGTGCCATGAACCTCTCCCGGTATCGATGTCGCCCCCGAGACCGTACTAATTTCTGAGGATGGATCTAGGAGAGCTGCGCGCCCACTGCCTGGCGAAACCCGGTGCCGACGAGAGCTACCCGTTCGGGCCCGGCGCTCTCGTGATGAAGGTTGCAGGGAAGATATTCGCGATCGTCGGCGAGGACGACCGGCCGCTCACGGTCAGCCTGAAGTGTGAGCCGGAGATAGCCATCGTGCTGCGCGAACAATACGCAGCCGTGACCCCCGGATATCACCTGAGCAAGCGACACTGGAATACGGTGGCTCTGGACGGCAGCGTCCCGGAGGCGAAGGTCTTCGATTGGATCGACGACTCATACGATCTTGTCATCGAGGGACTCCCGCGTCGGGTCCGGGCCGAGCTCGATGTCCGAGACGAGTCGAAGGAGGACGAGGATGGCCGCCGTGAGCGTTCGCTACATCGTCGATGATCTCGACAAAGCCATCGCGTTCTACACGGAGTACCTCGGCTTCGGCGTCGACCTTCAGCCCGGCCCCGGTTTCGCAAGCCTCTCGCGCGGCGACCTTCGTCTCCTGCTGAACGTGCCGAATGGCCCCGGCGGCGCCGCCCAGCCCATGTCCGACGGGCGCAAGCCAAAGCCGGGCGGCTGGAACCGGATCCAGCTAGAGGTCGATGATCTCGCCGTCGAAGTGGAGAGCTTGCGGAGCGCAGGAGCCCGTTTTCGCAGCGACATCCTCACCGGCATGGGCGGCAAGCAAATCCTGCTCGACGACCCCGCGGGCAATCCAATCGAGCTCTTTGAACCGCTTCGCAAGTGACGATCGTGGACTGATCAACGGAGGCCACCACCTCGAGCGCCGAGATCGACGAGCCATCAGCGCACGGGCACGGTTAGCATCGCGAACCGATGGACACCGACGCGAACAAGGAGCTCGTCCGACGCTTCTATGACGAAGCATGGGCGCGGGGGAACTTCGGCTTCGCGGAGGAGGTGTTTGCGGACGACTACATCCGACACGACCTTCGCCCTACGAAAGCTGCTCCGGGACCGGCCGGACAGGGCTTGATCGCGACGCAGTTCCGCGGGGCGTTCCCAAATCCTCCCGCGGACCAACCATCGATTGGCACGGACGGCAGGCTATCTCAGTCCACAAACCGCCAGCCGAGGGATTCGCATGCCTGTCTGATATTTCGACGGTCGTATTCCATGACGCCGATGGCCTCTTGGTCGCTGTTGGGGATACGCAATACGGAGGCTACGGCCCCATGCCCTCCCAGCATCATCGCTTTGAGACCGAAACTCAGCTCTCCGGTCGTTCGCTGGAGAACTGCCGCCTTCTGCCGACCTCGCCTCTTGGCGGCGATGCGATCACGAGAAATCTCCAATCGGGCCGGATGCCGCGCCTCGTATATCCAGCGTGCGACGATGGCCGTGGAGAACAAGCCCGCGACAACAAGAAGAGCAATCCGATTCTCGCGGGCAACGTCGGGCGGTTGCTCGATGAACGTCAGCACAGCCCACGCGCCGCCTACCACGAGCAGCAGGAAGAATCCGTAGAGGCCGTGGACGAGTCTTCTGTCCTCCTTGATAACGATGACGTCCGGTCTCGGCGGGGGTTCCTGATCCATACGCCCATTCTTATGGGCTCTGGCGGCCCTGAGAAGGGTCTTGGCGAACTGCAGATTGCGTGGCGGGGAGACTTGAAGTGGGCCCGCTGCAACGTCCTCCCGTACTTCGGGCCCGGGGCATTAGACATCAATGACTATTCTGGGACGTTCCTAATCGAAACCATGCGCGAGAGATGACAAGGGCTTCGGCACCTCTTTGCGGCAAAGTTGGCCGCATCTGGATGAAGCCCTTTGATCGAAAGGGGAATCAATGAGTGATGGCGCGCGGAAGAACATCAATTCGTCCGTCGGCGTCTACCCGCGTCTAGCTTTTCCACTGAAGCAGGTTCTGCAGGAGTTGGTACCCCGCCCAAGTGAGCGCGTAGTCCGATAGTCCGTATGGGTGATAGAACTTTTTGGTCGGGTTGGGCAAGAGCGCCCCGACGAAGCGTATGCGCCCACCCTTGTATTTGATCTCTCCTACGGTCACCTCGTCCTGCGCCTGTCCGGTCGCGACCGCGCGTTGTTTGCCCCTCGCCCTGTCGTAAGCCCCCTGCAGCACGTACCACAGCGGCGCGCCGCCTTCGTTCAGGCTGTATCCGAGTGGGACCGGTTCGTACATCTGCCGGCGATGCAGAATGTCGGTAGACCTACAAGCTTCTGCTCTCGTGATCCCCGATTGCTTCGCCGCGCACGAACGGCCCTCGGCGGCGCCCGGCTGGTTGATCTTGCGCGCAAGCCGATCTTCGTAGGTGACCGGCCTCTTCAGCGTCGCGAAGTTGACGTAGCCGGCGTACACGCCGACCGTCTGCACACTCGGCTCTACGTCGTCCGGGTTTTCCCCTGCGGCGGATCTCGGAATGACTCTCAACCCGCGCGAGAGCATCTTCAATGCCTTGTCGGTCAGGACCAGGTTGCCGTCGTGTCTCGCAACCCACTTACGCAGCTTGCGTCCGATGCCCGGATAGACGCGGTTCGTGATGACGATCGTGTCGTATGTCCGCTGCCAGCGCTTCGTCGTACGGATCTGGCGAACGGTCAACTTGCGGATCCGCGGCTTCGAGTACTTCTTCAGCGACTGCCAGAAGCGCATCGATGACGCCTTGAAAGCCTTCTGGCCCGGATCCGGCCACGCGGTCTCGCCGGTGAACGAGATGTCGGCCTCATAGCCGAAGCCGGCCTCGCCGCCCTCGATTCGGATCCGCCATAGGCCTGCCTCGGGGTAGTTCCCGTGCAGCGCCTGCCCACTAGGCATGTAGGCATCGCCGCCACCGCCGTTGTAGCTGTTGACGGTTTCCCACTCGTCGTCCTGCTCCTCGCCGGGGTGTTCCACTCCGCCCTTCTTCTCGAGATGGGCCTGGCCGGTGGAGCAAGGACCGACCCCTTGGAGGTTCGTGCACGTGATCACGGCTTCGATACCGCCGTTGTAGACCTTCGGGGGCCCTTTGACCTCGAACTCGTAGACGAATTCGTTCGATTGGTCGAGCACGACGTCTTCGATCGGCTTCTGCTGCGGGAGTTTGCGCCATTTCGCGGCGCCCGACGCGATCTTCTTCGCGCGCTCTTTGACGAAGCCCGGGTTGTGCAGGTAGCCGACGCGGCCCTTCGTCTCGAACGTCTGATCCTCACCCTTGAGGGAGTAGTTGATCATCGAGTAGATCAAGGACTTGTTGCCGTCGACGTGCAGCTGCTCGATGTCCTGGTCGAAGCACGAGCCCACCCCACAGTTGCTGAGGTGAGAGAAGGACATCTCGTTGTCGATCCCATCGGCATTCAGGCCCATCGGCGAGTCGATCCAGTTGCCGAAGGCCCCTGTCACCGTGTAGTCGATCGTGTCCCAAATGGTCCCCCACTGCACGCCGTATTGACGGGGGTCCGCTTCCGGCGCCTCGTTCGGCTTGATACGCGGTGAGTAGGCGAGCCGGGCCTCTGCATCCGACCACGCGCCCTTGACCGTCTGCAGGACGCGCTGGTCCTTCCCGTAGTTGCGTTGAGTACCTCCGAGCAATGTGAACGAGAAGGCCTTCGCGTCGACCATCCCGTGCAGATCGATGCCTCCCGTCCACTTTGGACGACCGCGCGAGTCGTGAGGTCCGATCGCTTGGAGGACGCGGCCGAAAGCACGCGACTCCGGTTCGGACCACGGCGTGTACGGAAGGTACGTCCAACCCCGTTCCGGCCAGTCGCGGTTGAGGTCGACACCGTTCCCGTTGTAGCGCTGATAGAACGCGATGCCGTTCTGACGGTCGCCCCGTCGCCACCCGTCGGGGTTCGGCCAGATGAAGTAGACCGCCGATCGCCTGAGCGCGGCACCTGCGTCTACGGACTTCTTTGGTGTCGCCTCGAGCAACGGATGCGGGGCTTTGTTGTCTTCGTGTTCGCAATCGACGTAGTCGGGTGCGCTCTTCTTCTCGCACGCACCCCAGGTGGCAAGATCCTCGGCCGCCCGCGTGCCGCCCTCGGCGCCCGCTCGCTCGATCCCGTGGATCGACAACGGGAAGACGAAGTATTTCTTTCCCTTGTCGGGGATGGACTCGTCGGTGATCCGCACCATCTTCAGCGGCAACCGGTCGCGCTCGGAGGTGTTCGTTCCTTGGGCGGTCTGCGGGACCCCGGCTGATTTAAAAGCGTCGCAGGCTTCCGCCTTCGACTGCGCCGGCTTCCCGTTGCACTTGAAATCCTCGTGCAACGTGTAGACCTCGACGAAGTCCGGGAACGTCTTCTCGAGGAAATCGAGACCGTCGTGGAGTTCCTGGTACTGGATGAAGTCGACGGCACAGACGGTGCCTTTTGCCCAAGGGGAGCCGTCGGCTCGGCACGCGTGCGGGTCCGGGAAGATCCGACCCAGCGCCTGATAATTGTCACTATCGGTGGCCACGGGCGTCGCATGGACTGGAGCGCTCACGTTGACGATCACGAGCCCGGCCACGAGGCTCACCGCCGCGAGAATTGCGATCTTGCGCATCATTCCCCCTCGTCCCATAGGAGTGGGCGAACCACCATCGTACGGCGGGCGCCCCCGGCGTGCCGGGAGAAGCCAGGACGGCAGTTTCGGGGTCGTGGGATCGGCAAGGTGGCACGGACAACCTGTCCGGAGGAGCCCGCGTAGGCGCGGCAACACCCTACGAAACGGCCTTTCGCGGGCCGAGATGCCAAATGCTGGGGTCACTCCTTAGCGTCAGTGGGCGCTGAACTGGGATCTCGCTCGGTGGGCGATGACGGGTTCGAACCGGCGACCCCTGCGTTGTAAGTGCGACCCGGCGGAATTCGCTGATCTGCGCAAACACGTATTCACGCAGTTCGCACGCCGCAATTGCCTAATCTCATCTCTACTCTCTTGATCCCACTTTCTTGCTCGTCCGTTGGATGCTTGTTGGATTTCCTGAACCCGCGATCACTGCATTCCAGTAGCAGATCCATCGATCACGCGTTGGATTTCGATACGGGGTGCGCGCGTGGCCCGGGTTCGCGGCAGTCATTCACGCGATGCGCGGCCGAGGCTTGAGGCCGGTCGTCTCCCCCCTGGCCGAGAACGTCTTCAGATCGTCGCCAACTGGAGGCCCCTCTAGGATTCGCCGATGCGCCCCGGTGATGCCGCACGTCTGCTTCTGCTCGGCGCCATCTGGGGGTCCTCGTTTCTCTTCATCAAACTGGGGCTCAGGGCCTACACGCCGTCTCAGATCGTTGCCGGGCGAGTGGTGATCGGCGTCGCCGTCCTCCTCTTCCTCCTTCGATACCGAGGGCTGTCCCTCCCCCGCGGAGCCGCGACCTGGCGATCTCTTCTGTTCATGGCCGTGGTGGCGAACCTCGTTCCGTTTCTGCTCATAACGTGGGGCGAAGAGAGGATCTCCTCTGGTCTCACTGCCATCCTGAACTCGACCACCCCGCTCTTCACCGCGGTGCTGGCCACGGTCTACATCGTGTCGGAGCGCCTCACTTCTCTACGACTCGGCGGCATCGTCCTGGGCTTTGCAGGCGTAGGGGTAATCGTGGGCATCGAGGGAGGGTCGCTCGTCGGACAGGTTGCGGTCGTCCTTGCGGCGCTCTCCTACGCGGTCGGGTTTGTCTACGCTCGCAGTCGCCTCACCGGGCGCAGTGGAAGTCCTCTCGAGCTGTCGGCGGGACAGCTATTGGTAGCAACGATCTTGATCGTTCCGGTCGCCGGCATCGATTCGATCGCTCATCCTCTCGAGGTGGGCTTGGAACCACCCAGCGCGTCGGTCTTCGCCCTGGGTTTCTTCGGGACCGGGCTTGCGTATGTCCTGTACTACCGACTGATTACAGATGTCGGCGCGACGACCGCGTCCTTAGTCACCTATCTGATCACAATATTCGGCGCCGTCTTCGGTTGGGTAGCGCTCGACGAGCGACTCGGATGGAACGCGTTGGTGGGAGCCGCAATGGTCATCGCGGGCATCGCCATAGCGCAGCGCGGCGCCCCACCGGCAGAGCCGATACCCGACCGGGTCGCCGCGGTGTGAGCGCGGCTCTTCGGCGTCGGGCAGGACCTCGACCACGTCGTTGTGGGTGCCCCGGTTTCTGCCATGGGATATCCGGCGCCGACCCGACATCGAGTGGAGAGAACTCGATGTTCTCTGCCTCCTTGGTCCACTGCGACATGTCCTCGCCCTGATCTGCCGTGATGTCCGCCAACAGCCTGAACCAAGGCATCCAGCACCACCTGGACGCAGGTCTCGCGCTCCTCCATGTCGCGGTTGTCGCAGTAGTTGCGCGCGTCCTCTTTGCTCGCCCTGGGCTCGAAGGCGTTGGCCAAGAACGACGAGAAGTCGTGGAAGAAGCTCGAACCGGCCGCCGGGTTGTAGCTGGATACCGTCCCGATCAGCTCGAATCCGTCTTCTCCGAGCTCGTCGTCGAAGACCTCGTGGACCGACACGTCGTACCACTGGTCGAATATCGACGCTTTTTGGGCGGCCTAGTCAGCACTCCGCTCTGGCTGCTAGTTTGCGTTGGTACAAGCGGTAAAGATTCAAGACCGCCCGCCTTATCTGCCGTTTCACGCTCAACCATCACATCGTTGCCCGGGCGGCTACCTCCCTCTGCCGACCTCGATTGATCCTCAACGGCCACCGCCGACTGCCAGCGCCTCGACCCAGTTGGGGCGAGCCCTGGCAGACGATCATGTACCTGCACCGGACGCGACACTTAGTCCCCGGTCTGCTCAACAACATGAGCACTAAGCCCGCTACGGGCATGCGGATAGCCATCCAGGGGATCCGGTCTTTCCGGCATGCCTCTGCCCTCTGTGCGGTCGATGATGCTATGCAGGATGCAGAGGTGGTCGAAGATCGGAAGACCAGTTGCCTCGTGGATGTCCCTCTCGAACGGAAGCATCGCGCAACACTCAATCAACAGAGCTTTCAGACCATACTGGTCCACGAACTCTTGGGAGATCTCGACGAGATCCTGTCGCATGACGTTGAGATCCAAAGCCGTCGGGCCTCGGTTTCGGAGCCTCATCCAGTGCTCGCTTTGCCGCACGTCGGCGAGAGGAAGATCGAAGTCCGCGGCCCAGCCAGCTGTAGACCTGCGTGGTGCGTCGAGGTTCGAAGCGTCGAAGGTGAGAATGCCAATCCTTCCTGAGTAGATCCTAGCGAGCAATGGAGCAAGCAGGAGCGAGGACATGACTGTGGGCAAACCGGTCGCCTCGGCGATATCATCCTGAAACACCACTGAGAAGCCACAGTTGGAGGAGATCACGTCGGCGCCCTCATGCTGGAGTCGTCTACCTTCCTGAACATAGGGCTCTCGCACGGTGTCGAACCCCTCACTTACGACTACGTCGGTGTGGGCGCCCGGGACGATACGCGCAGCGATCTCACATGGCAGCGCATCTGGATAATGGATGTTGCCTGGAAAGTAAAAATTATAGCTGTTCTCAACCAGCAGCACGCCAGCTTGCATAGTCATCGTCACCCTCCCGTCCAACCTGCTCTAGAGCTGACAGCGTTCGTTTCGTCGGCCAGCTGCGCCTGACCCCTCGTGACAGCCTTCGTACCCGATTCGATCTCTTCCCAGAAGTGGCAAGCCACGCGACGCCCAGGCTGCACCTCCTGTAGGAGTGGCTCTTCGGTCGTGCAGATCTCTTCCGCCCATGGGCAGCGCGGATGGAAGCGACACCCCGTCGGGGGGTCTGCGGGACTCGGTACGTCACCAAACAGGATGATGCGCTCACGCTCCGCCTCGACCAGGGGATCAGGCACCGGCACGGCAGACAGCAAGGCCCGCGTGTACGGATGCAGCGGTTGCTCGTAAAGTGCGTCGCAGTCGGCGATCTCCACCAGTTCGCCGAGGTACATCACCGCAACGCGGTCGGAGATGTGTCGCACGACGGATAAGTCATGTCCGATGAAGAGGAAGGTCAGGCCGAGCTCGGCCTGCAGATCACCCAACAGATTCACGATCTGCGCCTGAACGGAGACGTCCAGGGAGGACACCGGCTCATCACAGACGACAAGCGCAGGCTCGGGCGCGAGGGCCCGTGCGATGCTGATCCGCTGTCGCTGCCCTCCTGAGAACTGGTGCGGGTACCCATTGACGGCATCCGCGTCCAGACCAACCATGGACAGTAGTTCTCGTACTCGTTCCTCCCTCGCCCTTCGGGCCAAACCGTGGATGACTAGCGGCTCTGCGACGATGTGGCCGATCGTCTTTCGTGGGTTCAGCGACGCGTAGGGATCCTGGAAGATCATTTGCAGGTACCGGCGCTCCCTGCGTAGCTCTTTCCTCTTGATCCGGGCCAGATCCCTTCCGCGAAACTCGATCGTCCCGGACGTAGGCTTCACGAGTCGGACGATGGCGCGGCCGGTGGTTGACTTACCGCAACCCGATTCACCGACCAGCCCGAGGGTCTCACCGCTCCGGATGTCGAAGCTGACGTCGTCGACTGCGCGCACCGATCCCAGGGCGCCACTGCGAACAGCGCTCCGTCTGATGGGAAAGTGCACCTTGAGGTTCCGGACCTCGAGCAGGCTTGCGTCCCCCCCACGGGCTCCCGTCAACGTCTTCGGTACCGTCATGCCGTATCCGCTCGCACGTCTACCCAGCACGCCACCTGGTGCCCGGGGGCGACTGTAGTCAGCTTTGGATTCTCCTGCCAGGATCTCTCCACTGCATAAGAGCAGCGCGAAACAAACGGACAACCCTGCGGTGCATCGATCAGCCGCGGCGGGGAACCCTGGATCGGGAGCAGTTTGTCCTGCCTCGGACGGTCGCTCCTCGGCATCGACCGTAGCAATCCCAGTGTGTAGGGGTGCCGCGGATCTGCGAAAAGATCGCGAACTGGCGCGGACTCCACGATGTATCCGGCATACATGACGTTGACCTTGTCGGCGATGCCGGCGAGCATCCCGAGATCGTGGGTGATCAGGATTACCCCCATGCCGAGATCCGCGCGCACGTCCCGCAGCAGGTCCAGGATCTGCGCCTGGATTGTCATGTCGAGCGCCGTGGTGGGTTCGTCGGCGATGAGGACGCTAGGCTCGCACGACAGGGCCATTGCAATCATCACCCGTTGCCGCATCCCGCCGGAGAGCAGGTGCGGAAAGTCATCGAGGCGCTTGTGCGCAGACGGGATCCCAACCATCCTGAGGAGTTCCACTGCACGCTCCCGCGCTTGCCGCCGAGACATTCTCTTGTGTAGCTGCAGCCCCTCTGTCATCTGACGGCCGATCGTGAGGACTGGGTTCAGGGAAGTCATGGGATCCTGGAAGATCATCGCAACGTCGCTACCGCGGACTCTGCGAAGTTCTTCGTCGGACAGCTGCAGGAGATCTTGCCCATGTAGCCAGACCTTGCCGCTGACGATCCGCCCCGGTGGGCTGGGAAGCAAGCGCAGCAGTGACAACGCGCCGACGGTCTTGCCGCAGCCGCTCTCGCCTACAATCCCGACGACCTCACCGGTGTTGACCTCGTAGGAGATGCCGTTGACAGCCTTGACCACGCCCCTGCGCGTGTAGAAGTACGATTTCAAGCCCTCGACCCTGAGCAACGACGTCGTCTTTGCAGTCGTCGCAGTCGTCATCAGCTCTCGTGCCTGTTATGCACTCGGCTCATCATTGAAAGGTCAGCGGTCCTTCCAGCAGGGGATCGAGCACGTCCCGAAGCCAGTCGCCAAGTGCATTCACCGCCAGTACCAGCACCAGCAGTGCTCCTCCAGGGAAGGCGGTCAACCACCAGCTGACGCCGAGGTAATTTGCGGCGGTGCTCAGCATGCCGCCCCATGTCGGTTGGGGGGGTTGTATCCCCACACCGAGGAAGCTCAGGGACGCCTCGATGATGATGATGTGCGCAAAGGTTGATGTGGCGATTACGATGGCGGGCGCCCATACGTTGGGGAGGATGGTCGAGAACAGCAACCGCCAGTTGCTGGCACCCAGCACGCGACCCGCCAGTACGAACTCGCTGCCCCGCAGCCGCAGCACTTCTCCGCGAATAATGAGGGCGTACAGCACCCAGCCGCTGAGTGACAGCACGAGAATGACACTATCGACTCCCGTGCCTAGCACCGAGACAAGCGCCACGGCCAGGGCCAGGAAAGGGAAGGCCAGCTGAATGTCGGCGACCAGGACGATGACGCGGTCGATGACGCCGCCGAAGAACCCGGCGAGTAATCCCAGAAGGAGCCCGACGGCCCCACCCAGAAGCACGCTGGTCGTGCCTACGAAGAGGGTGATACGCGCTCCGTATAGTAGCCGGGTCAGCACATCGCGTCCGTTCGGGTCAGTGCCGAGTAGGAACTCCGCGTCGCCGCCATGGCTCCACGCGGGGGGTAGGAGGCGATTCTCAAGCAGTCCCACCGTGGGATCGTGGGGGGTCAACCACGGCGCCGCGACGGCTCCGACCACAGCGACAGCGACGACCGTGCCGCAAAGGATGGGCACGACCGTCCCGCTCCCGCCACGGTTCCGTCGCCAGTGACGGAATTGCCGAGCCGAGACCCATTGCCGCGGTTCGCCAGCGTCCCGTCCGCCCTGCGCGGGCGCCTCCGGAACGCGGATACCAGTGCGCTCGGTCATCGCCACCTTCTTGAGAATGATTCGCGCCGCTGTTGCATGCTCACGCGGCGCGACGAGTTCGAGGGTCAAGGAACACGTAGCTAATGTTGGTGAGCAAGTTCACCATCACGACCAGGAATGCGACGACGAAGACGCAGGCTTGCACCACTGGATAGTCCCGCTGGCCTACCGCCTGGATCATGAGACTTCCAACGCCAGGCCAGGAGAAGACTGTCTCCGTGACCACGGCGCTCGATATGAACTGCGCGAACGTGAGCCCGGCCGCCGTGACGATCGGGAGTCCGGCATTCCGCAGCGCATGCCGACGCTCGATCACACGCTCCGACAGTCCCTTCGACCGGGCAGTTCGGATGTAGTCCTGGTGCAGGACGTCCAGTAACGACGACCGTGTGAGTCGGGCGAACCGGGCAAGACTGTATGCCGCCAGCGTGATCGCAGGGAGAATGAGGTGGGCAAGCGAGCCACGCCCGCCGACGGGCAGCAGCCGGAGCTCGACCGCAAACACCCAAATCAGCAGGATGGCCAGGAGGAAGGTGGGGATCCCTTGGAGCACGACCGCGATCGCCATCGAGAGCTGATCCGGGGCCCGTCCTTGGTGAGTTGCCGCCAGCCTCCCGAGCGGGATCCCGACTAAAAGCGAGATCAGTAGACCAGCAGCCGCAAGGGTGAGCGTGGGGCCGAGGCGTTCGAGTACAACGTCGAGTGCGGGCCGACGAAGCCGGAGGCTCATGCCGAAATCGCCTATCGCCGCCCGCCGGATGAAGGATCCGTACTGAACAGGTAGGGACTCATCGAGTCCGAGTGTGCGACGGATTTCCGCCTGCTGCTCAGCGGTGTGCGCTTCGGTGATGAAGAGCGTACTGGGATCTCCCGACAGTCTCATGAGTAAGAACATGATGGTCGTGATCCCCACCATGGTGATCATCAGCTGGCCGACCCGCACGCCAACCTGACGCAGCATGGATTCGTCCTCTGCCTAGGCTCTACGCGGTACTAAATTGACGGAAACGGCTACTCCGCACCGACGCGGAGATTGAGGTAGTCCAAGAAGCTCTGGTCTGTGAGGATCTTGAGCCCCTCCACGGCGGACGACACGGCGTAGATGCCAGGCAGTTGGTAGAGGTTGATGGCGTAGGTCCGGTCGTACACGCGCCGAGCCATCTTTTGCAGGATCCTCCTGCGCTCATCTTGGTCGGATGTTGCGCGCTGTCGGTCGTCGAGGTCACACAGCTGATCGTCGTCCGCGGCCCGGATCTGCCCGCATATCACGTCGTAGTTCGACGCCGCGTCATAGCGCGGGGCGCTGGTAAGGCCCATCGTGTAGAGGGACGGCATCTTCGAGGCGAACAGATCCTCGAGCCAGGCACCGGATTCCATGACCCGCAGGTCCACAGAAATCCCGACCTGCTCTAACTGTGCTGCGACGGCCTCGGCCGCCTCACGGTCCTTGGCGTAACGTCCAGACGTTGTCGCGAATTCTACCTCGAGGCCGTCCGCGTAGCCCGCCTCAGTCAGCAGCTGCTTTGCTTGGTCCGGGTCGTACGGATACGGTTCCAAATCCGCAACATGGCCCAAGACATCACTGGTGTTGAGTGCCCCCGATGCAGGCTGGGCATAGTCGCCCAACAAACCATTGCCGAGCGCTTCTACGTCCAAGGCATGGGCGATGGCCCGGCGCACACGAGGATCTTCCACCGGATCTCCTTGGTTGTTACGCAAGTACAGTACGAGGACCTGGCCCAGGCCGGCGTTGACGATCTCGATGCCAGCCTCGTCCTGAAGTCGCTCTGCCTGCTCTGCCTGGATATCGTAGGAGATGTCAACCTCGCCGGCTTGAATCGCGGCCACACGGGAACCTGGTTCGGTAATGCTTCGGATGACCAAGCGGTCAACCTGCGGCACGCCCTCCCAGTGGTCTTCGAAGGCCTCCATCGTGATGGTTTCATCCTGCCTCCACTCGACGACCCTGAACGGGCCCGTGCCTACTGGCGCGCGCGCGTACTCCTGTGGATCTGACTCGTACGCGCTAGGTGACTGGATAAAAACAGCGGATAGCAGGCCTATGAGCCCGCCGTCGGGCGTACTGAGGTGGAGGTTGACGGTGTGCGAGTCCACCACTTCGACTCTGTCAATTGTGGCGACCGCGTCCGCGTTCACTGCCTCCGCGCCCAATTCGATGAGCGTGTCTATGTTCCACTTGAGGGCCTCTGCGTCGAATTCCTCTCCGTCGTGGAACGTCACACCCTCGCGCAACTGGATCTCCAGGGTCGTGTCGTTGAGCCAGGTCCACTCTTCAGCGAGGCGAGGCACCATCTCCCCCTCGATGGGCCGAAAGAGCGAGTCGTAGATAGGGACGTAAACCGCGCGCGCAATCAGAGAGTTGTCGAAGAAGGAGTCAGCGGTGGAGGGATGAGCGCCGACCGCGAGGGTGAGCTGGGATTCTGCAGCTCCGCCCTCGCCGTCTCCGCCCTGGCCGTCTCCGACGCAAGCAGCAACCGTGATCGCCAGCACAAGTGCTAGTCCAGCACACCTCGCGGTCCCCGCCGACAGGAAGGACATACCCTTACCCCCTGACTTTCCTGGGCCCTACTGGCCGCGACACGCGTCCCCTGTCCGAGAGGAATTGCACACTGCACACATCATAGCGATCGGCGGTTTGGCAGAAAGGAACCGCCCGTGCACGGCGGGCCACCCACCCGACATCGAGCCCGGCGAGATCGGCGACCTCGAACGGACCCATGCGAAACCCGAAGTCGCGGAGGGCGCGGGCGACCTGCTGTGGCGCCGCGCCCTCGAGCAGCCGTGGATCCCCTGCCCGAAACCGCCGATGAAGAACACATCATCATTCCGCACGAACTCGCGAAGACTCTCAGTCAATGTCCGGACCTTGCCCTGCCCTCCAATCAGCGCCCGGCCGGCTTCGACGATCGTCTCGGCTGCGCGGACGGGAGCCATCCAGCGATACTCCGTCAGACCGTGACCACGGGGTTGTGCGAGAACCGCGTCGGCGAGAACGGCGTCAGGTCGACCGGCACTCGCGGAGTCCGCGACAGCACGAGATCGGCCATGATCGTCCCGGTGACAGCACTAAGCCCGATGCCAGAATGCCCGTGGCCGGAGGCCAAATAGAGGTTTGCGAGGCCCGGAACCGCGCCCAGTATCGGCAACTTGTCCTCCGACACGGGGCGGATCCCGGCGACGTGCTTAACGAGCTCCGCGCTCTCGAGGCAAGGCATGAGCGAGGTCGCCCAGCCCACCATCTCTTCGAGGCCGTCGTCGGTGGGCTTCGCATCCCATTCGGTGTGATCGTCGTCGACATCGAACGCGCGGCCACCTCGCGCCCCTACGGTCCATTGCCCGTCGGCTTGATAGAAGATGACCCCCAGCCTGGGCGAAGACAGGTGGTAGGCCAGGGGCTCACCGGCAAACTTCAGCATGAGACGCTCGCCCTTCACCGGCAGGATCGGAACCTCGAAGCCCAGCCAGCTCGAGGCAAGGCGGCTCCACGGCCCCATGGCGAGGACCACCGCGTCAGCGTGGTACTCCTGCCCGTCGACTCGCACACCTTTGACTTGCTCGCCAGCCGTGATGAGCCCGGTCACTTCTCGGGATACGACCGAGCCGCCAAACGACTCCATCGCCATCGTGTAGGCCAGCGTCAGGCGGTAGCCGTCGAGCTGCGACTGGACGTCGGTGTAGCAGCCGCCCTGCACCTGAGGGTTGATGCGTGGCTCCAGCCTCAAGAGCTCGTCACGCTCCAACCAGTCGCTCGCAACAGCGTGTTCGATCTCAATGCGTCGGCGGCGCAGCCACTCCTCCTCCTCGTCGTCGAAGGCGAGCGCGAGGTGCGGTCTGGCCGCCCACATGATGTCGATTCCCCCATCGCGTTCGATCTGCTCGTACGTCGTGCACAAGATCTCGCGGCTGTGGATCCCGAGTTCCAGGTGCGGTCCCACCATCAGCTCGTGACTCATCAGCAAGAGCGCGCCCATCGCGCACACCGACGCGCCCGAGCCGACGGACTCGCGCTCGAGGATGAGCACGTCGATACCCTCGCGGCTCAGGTAGTACCCAATCGACGTCCCGATGACACCGGCACCGACGACGATCACCTTTCCATCGCGCTTCACTATTCTGGGCGCTCCATCGATTTGTGCCTCCGGAGTCGTTTACTTGTACCCATCGATCGTTGACCTGATCTGGCCGAGGTCGCGCCGCAGGGTCTCCATAAGCAGCGTGCCGTCGGTCGCGAGCGCCAGCCAGGAGAAGCCCTCCTCGATGCGGCGCTCGACCTCCGCGGCCGTACCACAATGGATGCCGACCGGCACACCCGCGTGCTGGCCGGCGTGAAGTACGCGCTCGACGGCCTCTCTGTGGACGGGATGCGGGTTGTCCAGCCCGTATGGAACCCCCAGTGATGCGGCGAGATCGTACGGGCCGATGTGGAAGCAATCAACACCTGGTATCGCCATTATCTCATCGATGCGTCCGACGGCCTCCGCGTCCTCGATCATCACGACGACCGCGATCTCGTCATTCGCGTGCTCGTAGTAGTCGGCGCCACCGTAGAGCACGCCCCGGAGCGTCCCGACGCCGCGTTCTCCCTCCGGTGGGTACTTGCAGGACAGGACCGCGGCCTCAGCCTCGCCCGGCGTTTTGACGTTGGGGACGACGATGCCGTAGGCGCCGATGTCCAAGGCACGCTTTGCCTCTTTCGGATCACACCACGGGATCAGTACGAACGGGACCGTGTCTGTAGTGGCGATCGCCTGGAGCATGCCAAGCGCGATGCCGTAATCCGCTCCCGAGTGCTCGAGGTCCACGACGAGCCAGGAGAAACCCGATCGCGCGCAGATTTCGGCGACCACCGAACTGCCCGTGGACAGCCAGGTGCCGACGGTCGGCTCACCTTCGCGGAGCTGCTGCTTGACGGGGTTGGCGCGCATCGGTTAGGTCCTTTCTGCGATGGACCCGTCGCCTCGGCGGAACGGGCCGGGGTCGAGCGCAACGTCGACTACGGCGGGAGATTCGTGCAGACCCAGCGCGTAACGCAGCAGTGGATAGTCCTGAAGGGCGTCCATCAGGGGCAGTTCCGTCGTGCCCGGATTGCCGAACACACGAACTCGACGCCCTCCGCGAGCAGCATCTGCGCGAAGGGGTCACGGCCGCTGAGTGCGGGCATCAGCACGTGACGTCAGGCGATCGGTTCGGGCCGGGACATGGCCGGTAGCTCCAGCAAGCGGTCCAGGTTTGCGTGCATGATCAGTTCCTTCTCGTGGGCGGACAGGCTCCGCAATCCCATCACCCAATGCGCGGGCGACTCCGGCCCGGAGGCATAGGGCCAGTCGCTGCCAAGCACCACGCGATCTGCACCTACCACATCGACGAGGAACCGCAGGGGCCCCTCGCTAAGCGTGAGGGAGTCGTAGTACAGGCGACGCAGGTAACGGCTAGGCGGGAACGGGATGTGGGTTCGTGCCTCGGGATCGACGTGCCATGCCCGATCCATGTGCCCGATGCCGAAGCAGATCGGGCCACCGCTGTGCGCAATGACGACCTTCAGATCTGGGTGCCGCTCCAGTACACCCCCGCTGATCAGGACGGATGCTGCCAGTGCATCCTCGAGGAGGTTCCCGACCGTGTTGCCCAAATGGTAGCGCTGGGTCCGCTCCCAGACCAGTGACCGCGAGGGGTGGAAGAAGAGGGTCGCGCCGAGATCCTCAGCCGCCTCAAAGATCGGGTCGAAGTCCGGCTCGTCCCAGTGCCGCCCGTTCACGCGAGTGTCGAGCTCGACACCCTTGAGGCCAAGCTCGCGGATCGATCGCTCAAGCTCGGCCACCGACAGCTCGACCTCGGGGAGCGGGAGCGTCGCTAGCCCTTCGAAACGATCCGGCCTGCTCGTCACCATTCCGGCGATCTCCTCGTTGATCTCGCGAGCCGACGCCATAGTCTGGTCGACCGGACATTCGTAGTTCAGCAGCGCGGGTGCAACCGACAGAACGTGCACATCGGTCCCGACAGCATCCATGTACCGGATGCGTTCATCGATCGTCCATCGGGTTTTGGCGATCCCGTCACCCTCGCAGAGCGCGCCGATCATCAGGTAGTCGTCAAAGCGCTCGTTCTTCGCCAACGCCCCGTACCAATCGTCCCCAGACTCGTGTGCGGCCCACACCCCACGCGGCACGACGTGGGCGTGGATGTCGACGCTGCGCATCCTGTCGAGGTCGTCGTGACTCTCGCCGGTGGTCACGAGATCCCCAGCAAATCCGCGGCGTTCCGGGTGAGGATGTGGTGCTTCTCTTCATGGGACAGCGTCTCGAGGCTCTTCACCCACGCGACTGGCCACTCCATGCCCAGGTCGCTCGGCCAGCAGGAACCCAGCACGACGCGGTCTATCCCCACGGTGTCGAGCAGCAGCCGCAGTGCCCGCTCGCTGTGCGTAAGGCAGTCGTAGTAAAAGCGCCGCAGGTACCGGCCGGGCGCGTCGTGCAGGGACACCCGTGCCTCGGGGCGGAACTCCCAGGCGCGATCCATGCGGCCGATGCCGTAAGCGATGTGCCCGCCGCCGTGTGCCAGGCAGACCTTCAAGTCGGGAACCCGGTCCATCAGCCCGCTCGAGACCAAGGTCCCGTACGTGAGCGACCGCTCTGCCGGGCCGCCCAACGTGTCGGGGAGCCGGTAGCGGGAGATGTGAGGGCTGATGAGGGTCTCGCATCCTTGGTGGAAGAGCACGAGCGCGCCCAATCGTTCAGCTTCTTTGAAGAACGCCTCGAACTCGACCTCGTCGTAGCCCCGCTCGTTGACGTGGTCGCCGATCATCACGCCCGAGAACCCCAGGCTGGCGATGGTGCGCTCCATCTCCGCAATTGCCGCGGAGACGTCCTGCATCGGCAGGATCGCAATACCCTTGAAGCGGTCGGGGTAGCACCCGACCATCTCCGCGATCTCGTCGTTGGTGTCCCGGCACGTGGCGAGTGCAACATCCGCAGGAAGGTGATAGTTGTAGAGTTGGGGTGCACCCGAGACGACCTGCATGCCGATCTCCATCGCATCCATCTCCAAGAGGCGCTGCGCTACGCTCCAACTGTCGCGTGGCCGCACCGGGAAGCGGTAGGGACCAGCTACGCCGAAACGACGAGATCTGTCGTCGTGCTCCAACCGGATTCCGTGCCACTCCTCGCCGGAACTAGCCAAGCGCAAGAACCGCTGAGGCATGTAGTGGGCATGCAGGTCGATCGCGTCCATCCGATTCTCCGTTTCGTCCTACGTTATCGGGTAGGAGTCAAGCAGAGCGCTGGACCTAGTTGTCTGGGACAGTTCGCTGACCAAGCGGAAATGGTGCGACCGAACGGGAGTCCTTCTCACAGTAGCTGACCGTAGGCGGCACGGAGCCTCCTAATTCCATCTGGGATTCCCCCCTCTTGCACAGCGACGAAGCACAGTCGAAGGGAGTTGTCGGATCCGCCGTCGATCGAGAATCCGTCTCCCGGGACGAAGGAGACGCCTGTCTTGATGGCGATGGGAAGGAGACGCCTTGTCCCATACGGCTCGGGGACGGTGAGCCAGAAGAAGTATCCGCCCAGGGGGAGATCCCAGTCTGCGCCGACGTCCGCAAAGTGCTCCCTGAGGGCCGCGGCCATCGTGTCCCGACGTCTTCGGTAGGTAGCTTTCAGCCATTGTAGTCGTTCATCGACGCCTCGCTGGAGGAACCTCGCCACGATCCGTTGAGTGAGCGGGCTCGTGCAAGTGTCCATCCCCTGGCGAGCCGTGATCATACTTCTCAGGATCGGCTCTGGCGCGAAGACCCATCCGACACGAAGGCCCGGAGCGATGATCTTGGAGAACGTGCGTACAGCGACGACATGGGTTTGATCCTCATCGAGGGCCCACACACTTGGGACAGGGTCGCCCTCGTATCGAAGGAGATGGTATGGGTCGTCCTCGACGATCACTGCACCGTACCTGTCGGCGATCTCAAGCAGTGTTTCCCGCCGAGCCAGCGTCATGGTTCGGCCCGTCGGGTTCTGAAATGTGGGGATTACGTAGAGGAGCTTGGGGGGTTGACGCTCCTCTTGGATGACTTTCGCGATATCCTCAACCACCATTCCCTCCGCATCCACGGATACAGATCTGATGTTGGGTTCGTAGTGGCTGAGCGTTGCTAGCGCGTCGCTGTAAGTGGGCGACTCTACGATAACGAGGTCTCCGGGGTCGAGCAGCAATCGGAACGTTATGTCCAGTGCCTGCAGCGCTCCAGACGTGATAAGGAGTTGATCGGGAGTCGCAGTCTCATGCCCAGCGTCTGCCAGTTCGAGCACTGCTGCCCTGAGCTCATCATCTCCACGTGCGGGACCGTAGCTCAATGTGCTCGGCGATCCCGTCAAGACTTCTTGTGCAACGGAAGCCAGTTCTGCCACCGGAAGATCGATGGGGTTGGGGGTTCCCCCAGCGAACGGAACGATGTCTTGCCGTCCCGCCAGCAAGGCGTCGATCCCGTCGATGGCCGACCCCCGCATCTCCGCGACGCGAGACGCGAAACGAGCATCCATGCTGCATGAATATCATTTGAACACTCTCTCTATGATCATCGGTCGGGAGCCGGCACGATATCCGACCCACTTAAGCCGTCTGATCACCATGTCCGTGTGCGCGTCCGCTCTGTACCGCCGTCTGTGAAAGTCGCGTGTCCGCTTGCGCCCGCGTATGCACCCGTGCCCCCGAGTACGGACATCTCGTATACACCCGGGCCCCGGGGATCCAGTCCCTGTAGCACGATGTCACCATCTGCTGGCTCAAGAGAACGTAGTTGCAGTTCCACAGTCCCCTGTCCGGATCGATGATGCGCTTGTGCACAAGACACTGCTGATACGCGGTTCCCACGCGATCATTTCGGCTCTCGTCGACCAACGGACCTCGCGAAGCAATCCGGTCACCGAGCCGCAGCCCGTCATCGTTCACGTCGACGAATGCGACTTTGACGACAGGTACGGCAGCGCGGTGTGGACGTTCGCGTTGATCCGGAAGCGTCCGACGCTCGACGCGCTGGCCGCCGTGGTCACCCGGCCCACGAACTCCGGCAGGCGTCGTTCTATCGCGATCCCGGAGCGTCGCGATCAATTCTTCAGACCACCCTCCGATGAAGCCGGAGGGCAGGCACCGAACTCGCTGCCTGACGCAGGTCTTCGTCCGACCCTGCCACGTCGTGCAACGCGATCCCCGTGAACGTGAGTTGATCTCTAATAGGGGAGGAACTCAGCCGATTCGGCGATCCTCTGGAGGACGCGGCGATACTCGATGCTGAAGGCGTCCGGGAGCTTGATGTGTAGCTCCTCCTTCAGATCAACGGGGATCTCCTCGGGCCGCTGACTCTCGACGACCACCTGGTCCTCGGCGAAGACCTCTTCGTGGGTCTGACGGAAATCCTCATCGGGTGTGTCGAAGAGATAGTCACGGCATATCCAGTAGAACAGCCGGCTCTCCTTCGGAGTCGTCGGCGACACGATGAGCGTCAGCAATAGCCTCTTTCCGTCCGGATTGATCTTGTAGATATGGGTGGTGAAGGGAAGGTAGACGACGAATTCTCGACGGATGCTTAACTTACCGCCCTGCCCCACCAGCTGGCTTTGGTCGATCTGCTCGTAGGCATACCCGAGGGAATAGCCTTCCTCCCCTGCGTGCTCCCATACCGGCGTTGGATCCTCCGCCGGCCTAGGGATATCGGGACGACCCAAGGTACCTTCGTGGACGAACGGGATATGGGACCAGTCGCAGAAGTTCTCCATAACCCTTCCGGCAGACGTCTTCCATGTCGGCGAGAAAGCCAAAAATGCATGCCAACCGGGATCGTCGTACTCACCGTGCGGGAATGGAGGGATGGGGTAGATCGGATCATCCAGCGCTACCCATACAGCACCGTACTGCTCTTCCGCACGATAGGCGATCGCGTGCGCCTTCCTGGGGATCGTCGTGTTGTCTCCCTTCGCGGGGATCTTCACGCACGCGCCTGTGGTGTCGTACTCCCATCCATGGTAGGGGCATTGAAGCGTTCCGTTCGGGGTCACCTTGCCGAGTGATAGCGCCGCTCCTCTATGGATGCACAGATCCTTGAAGCACGCCACCTTCCCGTTCACGCGATAGAGGACCAACGGCTCTGCCAAGAGGACGAACCGGCGAGGCTGTTCCGTAATCTCATCTGAGAGAGCGACGGGATGCCAGTATTGGCGGAGCTTTCCCCAACTTTCGATCCCTTCGTGGGCGAAGTCGTCGACGACCGGCCGGGATTGCAGGTTACTAGCCATCACCAGACCTCCTGAGAGCGCACGGCCACGGCGCTTTGGACCAAGGTCAAACCTGCCAGCGACATTCGACGTCATTCAAACACGCGCGGTGGCATCAAGCAAAGGAACCGGAGCCGGGCCGGGAGTGAGACACAGATGCTGGAACCACGACGAAGACGTTGCGGAACAACGCGCTTGCGGAGGTCGCTCCGGTGCCCGCGCAGCCATCCCGGGCAGCATATCGAGCGGCCCCCTGGACAGAGCGGCTATTTACCCGCGCGAGCTTTCGACAGGTCGGTTTCGACTTACGCGTACTGGAGGTGTCACGGGGCGGCTTGTCCGATCACATGGGTAACCGGGATCTGGAGGTGCCTTTCGAGCCTATGTGGAAGATCCTGCTTCAGCCAACGGGATGCTCCCGGCGCCAACGTCGACAAGACGATCTCGTCGAAGGGTTGCTCGTCCTCCAAGCGACGTGAATCGAGATAGGCGGTGATCGCATCGAACGGTGCGCCGACCTCCACCCGGCCCTCGATCTTCGCGTCCAGCCCCTTCAGTCCGTCAATGGCCTGCTGCATCCGCTCGCGCGCGAGCGCGAGCGCCTCGTCGTCGGTAAACGTCCAGGTTCCCTTGGGAGGGCCCACGGGAACGAGAAGCACGAACGTGCACGGCCCCTGTGCCATCCGTTCGGCCACGAGCTCCTCGAGGTGAGGACCCGGCGCGGTCTGGTTGGCCACGATCATGATCCGGCGAGCTTCCAAGCCGATCACCTCCACCAGCATCGTCGCACGAGATGGGCAAGAGAGCCACGGCCGTCGGGGCACGCCGCGGCCACCATTCGACAGGGACCTCAGGTTATCGACTCCGGCTTTCCGAAGCAGGTTGGCACCGCCTAGAATCGAAATGGTGTTTCGCAAGGACGGAGCTGCGGCAGTGAAGAGGGGGAGGTTCTTCTCGTTGCGTTGATGGCGGCATCCGTGCTGGGAGGCTTGGCGGCGCCGGCGGAGGCGAGCCACCGATGCGCGGATCCAGACATCTTCGAGGAGGACCACGGCATCAGCGAGACGTTCACGCAGGTATGCGAGTACGGGCCCCACGACCCCGGGGGCACGTCGTGGTACGTCTTCTGCTGGCTGTCGCCGACGTGTTGAGCCGGGACATAGCCGCCTAGCTCTCGTCGTCGCGACGTCCAGAGCGCGTTCGTTAACTGCTGCCACCGTCGCGGCGGCAGTGGTCGCGGCCGTCGTCTACGCGGTCGCCGGAGACGAGGACGGGCCACGAGCCTTCTGCGAACGCCTGTCCTCGATCCGCCGAACGATCGACCGGGGTTCGGGCGTCGACGTCGATTCGCCCGAAGCAGTGGGGTTCCTGACCGAGACGGTGTCCCGCTTCCAGGCGCTGGGCGCGGTCGCCCGCACGAGATCGCCCACGAGATATCGGCGACGGAGGTCTTCTATCGCCGCTATGTCCGCGCGCTGCAGGAAGACTCGCTCGCCTCGTTCGTTGGGAGCGCCAACTGGGCTGAGGGACGCGCGGCGCAGATCGAGGTGACCGATTACGCCGAACGGCGCTGTGACGTCGATATCGACCCGTTCGGCTGAGACGAAGGATCACAAGAGGCCGGGACTGAAGCGCCCCGGCCCGGCTTCACACTCGATTGTTCAACAGCCGTGGCAGAACTTCGGGCTCAGACAGAGAACGTCCCGAGGATCCGAATACTCCCCCACTGGATGGCACGCCTTGCCATGACCCTCCTTTCGTTTGCCCTATGGCGCGCCGTAGATTCGAGGGTTCCTGAGGACCGGGGCTGCTGGCAAGGGATCTCGCAGAAGGCTGGGATCCTGCCCGGGTTCGCACGCGACGCGGGCGCGGGGTGACTCCCGATGAGCGGGAACGGTGCCGAGAACCGCCGTAAACTCGAGGCGCCGCAGCGCACGTCGCCCCTCCCCTGTCGTGCTCGATCCCGCGGGAAGAATAGACGCTCTTACAAGAGCTGCGCTGGCTTGAAATCACTGACGCCGGCACCAGGTCGCCCCCGGGTCGGCGCGGGCGCGCTAAGAGCTGCGTTGACCTTGTAGCGCAGTCAAAGGTTTGCCTGACCTCATGGCGCTGACGTTTCCGACGTCGCGAGCGGGGCAGGCGTCAGCGCCGACACGATCCGGTCCTACGAGCGCGAGGGCCTGTTCGCCCCTCCGGGACGCACGTCGAGTGGCTACAGGCAGCTCGTTTTCCGAGATGGGGGATTCCACTGGCTTGCCGTGGGACCGGCCGGGCAGCCCGATCGTCGGACGGCCGTTGGCCTCTAGTCTCGCCCCGTGGCCACACTCGACATCGCGCGCCGGAGGATGCGCTCTTCACGGTTGACGGGAGTTCCTTTCACTGCCCCCGACGAGGCCGTTGGTTGGCACTGCGCGATGCAGGCGCAGGATTACGGCCCGGCGAAGTGGTCGATCGGTCAGCGCGCGGCGAAAGTCACGGACGACGAGATCGATCGTGCGCTGCACATGGGGTCGATCGTGCGCACCCACGTGCTGAGACCGACGTGGCACTTCGTAGCCCGTGACGACGTCCGCTGGCTGCTGGCGCTTACGGGGCCGCGCGTGCAGCGGTCGGTCGGGCCTCGTTATCGCGAGCTCGGGCTCGACGGTCGCACGCTCGAGCGGTGTGAGGCCCGGATAGCCTCGGCGCTCGGAGGAGACCGGCGTCTCACGAGGGACGAGATCGCGGGCGTCCTGGACGGCGCGAGGATCGACAGGGCGGGGCAGCGCCTCCCCTTCATCCTGATGCACTGCGAGCTCGAGGCCGTCATCTGCAGCGGTGGCAGGAGAGGCAAGCAGCACACCTATGCGCTTCTCGACGAGCGGGTTCCGCGAGGTGGTCGTTTCGATCGGGACGATGCTCTCGCCGAGCTCGCCCACCGCTACCTCGCAAGCCATGGTCCGGCCACGGTAAAGGACCTCCGCTGGTGGTCGAGCCTTACCGCCGCGGACGTCAGGCAAGCCCTGGATGGCCTTGGTCCGAGAGTGCAGAGCGACACGATCGACGGGATCACGTTCTGGTTCCTCGCCGACGATGCAGGCCGGCCCACCGGAAGGCGCGGCGCGCACCTGCTCCAGGCCTACGACGAGCTCATCGTCGGGTACACCGAGTCACGCTTCTTCGGCGATCCGATCGGGACGAAGGCACGGGCGGCTTGGAGGGACCGTCGCCTGCCGACTGGCGTGCTCCTCCTGGACGGCAGGGTCGGCGGTCACTGGAGGCGCACGATCGGCAAGCATGGTGTGAGGGTCGAGATCCTCACCTACGAGGAGCCGAACCCGGACGAGGTCCATGCGCTCGAGGTCGCAGCCCGGCGTCTGGGTCGCTTCATTCAGGGCCGGGCAACGGTGGACATCAACTCGCTCCAGTCTTCCTGAGCTTGCTCGTCCGGGGGAACAGTCGTATCCATCACCGCCGGCAGAGGAACTGTCGGTCACGGCGACGAACTATCAGGACGGATCGATAGAGAGAGGAACGGATGAAACACGAGCGCTGTCTCAGCCTTCTGGTAGCGGTTGCCCTCGCCCCGATTCCTGCCTCCGCCACCGCTTCCGGACCCGCCAACAAGAGTGAGAACGTCGAGCTCGTCAAGCAGTTCTCCTACAAGGGCAGCACTGAAGTCGCCGCGAGTGGCGATTTCGTCTACACCGGTGAGCTCGACGGCATCACGCAGCGCGGCGAGAAACCCGAAAAGGGTGGCATGCACATCTTCGACGTCTCCGGCAAGACCCCGAAGGAGATCTCATTCCTTCACTGTCCAGGAAACGACAACGACGTCGAAGTCGTCAAACCTGGACTCGTTGCGCTCGGGTATCAAAGGAACATGTGTGCGCCGCTCGGCACCGGTTTCATGCTCATCGACGTTCGCGACGCCAGGAATCCGAGAATCGTAAGCAACCTCTATCTTCCGTCCGGCGCCAACGCTCATACGATCCAGCCCTATCCGGGCGGCGACTACCTCTACGTCTCGCCGGGCGGACTGCGCAACGGGGCGGCGATCGAATATATCGCAGACATATCGAATCCCCTCAAACCGAAGATCGCGGCCATGTTCAAGCCCAACGAGGCAGGATGCCATGACCTCTCCTTCTTCTTCGCGAACAAGAAGAGGCTGGCGTTTTGCTCCGGGCTGGGCGAGACGCAGATCTGGGACGTAGCGGATCCCGTCGCACCACAGGTGATCGGTCGCATCGTCAACCCCGCGATCGAGTTCCACCACTACGCGGTCGCAAGTTCCGACGGCAAGCTGCTGGCTATCGACGACGAGGCGTTCGCCGCCCACGAATGCAGGACGACCCAATCTCCCTTCGGTCGGGTCTGGGTTTACGACATCAGCAATCCCGCCGTCCCGTTACCTCTCGGTAGCTTCGCTCCACCCCGCGGCGGCGACGAGGTGGGGATCGGCAACTACGTCGACTGGGTTCCCTCCTGGTGTTTGGCGCATCTGATCGGCTGGAAGCCGGGAACGCACATCCTGGCGGTGCCCTGGTTCACGGGAGGGATGAGCGTGCTGGACTTCAGCGATCCCTCGCAACCGGAGGAAGTCGCCTACTACCAAGCCAATCCGTCGGCGACCTATGCGGTTGCATGGCATCGCAATCGGCTCTACGCCAGCGACGAGTATCAGGGTCTGTTGGTCTTCGAGATCAAGGGCCTGTAACTCTCTCGCGGTTCGCACGGGGAAGTTGGCCCATGACAAACGTGCAGGCCAGAGCATGGTCTGCCTCCTCCGCGATGAGTTTGCGGGCGACTTGGAGTCGTAGTTGGTATCGGAGTAACTTGCGGCCGAGACGGCGACCCGGTCGGAGCGGACAAGCTCACAGGAGGGAGAACACGTGTCTGAGCACAAGGTTGGAACGCGCGAGGAGTGGCAAGCGGCACGCGACGAGCTGGCGAAGCTCGAGGCGGAACACGCCCAGCTAAACGAGGAGATCAAGAAGAAGCGGCTCGAGCTCCCGTGGGTCCCGGTCGAAAAGGAGTACGAGTTCGAGACCGACGACGGGAAGAAGACCCTCGCCGAGCTGTTCGACGGCCGCTCGCAGCTCCTCGCCTACAACATCATGTACGGGCCCGATTACGAGGCCGGGGCATGCCCCGGCTGCACGAGCCTCGCGGACGGGTTCGACGGCCAGTTGATCCATCTGAACAAGCGGGACGTCACGTTCCTCTGCTTTTCGCGGGCGCCGATCGATCGCCTGACCGCCTACAAGAAGCGGATGGGGTGGCAGTTCCCCTACGTCTCGACTTACGAGACCGACTTCCCGTGGGACTTCGGGCTTGCGTTGACCGAAGCGCAGGCGCAGCAGATCCCCGAGGTCCAGGACATGCTCGATAACCCGCCGGGCTGGCTCCAGGAATGGGCGGAGCAGGTTGGCGCCGAGCTCAAGGACGGCCTCCGCGAGAACCCGAGCTACATCGCGTTCGCGCGCGAGAACGGGACCGTCTACCACACCTACACGGTGTCGGCGCCCGATCCGTTCGTGGCCCCCTTCTTCAACATGCTGCTCGAGCGGACGCCGAAGCCGCAGCCTGACGAGCCGCGTGCCTGGCGCAAAGACGAGTACCCGTTCTGAGCGAAGCGATGGCTCGGACTCCGGCAATGACGAGCGCTAGGAAGGGCGCGACGGCAGCCGCGCTGGCGGCGACCCTCGGACTCGCAGCCGCAACCTGGGTCCTCGCGGTCCGCCAGATGAACGGGATGGACATGGGCGCTGCAACCAAGCTCGGCTCGTTCGAATTCTTTATCGCCCTGTGGGTGTCGATGATGGCGGCGATGATGCTGCCGGGCGCCACCCCGGCAGTCTTGAGACGCGCTCGTGCCAGTGGCCGTGTGCGCGCCGTGCTGGTCTTCGTCGGGTCATACCTTGCCGTCTGGACACTCGTCGGCGTCGTTGTTTATGCGTTGTACCGGCCGCACGGGTCTTTCGCCGCCGGGGCGGTTGCGATCGCGGCAGGCGCCTACGAGCTCACACCGCTCAAGCGGCGTTGCCGCCGGCGCTGCCGCCAAAGCGTGCACTCTGGATTCCAGTTCGGCCGCTACTGTGTCGGCTCGAGTATCGGACTGATGCTGATGCTGGTGGCGCTGGGCGTCATGAGCGTCATCTGGATGTCCGTGATCGCCGTCCTCGTCCTGGCCCAGAAACTCCTGCCTTCGAAAGCCGCCGTCGACGTGCCTCTGGCCCTAGCGATCGTAGGACTTGGAATCCTGATCGTCCTCGCACCCTCGTCGGTTCCCGGACTCACGCCGCCGATGTGAGACGTCGTCGGTCCCACGACCAAGCGCAAGCAGTTCTGACAACGAGAAGGGAGAAACGATGACCGACCACAAGATCGGAACACGTGAAGAGTGGCTTGCGGCCCGGCTGGAGCTGCTCGAGGCCGAGAAAGACCTCACGCGGCGTGGTGACGAGCTGGCCCTGCGGCGGCAGGACCTGCCCTGGGTTCGGATCGACAAGGAGTACCGCTTCGAGACAGACGAGGGTACTGCGTCCCTTGCCGATCTCTTTAAAGGACGATCACAACTCATCGTCTACCACTTCATGTTCGGGCCCGACTACACGGCAGGGTGTCCGGCCTGCTCGGCGATTGCGGACGGCTTCGACGGCTTCGTCGTCCATCTGGCGAACCACGACGTCACGCTCTGCGCCGTGTCGCGAGCTCCCCTCGAGAAGCTGCAGGCCTACAAGCGCAGGATGGGATGGGGCTTCCCATGGGCGTCGTCGTTCGACAGCGACTTCAACTACGATTTCCAGGCCGCGCACACCGAGGAGCAGCAACAGTCGGGCGAAGTCGAGTACAACTTCCGCGCGACGGACGTGCGCCCGTCGCTGGAGGCCGGCAAGGAGAGGCCGCTCGCCGAGTGGGCGGCCACCACCGGAACGGACTGGGCGACCTACGCGCGAGAGGCTCCCGGTATGAGCGCGTTCGCACTCGATGACGGCGTCGTCTACCACACGTACTCGGCGTACGCACGCGGGGTCGACTCTCTTTGGGGCATGTACCAGTGGCTCGATCGGGCACCGCGAGGGAGAAACGAGACGTCTAGCAACGACGCGCCCCTCACCTGGTTCCGTCGACACGACGAATACGGCAGCCCGTGACGCCTGGTCCGGTGTTACGCGGAGAAGGTTCCGCCCGAGATCTCTACGTCTTAGGGGAATTCAAGCCTTAAAAAGCAGAGGTCTCGTGGACGGTGACGGGTTCGAACCGCCGACCCCTGCGTTGTAAGCGAGAACTATAGGAAACTCAATTCATCGGCCTGGCGCGGACAGCCACGTTTGAGGTCGTTGGCCTAGAAGTGCCGGCGGCAACTTAAGAACTTTGCCACCGGCACTGGGGTTTCCTCAGGCGGCTCTCTCAGGGAGTGAGTGTCAGGGTGCAGATGATGAACTCTCCCGTCGCATTTAACACGTGCGTCCCGATGCCAGCGACATCGTTAAACAAAGCATCCGGTGTCAAGGTGGACTGTGCAACAGGGCCTGAGTGTCACGGTGGCGTATTGACCGAGAGCGTACGGTCCGCCGATCGCATCTAGGTACGTCACAAGACACAGCGGGTTTGATTCGAGTGTCTGGTCGCCAAGCTGCAGAGTAACCGTATCGTCAGGTGAGACAGTTTCAGAAACATCTCCCGCGCTTGCAGGCTGCAGTCCCAGCGCCAATAGGTAGATAACAACAAGCAGTATCAGCCCGATTCGTCGCAAAACCACCACCTCCTTGTGCGGCCGCTTCCCAAGCAGCACGCCTAGCAAAACCGTAACAAAAAGCATATCTCGCGCGGAAGGCAGCCTAGGGTTAGTGGCGCCCCAGGGTTTTTGTTGTCGTGCGTGGCGGCGCACGGGAGCCCGAGGCCGTTTGAACACGGTGTGCTTGTGGGCGGTGACGGGTTCGAACCGCCGACCCCTGCGTTGTAAGGGTGGCTCGGTGGAATTCGACTACCAGCGCAAACGCGTATCTCTGCAGTCCAGAGCCACTCTCCGCGTAGTCTCACCTAGGCCCTCTTGATCCCACTTTGACGCGCGTCTGTTGGATATTTGTTGGATTTCCTGGACCCCTGACCCCTGCGCTGAAGTTGCAGATCCAGATATTTCAATCAGAGCAATGACGCTTCGGATCGCACGGAAACAAAGTCGTTCCACGAGAGCACCACGGGTTAGGGCATTGCTTTAGCTGCTGCCGTAGACGCGCTCGGGCTCGATGAGCACGGCGACCCGACGCTCCTCGGCCATGACCCGGTCGTACTCGTCGAAATCGTCGTGGGTGCCCCCCGCCGCGGTAAAGATCCCGCGGAGGAGGAGACGCAGGCGTTCGCCGTCGATGCCGTTCAAGGGGTCGTCGGGACCGGCGAGGTCGACGGGTCCTTCGACGCCGGCCCATTGCCAGCCGGCCCGGATCACGACCGTGGCGCGGGGACGGGCGCGCAGGTTCACGAGTCGCCTGGATGATCCGGCCGCCACGAACGCGACGATCGGCCGTCCGTGCAACGGGTGGTCGAGGACGCCGGCGTTCACGACCGACGACTGGATCGTCCCATTCGACCGACTGGTCGACACCACGACGAGTCCGTGGTCGAGCGGAACGAGCTTCCTGAACGCCTCGAGGTCGGTCATGAGATCAGTCCCCCATAGGCCTTTAGAAGTCGAACAGGGCGCCGGTGATGACGTAGCGAAGCCCGTCACCCAGTGTCACAAACATGCCGAAGAACACGAGGCACGCACCGATCCGAATAATTGCTCCGCAAGGATAGTAGGAGAACTCCTCGGAGCATGGACTCTGGAGCCACCCCCAGGTCGACTTCAGCGAGTGCTTCTCGCCCGCATCGGCCCTGCATCGTCCGCCGAGGGCTTCGCCTCCACCGGGTAACGATCCCGCCACGCGTGATAGCCCCCGGCAAGCGGCCGTGCATCGAGGCCACGCCGGTGCAGCTGGAGCGCCACACGGGCGCTCGATCCCTCGTTCGGTCAGGTGCAGTACGGCACGATCAACCGCTTGGGTTCCTCGATCGGCCACAACGCCACCTCGTCGGCCATGACACGGACGCTGCCGGGGATCTGGCCGTCGTCGCGCTCGTACTGGGAGCGGCTGCGCACATCCAGGACGATAGGAGCGTCCGGCCCCTCCAGCAGCGAGTGCAGGTCTTCGACGGTGATGCCTTCGACATCCTCGGACGCAGACACGAAGAGTCCGGTTGCCGTCGTCTCCCGCTCCTCGGCCAGGGTCTCTCGCTCGATCCTGTGCACGTATCTATTCACCAACGGCGTGGCGGATGCCCCGTGGGCGACGACCGACACGGCGACCACCAGACCGGCGGCGGCGAAGAGCATCTCGTTGCCGGGTACGGCGGCGAGCACAACCAAGAGAGCGAACAACAGGGAGTTCAGCCCCCGCGGACCGAACCATGCGATGAACATCTGCGCGCCCCGGCTGAGCCGGGCGGCGCGGAGGCTCAGGACACCGCCCACAGCGAGTGGCCGGATGACGAAGATGGTGAGCCCTGCAAACAACAGCGCTCGGGGGAGGTCGAGGATCCCGAGCGACCTCGAGACGACGACGCCGAACATCACGAACGCGACGAGCATGAGCATCTCGGCTGCCGCCTCTCCGAACTCGAGGAAGCAGTCGCACAGCTCGCGATCGAGGATCGTGACCGCGAAACCGGCGGCGAAGGCAGCCAGAAAGCCGTCCCCTCCGACCGCCACGCCGGACGCGTACGCACCCAGCACGAGCCCGATGCCGTAGAGCGCCTGATACTCGCGGCGGATCCCGAAACGAGCGTCGGCTCGTGCCATGAGGTCCGCTCCGACTGCACCGACGGCAAACCCCACTGCGGGGCCGAGAAAGAGCAGCTTGAGCGCGAACCCGGCCCACCCGCCTGCCCCGCCAACCTCATGGTTGCCGACGGCTATGAGGACCAACAGCAGCGGAAGAACGATCACGTCATTCGTGCCGGCCTCGATCTTCAGGGCCTGCCGCACCGACCCGGGCAGTCGTCTGTCGCGAACGACGTCTCTGAGGACGACGGGATCCGTGGACGACAGGATCGCGCCGAGGAGGAAGGCGATCACCGGCGAGACGTCGAGCAGGAGCATCGCCGAGCCGGCCACCATCAAGACGATGAGCAACGTCCCCGGACCGAGAGAGAGGGCAGGGACCAGCCATTCGTGGCGCTCGCGCGCGAACTCGAGGTTCACGGCGTCGAGGAATAGCACGAGCGCAAGGGTGAGCGTTGCCACGAGCTCGAGCAAAGGATCGTGGACGCCGATGTCGATGAGCTCCACCCCACCCGGCCCCAGAAGAAAGCCGAGGCCGAGGAACAGCATCGGGAACGACAACGGCGCACGTTCCACGAGCCCCGCCGCGAGCGCGGAGATCGTCAGCACCACCGCCATCAAGGCAAAGCCGGGGACCAGATCCACTCCTTGATTATGGCAAGGCGCTCCGGTTCGAGGCACCCACTTCGGAGCGCCGTACGAGGGACTCCCCCATCGCGTCTGCGAAGCGAACGAGGGTGGGGCCCGTTATCGCGAGGATGAACACATAGCTGACGGCGAGGGCTTCGAAGTCGGCAACCACACCCGCCGCCGTTGCAAGTCCGGCGATCGCGATCGAGAACTCACCTCGCGCCGTCAACATCGCCCCCGCTCGGGTTCGGCCGCGGAGTCCGACACCTGAACGGGCGGCGCCGATCCAACCGGTCGCGAACTTCGTCATGAGTGTGAACAGCGCTAGCGCAGTCGCCGGCGCCAGGACCGGAGGTATCGACGAGGGATCGACTGACAATCCGACGAACGCGAAGAACATGGCCGCGAACAGGTCTCGCATTGGCGAGAGCAGTCCCTGCGCGGCTTCGGCCGCGGGTCCCGACAGCACGATGCCCACGAGGAGAGCGGCTACTGCGGCCGAGAGGCCGAACACCTCCGCAGCACCGGCGATGAAGATCGTCATCCCCAAGATCGTGAGAAGGAGCGACTCGTCGGAGCGGCTGAAGACGAGGCGGCTGATGCCCACCTCGATCCTCGTTGCCGCGCCCAGCACCAGCGCGACGATCGCGACTCCGACGACGGCCGGAGCAAGGCTCGCAAGATCGCCCTCTCCCACGAGCAGCGCGGCAGCGACCGGCAGGTACAGGGCCATGACGAGGTCTTCGATCACGAGAGCCGAGAGGACGACGGGGGTCTCGCGGTTTCCGGTCCATCCCTGGTCGGACAGGACCTTGGCGATGATCCCCGACGAAGAGACGTAGGTGACACCGCCCAACACGATTGCCAGCACGGCGCCCCACCCGAGGAGGAGGCCGGCGACAAGCCCGGGTGTGAAGTTCAACAGGAGGTCGATCCCGCCGACGCGCGCCTGGGTACGCAAGGTCGCCGTCAGCTCCGTCGCCGTGTATTCCAGACCCAGCATGAAGAGAAGCAGGATGAGGCCGATCTCCGCGCCTACCTGCACGAACTCCTCCGCGGTGACCAGCGGGACGATGCCGCCCTTGCCGAACGCCAGTCCGGCCGTCAAGTAGAGCGGGATCGTGGGCATCCCCACTCGGGCAGCCAGGCGCGACAGCACCGCCAGCCCGAGGAGGATGGCTCCGAGCTCGACGAGGACCTCGGGGCGCTCCACCCGCTAGCCGGCGCGCAGCAGCTCGACGGCCTGCTCTACCCCCCGCGCGGTTCCGACCACCACGAGGTAGTCGCCGCTGTCGAGCCGCTCGGCCGGTCCGGGAGCCGGGACCGCCTCCTCCCCACGGACGATCGCGACTACCGAGACGCCGGTGCGAGACCGCATCTGCGCCTCGCCGATCGTGCGACCGGCATAGGCCGAGTCCTCCCGCACGGGAAGCCAGTCGATGATTAGTCCCTCGATGCTTTGCTGCAGCTCCGCGAGCTGTTGCGCCACACGCGTGGCGCCGAGAAGCTCTGCCAGCGTGCGGGCGTCGTCGGGCGACAGCCCCAGCACGCGCTTGAACTCGTCGGGATCATCGCGGCGAGAGATGTATATCTCGCGCAAGCCCGTGCGGTGCGAGATGACCCCGATGCGGTTGCGTTCGGCGGTCTCGAACTCGTAGCGAACGCCGACTCCGGGAAGCTTTACTTCGCGGATCTCGCTCACACGTGTCTCCCTTCGTGGGTCAAGGCGGAGGCGGCACGCCCTCTGCCCGCAGGTTCGTCTCCAGCTCTGGCGGTACCTCCACGCGCCAGCCGGCGGAGACGAGCTCTTGTCTGCTGATCTCGAGCTCGACCGGGTCGTGGGGCCCGTACGAGAAGCGGAACGTCCAGCGCGCCCCTTGGTCGATGACGTGCCCGATCGCGCGCGTTTCGTGCGCCCGAACGGGGCCGAGACCGAGCCACCCGCCGTCTTCGCCCGTGACCTCGACATTGGCCGAATAGTCGGTATCGTTCACTACAACGACCCGATCGACGAAGGTCACGCTCTCGCAGCTCACCAGGAGCAGCAGCGCTCCGACGAGCGGTCCCAGTGATCGACGCGGGGCCATCAATTGACGTGGAAAAGGCGGCTTCCGCGACGCCGCGCCAGGGGCCGCAGGGCCTCGTCGATCAGCGCGTGCTTCTGGAAGCGCATGTTCGCGATCTCGATCGCGGTCACGAGTAAACCGAACCAGCAGACGACGCCTGCCGCGAACATCCCCATGGAAAGGAACCGGCCCGCAGCAGTAGCGGGGCCGCTTCCGAATCCGGTGGTAGTCACGACGTTGAAGCCGAGCCAGATGCCCGAACCGATTCCGACATCTTCCGCCAAGCCGAGGAGTGCTCCGCCGCCCACGACGATGGACATCAACATGGCTGCCGATCCGAAGAGGACCGTTCGCGTGGAAAACCGCCCCAGGATCATCTCTTTCGCCTCCTTCTCTTGGCCGACCCGGCGCGAGGTCGCGCCGGGGATGAAGGGCCGCTCGTACTCGAGGACGAGCCGGCCCGGGTAGCTCCTGCCGCGGGGGGCGCTTCACGTAGTGGCTCCCGCTGCCCTGATTGCGGAACCGAGGCCGCCGTGTCCTCGCCCGAAAAGCGTTCGAACGCGACCGCGACCGGCGCTGGCTGTGAAGACCGAGGAGTACGTACCTATGAGGATCCCGACGATCAGCGCGAGTGCGAAATCGGTGAGGGTCTCTCCGCCGAGGAAGTAGAGGGCCACCAGGATGAACAGTGCACCTAGCCCCGTGTTGATCGTGCGCGGCACCGTCTGAAGACATGCCTCGTTGGCGACGTCGGCAAGGGGCTCTCTTGGCCGCAGCGCCCGTTGCTCTCGGATGCGATCGAAGACGACCACCGAGTCGTTGATCGAGTAGCCGATCACCGTCAGCAGCGCGGCGATGAAGACGCCGTCGATGTCCTTTCCGAGCCAGGCGAAGATTCCCAGCAGGATCATCACGTCGTGGAAGAGCGCGACCACGGCCGACGCGCCGTACGTCCATCGGAACCGCACCGCCAGGTAGAGGAGCTGCGAAGTCAGTCCGATCACCAGCGCTATCACGGCTTTGCGGCGCAGCTCGTCGCCGATCGTCGGGCCGACGAACTCGTCACGCACCTCGGTCGCCGATCCGCCCACCGACTCGACTGCGGCAAGCACCTCGTCCTCGTCGGTCTCCGTGAGCTCTCCCGCCCGCACGGCGACGTTCCCTTCCCCCGTCTCCTGAACTACCGCGCGGGGCAAGCCCGCGGCGGCGAGCTCGGAGCGCAGCCGGTCGAGGTCGACGGTCTCGCCGGTGTCGTACTCGATCAGCCGCCCACCGGTAAAATCGAGACCGAACGTGAGGCCGCGGGAGAAAAGACCGGCCACGGCAAGAACGAGAACAAAGCCGGAGATGCCGAACCAGAGCTTCGAACGAGACATGAGATCGATCCGCCGTTCGCCAAGCGAACGGCGTAGACGTCCGCCGACGTTCAGTCCCAGGAGGCCGGGTTGAGCCAGGCGTCGGCTTTGCAGCACGACTTCGACGAGAAGACGCGTCACGACGAGGGCCGTGAACATCGAGACGATCACGCCGATGCTCAAGGTGACCCCGAAACCGCGCACCGCGCCGGCAGCGAAGTAGACGAGGATCACGGCAGCCAAGAGAGTCGTGGCGTTCGAGTCGGCTATGGCGCTCCAGGCTTTCTTGAACCCCGCCAGCACCGCAGGCCGGACTTTCTTCCCGGCGGCGAACTCCTCCTTGCCCCGCTCGAAAACGAGCACGTTCGCGTCCACCGCCATCCCGATGGCGAGAACGAACCCTGCTATCCCGGGGAGGGTGAGTGTCGCTCCGATCGCCAGGAGAACTGCATATGACAGCAGTCCGTAGGCCAGCAGCGCCATCGCGGCAAGCGCGCCAAGCAACCGGTAGTAGGCGACGACGTAAGCGATGGTGAGCAGACCGCCGATGATGGCGGCCTCGACGCTGGCTCGGACCGCGGCGTCGCCCAGGGTGGGTCCCACCGTCCTCTGCTCGACGACCTCGACGGGAACGGGCAGGGCACCGGCCCGGATCAAGAGCGCCAGGTCCTTCGCCTCCTGCTCGGTGAACCCGCCGGTGATCGAGGTCGGTCCCCCGCTGATCCCGTCGTTGCACTGGATGCTCGGATCAACCTCGGGACTCGAGATGACCTCCTCGTCGAGGACGATCGCGACGCGCCGCTGAGGCGCCCCCACCGGCGCGCACGCCGCTTCGCCCGTTACCCGCTCCCAGCTCCCCGCCCCATCACCACGGAACGAGACGCTGACATACCAGGTCGACCCCTCCGGGACCGCCTCGGCGTCGCCGACGCCGTCTCCGGTGAGGGCAGGAGGGGCCAGCCGCAGGGAAGCTCCACTTTCGTCGGGCAGCACGAGGCCGTCACTCGTCGCGCCGCGCCCGCGTCCGCGCTCGACGCCCTCGACGGCGTGGAAAGTCAACTGCGCCGTGCGCCCGATGACCTCGAGAGCCTCTTCGGGGTCGGTGACGCCGGGGAGCTCGATAATGATTCGATCTGCTCCCGAGCTCTGCAGACTGGGCTCGGACACGCCCAGCTGGTCCACCCGGCGGCGCAGGACCTCGAGGGTCCGAGCCATGGTCTCGCTATCGACCTCTTGTTGGGGGGTGTCTCGCGCTTGGAGGACGATCTGAGTACCGCCGCGCAGATCCAGACCCAACCGCGCAGGACGTGTGGCGACGACGCTAACGGCCGCGCCGATGACGGCGACGACCGCGAGCGCGCGCCAAATGAGCTTTCGAGACAATTAGCACCTCCAACACAGCCGCGCCGGGAGCGCGGCGATCCGACCTAGGCGGTCAGGTCGTGCGGAGGCCCCCTTGGGGACGTGGTCGATCGAGCGAGCGCCATCGCCGCCGCCCCGCCGACTGCCAGCAACGGTCCCCACAAAAGACGGGGAGGCGGCAATGACGACGGCGCCGATCGCCAGGCGACAGCTTTCCAGGATCCAGAACGAGGCTTAGCACGCTCGAGCCGCTTGACCTTTTTTGCTGCGGCATCCGAGGCGATGTTGGCCTCGTCGACTGTCGGTGCAAGAATCCGCCCGGCGAGGGCGTCGCCGGCAGGGCGGACAGCGCCGTCCGATACGGGCCAACCGGGTGCGAAGACCACAGCGGCAGCAACGAGCAGAGCGAGCTTCGCGCGCACGGGCTTCCCTTCGAACCGGAGTCCTGGTCAACATACCGCGCAGCGTTTGCGTCCGGTCCACCGCGAACGAGGGGAGAAATCGCGGAGGCCGGAGCCTAGGGCTCGAACCTGCGCACATCCCCACTCACACTTCCCTGAGCCTCGATTCGTTGGATGCTGCCGATGTTGGATCTTGTTGGATTTCGCGCCGGCGTCTTGCAGAACTGACAACGAAACTGCTTCGCGTGTTGGATTTTTGTTGGATTTCAAGCAAAGGTGCTGGTCAAAGAATCGCGCTCTGCACTCGATACATGCAGGGATCGCGATCGAAGATGATGCAGACCTTTTGGTGGGCGGTGACGGGTTCGAACCGCCGACCCCTGCGTTGTAAGCGCAGTGCTCTCCCGCTGAGCTAACCGCCCCGGATGGTAAGAGTCGCCATCATCGTACGAGGTCGGCTCGAGGGCGATAACTTGGCCGTGCCGTCACCTTCGTGCGAGCGTCGTCATGTGGAACTTCGTATTCGGGTGCTTCATCCTCGGCGCAGCGACTGTCGGGCTGCTGCACGGCGAGCTCGCGTCCGTCGTCGGCATCGTCGTCGTCCTGCTCTGGTTTGCGGGGCTCTTCCGGCCCGCGCGGACCATCTGGCTGTCGTTCCTCCAAGTCGGGGCGGTCGCCGGGTCGATCCTGTACGGCTATGAGGCTTTCGTCTCCGACCTCTCGACGCCGGTGCTGGTGATCGGGGGGAGCATCCTCGGCGCGCTCGTCCTCGCCTCGGCGGTCGCATGCGCCCGCGTCGTCATCGCCGCTCGTCGGGAATCGGGCGCGGCTCCCGTCGTCCGGTCTCCGTTCCGGCAAAGGCGCCTTCGCGGCCCGCTCTGGGCCGAGGTCGTCGCCTGGATCGTCCTCGTCGGCCTGCCCTTCGGCATCGGCGTCTGGGCTGCCGAGGCGGATTTCGACGACCGCCAGCAGCAGACGTCGACTCCGTAGCTCGGCCCCCAGGAGATGCGCCACCGCCCGGCGCCTCTCGGAATAGCCCTGCTCGCTCTGCGTTGCCGCCTGAGTAGAGCGACAGGGCCCGGAGGTAGGCTCGGACTATCTCCCCGACGACGAAAGGAGCACCACGTGGCCTACACCCTTCCTCAGCTGCCGTACGACTACTCGGCCCTCGAGCCGCACATCGACGCGCAGACGATGGAGATCCACCACACCAAGCACCACCAGACGTACGTCGACAAGCTCAATGCCGCGATCGAGGGCACCGACCTCGCCGATCGGTACCCCAACGTCGACGATCTCCTGCGCAACTTCTCGAGCATCCCGGCCGACGTGCAGGGCGCGGTGCGCAACCACGGCGGGGGCCACTCGAACCACTCGCTGTTCTGGCAGATCATGGGCCCGGGCGGCGGCGGTGAGCCGGCGGGCGCCGTAGGCGCGGCGATCGACGAGAAGTTCGGCTCCGTGAACGACTTCAAGGAGAAGCTCAACGCCGCGGCGATCGCGCACTTCGGCTCCGGCTGGGCGTGGCTCGTCGTCGCCGACGGGGGGCTCGAGATCGTCACGCTGCCGAACCAGGACTCCCCGCTGATGGAGGGCCGCACGCCGATCCTCGGGATCGACGTGTGGGAGCACGCGTACTACCTCCGCTACCAGAACAAGAGGCCCGACTACGTGGCCGCCTGGTGGAACACGATCAATTGGGACGAGGTAAACCGGCGCTTCGAAGCCGCCAAGTAGCAACCGCATCTCTGCAGGGGGGCCGGGCATGTTGTCCGGCCCCTTTGCGCGGGCCCCTGCCCACCGGGGAGGATTCGTCCGATTTGTGAGGAATGGTTAGGCCTCAGCCGGACGAACGGGAGGGACAGATGATCAGGACGAAGCTCGCCGCCGTGGCGATGGCGGCAGTAGCTCTGACGGCGGGGCCGCTGGCCGCCGCGCCTGCTTCAGCCGAGGTCGGCCATCCCTGCGAGCAGCTCTTCACGGATCCCTGGGCCGGGATCTGCTACGTCCCCATCCGGGTCTACTGCATCGTCTTCCCAGAGCAGGCGATCTGCCACTAGGTCGACGCCTAGCCGGACGAGAAGAAGGAGGGGCCATGTCCAGGACCAAACTAGCCGCCGGAGCGTTCGCCGTGCTGGCGCTCGCCGCCGGGCCGCTGAGCGCGACGCCTGCAGCCGCCGAGGAGACTCACGTGTGCGATGTCTTCGCGGAGCCTTGGGCGACCGTGTGCGCTCTGCCGATACGGGTCTACTGCATCGTCTTCCCGGACCAGGCGATCTGCCGGTAGCTCGGCCGGACGCCTCTGCCGCTAACGCAACACCGATTGACCGAAGGCCGGGCCCAAGGGCCCGGCCTTCCTCGTCTCCGCCTCGAGACCTTCCGAAAAAAGGGATTTGCCCGCTTCGCCCAGAATGTGTACACCTCAGCTGGGCAAGCACCTAGGACGAAGGGGAGACGACATGCTCAGAAACAAGCTCATCGCGGCGTCGGTCGCCGCACTCGCACTCGCAGCAGGGCCACTGATCGCGGCGCCTGCCGCCGCACAGCCGGTGGATCTGCCGTGCGACGCGTTCCGGCCGCCGTTCGATCATCCGTGCAACACCGCCGAGGAGACCCTCGTGTTCGTCGAAGGCCAGGTGAACGACACGATCGACTTCGTGTTCGCCGTGCGGGACGAGGTCGGCGAAGTGGCCTTCCGCGTCTTCTGCACCGCGTTCCCGGACCATCCCGCCTGCCAGGCTTAGCGGAGCACCAACAAAAGAAGAGGCCGGGCACGAAGCCCGGCCTCTCTTGGAAGTCGTGTTGCTTACGGGATGTTCGAGAGCGTGGCGGTGATGACGCCGGTGGTGGCGATCGACGGGACACAGTCGCCGCGGGCGCCGTTGTAGATGGAGATCTGGAGCGGCACCGACTGCGAGAGCATCTCGATGGGCTCGGGGTGGGCGCCGCAGAAGTCACCGTAGAGGTTGCCGATGCCGTCGCCGTCCGTGTCGCCCTGGCTCAGGAACCCGAAGGCCTTCTGGCCCGACCGGTCGGCGACTTCGATCTTCACGTACGCCTCGCCGGCCTGCAGGGGGATGTTCACGCACGAACCGGGGTTCTCGGTGCTCAGCATGCAGAAGCCGCCTGCGGTGGCGGGCGTCGCAACGCCGATGTTCGGGATCTGGTACGGGAGCTCGACTACGCGCTCGATCTTGACGGGTGCGGGCGGAGGTACGGGCTTCTTCTTCTTCTTGCCGGCGTCCGCGGGTCCGACGAGCGCACCCGCCAGCAGACCGGCCGTGATCGCAACGACGATCGCCTTCTTCATGTTCTCTCTCCCTGTGCTCGTCCGGCTCGTTTCAACGGTCTCAGTCGGAGTTCGCCGGACGGCGCCGGTCTCCTGTCTGGAGACGGAGCAAAAATCTGGGCCCCCCTGAGCAAGGCGACCTACCGGCCCCGGCGCCCCGGGCACGCGCAGAGGCCGGGCACGGGGCCCGGCCTCTGGGAGGAGAGAGAAATCGCTAGGGAAGGTTCGAGAACGTGACCGTGATGCTCCCGGTGGTCGCGATCGAGGGGGCGCAATCGGCCTTCGCCCCGTTGTAGAAGGAGACCCTCACCGGCGCCGAGCTCGACTGCAGCTCGATCGGCTCGGGGTGGGCGCCGCAGAAGTCGCCGTAGAGGTTGCCGATGCCGTCACCGTCGGTGTCGCCCTGGCTGATGTAGCCGGCGACCTTCTGGCCGGCAGCGTCGGCGATCTCGACCTTGATGTACTTCTCGCCGAGCTGGAGGGGGATCTCGATACACTCCTGGGTGGTCGGGTCCGCGAACGGGCAGATCCCGCCGGACGCCTGCGGCGTGGCGACGCCGATCCCGGGGGCCGAGTAGTCCACCTCGACCACGCGCTCGATGCGCACGATCTTCTTCTTCTTCTTGCCGGCGTCTGCAGGTCCGGCGAACGCACCTGCGACGAGTCCGGCCGTGAGCGCAACGACGATCGCCTTCTTCATGGGGTCTCTCCTGTCATCCGGCTAGGTATGAATCTCCGTGGGCGAGGTTCGCCGGACGACGCGGCTCTCCTGTAAGAGGGGGCGTCAGGTCTCCTCGTCGGTGACGACGTCGATGCCGTTCTGCTCGAGCAGCGCCGCCGTGACTCCGTCGCCCGGCTGCAGCGTCCGCGAGAACGAACCGTCGTAAACGGCGCCTTTGCCGCAAGACGGACTGCGCGCCTTCAGGATCGCCGTCCGGGCCCCCGCTGCGCGCGCCACGTCGAGAGCGCGCTGCGCCCCCGCGATGTAGGCGGCGGTGACGTCGTCGCCGTCGCGGGTGAGGACGCGAGCCGTCCCGGCGAGGACGTCGCGCCCGTCACCGCCGGTGATCTCCGCCGCCGGGCGGGGCGTCCCGAGACCGCCGTCGACCTCGGGGCACACGAGCACGGCGCGCCCCTCGGCGACGAGACGCGCGACCGCGTCGTCGGGGTTCGCCGACCCGTCGAACCGGCACGCGCGCCCCGCGAGGCAGGCCGAGACCAGGACCGGACCCTCGGGTGCGATCTGTGGACGATCTGGGGAGGAATCGGAGGGGTTTGGCACGCGACTACGAATGGTAGGACGAAATAGCCCAAGACGGACGTGGAATAGGCGTTACTCGGTGGGTGTTTTTGTGTACGGAGTACAATAGAGGACCCCTTCCCCGTGGGGAGGACTTCTCGTACCATGTGGAGAAACAGTCCGTTGGCTACAAAGCAGGTCAGAAGCCTCGAACCACCGGAGCCCGGCGCCCGGCCCCGCCGCACAGCGGCAGTCCGTCAGGACACTCAGCCGGCCGGCTCCCAGGTGACAGGGCGGAAGGCGTTACGTCATCGGGTCACGTCGGTAGACGTAAGTAAGCCGCCGATCCCAGCGAAGGAAGGTTAAGGAGCCCATGAGCCAGGCATCGCGCCCGTACGACTCCCGCGAGGAGGCTGCGCACGAAGATCTCGTGCGCCAGTACCTGCGCGAGATCGGTCAGTACCCGCTGCTGACGGACGTGCAGGAGGTCGAGCTCGCGCGCGCCATCGAGGAGGGCGAGAAGGCTCAGGAGAAGCTCGACACCGCCAAGAAGCTCTCCACCAAGCAGCGCTCCGAGCTCGAGACCGAGGCCCGCCTCGGCCGCAAGGCGAAGCGCCGCTTCATCCAGTCGAACCTCCGTCTCGTGGTCTCGATCGCGAAGAAGTACTCGGCCGCGGGGCTCCCGCTGCTCGACCTCATCCAGGAGGGCAACCTCGGCCTCATGCGCGCCGTCGAGAAGTTCGACTACCAGCGCGGCTTCAAGTTCTCCACGTACGCGACCTGGTGGATCCGCCAGGCCATCACCCGCGCCATCGCCGACAAGGCCCGCACGATCCGCATCCCCGTGCACATGGTCGAGACCCTCTATCGCGTCCGCAAGGTCCAGTCGGAGCTGCTCGAGAAGCTCGGCCGCGAGCCGACGATCGAGGAGATCGCGGAGCAGTCGGACCTCACGCCCGAGAAGGTACGCGAGGCGTTCCGGGTCCTGCCCGAGCCGGTCTCGCTGCACGAGCCGGTCGGCGACGAGGACGCCGAGCTCGGCGACTTCATCGAGGACGAGGACATCGAGGGCCCGTTCCAGGCCGCCGCGGTCGCGCTGCGCCAGGAGGACCTGTGGGACATGCTCGGCTCTCTCTCGGAGCGCGAGCGGAAGGTGCTCGCCCTGCGATTCGGCCTCGTCACCGGCGAGCCGCGCACGCTCGAAGAGGTCGGCAAGGAGTTCAACCTCACGCGGGAGCGCATCCGCCAGATCGAGGCGAAGGCGCTCTCCAAGCTCCGTCACCCGAGCACGCCGGGCAAGCTCCGCGACATGGTCACCATCTAAGACTCTCGAATGGTCAACACCGTCGTGCTCGCGATCTGCGACGTGCACCAGATCCCCGAGGCCGCGCAGGCGATCGCCGACCTCCCCGAGGTGAGCGAGGTCTATTCCGTCGCGGGTGACTACGACCTCGTGATCATGGTGCGCGTGCGCCACCACGAGGACCTCGCCACGGTCGTGACGGAGGGCATCCTGCGCGTGCCCGGCGTCGAGCGGACGCAGACGCTCGTCGCGTTCAAGGTCTTCTCCCGGCACGACGTCGAGTCGCTGTTCTCTCTCGGGTTCGACGAAGAGACCGTTTAAGGGGCCTGCGGTGGACGCGCTGGTCGTTCACTACCACGAGCTCGGCCTGAAGGGACGCAACCGCGACTTCTTCGAGCGCACGCTCGCGCAGAATCTCAAGCGCGCGCTGCGCGGGACCGGGTACACGAAGCTGCGCCGCGGCTTCGGCCGGATCGTCGTCGACTTCGAGCCCGGCGCGCGCGTGGACGTTGCCGCCGAGCGCGCTGCGAACGTCTTCGGCGTCGCGTACGTGGGGGCCGGCGTCCGCGTCGAGCCCGAGATCGAGAAGATCGGCGACGTGGCGCTCGACCTCATGCTGGCGGAGCCGTTCGAGTCCTTCCGCGTCAGGTCGCGCCGCACGCACTCGACGTGCGTTCACAAGTCGAGCGAGATCCAGGAGGTCGTCGGCGCCCGGATCAAGGACGCTACCGGGGGCCGCGTCGACCTGCGGAACGCGGACGCGACCGCGTGGGTCGAGCTGTTCGCCGGTGCCGGCATCGTCTACCGGAAGAGGCTGCGGGGGCCGGGCGGACTGCCCGCCGGGACGTCGGGACGAATGCTCGCGCTCCTGTCCGGCGGGATCGACTCGCCGGTGGCCGCGTGGAGGATGGGGCTGCGCGGCGCGACCGTCGAGTTCGTCCACTTCCACGGCCAGCCGTTCACCGACCCGTCGTCGGTCCGCCAGTCCGCCGAGCTCGCGCAGGTGCTCGCGCGCTACCAGATGCGCGCCGTCCTGCACCTCGTCCCGCTGGCGGACGTGCAACGGGAGATCGTGACGCACGCGCCGGCCAGCCTCCGCGTCGTCCTCTACCGGCGGATGATGATGAGGGTCGCCGCGCGCCTCGCGGCGGACGTCGAGGCGCAGGCTCTCGTGACGGGCGACTCGCTCGGCCAGGTCGCGTCGCAGACGATCGAGAACATCCGCACGGTCGACGCCGCGGTTTCCGGCGTGCAGGTGATGCGGCCGCTCGTCGGCATGGACAAGCAGGAGATCGTCGACCTCGCGATCCGCATCGGGACGTACGAGATCTCGACGCGCAAGCACCAGGACTGCTGCGTGCTGTTCGAGCCGCGCTCGCCGGCGACGAAGACGTACCCGGAGCAGGCGGCGCAGGCGGAGTCGGAGCTGGACCTCGATGCGCTGGTCGGCAAGGCGCTGTCGGGGATCGAGACCCGCGTCTTCGAGCTGGACGCGCCGGACCGCTAGACGCGCCCGTCCGGGGAACGATCGGGCGTCCCGGCGGGTCGGACGGGTATGAGGCGACCACGCAGGGGCAGAAGGGCTCGGCGCATCGCGACGGCAGCGGCCGTCGTCGTCCTGGCGGCCGCGACCTCCGGAGTCGCCGGAGCCGTAGCGGCTCCGCCACGGTGCTTCGGGAAAGAGGCCACGATCGTGGGGACCGACGAGCACGACGACCTCGTGGGGACGCCGCTGGACGACGTGATCGTGGGGCTCGGAAGCGGCGACGACATCCGGGGCGGCGGAGGCGACGACCTCATCTGCGGTTACGGCGAAGGAACCCGCTCCTCGCGCGACCGCGTCGACGCGCTGTTCGGGGGACCCGGGGACGACCGGCTCGACGGCGGCAAGGGCGCGGACTACGCGGCGGGAGGCATGGGAGACGACTTCCTCCTCGCCGGAGGCACCGGCCAGATCTACGGCGATGCCCTCGAAGGCGGTCCCGGCCGCGACGTGCTCCGCGGCAGCAAGGCCGACGAGTACCTCGACCCCGGCGGAGGCAACGACGTGGTCGAAGGTGGGAAGGGCGACGACTCTCTCGACCTGGCGTCGTCACCTAACGGGTTACACGTCTCCATCCCGCGCGGCGTCGCTCGCGGGGAGGGCCGCGACCGCTTCAGCGGGATCGACCGCGTGATCGGCTCCGAGCACGACGACGTCATGCTCGGCGGCCCGGGGGGCGACTCGTTCGAAGGCGGCGGGGGCGACGACGTGCTGCGCGGGGGCAGGGGCGACGACTACCTCGACGTAGACAGGCTCGACCTTGCGGACCTCGTGGACGTCGGCGGCGGCGCCGACCTCGCGGTGGGAGGCCCCGGCAACGACGGATTCAGCGCAGGGGACGGGGACGACGAGCTGCGGGGGGGAACCGGGACAGACGGGCTCACGCTCTACGGAGGAGGCGACGACGTCTTCGTCGCGGGGGACGACCCCGGACAGATGCTCCAGTTCTACAACGGCCCGGTAGATGTCGACCTTCGCACAGGGGAGGCGACGGTCGGCGGCGCGTCTTCCGGGACGCTGACCTTCGACAGGGTCCAGAACGTCTTCGGGTCGCCGGAGTCGGACGTCCTGACCGGAGACGAGAGACCCAACCTGATCAGGGCGACACCCAACGCCTACAACATCGAGTCGGGCGAGCCTGCCGGTGGGGACGACACCATGCGGGGGCTCGGAGGCGACGACACACTGCTCGAGGCCGACGGGGACAGCTCGCTGTACGGCGGCCCCGGCAACGACACGATCCACGCGGCCGCCGGAACGGACCTGATCGAGGGCGGCGATGGGCACGACGAGATAGTGAGTGGGCCCCCGGAGCCGTTCGAGTTCCCCGACGACGACGAGGTCCACGGGGACGCTGGGAACGACTCGATCACGACGGGAGACGGCGCCGACGACGCCGATGGTGGAGCAGGTGACGACGAGATCTCCGGCGGGATCGGCGACGACCACCTCGACGGAGGAAACGGAACCGACGCGCTGAACGGGGGGCCGGGAACGGATCTCTGCTTCAACGGCGAGGCGAACGACGCGTGCGAGGACGACCCGCTGCCCGTGACGGCCGCGGCTAGAGCTTCTCCCTGAACGACTTCGTCGCCGCTACCGTCAGGGTCGCCAGGGCCCTCGCCTTCGTCCTCAGCTCCGGCGATGCCGTCAGCTCGGTGATCGCACGAACCGACCGCACGGTGTTGTCGGTGTACGGGTACCACCACAGCCGCGGCAGCCACGGCGTAGAGCTGCGCGAGACGTTGACCGGCATGACGAACTCGCGGATCCCGTAGCGTCCGCTCAGCCGGCCGAAGCCGGACTCGCCCGTCCCTCCCCACGGCGACCACGGGTACGCGAGCGTCTCGCCGTGGAAGTTCGCCGTGATCGTCCCGGCCTTCAGCGACGCGGCGAGAGACTCCGCCCGTGCCTTGCTCCGGCTCCAGATCGATGCCGTGAGGTTCACCGCTTCCTCGTTGGCCCGGCGCACGGCCTCGTTCTCGTCGCGCACCCTCGTGATCGTCACGACGGGGCCGAACGTCTCGTGGCGCACGACGTCCATGTCCTCGTTCACGTTCTCGAGGACCGTCGGCGGGTACCAGAGCGATCCGCCGTCGTTCGGCGGCGCCTCTCCCCCGGCGAGGACCGTCGCTCCCTTCTCGACGGCGTCGTCGACGTGCCTCCGCACGACGTCGAGCTGCGGGGCGAACGTGAGCGGCCCGACGTCGCCGTCGCCCGGTCCGACCCGGACGCGGGACAGCTTCTCGAGGAAGCGTGACTTGAACTCGTCCGCGACCGCGTCGACGACGTACACGCGCTCGACCGACGCACAGGTCTGGCCGGCGTTGAAGAACGCGCTCCACACGAGCCCCGACGAGGCCTTCTCGACGTCCGCGTCGCTGCAGACGATCGCCGCGTCCTTGCCCCCGAGCTCCATCACCACGGGCGTCAGGTGCTTCGCTGCGGCCTCGCAGATCTTCCGCCCCGTCGCGGGCGACCCGATGAACGAGACCTTGTCGCACGGCGCGTCGACCAGAGCGGCCCCCACCTCGCGCCCGCCCTGGATCACCGTCGCGACGCCGGGGGGCAACGGCTCGAGCAGGTCGCGGAGGATCTCGCCGCACTGCGGCGTCACCTCGGACGGCTTGACCACGACCGCGTTGCCGGCGAAGAGCGCGGGCGCGAACGCCGCGAAGGAGTTCAGCATTGGGTAGTTCCACGGCGTGATGGCGCCGACGACGCCGAAGGGCCGCCAGTCGACGCGTCCCGCGGTGCCGGTGAGGGGGCCGAGGAACCTCCCCGGGTGGTCGGGCCGGAGCGTCCGCGGCGCGATGTGCTCGAGGTAGCTCAGCATGATCGGCAACGGCGTCGTGTCGTGCGCGAGGGCCTCCGTCGTGGGTTTCCCGCATTCCGCCGACACCGCGGCGACGATGTCGTCGATCCTCTTCGCGATGCGGTAGCGGACCTCGCGGAGGATCCGCACGCGCCCCTGGGGCGGGATCGCGGCCCACTCCGGCGCGACCTTCCGCGCTCGCGCCACGGCCTCGGCGACCTCCGCGACCGGGGTCTGCTCGATCTCGCGCATGACCTCGCCGGTACGGGGGTTGAACGACTTCAGGGGCCGGGTCTTCGAGCTGCGCTGCGCCACCGTGTGCTCCCTCGATCGTCGCCTGCCGTGCGGCCAGGTTACCCGGCGGGTTCGGGACGACGCGAGCCGGGGCGCCAGCGCCTCTCCGCCAGCGCGGCCCGCGCCGTGGCCAGAGCTATGCGCAGGCCTTCGGCTGGCGCTCCGACCATCAGCGTGAGGGCGCGCCGCCGGCGCGCCAGGAGGACGGTCGCGTCCGTGGGGGCCGCGCGGCAGGGCCGGACGCCGGCTCCCGCCTGCTCCGCGGCCCCCAGCAGGAACCGGTCCGCGCGTCGCTCCCGCCACGTCCCCTCCTCCGACACCGCGTAGACCTCGCCGCCGGGAGCGGGCTCGAGGTTCAGCCACCACGCTCCGCCCGTCTCGGGATGCGCGTCGAGGAACGCCTGGATCCCGGTCATCCCGGCGCGTCTCCCGCCGCTCGCCACCAACCACACGGCATCGTCCCGCAGCTCCGGCGCGAGCCGTAGCAGGACGTCAAGGGTCCCGCGCAGCGCCGTCGTCGGCCGTCCGGATCCGTACAGGACGATGGCGAGAGCGGCGACGGCCGCTGCGGCCACCGCTCCGCCCGCAGCGACGGAGACCGGCAGCTCCGTCTCCCCCTCCGCGACCCACGCCGCCGCGCCTCCGGCCGCGACCGCCGCCATCCCGCTCTGCAGGGAGACGAGGAGAGCGCGCTGCGTCCGCTCGGCGAACCGGCTCGGAACCACCTCCGCAGGAGCCACGACCACGAGAACGGGAGCCGGCGCGGCCGGCGACCGAGCGACGACGTTCCGGCCGGTGCACGAGTGGCGCCGGAGCAGCGGCCGGCCCTCGGAGTCGCGTGCGTGTAGCACGACAGCGACGGCACCCAGGGTCGCGGTGAGCACTGGGACGACGTACACCGAGAGCACCGCGACCACGGCCAAGCCCGCGTAGGCGGCAAGCCAGGGGTCGCCCGACGGGCGAGAGCCGAACTCCTCGACGTCGACGGCATATCCCCGTTCCTGCAGGGCGATCGCAACCGACCGGAGAGCGTCGTCTTCCGGCTCCGAGCACGGCCGCGGGATCATCGGGACATTCTGAGCGTCCCGCAGCGAAAGGGGCGCCACCCCAGGCGGCGCCCCCGTCGTCGCTTGCCGAAACCGAGCTACTTCTCGATCGGGACCCCGACGAGGCTCCCGTACTCGGTCCACGAGCCGTCGTAGTTCTTCACGTCGGCGAAACCGAGCAGCTCGCGCAGGACGAACCACGAGTGAGAGGATCGCTCGCCGATCCGGCAGTAGGTCACGACCTCCTTGTCCTGCGTAATGCCCTCGGCCGCGTACAGCTCGCGCAGCTCGGCCGCGGTCTTGAACGTCCCGTCTTCGTTCACGGTCTTCGACCACGTGATGTTCGCGGCCCCGGGAATGTGCCCCGGGACCTGCGCCTGCTCCTGCGGGAGGTGCGGAGGCGCCAGCAGCTCGCCGCGGAACTCCTCCGGCGACCGGACATCCACCCATGGGCCGCCCTCCTGCACGCGCCGCTCGACCTCGGCGCGGAAGATCCTGAGCTCCGGCCGCTCCGCGCCGATCGTGAACGTCGTGGGGGTCCGCGCGGGCACGTCCTGCGAGAGGATGCGGCTCTCGAGCTCCCACTTCTTGCGCCCGCCGTTCAGCAGCTTGACGTCGTCCACACCGCGGTACTTGAAGAGCCAGTACGCGTACGCTGCGAACCAGTTGTTGTTGCCGCTGTAGAGGACGATCGTCTGGTCGTTCGAGATCCCCTTCTCGCCGAGCAGCTTCGCGAGGCGGTCCGCAGAGATGAACTCGCGCCTGGGAAGGTCGTGGAGCTCGTTCTCCCAGTCGATCACGATCGCGTTCGGGATGTGCCCCTTCTCGTACGCCGTCACGTCCTCGTCGACCTCGACGATCGCGACGTTCGGGCCGTCCGAGTTCGCCTCGACCCGCTCGGTGTCGACGAGGGCATCGGGGTTCGCGTAGTCGGTCACTTCTTTCCTCCTTCGTCGTTTCGTGTCTTCTGTTCGTCCAGGATCTCGCGGATGCTCGCCAGCTGCCCCGAGG
>JALZFC010000010.1:0-14722 GCA_030861725.1 Actinomycetota bacterium | reverse complement strand
GCCCCGAGGCGTCGGCGAGCATCCGCTCCAGCATTCGCAGCTCGACCTCGAGCTCGCTGCTCGCGTCGGTCTCGGGCGCGGGCAGGTCCGAGACGTCGACGCCGGCCTCGGCCAGCGCGCCGGTCTCGCCCTCCCACGTGAAATAGACCTTCGCCGGCCGCCCCTTCGTGCGGCGACGGATCTCGGTGGCGAGGAAGCCGGCCTCGACCATCAGGTCGAGGTGGGCCCGGGCGACGTTCGGGTGGATCTGGAACGCGTCGGCGATCTCCTTGACGGTCTTGGCGCCGCTCCGGAGGAGCAGCGACAGGATCGCGGCCCTCGTGGGCAGCGACAGGACCTTCGCGGTCTTGGTGGCGGAGTCGTCCCCGAGCCTCGTCATCGTGCCGGATTCCTAACAGGGTTTGCACGTTTTAGCAAGTGTTAAACGTGCAAACTCCGACACCGCCCGAGCTCCGTCGAAAAGCGCTCGCATAGCGGCTGTTTTTCGCTGTCGAAGCCCCCGACCGGCGAGACGTACGTCGTGAAGGACTAGTAGGCCCTCATCCGGCCCTTGTTCGGCGCCCGGTCGACGCAGTCCTCGATGCACGTCTCGCCGCTGACGTCCTTACTCTTCGCGGCGAGGTCGAGGTGCTGGCCGTCGAGCTCCGGGAGATCGAGCGGCATCGTCACCTTTGCCGTCCGGCGGTTCGGGCGCTCCGCGGCGATCGGTTCGTACTGGTTGCTCCCGTCCTTGCTACGCAGCTGGAAGAGGAGGACGCCGTCGCGGCAGACGAACGAGCCGACGAGGTCCCACTTATTGTTGCCGCTGCCGTCGAACAGCCACTTGAGCTGCGTCTTGGCGGCGGGCCGGAGCTCCCGGCACTTCCACCCCGAGTGCGTCCGGATCGTGAGCGTCGCGACGTCCTCCGGGTCCTCGACGAACTTGATCAGCGAGATGTCGATGCTGAGCCCCGAATCCGCAGGGTCCTGATCCTTCACCGCGAACGCCGGGGCAGCGAGGACGAGCACGAACGTCGCCACCATCACGGCGACTGAGACCACCCGATTGCGCATGCGACTACCTCCTCGTGAGCTTGGGCCGGCCGCGCACGAAGATGTCAGAGGCACGCGGCGATGGCAAGGGGGATCAGCCCTCGGCCTTCCCGCCTTCCGCCAATCCCTCGAGCAGCGTGTTCCAGCCGAGCAGCGCGCACTTGATCCGGACCGGGTACTTCACGACGCCCTTCAGCGAGATCAGGTCGCCCAGCGCGTCCGCGTCGCCGTCCTCCTCGCCCGCCATCATGCGCTTGATCGACTCGGCGAGCTCGCCGGCGTCCTTCGCCGACAGCCCGCGCACCTTCTCGGTCATCATCGAGGTGCTCGCCTGGCTGATCGAGCAGCCCTTGCCCTCGAACGCGACCCCTTCGAGGGTGTCGCCGTCGAAGCGCAGGAACAGCTCGATCTCGTCACCGCACAGCGGGTTGTTGCGCTCGAGCGCGACGTCGTGGGGGTCGAGCCTGCCCTTGTTCCGCGGCGTGCGGTAGTGGTCGAGGATGACCTCCTTGTAAAGCTCCTCCAGGCTCAGGCGAACCACCCTTTCGACTTCTCCAGCGCGACGATCAGAGCATCGACATCCTCGCGCGTGTTGTAGACGTAGAAGGAGGCGCGTGCGGTTGCCGGGACGCCGAGGCAGCGCATCAGGGGCTGCGCGCAGTGGTGGCCGGCGCGGATGCAGACGCCCTCCTGGTCGACGATGGTCGCCATGTCGTGCGGGTGCACGTCCGGGAGGTTGAACGCTACGACGCCGCCGCGGTCGCGCGCGTCGGGTGGGCCGTAGATCGTCGCCCCCATGTCGCGCAGCCTCTCGAGCGCGTACGCAGTGAGCTCGACGTCGTGCTCGCGCACCGCGTCCATCCCGAGCTCCTCGAGGTACTCGACCGCGGCCCCCATACCCACCGCCTGAGCGACGTTGGGCGTCCCCGCCTCGAACTTCTGCGGGATCTCCGCGAACGTCGCGCGGTCCGCCCACACCTCGCGGATCATCTCGCCGCCGCCGTGGAACGGGGGCATCGCCTCGAGCAGGTCCTCGCGCCCGTACAGCACGCCCGCCCCGGTCGGGCCACACATCTTGTGAGCCGAGAACGCGAGGAAGTCGGCGTCGAGCTCGTCGACGCCGAACGAGAGATGGGGCGCGGCCTGCGCGGCGTCGACGAGGATGCGCGCGCCGACGGAGTGCGCGGCGTCGGCGATCCGGCGGACCGGGTTGATCGTCCCGAGCACGTTCGACATGAGGTTGAGCGCGACGAGCTTCGTCCTCGGCGTCACGTACTCGTCGAGGAGGTCCACGCGCAGCCGCCCCTCGTCGTCGATCGGGAGGTGCCGGAGAATCGTTCCGGTGTCGAGGCAGTGGAGCTGCCAGGGGATGAGGTTCGAGTGGTGCTCCATGTCCGTGACGAGGATCTCGTCGCCCTCACGGACGTTCTCTCGCGCCCACGTATAGCGCAGCAGGTTGATCGATTCGGTCGTGCCGCGGGTGAACACGATCGACCGCGTGCTGCGGGCGCCTATGAACCGGCGCACGCTCTCACGCGCGCCCTCGTAGGCCGCGGTCGCCTTCTCGCCCAGCTCGTAGATGCCGCGGTGGACGTTCGCGTTCTCGGTCTCGTAGAAGCGCACCATGCGGTCGATGACCTGGCGCGGCTTGTGCGACGTCGCGGCGGAGTCCAGATAGACGAGCGGCTTGCCGTGGGCGAGCGTCTCGAATATCGGGAAGTCCTTGCGGACGACTTCTGCCTCTAGCGACATCGCAGCACCATCTTCCCTCTAGACCTTCGCCCGCTCGCGGTTCTCGACCTCGGCCAGCTCCTCGTCGGAGAGACCGATCTCCCGCGCGATGCCCGCGTACCCCTCGGCCTCGAGCCGCTCGGCGAGGTCGAAGCCCCCGGACCTCACGATGCGCCCGCCCATGAGGACGTGCACCTGCGAGGGCCGGATGTAGTTGAGCAGCCGCTGGTAGTGCGTGATCAGCAGGATGCCGACGTCGGGACCGGCGAGCTTGTTGACGCCTGCGGAGACGTGCTTCAGCGCGTCGATGTCGAGCCCGGAGTCGGTCTCGTCCATGATCGCGAGCTCCGGCTGGAGCACAGCCATCTGGAGGATCTCGTTGCGCTTCTTCTCACCGCCCGAGAAGCCCTGGTTCACGTAGCGGTCGACGAGCTCGCTGGGGATCTCGAGGAGGTCGACCTTCTCCTGCAGGTACATCCGGAACTGCATCGCGCCCTTCTGTGCGTCCGGGTGGATCGCGTTGTAGGCGGTCCTGAGGAAGTTCACGACGGACACTCCCGGCACCTCGGTCGGGTACTGGAACGCGAGGAAGATCCCGCGATGCGCTCGCTCGTCGGGCGCGAGGTCGAGGACGTTCTCGCCCTTGTAGAGCACCTTCCCGGCGGTCACCACGTAGCCGGGGCGGCCGGTGAGGACGTACGCGAGCGTCGACTTGCCGGAGCCGTTCGGCCCCATGATGGCGTGGATGTCGCCCTTGTCGAGGCTGAGGTTCAGCCCCTTCAGGATCTCGCGACCCTCGACCTCGACGTGCAGGTCCTCGATGTGCAGCAGCTTCTCCGACATGTTCGTCACTCCCTAGTTCTTCTTGGGGCCGACGAGGATCTCGCCGCCCTCGACCTTGACCGAATAGCTCGGCACCGGCTTCGTGGCGGGCAGTATCCGCACCTCGCCGGTGGCGACGTTGAAGCGCGACCCGTGCAAGGGGCACTCGACCTCGAGCTCCTCCGGCTCGAACTCCCCCTCCGTGAGGTACGCCTCCTGATGCGAGCAGATATCGCTCAGCGCGTACACGTCGTCGCCGACGCGGTAGACGCCGACGAGCTCACCCGCGACCGAGAACTGCTTCATCTCTCCGTCGGAGAGGTCGTCGAGCCGCGCGACGGGGTGGAAGGTCGCCATCTCAGACCGCCACCTCGAGCCGCTGCGTCCCCTCGACCTTCGCCGCGATCGCGTCCGACAGGTCCTCGCGGACCTGCGGGAGCCGGATGCGGTCGAGCACCTCGCCGAAGAAGCCGAACACCACGAGCTTCTGCGCAGTCACTCGGTCGATGCCGCGGCTCATCAGGTAGAAGAGATGCTCCTCCTCGACCGGCGAGACCGTCGCGCCGTGCGTGCAGCGGACCTCGTTCGCCTCGATCTCGAGCTGCGGGATCGAGTGCGCGAGCGCATCCTCCGACAGCACGAGATTGCGGTTCGCCTGGTAGGCGTCGGTGCCCTGGGCGCCCTTCGCGACTTTGATCAGCCCGGAGTACTCGCTACGCGACTTCTCCTTCAACGCTCCCTTGTAGAGGAGATCGGACGTCGCGTGCGGCGCGGCGTGCTCCTGGAGCGTGCGCTGCGCGAAGTGCTGGTCGGCGTCGGCGAAATAGAGCCCGAGCATCTCGGAGAACGAGCCCTCTCCCTTCAGGACGGACTCGACCTGCGTGCGAGCGAAGCGGGAGCCGAGATTCACGGCAAGGCTCCGGACGGTCGAGTCCCGGTACCCGGTGAAACGCTGGGTCTGGAAGTGCGAGACTCCCCGGCCCCACTCCTGCAGTGAGATGTAGTTGACGGTCGCGCCGCGGCCGGCGGTCACCTCGACGACGCCGGCGCACAGCGACGGCATCGACGAATCGCCGGAGTCGAACCGGTCGACGAACGTGAGCGACCCCTGCTCCTCGACCACGATCGTCGTGTGCGGGAACGTCGAACCCCCGGGCGCGACGTCACGCAGGACCTCGAGCGGGACCTCGACGTCGACTCCGCGCGGGACGTAGACGACGACGTCGTCGGAGTGGAACGCGCCGTGGAGCGCCGTGAAGCGGTGCTCGTCCAGCGGGACGTCGGTGAAGAAATGCTCCTTCACGAGGTCCGGCGCGTCGTGCTGGGCCCCCAGGAGGTCGGTGAAGACGACGCCCCTACGGGCGAGTGCCTCGGGGAGCTCGAGCGAGCGCTTGCTCACGACGGGTGGGGCAAAGAGCTCGAAGTCGAACCCGCGGACGTCGGTGTAGCGCCACTCCTCCCGCTTCGGGTCCGGCATGTCGAGCTTCTCGAAGAGGTCGTACGCCTGGTTCCGGCGCTCGGTGAGCCAGCCGGGCTCGGCGGTCGCGGCCGCGAGCGCCTCCACGGCGTCTCTGTCGAGTCTCAAGGTCATCGAGTGAACCAGCTCCCGGGATCCGGCTTGCGGTCTGGCGCGGGGTCCTCACGTTTGCTCTGAGGCGGCCCGCCGAGGCGGCCCGTCGCACCCGCTGGGAGCCTACCAGTTAGGGCGCCCTAACCTCGGGTCCCCGGAGCGCGTTTACCCTGCTCAAATGCCCAAACGCCCTCCCCTGGACGATCATTCCGGTGCCGCGCTCGGTCTCCTCGCCGTGATCGGCGCGGCGGCCTGCTGGGGCATCGCGGCCGCGGTCGCAAAGGGCCTGTTCGAGCAGGGAGTCGAGCCGATCGAGCTCGCCCAAGCCCGCTCGTACGTCGCCGCGGTCGGGTTCGCGCTGCTCCCGGGGGCCTGGTCCGGCGGGATCAAGGTCGACCGGCAGACCGTGCTGCCGCTGGTCGGGCTCGGGCTCTCGATCCCCGCCGTCAACGGCGTCTACTACCTCGCGATCCAGAGGCTCGACGTCGCGGTCGCGCTCGTCCTGGAGTACTCGGCCCCCGTGCTCGTCGTGGCGTGGACCGCGCTGCGATCGCGGAAGTTCCCCCGGCCGTTGGTCCTGGCGACGCTCACCGCCGCGGTCGTCGGTGTGGTGTTCGTCGCCGAGCTGCCTGCGGGCGACGTCGGGACGGTCGACGGCGTCGGGCTGGCGCTCGGGATGGCGGCGGCGGTGTTCTTCTCCGCCTACACGCTGCTGAACGAGGCGACGGGAACGCGGCTCGGGCCGGTGCCGGCGATGGCGCGGGCGTTCGGGATCGCCGCGGCGTTCTGGCTCGTCTACCAGGTGCCGCGCGGGTTCCCGCGTGCGCTCGTCGACCCCGACAACGTGCTGCGCGTGCTGTTCATCGGCGTGGGCGGGACGCTCGTCCCGTTCCTGCTGTTCATCTGGGGCGTCTCGAAGGTGAAGTCGGAGAAGGCCGCGATCGCGGCGACGATCGAGCCTCCGCTCGCCGGCGTGATCGCGTGGCTGTGGCTCGGCGAAAGGCTCTCGGCCATGCAGGTCGGCGGGGGCCTTCTGATCCTGGCGGCAGTCGCGGCGCTGCAGCTGGAACGGACGCGGCCGGTCCTGGCGCCGGAGCCGTGACGGCTACCCCGTGGCCATCGCCGCGAGGCGTTTGCCGATCAGCGGCGCGAACTTGAAGCCGTGGCCGCTGCAGGGCGACCCGATGACCACGTCGCCGTGGCGCTCCAGGACGAAGCTCTGGTCGGGCGTGTTCGTGTAGATGCACGTCTCGGCGTAGCGCGGCGCCGCGTCCGCGGCGGGAAGCCGGCGGGCGACCCAATCGGCGAGCTTCCGCACGGACGCCTCGTCGGCCTGCCCCTCGTCGTCGGGATCCGTCGTCGGCCCCGCGATGTGCTCGCCAGCCTTGACCAGACGGCGCCCGCTCGGCAGCGCGTATATCGCCGGGTCGGCCCACTCCACGAGCGTGGTGAGCCGCGGCTCGTCCAAGCCGAAGTACGCGACGGTCTCGCGCGTCGAGCGCGTCGGCAGGCGGATTCCCAAGGGCTCGACGAGCGGCTTGGCCCACGCCCCCGCGGTCACGACGACGATGTCCGCGGCGACGGCCGATTCCGTCGTCACGACCGTCACCCCTGACGGCTGCGGCTCGACCGACACGACCTTCGTCTCGTCCCGAAGCGTCGCGCCGTGCGCCTCCGCCGAGCGGAGCAACGCGAGCACCGCGCACTCGGCGGCGATCACGCCGGCGTCCGGCTGGAAGAGCGCGGGCCCGCCGCCCGGGTCCAGCCACGGGAACCGCGCCCGCACCTCCTCGGGCTCGAGGACGTCGCACTCGGCGCCGCACGCCTCGAGCGCGTCCACGTGCTCGTCCAGCGCCTTCCCGCGGTCGAGCCCGCCCGTCGTCCTGAGCAGCTCGTCCCCCGTCTCCGCCTCGAGCTCCCTCCACAGCGGCAGCGCGTCCATCGCCATCGCGACGTACCTCGCCTCGGGATAGGAGAAGCGGAAGATCCGGGACTCGCCGTGGCTCGACGCGCGGTCGTGGCCGAAAGGGAACTGCTCGAAGACCGTCACGTCGTGGCCGGCGCGGGCGAGGGCGCGCGCCGTCGCGGCCCCCATCACGCCGGCGCCGACAACGACCGCGCGCATCAGGGCAGGTTCTCGGTCACCAGGGCTTGATCGGGACCGGCCTCGGCGTCGCGTTGCGGGGGCCGAGCCAGAGCGCGAACACGATCGCCGCGGCCGCGAGCTTCATGCGGTAGTCGTTAACCGACGGAGCCCTCCATCTGGAGCTCGACGAGCCGCTGCAGCTCGACCGCGTACTCCATCGGCAGCTCCTTCGTGATCGGCTCGATGAAGCCGCGCACGATCATCTGCATCGCCTCGGTCTCGGTGAGGCCGCGGGACATCAGGTAGAAGAGCTGCTCGTCGGAGACCTTCGACACCGTCGCCTCGTGCGAGACGGCCGCGGTCTCCTCCTCGATCTCGATGTACGGGTACGTGTCGGAGCGGGAGTGGTCGTCGAGGATCAGCGCGTCGCAGATGACGTGCGACTTCGCCCTCTCGGCCCCCTCCTCGATCCGGACGAGCCCGCGGTAGCCGCCGCGGCCGCCGTCCTTGCTGATCGACTTCGAGGTGATGGCGCTCTGCGTGTCGGGGGCCGCGTGGATCATCTTGGCGCCGGCGTCCTGGTGCTGTCCGTTGCCGGCGTACGCGATCGAGAGGACCTCGCCCTTGGCGTGCTCGCCGAGCATGTAGACCGACGGGTACTTCATCGTGACCTTCGACCCGAGGTTGCCGTCGACCCACTCCATGATCGCGCCCTTATAGGCGGCCGCTCTCTTGGTGACGAGGTTGTAGACGTTGTTCGACCAGTTCTGGATCGTCGTATAGCGCGCGCGGCCGTGGTCCTTGACGACGATCTCGACGACGGCCGAGTGCAGCGAGTCCGACGAGTACACGGGGGCCGAGCAGCCCTCGACGTAGTGCACGTAGGCGTTCTCGTCGACGATGATCAGCGTCCGCTCGAACTGGCCCATGTTCTCCTGATTGATCCGGAAGTAGGCCTGGAGCGGGATCTCGACCTCGACACCCGGCGGGACGTAGATGAACGAGCCGCCCGACCACACCGCGGAGTTGAGCGCGGAGAACTTGTTGTCGGCCGGCGGGATGATCGTCCCGAAGTACTGCTTGACGATGTCCGGGTGCTCGCGCAGGGCCGTGTCCATGTCCGAGAAGATGATGCCCTGGCGCTCGAGCTCCTCCTGGGTCTTGTGGTACACGACCTCGCTCTCGTACTGGGCGGTGACGCCGCCGAGATACTTCTTCTCGGCCTCGGGGATCCCGAGCTTGTCCCACGTCGCCTTGATGTCCTCGGGCATGTCGTCCCAGGACTTCACCTGGTTCATGGGCTTTATGTAGTAGTAGATGTCGTCGAAGTCGATGCCGCTGAGGTCGGCGCCCCACGCGGGCATCGGCTTGCGGTAGAAGACATCGAGGGACTTGTGGCGGAACTTCCGCATCCAGTCGGGCTCGCCCTTGCGGTCGCTCATCATGTCGATGACCTCGTGCGAGAGGCCCTTCGTGGGAGCCTCGTCGTACGAGGTGGCGTCGTGCCAGCCGTACTTGTAGTCGCCCTTGAGGGCCCGGACCTCTTCGTTCTCCTGCTGGACCTTCAGGTCCTCGGCTTCGGTCGCCACGCTTGTCCCTTCGCCTCCTGCGGATGGTCCCGAGCGATTCTTACCCTACCAGTTAGGCATACCTAACTTCCCTGCTCACGATAGGTGAACGAGCCGGGGTGGCCCTTTGTTCCGGGCGGTTCTCCTGCAGGAAACGCTCGCTATGCGGTCGTTTTTCGACGGTGAACGCCGCCACAGCGGAGACCGCCCGGCCGGCGGAGGGTGCCAGGCGTGGATTCGCCCGACTCCAGGTGCGGCATGCTCGCCGGGGCGCAGCACGGCTGCATCTCGCACGCACAGGCGCTGGACTGCAGGCTCTCTCCGCAGTCGATCCGCCGCCGCGTCGCCCAGAACCGTTGGCGGCGCCTCCTGCCCCGCGTCTACGCCGTCTACGGAGCGCCCGCGACGTGGGAGCAGAGGCTGTTCGCGGCCCTCCTGGGGGCCGGCGACGAGGCGGCGGTGTCCGGCTTGGCGGCGGCGGCGTTGTGGGAGTTTCCGGATGTCCAGCCGGGGGCGGTCGAGATCTCGCACCCGTCCAAGCGGAGCCGGGCCGGCGTGATCGTCCACCCCGTCCTGCTCGACCGGGCCGACGTCACACGGCTCGGGATCATCTCACTCGCTACGGCGCCCAGGACGTTGGGCGACGTCGCCGGACGCCTCCGAGAGTCGCGGCTCGACGCCGCGGTGCACCACTGTCTGCATCGGAAGCTGACGACGCTCGACGCGCTGCAGGACATCGCGGGACGGCGCGGACGCGGCTGTGCGGGGGCGGCCCGCCTGCGTGCGGCGGTGGGGGCGTACGGCGACGACCGCCCTGCGGCGAGCCCCCTGGAGGCACGCCTCGCCCGCCGTATACAGGGCTCGCGGCTTCCGCCGCCGCGGCGGCAGCACCACGTCTTCGCCGATGGGCGCAGCCGCTACCTCGACTTCGCGTGGCCCGACGCCCGTGTTGCCGTGGAGGTCGACGGCTACCGCTGGCATTCGAGCCGCGTGGCATGGGAGAGCGACCGTGCCCGGCTCACTCAGCTGCGCCGGGCCGGGTGGACCATCGTCCACGCGACGTACGACGACATCCACCGCGACAGCGACCGGCTGCTACAGGAGATCGAGGGCCTGCTTCGTCGAAAAACGCTCGCATAGCGAGCGCTTTCGACGGGAGAACAGCCGCTAGCGGGGGGGCGCGGCCCTCGGGTCTTTCTCCGGCGGCGCCTGGTCGATCGACACCTCGTCCAGCTGCTCGTCGGCGTGGAAGCCCGGGCCCTGCGAGATCACGCGGAACGACTCCGCGTAGGCGTAGCCGGCGGGCGCGCCGAGTTCCGCGAACCTCTCCCGCATCCAGCCCTCGATCTCGTCCCGGTTGGCGCCCACCTGGCTCGCGTGGCACATCAGCGCGTCGAGCTTGCGGTCGAACGTCGCCGACACGTCGATCAGGCGCGGCCCCCCTGCCGGCCCCATGATCCACACCTCCCTCAGGTCCCGCCACGGCTCGAGCCCCTCGTCGAGCAGCTCCGGGAAATGCCCCGGCGTCGTCCCCGCCGTCAGCGTGACGTCGAGCGACGCCTGCCCCACCGCACGGTGGTCGGGATGGTTGATGAACCGGTCCTCGACCGTGGGGGCCACGTCCATGACCATGTACCGGTGCGGGCGGTACCTGCGGAACACCCGGGCGAGGTCCCGGCGCAGGTCGAGCGTGTACTCGACGTAGCCGTCGGGGTAGCCGAGCCACACGAGCTCGTTGACCCCCAGGATCCTGGCGGCGGCCTCGGACTCCGTCTTGCGCACCTCCGCGAGCGGCGCCCCCATCAGCGAACGGTCCTGCGTCCCCGTCGAGCCGTCGGTCACGATGCAGAGAGTCACGTCGGCGCCCGCGTCGGCCCACTTCGCGACCGTGCCGGCCGCGCCGAACTCGAGGTCGTCGGGATGGGCCGAGACGACCAGAGCGCGGAACGGCACCGCGCGGTCGGTCGAGCGCACCGCGGGTGTCAGCACCGGCTCAGCCCTGAGTTCGCAGGATCAACACGTCGGTCGGCGCGCTGTGCGACACGCGGTGCGGCACGTTGCCGAGCATGAAGCGGCGTGCGCCGGTCATGCCCACGCTCCCGACGACGATGACGTCGAAGCCCTCGTCCTGGGCGATCGAGCACAGGACCTCGGCCGGATGCCCCTCCGGGGCCCGCACCTCGGCCTCGACGCCCTGCTTCGCGGCGCGCTCCGCGGCGCGCTCGAGGACGTCCTCGGCCTGCGCCGCGCCGGAGATCCGCCACCGGAACTCGTCCGGGGTCTCGCGGGCGGGCCCTCCGGCCCCCCACTGCGCGACCGGGTCGTTCGGATCCGACGCCAGCTGCTGCTTCTCCTGCTCGGTCAGCGGCTCGTGCGCGCAGACGATCAGCTCGTGCGCGCCGAGGCTCTTCGCGAGGCGCGAGGCGGCGTCCACCGCGCGCATTGCCGTCGGCGACCCGTCGGTGCCGACGAGGATCTTCGAGTAGTCCGAGACCGAGTCCGGCAGGTGGTCGGTCTTCACGATGAGGAGGTCGGTCCCGGCGTGGTGCGAGATCTTGTTCGGGACGCTCCCGAGCAAGAACCTCCGGGCCCCGCTCATGCCCACGCTCCCCACGACGAGGAGGTCGGCGTCGAGTCTCTCCGTCTCGGTGAGCAGGACCTCGGCCGGGTTGCCGGCGGCTACGACGGTCGTGCCCCCGTAGTCGGCGGCGAGCTTCGCGAACGCGTCGCCGGGGTCGCGGCCCGCGTGCACGAGGAACAGCTCGGCCCCCAGCCGCCGGGCGAGCCCGGCGGCGCGGTCCGTCGCCACCCGCGCGGTCTTCGACAGGTCCGTCCCGACCACGATGCGGTCGTACATGGCTCTAGTCCTTCCGCTCACCCGGGGAGTCGAAGCGCTTGATCGCGAGCGTGCAGCGGGCGACCGCGACCAGGACGCCGTCGCCGTCCACGATATCGACAGTCCACACGTGGATGGAGCGGCCCTTGCGCACGGGCCGCGCGGTGGCGCGGACGATCCCGTCCCGGCGCGCCCGCAGGTGGCTGATGTTGAGGTCGGTGCCGACGGCCGACTCGCCGTCGCCGCAGTTGAGATACGCCCCGATCGACGCCGCGCTCTCCGCCATCACGGCAGACGCTCCGCCGTGCAGGAGCCCGAACGGCTGGTGCACCGCGGGCGTCACGTCCATCTCGAGGACGACGCGGTCGGTGCCGGCCTCGACCATCCGGATCCCGAGCGGCTCGTGGATCGTGTTCGGGAAGGCGGCGTCTTCGGGGAGGCTCAACCGACCGGCGAGTCCTGTGGGAAGACCGCCCGGACGTCTGCCTTCCTGACCTCCATGAACGACGGCGCGGCGACGACCGTGTGGCCGTCGCGCAGCGTCACGCGGACGTCCGTCACGGGGAAGTAGTCGCGGTTGTCGCGGATGAGCGACTCCCACGCGTCGGAGAAGCGGGCGAGCTCCGGCGGCAGGTGGACCTTGCCCTCGACCTGGTAGTGGTCGAGCAGCATCGCGACGCCGACGACGACGAGGTCCACCTTGTTCGGATCCCGGCGCGGCTCGGGCCGCGCCGTAGTGGTACCGCCGTCGATGCGGTCGCGGATCTTCGCCAGCAGGGCCGACGCGGCGAACGGCTTGCTCAGGTACTCGCACTCGAGGGCGGACGCGCGGCGCACGACCTCCGGCTCGATCAGGCCGGTCAGCACGACGACGGGGAGCCGGGTGAAGCGGTCGTCCGCCCGGAGCTTCTCGATCAGCGTCCACCCGTCGGGGCCCGGAAGCCCGATGTCGATCACGGCGGCGTCGGGGGCCTCCGTCGTGAGGAGCCTCCAGCCACCCTGGACGTCCGAGGCGAACACGCCTTCCATGCCCGCGCTCTCGAGGTGGTAGCGCACGATGGCGACCACCGACTGCTGGTCCTCTACGACCAGGATCTTCGGCATCGGCACATCATCCTCCACCCTGCCCGGCGGCGGGGGAACGCGTGAGTGAATCCTCCGTGATTGAAAGCGGCATCAACTGGAAAACAACAATCGACGGGGCGGACTAGGATCGGTGCAAATACGACAAAGAGGACCGGGGGTGCCCTGATGGGTCACAGGAAGACGAGCAGAGGGATAGCGATCGTCATCGCCGTGTGGCTGGTGGCGATCGTCGCCGCGCTCGCGCTGGCCACCACCGGCGACGACGTGGCGCTGGCTCAGCAGGGCTGCCGGGGCGGCGGGTCCAGCCCGTCCCCGTCGGGGTCCCCGTCGCCGTCGGCCTCGGGCGGCGGGTCGACGTTCCCGCCCTCGATCCCGCCGTCGCTGCCGCCGAACCCGCTGCCGGATACCAAGAAGGCTCCGCACCCGGCCGGGCTGGACCCGTGGGAGGAAGTCCCGGTCGCGGCCGCCCAGCAGGACGTGACGTGCAAGTCCACGATCACGATCGCCTACAAGTCGAGCGGCCGTGAAGGCTTCAAGGGCAAGGTCGGGTCGGGCGAACCGATGTGCAAGCGGGCGCGCGACGTCACGGTGAAGAAGGTCAAGAAGGGCAAGGACCAGCTGGTGGGCCGGGCCGTGACCAACACCCGGGGCGTGTACTTCGTCCCGGAGGAGAACGCCCGCGGCAAGTTCTACGCGGTCGTGTCGAAAGCGACGACCGAGAACGACGACGGCGAGACCGTCTCCTGCCGGGCGGCCCGGTCGAAGACGATCAGGCCGTAGAGCGACGCGACCGGTGTGGATCCCGGGGGCACGCTCGAAGCGTGCCCCCGGCTCGCGTCCGGCCTCCTATTTGGACGCCGGCCGCAGCCGGTAGAGACCGCCGCCGGCGAGGTCGGTGACGTAGATCTCGCCGCGGTCGTCCTCGCCGAACGAGCTGATCGCGAGGTCCGTGTCGAGGAGCTCCACAGGCTCCTGGCGCGCGGGCCCGCCTGCCGCGACCGCCCAGAGCTTGCCGGAGCAGTAGTCGCCGAAGAAGTAGTTGCCGCGCAGCCGCGGGAAGGCCCGCCCGCGGTAGACGTAGCCCCCGGTGACCGAGCAGCCGTCGTCGTGGGAGTAGACGGCGAGCGGGTCGGTCATGTCGTCGAGCACCTCGTCGGTCACGCCGCACTCCTCGCCGGTCGGGTAGCAGGCGCGGCCCTCCTTGACGTTCCACCCGTAGTTCACGCCACCGGTCGAACCGGCGTCCTCGCGATTGACCTCTTCCCAGTCGCCCTGGCCGACGTCGGCGATCCAGAGGTCGCCGGTCGAACGGTCGAACGAGATCCTCCAGGGATTGCGCAGACCGTAGTCCCAGATCTCGCCGCGCGCGTCGGGACGGCCGGCGAAGGGATTGTCATCCGGCACCTCGTACGGCGCGCGTGAGACGTCGACGCGCAGGATCTTTCCGAGCAGCGTGTCCCGGCGCTGGCCGTTGCCCTGCGGGTCGCCGGCGGAGCCGCCGTCGCCGAGCGCGATGTACAGCATGCCGTCGGGGCCGAAGACGAGGCCCCCTCCGTTGTGGTTCGCGAACGGCTGGTCGACGCGCAGGATCACGCGCTCCGAGCCCTTGCGCGCGCGGGCGAAGCTGCGGCGCGAACGGCGGTACTCCGCGATCACCGTGTCGCCCTGCAGGTCCGTGTAGTTGACGAAGAACCTACCGTTCGACTCGTACCGGGGGTGGAACGCGAGGCCGAGGAGCCCCTGCTCCCCTCCTCCCTCGGTGCGGTCCGAGACGTCGAGGAACGGCGTCACCCGGCCGTCGCGGTAGACGAGGATCCGCCCGTCCTGCTCGAGGACGTACAGCCAGGGGCGCCCGTCGGCCGCACCGGTGACGCCGAGGGGGGACGCGAAGCCCGAGGCGACCTCTCGCAGCCGGACCGAGACCTCGTCCGGCGGGAGGCCGTCGGGAAGCGTCGCCTCGGCGCGGCGTTCGCCGCCGCCGGGGCCGGGGC
>JALZFC010000048.1 GCA_030861725.1 Actinomycetota bacterium | reverse complement strand
TCCGCCCGAGGCGGCGCTCGAGGCGGCTTGAGCTCGCCCGGCGGCTCGACCGAGGCGCCCTCCTCGACTCGCCGCGGCCGCCTTCGTTTCGCCCTGGCCTCGAGCGTCGCCGACCAGGGGCTCGCGTCGGCGATCGGCCTCGCGCTCACGGTGGCGACCGGCCGCAGGCTCGGGGCCGCGGGGCTCGGAAGCGTCGCGCTCGCCCTCGCCGTCTACCTCGTCGTGCTGGGCTTCCAGCGGGCGCTCGTCCTCGACCCGCTCGCGGTGCAGAACGACCCCGGCGGCGAGCGCCCCGCGCTGCTCGCGTCGTGCGCGGCGGGGGTCGCGGGGACGGGTGCAATGTACGTGCTGGCGCTCCCCCTGGGGAACGACGCCGCCGCGGCGCTGACGGCGTTCGCGCCGTGGGTCGCTCCGGCTCTGCTGGTGGACGCAGTGCGCGTCGCCGGGTTCAGCAGCGGGAGGCCCACCGCCGGAGTCACGGCCGGCGCCGTATGGCTCGCGGTGATGCTCGGGGCCCTCGTCGTCACCGGCCGCGGGTTCGGCGTCGCGGATGCGGCTCTGTCGTGGGGCGCCGGCGCAGTCGCCGGAGCGGTGGCGGGCGGCATGCGGTTGCGTTACGTGCCGTCGTCGCCGCGTGCCGCGTGGACGTGGTGGAGGTCGACCTGGCCGCTCGGAAGGTGGCTGGCGCTCCAGACGGCGGCGCACACGACGGGGATGCAGGGGGCGCAGTTCGCGCTCGGGATCCTTGCGGGCCCGGCGGCTCTCGGGACGCTGAAGGCCGTCCAGACGGTGTTCGCTCCGCTGACGCTGCTGCTCCCCGCGGTGAACACCCCCGCGCTTCCGGTCGTGGCGCGCACGCTGCGCGCGTCGCCGGACGCCGCCCGCTCTCTGGCGGGGCGATTGACCCTCGCGTTGACCGGCGCGTGCGGCGCGTACCTAGCGGTCGCTCTCGTGGCGAGGGAGCCTCTGGCGGCACTTGCGTTCGGTCCCTCGTTCGAGGTCCCGATCGCGGTGATGCTGCCGGTGGGGCTCGGCCAGCTGGTGATCGCTGCGGCTCTCGGAACGTTCCTCTTGCTGAGGGCGGCGGGTGACGGGCGCGCCGTCTTCGTCGCCACGGCGGTGTCGGCGGGCACGGCTCTCTTCTCCGTGCTGGTCTTCGGCGACGCCTTCGGAGCGACCGCAGCGGCGTGGGGCATAGCCGTGGGCGCGATCGCAGCGACCGCAGCGGCGCGCGCATACGTCGCGTCGGCCGTGAAAGACGCAGGCACCCCTCCCGTTCGTGTGAGGATGGCGCCGACCCGTTGACCGACGTTCGGAGGCCTCTCGGATGAGCCGCAGCGCCCGGGCGAGCTCGACGACGGAACGGCTGTTCGAGCGCTACAACACGCTGACGCGCCGGCGCACCGCTCATGACCCGCGTTACCGCGAGATGATCTTCAAGTCGTTCGCCCGGGTCTTCGGGCCCTTCCTCCCGCCCGACGCGAACGCCGCCGTCCTCGACGCCGGTTGTGGCGAGGGCAGCTTCCTGACGTTCCTCCGCCGGCGCGGGTACCGCAACCTCGCCGGGTTCGACCTCTCCGAGGAGAACGTCGCGATCTGCAACCGCGAGGGCCTCGGATTCGTGCACCGCTTCGACGCGCTGGAGATCGACCGCTTGCCGGGCGAGACGCGCTTCGAGCGGATCTTCGCTCTCGACCTGGTCGAGCACCTCCCGAAGGAGAAGGCGAGCGTCTTCCTCGAGCTGGCGCGCGACCGGCTCGCTCCCGGTGGGCTCCTGGTCGTGCAGACGCCGAACATGGGGTGCATCTACGGCCAGTACTATCGCTACTACGACCTCTCCCACGAGTTCGGCCTGACCGAGAAGAGCGCCCGCGACCTCTTCATGACGGCGGGGTTCGCCGACGGCGACGTCCGCGTGTCGCCGGCGTGGAACGCGACGACGCGCCTGGGCCACGCCCGTGAGGCGTACGCGCGGCTGCTGCACTACGCGGTCTTCCTCGCCGACGACAGCTCCCGGCCCCGGATCCCCACGAAGAACCTGCTGATCACCGCGCGGCGGTGAACGTGACGTTCGTCGCGCTCGGTGTGTACGGGGGGGAGGGCGGCATCGAGCGGTTCAACCGTCGCCTGCTCGGCTCCCTCGCGGCATCCGGGCACCGCGCCGGCGCGGTCGTCCTGTGGGACGCCGAGGACGAGGCCGCGGCCGCCCCCGAGAGCGTGTCCGTCGTCGCCTGCAACCGCAGCAAGCCGCGCGCCGTCGCCGCGTTCGTCCGTGCCCTGCTGCGGGAGCGCCCCGACGTCGTCGTGTACGGACACGTGCTGCTGGCGCCGCTCGCGCTTCTCGCGAAGGTCCTGCGGCGGCGCGCGGTCAACGTGCTCGTCGTCCACGGCTACGAGGTCTGGGACCGGCCGGCGGCGGCGAGGCGCCGCCTCGTGCGCGCGGCGATCGACCGGATCGCGTCCGTCAGCGACTACACGGCGCGCTCTATGGGTGCCGCGTACGACCTGGACGCGGATCGATTCGTGCGTCTGATCAACGCGGTCGACGCCGGGCCGCCGCCACCGCGCGGGGCGCGGTCGGGGGACAAGCTGCTCGTGGTGTCGCGGCTCGACCCGCTGAACAAGGCGAAGAACGTCGACAAGGTGATCGCCGCCATGCCCCGGGTCCTCGAGGGCGCGCCGGGGACGTACCTCTACGTCGCCGGCGACGGCGCCTGGCGCCCGGAGCTCGAGGCGCTGGCGCGGTCGCTCGGCGTCGCCGGGCACGTCCACCTCCTGGGCGGCGTGACCGACGAGCAGCGCGAGGCTCTCTACGCGGAGAGCGACGTCTTCGTCCTCCCGTCGACGCAGGAGGGCTTCGGCATCGTGTACCTGGAGGCATGGCGGCACGCGCTGCCGGTGATCGCGGGAGCCGGCGGCGCGGCCCCCGAGGTCGTCCGGGACGGGGTCGAGGGCATCGTGGTCGACCCGGCCCCCGAGGCGATCGCGGCCGCGCTCCTGCGCCTGCTCGGCGACCCCGCCCTCCGGAACGCCCTGGGCGAGGCGGGTCACCGGCGCCTGACCGCCCGCTACACCGGACGCCACTTCGACGAGGCGGTGGCGAGGATGCTCGACGAGGTCGCCGGCGTCTAGTGGTCCGGGTCCTGCTCGTCCACAACCGGTACCGGCAGCGCGCGGGCGAAGACCGTTCTTTCCAGGGCGAGCGGGACCTGCTCTCCGCCGACGACCGGGTGGCGCTCACGGAGCACGTCGTCGACAGCAGGGAGATCGACGACTACGGCGCCCTTCAGAAGGCCGCGCTGCCGTTCCGGATGTCGTGGTCGCGCCGGTCGGCCGCGATCCTCGACGGGATGCTCCGCGACTCGCCCGCCGACGTCGTCCACTTCCACAACACGTTCCCGTTGATCTCGCCCGCCGCCTACGGCGTCTGCCGCGATCGCGGCGCGCTCGTGGTCCAGACCGTGCGCAATTTCCGGCAGTTCTGCGCCAACGGGCTCTTCTTCAGGGACGGCCACGTCTGCGAGGACTGCGTGGGGCGCGTCCCGCAGTGGCCGGGGATCGTGCACCGCTGCTATCACTCGTCCGCGGCACAGAGCGCCGCCGTCGTCGCGATGCAGACGGTCCACTCGGTGCGCGGGACGTGGCGCAAAGACGTGGACGCGTACGTCGTCGCGACGCGGTTCATGAAGGACAAGCTCGGCTCGCTCGGGCTCGATCGCGAGCGCATCGTCGTCAAGCCGAACGTCGTCGAGATCGCCGGCGTGCCGGGCGGAGGCCCCCGCTCCCACGCCGCGTACGTGGGGCGCCTCACCCACGAGAAGGGGGTCTTCACGATGCTTCGAGCGTGGCGGTCCCTCCGGGAGATCCCGCTCGTGGTGGCCGGCGGGGGCGAGGAGCTCGAGCGCCTCCGGATCGAGACCGACCGCACGGGCCTCGCGGACCGCGTGACGTTCCTCGGCGAGACCTCCCACGAGCAGGCGCTCGAGGTCATCCGCACCGCCCGCTTCGTCGTCATGCCTTCTCTCTCGTACGAGACCTTCGGCCGCATCCCGGTCGAGGCGTACGCGTGCGGGAGCCCCGTGCTCGCGTCGCGGATCGGCGCGCTCGCCGAGACCGTGGTCGACGGCGAGACCGGGCTCCTCTTCACGCCCGGCGACGAGCACGAGCTGGCGGCGGCGGCGCGCCGGCTGTGGGAGGGGGACACCGCCGCGCTCACGCGCCGCGCCCGCGCCCACTACGAGACCGTGTACGCGCCGGAGGTCGTCCATGAGCAGCTCGTGGCCTTCTACGAGGAGCTCGTTCGCCGCTGAGGGTTCAAGGTTTGCGGGCGTCCTGCCGAAGGTGACTAGGTAATCAGGACTACCCCCAGCCCCCCGAACGGATCAGGAAACCGGAGGACCCCTATGACGAAGGCCGACCTTCTCGCGCTCGCGCTCGACGACTTCCTGGCGATCTCGTCCGAGGTCGAGGCCGCCGCGGTGGTGAGCGCCGACGGCCTTCCGATGGCGTCCGCGCTGCCTCCGAACGTCGAGGAGGACCGCCTTGCCGCGATGAGCGCGGCGCTGCTCACGCTGGGGGAGAGGGCGGCATCGGAGCTCGGGAAGGGAGAGCTCGCCCAGGTCTTCATCGAGGGCCCGAAGGGCCACGTGATCCTGATGGCGGCCGGGCCCGATTCCGTCCTCGTGGCGGTCACGTCCCGCGGGGCGAAGGTCGGCCTCGTCCTCTTCGAGATGCGCCGGATAGCCGAGCGCGTGGGCGCCGTGATGACGGCAGGCGTCAGCGACGCGGTCGAGACGCCCGCAGGCCTCGCGGTCGTGGGCGAGCACGAGCCCCCCGCGCCGGCCGAGCCCCCCGCCACCTCCATGGCGAGCTGGCACTAGACGGCCCCCGAGCTCCGAGGAGAAGACCGATGCTCACAGGGACCCTCGACGACTTCACGCTGCCCGACGTGCTCCGGCTCATCGGCTCCGCCCGCCGAACCGGACGTCTCGACGTAACCCGCGACGCGGGCAGCGGCCGGCTGCTCTTCCACGACGGAGCCGTCCGCGGCGCCGGCGCCGAGGACCTGACGTTCGACCTCATGAGGTGGACGCACGGCGAGTTCTCGTGGGAGCCGGAGGTGACGGCCCCCGGGTCCGGCGTGGACGACGGCGAAGCGATCTCCGTCGACGCCCTGCTCGAGCACGTCGGGCGCCGCCTCGAGGAGCTCGCCGAGATCGAGACGCTCGTCCCCTCCGAGGAGGCCGTCTTCGTGATGGCGCCGCAGCCGCCCGAGGGCGCCGTCCAGATCAACATCACGCCCGGGGAGTGGCGCGTGCTCGTGCTGGTCGACGGCCACCGGCCGGTCCGGGAGATAGCGCTGGCCGCCGGGATCGACGACGTCGCGACGATGAAGGTCCTCTACGGCCTCGCCACCGCGGGCCTCGTGAGGCCCGCCGGCGTGGTTCCCGTCGCGGAGCCCGCCGAGCCCGGCGACGACCCATGTGCCTCGGGAGAGGTGTCAGACATGACGGACATGACGGACATGTCTGCCGTGTCAGACGGCTTGCCGGAGGAAGGGGTGCGCGTCGCCCTCGAGCCGGAGCCCGAGCCCGCGCCGCTTGTGGCTCCCGAGGTCGACCGCTCCACCGCCGCCCGCGAGCTTGCGGGGCTGTTCGCCGACGCCGAGGAGGTGGCCGGGGGCACCTTCGTCGCCTCGCTGCCCGCCCCGCCCCGCCCGCGCCGCATCGAGGACGACGACCAGGTCACGCGGGGGCTGATCTCCCGGATGATCGACGGGGTGAAAGGCCTGTGACGGGTGCTCCCCGAGCCGGGATCGTGCGACGGAAGCGGCCCGAGAGCCCCGCGGCGCGGCCCCTGAAGATCGTCGTCACGGGGCCCTTCGCCGCCGGCAAGACGTCCCTGATCCAGACGATCAGCGACGTGACCGTGCTGGGTACCGAGCGGACGATCTCCGACGAGACGAGCTCGACGAAGGACGGCACGACGGTGGCGATGGACTTCGGGCGCATCCAGCTCGGGGGTCCGGAATCCGGCGGCCCCTCGCTCTTCCTCTTCGGGACGCCGGGTCAGCAGCGGTTCGAGGTCATGTGGGAGATCCTCTCGGAGGGCATGATCGGGTTCATCCTCCTCGTGAACGCGCGCGACGACCGCTCCGCCGGCCTCGCCGCGGCGCAGCTGGAGACCTTCCGGAGGTACGCCGACGTGCCGTTCGTCGTCGGCGTGACGCACCTCGACGCGCCGGGGGCGTCGCTGGAGGCGATGCGGGAGCGGCTCGACCTCGGTGACGGCGCCGCCGTCGTCGCCTGCGACCCCCGATCGCGGCACGACGTCAAGGAGCTGATGCTCCTGGTCCTGTTCGGGGTGCTCGAACGGCTGGACGCGGCCACGCCCGTAGCCGCCTCCTCGTAATCCACCCAACTCCCCCTTCAGTCGCGCCCCCCTCGGCCGATAAAGGGCCTATGGGAGGCACGCATCCACACATGCCGGGGGAGCTAGATGAGCGTCACCTCTAAGACCCGCGCGGCGGGGCTGGACGAGCTCCTGCTCGCACGCAGGCTCGTCACCGAGCAGCAGCTCGGCGAGGCGAAGGACCAGGCGGCGCAGAGACAGCGCTCGCTCGGCCGCGTGCTCATCGAGCTGGGCTTCGTCACCGAGGCCGGCCTCGTGTCGATCCTGGCGCAGCAGCTCGGCCTCGAGTTCGTCGACCTGAGCGAGATCAAGGTCGACTCGTCGGCCGTCGCGCTCGTCCCCGAGCTGGTCGCCCGGCGCCACAACTGCCTCCCCGTCGCGTTCGACGACGGCGGGCGCCTGGTCGTCGCGATGGCGGATCCCGCCAACGTCGTGGCCGTCGACGACATCCGCGCGATGAGCAAGCGCGACGTGAAGACCGTCGTGGCCACCAAGGCCGACGTCGCCGCCGCGATAGGCCGCCACTACCGGCTCGACCGGACGGCCGAGACCCTGGTGGAGGAGGCGGCCGCCGAGCAGGTCGACGAGCAGGCCCACGACCTCGAGGCGCAGCTGGCGACCGCGGGGGCCGAGGACGCTCCGATCATCAAGCTCGTCAACCTTCTGATCACGCAGGCGGTGCAGGACCGCGCCTCGGACATCCACATCGAGCCGGGCGAGAAGGACCTCCGCGTCCGGTACCGCATCGACGGCGTGATGCACGAGGTCATGAACCCGCCGAAGTCCGTGCAGGCCGGCATCACCAGCCGCCTGAAGATCATGGCGGACATCAACATCGCGGAGCGCCGCATCCCTCAGGACGGGCGCATCGGCCTGGTCCTCCAGGGCAAGCAGATCGACATCCGCGTCGCCACGCTCCCGACGGTCCACGGCGAGAAGATCGTCATGAGGATCCTGGACAAGTCGAGCGTGCTCCTCCAGCTCTCGGACCTCGGTTTCCTGCCCGAGAACTTCCAGCGCTTCCGCGAGTCGTACATGAAGCCGTACGGGGCGATCCTCGTCACCGGGCCCACGGGCTCCGGCAAGTCGACGACGCTCTATGCGACGCTGAACATCAAGAACAAGCCCGACGTGAACATCATCACGGTCGAGGACCCGGTCGAGTACCGCCTCGCCGGAGTGAACCAGGTGCAGACGAACCCGAAGGCCGGCCTGACGTTCGCGTCGGCCCTGCGCTCGATCCTGCGATCGGACCCCGACATCGTCCTCATCGGCGAGATCCGCGACCGCGAGACGGCGCAGATCGCCGTCGAGGCGGCGCTCACCGGACACCTCGTGCTCTCCACGCTCCACACGAACGACGCGCCGTCGGCGCTGACACGGCTGGTGGAGATGGGCATCGAGCCCTTCCTCGTCGCCTCGTCGCTCGACAGCGTCCTCGCACAGAGGCTCGCCCGCAAGCTCTGCGACCGCTGCAAGGAGCCGTACGCGCCCTCGGTCGACGAGCTCACCCACGCGAAGTTCCCGTTCGAGCCGGGTGAGGAGCCGCCGAAGCTGTACCGCCCCGTCGGCTGCACGTCGTGCGGGAACACGGGCTACAAGGGCCGGATGGCGATCCACGAGCTCATGCCGGTCAGCGAGGAGATCGAGCGCCTCGTCGCGGAGAACGCGTCCGCCGAGACGATGGGCCGCGTCGCCCGGGAGCAGGGGATGATCACGCTCCGCCAGGACGGGATGGAGAAGGCCCGGATGGGCCTCACGTCCATCGAAGAGATCCTCCGGGTCGTCGTCTAAAAACACCCTCCCGCGGCGCTTGAGGGAGCCCCCTCGCCCGCCGATAGAACCAACGAAGGCTCCGGTCGCGGACGCGCACGCGTCCGTTCCGGACGCCGTTGTCCTTGGGGCCAACCAGAGGGAGCATGAGATGTCCAACGGTCCACGGCAGCTCTCGGACGTGCTGCTCGAGCAGGGGCTGGTCACGTCCGACCAGCTGACGTTCGCCTCGCAGGAGGAGGCGAACACCGGCAAGTCCGCGTGGAAGGTGCTCCTCGAAGGAGGGGTCCTGACAGAGCGTGACCTCGTGCGCGCCCGCGCGCTGCAGATCGGGCTGCGCTACTTCGACACGCGCAGCGAGCCCCCGACCGCCGAGGCGATGTCCGCGGTGCCCGAGGAGCTGGCGCGCCGGCAGCTCGTCCTCCCGATGCGGGTCGAGAACGGGACGCTGATCGTCGCCATGGCCGAGCCGACGAACCACCTCGCGGTCGAGGAGCTGAACAGCGCGACGGGCCGGACGGTCGCGCCGGCCGCGGCCTATCGCTCCGATCTCGCCGCCGCGATCGACCGCTGGTACTCGGCGGCCGCGAAGGCGCCGCCGTCGCCGGGGATGGCGCCCCCGAACGGCGACCGCAACGGGATGTCCGCCTTTGGCGCCGACGACCTCCCGCTCGTCGAGGCGGCAGAGGTGGAGGAGGAGGAGGCCGAGGAGGAGGAGAAGGAGCCGAACCTCGCCGACTTCCTCCTGACGGTCCTCGAGCAGGGCGCGTCGGACCTCCACCTCACGTCCGGCGTGGCGCCGACCATCCGCGTGCACGGCGAGATGCGCCCGATCAAGGGCTACCGCGTGCTGTTCCCGAAGGACCTGCAGGAGATCGTCTATTCGATCCTCACGCAGCGCCAGCGGGAGATCTTCGAGGACAAGCTCGAGCTCGACATCTCGTACTCGCTGCCGGGCAAGGCGCGCTTCCGCGTGAACGTCTTCCAGCAGCGGGACGCGGTCGGCTGCGTCATGAGGATCATCCCGTTCGAGATCAAGTCCCTCGACGACCTCGGGCTGCCGGCGGCGGTGAAGGAGTTCGCCCGCCTGCGCAGGGGCCTCGTCCTCGTCACCGGCATCACGGGCTCCGGGAAGTCCACCACGCTCGCCGGCCTCGTCGACATCGTCAACTCCACGAGGGCCGAGCACATCATGACCGTGGAGGACCCGATCGAGTTCCTCCACAAGCACAAGAAGTCGGTCGTGAACCAGCGCGAGGTCGGCACCGACACGCACGCGTTCGCACACGCCCTGAAGCACGTGCTCCGGCAGGACCCCGACGTCATCCTGGTCGGCGAGCTCCGCGACCTGGAGACGATCTCGGCCGCGCTCACCGCCGCGGAGACCGGCCACCTCGTCTTCGGCACGCTGCACACGCAGGACGCCCCGCAGTCGGTCGACAGGGTCATCGACGTCTTCCCGCCGCACCAGCAGCAGCAGATCCGGGTGCAGCTGGCGGGGACGCTCGCCGGCGTCGTGTCGCAGCAGCTCCTGCCGACTGCCGACACCAAGGGGCGCGTCGTCGCCGCGGAGGTGCTGGTCGCGACGCCGGCGGTCCGGAACCTGATCCGCGAGGGCAAGACCCACCAGATCTACACGTCGATGCAGGCCGGCGGGAAGTACGGCATGCAGGTGATGGACCAGCACCTGGCCGAGCTCGTGAAGGCCGGGGAGATCACCTACGACATCGGCCTCGAGCGCTCGCACCACCCGGAAGAGTTCAACAGACTAGCGGGGAAGGGGTAGGCCATGGCCGAGTCTTTCGCCTATCGCGTAAGGACGAAGGAAGGGCGCGTCGTCGAGGGCAAGATGGAGGCCGACGGCGAGGGAGCGGTCGCGAGCCGCCTGAGGTCGCAGGGCATGGTGCCCATCCAGATCTCGAAGGAATCCAAGGTCTCGATGAAGACCGAGCTCCACATCCTTCCCCAGAAGGTCGGTCTGAAGGACCTGGCGATCTTCTCCCGCCAGTTCGCCACGATGATCAACTCGGGCCTCTCCCTGTTGAGGACGCTGAACATCCTCGCGGAGCAGACGGAGAACCCGCTGCTCGCGAGGACGATCGGGATCCTCCGCGACGACGTCGAGCGCGGCTCGAGCCTCTCGGGCTCGATGTCCAAGCACCCCAAGGTCTTCAGCAACCTCTACGTCGCCATGGTGCGCGCGGGCGAGACCGGGGGCCAGCTCGACACCGTGCTGGCCCGCGTCGCCGACAACTTCGAGGCGGACTACAAGCTCCGCCAGAAGGTGAAGTCGGCGATGACGTACCCGGTGGTCGTCGCCGGCATCGCCGTGATCCTCCTCACGGTCATGCTGCTGTTCATCGTCCCGACGTTCGCCGGGATGTTCACGAGCCTCGGCGGCGAGCTCCCGCTCCCGACGAAGATCCTCATGACGCTGAGCGAGAAGGCGCGGATCCTCGTGCCGATGTTCGTCGTGTTCGCGGTCGTCGGGCGGATCGCCTACAAGAGGGGCCGCATCGCGAGCGCCGACTTCAAGCTCCGCACTGACCAGATGAAGCTGAAGATCCCCATCTTCGGCGAGCTGTTCCAGAAGGTGGCGGTGTCGCGGTTCACCCGGACGCTCGGTCTGCTGCTCCGCGCCGGCGTCCCCGTGCTCCAGGCCCTCGACATCGTCGGCGACTCCACCGGCAACGAGGTGCTGGCCCGGGCGGCGAACTCCGTCAAGGAGAGCGTTCGCAGCGGTGAGTCGATGTCGGCGCCGCTCACGAAGCAAGAGGTGTTCCCGCCGATGGTCGTCCAGATGATCGCCGTGGGCGAGGACACCGGTGCGCTCGACGCGATGCTCGACAAGATCGCCGACTTCTACGACCAGGAGGTCGAGTCGACGACGGAGGCGCTGACGTCGCTCATCGAGCCGCTGATGATCGCGGTGCTCGGCGGCATCGTCGGGGCCATGGTCATCGCCCTGTACATGCCGATGTTCAAGATCTTCGACCTGATCAAGTAGCGCTCGCTCAGCTGTCTACCCGCCACAGCGGCGCTCCTTCCCCCTTAGGAGCGCCGCTGTGGCGCGTCCGGACGGGCCGGCGGGCGTGCGTAGAAATGCCTAGAGACATCTTCCATCTCGTTCTAAAGCCCCCAAAAAGTTGGGCCGATAGAGAGACTGCAAGCCGGAACCCTGAGTAGCGCAGCGAAAGGCAAACCCGCCGAGAGGCGGGGACGCAAAGCCACGGGGCCCCGACGTGATGGGGCAAGCCGGGCTACCTGCAACAGGGACGGTCCTAAGGGCGGGCCGTTCACTGCAGGCGATGTGCATCGGTTCGTCGTCGGTCGAGTCCCTGAGCCCGGCTTGTAGGGACATGGAAAGGGGAGGTGCTGGATGTTCCAGCGGTTCCAGGCAAAGAGAGACGAGCGGGAGCGGGGCTTCACGCTCATCGAGCTCCTGGTCGTCATCATCATCATCGCGATCCTTGCTGCGATCGCGATCCCGGTCTTCCTGAAGCAGAGGGAGAAGGGTTGGAAGTCGCAGACCGAGTCTGCGGTCAAGAACGCCGCCACGGCGGTCGAGTCGTACGGCACCGAGAACGGCGGTAACTACACCGGCGTCTGCGGTGGCGCTGCGGCCACGAGCTGCGCTGCGTTCGACACCACGGAGACTGCTTCGACGAACAAGCTCATCTCGAACGGTCTCAAGATGGCGCCGCAGGTCAACCTGCAGGTCATCCGTGCGGACGCTACGGGCTACTGCCTCGCCGCCACGCACGACAACCTGCAGACCGCTCCGGTCTACACGGTTTACTTCGCCAGCTCGTCGGGTGCCCCGAGCACCACGGCCTGCACGTAAGCCGCAACAGCACTGACGGAAAGGGCCCCTTCGGGGGCCCTTTCCTTTTTGTGCGGTGACGGAAACCGCGGCTTCTCAAGTTTCGGGCGCACCGGCCGATACCGGGAGTGCAAGCCGGAACCCTGAGTAAGCGCAACTAAGGCAAACCCGCCGCGAGGCGGGGACGCAAAACCAGGGATTGACGAAAGGGAGGTGCTGGATGTTCCAGCGATTCCAGGCAAAGAGAGACGAGCGGGAGCGGGGCTTCACCCTCATCGAGCTCCTGGTCGTCATCATCATCATCGCGATCCTTGCTGCGATCGCGATCCCGGTCTTCCTGAAGCAGAGGGAGAAGGGTTGGAAGTCGCAGACCGAGTCTGCGGTCAAGAACGCCGCCACGGCGGTCGAGTCGTACGGCACCGAGAACGGCGGTAACTACACCGGCGTCTGCGGTGGCGCTGCGGCCACGAGCTGCGCTGCGTTCGACACCACGGAGACTGCTTCGACGAACAAGCTCATCTCGAACGGTCTCAAGATGGCGCCGCAGGTCAACCTGCAGGTCATCCGTGCGGACGCTACGGGCTACTGCCTCGCCGCCACGCACGACAACCTGCAGACCGCTCCGGTCTACACGGTTTACTTCGCCAGCTCGTCGGGTGCCCCGAGCACCACGGCCTGCACGTAAGCCGCAACAGCACTGACGGAAAGGGCCCCTTCGGGGGCCCTTTCCTTTTTGTGCGGGCTCGTCCGCGCGCCCGCGGTCGCGCACGTCTTTGCCCTCCTCGAATCTGACGAGTGCTCGTCAAGAATACGTAGCTTGATGCCGACAACTACGGAGTGAAGTCACTCCTTCGATCCCCCGGCGGAGGACGGGACCTCGCGGGGGCGGAGCGCGGTTTTACGATCCTCGAGCTCGTATCGGTCATGGCCCTGCTGTCGGTGATCCTGACGCTGGGAGCGACCGGGTTCCGCCATTATTGGCTCCTTCACTCCCTCGATTCCGCGCAGTCGGACGTCACGACGCAGCTCCGCCAGATCCAGGCGCGCGTCGCGTCCGAGAGCCACCCCTTCATCTACGGAGCGCGGTTCACGCCGGGGTCCTCGGCGTGGTCGCTTGTGAAGTACGACCAGGGAGCCGATCGCCTCAGCACCTCGGACGACACGTGTGCCGCGGACGGGGGCACGCGGACGCTGCCCGGCGTCGTCGCCGTGGGGTCGCCGGACTCCGGCTTCTCCGCGCCGCTCGGCGTCGACAGGTCCAAGTGCGGCGGCGCGCACTCGACCGATCTCTTCGTGATGTTCTACGCGAAGGGCACGGCGACCGGGGGGAAGGTGGTCCTTCGCAGCACCGCTCTCGACCGGACGCGGGTCGTCGAGATCTCGGCGCTGACGTCGCGGGTGGAGGCCCCATGAGCCGCACCCGCGTCCGCGGCGAGAACGGCTTCACGCTGATCGAGACTCTCGCCGCCCTGTTGATCTTCTCGCTCGTGACACTCGGCACCACGCCGTTGCTGCTGTCCTCGATCCGCGGCGCCTCGCTGTCGGGCTCCTACACGGTCGGGAAGAACCTCGCGTCCGAGGCGATGGAGCGCGTGCGGGGATTCCCCTTCTTCGAGTCGGTGAAGAACCTGACGAACCCGCCGCGGCGAGACGTCCTCGACCTCTACTTCCCCGACCGCGTCGCGGGGCCGAGCGGCACCGGTTTCGCCGGCACGTCGTTCGTCACGACCTGCACGAGCACCGCCAAGCTCCCGGCGGCAAGCGCGGGGCAGGCGTGTCCGCCGCACGTGCCGGCGGGGTTCACGATCAAGTACGTCGCGCAGTTCGTGAAGCCGGGGCCCGCGCCGGCGCCGGGCGCGGACCAGACCTTCGTGGCGGTGGCCCCCGCGACGAGCTACAGCTGGGGCACGACCGCCACCGAGTCGCCGCCGACGCGGCTGCTGATGCTCACCGTCACGACGTCGTGGGCCGTCGGAGGCAAGGCGCGCGAATTCTCGCTCTCGAGCCTCGTCGGGGTCCGGCACCTGACCGACGAGCTCTTCCGCGCCCACGGCAAGGTCGGCTCGGTGGTGCTCGTCCGCACCTCGTTCGTCGACTCGCAGAACCGTATGAGCAACCTCACCGTCAACGGCGGAGAGTCCGAGTCCTCCCTCACGTCGCGCGCCCTCGCCGAGGCCGACCAGGAGGTGCGGGGCGCGCGGGCGACGCTCGTAAGGCAGGAGTACCTCGACGCCGGTGGCAACCTCGTTCCCGCAGCGACGCTGCAGGACATCCCGACGGCCACGGCCGTCCTCCACGCGCCGCCCAATCCCGTGATCACGCCCGTGAACGGCGGGAACTTCACGATGTCGCACAACGAGCTGACGCCGTCGCTCCCGATCGCGTTCGTCGGCGCGACTACGGTCATGGAGGCCGGCGCGGCGACGGAGGTCGTCAACGAGCTCCCGTGGGCGGCAGGGAACCTGAGGTACACCGCGACCGGCAACCAGCCCACGATGTGGGTCAACAACCAGGCCGACCTCGGCACCTCGAGCGAGCTGCTCCTCTCGCCGCTCGCGAACGAGGGCATGGTCACGTTCGTCCGCTCCGGCGGGAACCGCATGCGGGCGGACACGTCGGCCCGCGGCTACTCCCTGACCACTTCGGGCGGGGGCTACGTGGAGTCGAAGGCGAACGCCTCGTTCACGGAGATGCGCCTGTTCCCCACCACCTTCGTCACGGCGACCGAGCGCGCGGTGGTCACGATCAGGAACTTCACGGCGAGCCTCACCTGCAAGGCCGTGGCGACGAGCGGCACCCCGGTCGCCACCGGCACGTGGCAGGCGGAGGTGCGCTACTGGGAGGATCCCCCGGGGGCCGAGACGCCGCGCTACACCGTCACGAACATCGGCGGCTCGACGACCGCCGGCTCGTCCGCGCTGACGTTCGCGTACAACCCGCTCGTGTACGACAGCCCGCTGGGCGACGTGTACGACCTCTACCTGTTCCGGGACGACGCCCTCGGACGCAAGGGCTACCTCCTGGAGATGACCTCGACGCCGCTGCTGTCGTCGACGAACGCCGGCGGTTCGACGAGCGTGAGCATGGACCACGCGATCGAGATCATCACGGCCCCCACGAAGCCGGGCGTCAACGAGACCGCGCTGAACATCACCGTCGGCAACCTGTCGTGCGGGGCGGTGGACAACCGATGAGGCGCAGCGCGCCCGGCTGCGAGCGCGGGTTCACGTTCGTCGAGATGCTCGTGATGCTCACCGTCTTCTCCGCGCTCGCGACGGGCATCTTCGGCGTGATGCTGTCCGTCTCCCGCGGGTCGGAGAAGGCGCGCGCGGTCGCGGGGGTCTCGGAGCAGGCGCGCCTCGGCTTCAACCGGATGGTGCGCGACACGCGCGAGGGCAAGCGTATCGACTACGTCTCCGCCGGCCTGACGTCGTTCGAGGTGCACGTCGACTTCGACGGCAACAACGTGATCACGCCGCTTCCGGACACGAACGCGTTCGGCGACTTCGAGGAGCTGACGTATTCGTTCGACGCCGCCGCGAAGACGCTGCGGCTCAACGGGGAGGTCCTCCTGAAGGGCGTCGAGTGCATCCCGAACGCGTCCGGGGGCTGTCGCCCGCCGTTCGGCTTCGGGAGCAACCGCCTCGAGTTCGACACCGACAAGAACGGCGTCACGACCTGGCAGGAGCTCGACGCGGCCCCCGCGACCTACGGCGTTGGGAACAACGACACCCAGCTGAACTGGGAGCTGCCGCTGATCAGCAACGTCTCCTTCGCGCTGAGGGTGAACGACGGCACCGCGAAGAGCGACTACTACGCCGAAGCGCAGCTTCGGAACCAAAGATAACGACCGGTCGCCTCGGCGAGCGGCCAAGAAGAACGACCGGTCGCCTCGGCGAGCGGCCAAGAAGAACGACCGGTCGCCTCGGCGAGCGGCCAAGAGAGAAAAGGCGAGAAGCATGAACATGAAGCTCGGCAGCGAGAGGGGCGTGGCGATGATGACCGTGCTCTTCGTCGGCGCGGCGATGACGGCCGTGACGTCGATGGCGGCCCTCGCGACGATCCGGGACTTCCGCGCCGGCACCGACGACCGGAAGGCCACGGAGGCGCTCGCGTACGCCGAGGCCGGGATCGACCGGCTCATGCACCACATCCGCGGCGGCTCCGTCAGCTGGGGGCAGCTGCGCAAGGCGGGCTGCCCGACGCCGTTGAAGGTGCCCGAGGGCGCGGTCGGCAGGGGCTCGTTCGACACCTACCTCACCGTGGTCGACCCGTTCGCGACCACGTCCGCGGGACGGTTCCCGCCGGTCGCGTGCGCGACGGTGCCCGCAACGCCGAAGGAGCCGCTGTACCTCGCGGTCGTCTCGACGGGAACGCACCCCAAGGCGATCCGCGTCGTCCAGCAGGTCCTGAAGGTCGAGGACATCGACCTGCCGATCGGGCTGTCGGCGGAGAACGTCGACGCGAACGGGACGCCGAGCACCACGAACATCAGCATGATCACCGACGGCGAGATAATGGGGCGCAAGCAGCTGAACTTCGCCGGCTTCGACCCCTATTACACGCTCGGCGACTTCTGGCCGGGCCACACCTGGACGAACGGCCTGACGGCCGGCAGCCCTCTCCCCGCCGGCGCCCACTCCGTCAACGGGATCTACCTCAACAACAACGGCAAGGACCCGGAGTTCACGGGGGCCGCGCCCAAGAACTGCACGGCCAACAAGGAGTCCGGGAACACGCAGTCGCTGTGGGACTCGGACGGGCGTGGAGGAGTGCACAGCGGCGGGTGTCCGGGTCAGGTCGGCTGGCCGCCGGACTCGCTGTTCACGCCGGCGGACTACGAGGCGATCGCGCCGGGGCGGCTGGGGACCGAGGACCACGAGATCCTGAAGGACGCCGCCAAGTCGGCCGGGCTCTACTGCTACATCCCGGCGAGCGGCGCCTACTGCATCCGGCAGGGGAGTCAAGTCGCCTACACGACCGACGTGGCGCCGATCGTAGCCTCGGGGACGCAGAGCTTCGTCGCCTACTTCGAGTTCCCGTCGGGCGACCCCCTCAGCAACAACGTCAGCTGGGCGTCGGACGTCTGGAACCCGCCGTCGGGCTGCAACCCGGACCCGGACCTCAACAAGTCGGTCGTCGTCATCGTGAAGAACGGGGGGCTCAACTTCGCCGGGAACAACCAGGTCAACGGCGCCTTCATCCTCGACGGCAACTTCGACTACACCGGGACGCCCCGGATCAACGGGACCGTCATCGCCGAGAACTTCCGCGTCCGCGGCAACGCCACGTTCACGCTCGACACCTGCTGGGTCCAGAACATGCCGGGGCCCTTCCTGGGAGCCACCCCCGTCCAGTGGAGCGAAATCGACCGCTGAGGCGGCTGGCGCCCCTACAATCCAAGCCGTGCCCGGGACGTTTGGGTGATTCGCGCGCCCGCGGCCCGCGGAATGACGGCCGCGGAATGACACGCCTGTGATTCTCAAGCCGTAAGAAAGAGTGGCCGAACAACAGCATTGACGTCTATTGTTGCTGATTGTTAGAAGAGAGGCGCTCCTGTCAAATAGAGTGCCTTACCGGGGACAGCCGCACCACGGCGACGCTGAAAGCGAGAGGTACGACATGACTGATCGCGACTTCGGGGACCCCCTCCTGACGGTAGGGGAAGTCGCCGGCATCATGCGGGTCTCCAACATGACCGTTTACCGGCTCATCAAGTCCGGCCAGCTGTCCGCCATCCGGGTCGGCAAGAACTACCGGATCCGCCGTGTCGACGTCGACAAGTACCTCACCGACAGGGCAGTGAGGGTCGAGGACGAGCTCTGATGCCGTTCATGACGCCCCCCCCGATCGGGCTGGACATCGGTACCAGCGCCGTGAGGGCCGCCCAGGTCGCCATGGGCCGCGGCACCCCGTCGTTGATCTCCTTTGGCCAGGTCGCCCTGCCCCAGGGCGCGGTGGTCGACGGCGAGATCCGCGACGCCGGCGCGGTCTCGGAGGCCATCTCCCAGCTCTGGAAGCGCACGAAGCTGCGCGCGAAGCGGGCGGTCCTCGGCGTCGCGAACCAGCGGGTCGTGGTCCGGCAGGTCGACCTCCCGTTCCTAGAGGAGAAAGACTTCCGCGCGTCTCTGCGGTTCCAGGTAGCCGACCACATCCCGATGCCGGTCGACGCCGCGGAGCTCGACTTCCAGGTGCTCGAGGACTTCACGACAGAGGGCGGCGACCACATGATGCGCGTCCTTCTGGTCGCGGCCGCCACCGACATGATCGAGTCGTTCGTGGACGCAGCCTCCGCCGCCGGCATCGAGCCCGCCGGCGTCGACCTCGCCCCGTTCGCCGTGGCCCGTGCCGTGAGCGCAGCCGCGCGCCGCGAGTCCGGTGTGGCCGGTGCCGAGGCCGTGATCGACGTCGGCGCGGGCGTGACGAACATCGTCGTGCACCACAACGGCGAACCACGCTTCGTCCGCATCCTGCTCGTCGGCGGTGACGACGCGTCGAACGCCCTGGCCGAGGAGCTCGCCGTCTCGTTCGACGAGGCCGAGGCGACGAAGCTCGACCTCGGACGCGGCGTCGGCTCCCCCGAGGCGCAGAGGGTCCTGAACCGTCAGGTCGCGTTGCTCGTCGAGGAGATACGCGGCTCCCTCGACTACTACCTCTCGCAGGAGGACAGCGAGCCCTTGTCGTCCGTGATCCTCACCGGGGGCGGCTCGTTGACGCCCGGCCTCGGGAGCCACCTCGAGCAGACGATCCGGACGCAGATCCAGCGCGGTGCGGTGCTGTCGCAGGTGAACGCGTCGCGCTCCGGGCTGACCGAAGAGCAGCTCGCGCAGGTGGAGCCCGTGGCTGCCGCGGCGATCGGCCTCGCGATGGGGGCGACCTCCAGATGATGCGCCGGATCGACCTCCTCCCCGCCGCCTATCAGGAGCGGAGGCGCCAGCGGCGCGCCGTCGGCCTGGTCGTGATCGCCTCGATGCTGGTGCTGCTCCTGCTTATCGGCTGGTGGATCCTCCTCGGGGCGCAGGTCAGCGACGAGCGCGACGAGCTCGCGGACGCGCAGGCGCGCAACTCTCAGCTCCAGACGGAGATCGCGGCCCTCTCCAAGTTCGCGGAGCTGCAGGCGGAGGTCGAGGCGAAGAGGGCCGCGCTGCTCGCGGTGATGACGGGTGACGTCGATTGGCCGGCGCTCATGACCGAGATCGCGATGGTGATCCCGGGCGAGGTCTGGCTGACGAGCATGTCCGCGTCGGCCGGCACCACCGAAGGCGCGTCGCCCGTCGGGACCGAGACGGCGCCGATCCGCGTGTCGGACCAGACGCCGTTCGGCCGCATCGCGTTCCAGGGCAGGTCGCTGTCGATGCCGGGCGTCGCGAAGTGGCTCATCAGCCTCAGGAACGTGAAGGAGTTCTCCGCGATCTGGCTCAACACCGCGAGCGCGAACGTCGTGGAGGGGGAGCAGACCGTCGTCGACTTCGACAGCACCCTCGAGCTGAGCGACCGCGCCGCGAGCGAGCGCTTCCAGGGTGACCTGGGAGAAGACGAGTGACCGCGCGCAACCGGATGATCCTGACCGCGGCCGCGGCGTTCCTCGTGATCCTGCTCGCGTTCTTCCTGCTCATCAGGCCGCGTCAGGGCGAGCTGTCGGACGTGAGGGCGCAGGTCGAGCAGGAGCAGGCGCTGACGCAGCAGCTGACCCTCGACCTGCAGCGGCTCCAGGAGCTGCAGCGCCAGGAGCCGCAGCTCCGCGCCGACCTCGAGCGGATCCGTCAGCTCGTGCCCCAGGAGCACGAGGTCGCGAACTTCCTCTTCCAGGTCAACAGCGCCGCGAACCAGTCCGGCGTCGACTTCCTCCAGATCACCCCGGAGCTGCCGAAGTCGCCGCCCGAGGGCGCGGCCCTCGGCGAGGTCCGCGTGACGATCGGGGGCAGCGGCGGCTATTTCGCGATCCAGGACTTCATCAGGCGGCTCTACACGCTCGACCGCGCGCTGAGGATCGACCTGCTCGACCTGTCGCAGCAGACCGGCGGCGAGGAGATCGCGCTGACGGCGACGGCGCGTATCTTCTTCGAGCAGCCCGCCGGGGTCGTCCCGGGCGCGGCTCCCGTCGCACCCGCACCTGCACCCGCACCGGCGCCCGAGGCGAGCCCGACCGGCGCGGCCCCCACCCCGACGGCCGCCACGACCCCGTAGAGGACTGACTATGGCTACCCCACAGGAGATCCAGGAGACCAGAGGAATCAACAACGCCCAGGCCGCGCTGGCCGTCGGCGGCGTGCTGGTGCTGCTCGTCGTGCTCTGGTTCCTGTTCCTCCGCGGCGGCGACGACCCCGTCGACGACGCGGCTCCGATCTCGCCGCCCGTGTCGTCTCCGCTGACTCCGGTCGAGCCGATCGACACGCCCGCCGACGGCAAGGGGCCGGGGAAGGGGCCGGTCGAGACGTTCCAGGTGTTCGCGCCGAAGGACCCCTTCAAGCCGTTGATCGTGGCCGATGCGGGGACCGGGACGGACACGACTCCGCCCGGCGGCGTCGACACCGACGGGGACGGCATCCCGGACGACGGGACCGGCACCGGGACCGGGACGGGCACGGGCACGGGCACGGGCACGGGGACCGGCGGCGGCGAGAACGTGGGCGGCCACCGCGTGTCCCTGGTGGACGTCTTCCGGGACGACGACGGCCCCCGGGCCCAGGTGCAGGTCGACGGCACCGTCTACACGGTCGAAGAGGGCGAGCAGTTCGCGCAGAGCTTCGAGCTGCTGGCCCTGAACGGGGACTGCGCCACGATGCTCTTCGGGGACGACCAGTTCACGCTCTGCGAGGGCGAAGAGATCCTGAAGTAGGCGTGTCCACCCCCGCGGGCGCGTGTGGGCCGCGCGTCCGCTGATGCGAGGATGAGTCACATGCCACGCCTTCGCTTCCTCACCGCAGGCGAGTCCCACGGGCAGGCGCTCGCCGGCATCCTCGAAGGCCTTCCCGCGGGCGTACCGGTGACGCCGGCTGCGGTCGCCGCGGAGCTGTCGCGGCGGCGCCACGGCTACGGGCGCGGCCCCCGGATGAAGATCGAGAAGGACGCGCTCGAGATCGTCGCCGGCGTGCGCGGAGGGATGACGCTCGGGAGCCCCGTCGGCGTCGTCATCCGCAACAGCGAGTGGGAGAAGTGGGCGCACGTGATGTCCGTGGAGGACGCGCCCGGGGGCCGCGCGCTGACCCGCCCGCGGCCCGGGCACGCGGACCTGCCGGGCATGCTCAAGTACGACTTCGCCGACGCGCGCAACGTGCTCGAGCGCGCGAGCGCGCGCGAGACCGCCGCCCGGGTGGCGCTCGGGACGTTCGCGAAGGCGCTGCTCGGCGAGCTCGGGATCGAGGTGATCTCGCACGTCGTGTCGATCGGTGGCGCTGCCGTCCCCGCCGGAGTCCGGCCGCAGACGCCTGCGGACCTCGCGGCCGTCGACGAGTCCCCCGTCCGCTGCTTCGACGCCGCCGCGGGCGACGCGATGGCCGCCGAGATCGAGGCCGCGGGATCCGCAGGCGACTCCCTCGGCGGCGTCGTCGAGGTGCTCGCGTTCGGGCTGCCGCCGGGACTCGGCTCTCACGTCCACTGGGACCGCAAGCTCGACGGCCGCCTCGGGGGCGCGCTGATGGCGGTCCCGGCGATAAAGGGCGTGGAGATCGGCGACGGCTTCGCGGTCGCGGCGCAGCGCGGATCCCAGGCGCACGACGAGATCGAGCCGGACCTCTCGCGCGCGACCGACCGTGCCGGCGGGACCGAGGGCGGCATGTCGATCGGCGGCACGCTGCGCGTGCGCGCGGCGATGAAGCCCCTGTCCACGCTGAAGAAGCGCCTCCGCAGCGTCGACCTCTCCACCGGGGAGCCCGTCGAGGCCTTCCAGGAGAGGACGGACGTGTGCGCCGTCCCGGCCGCCGGCGTGGTGTGCGAGCACGTCGTCGCGCTCGTGCTCGCCGACGCGGTGCTCGAGATGTTCGGCGGCGACACGCTCCAGGACGTGCGCGCGGCCGCCGACCGCTACCGCGCACGTACCAGTGCGCGGG
>JALZFC010000047.1 GCA_030861725.1 Actinomycetota bacterium | reverse complement strand
CTTCGCCGCCCGCCACCCACGCCGTCGTGCGCCGGTAGCCGGACGCGTCGGTCGCGTCGAGCACCCTCGGCGCGAGAGCGGGGTCCACCCACTCCGCGAGCGCCGCGGGCTCCGCGCAGTGACGCGGGTAGACCGCGAGGCGCTCCGTCAGCCGGAACCCGCGCGCCGCGGTCGTCTGCTCGAGCTCCTCCAGGTGCGGCCACGGCTTCTCGGGGTTCACGTGGTCCGGCGTCACCGGCGACACGCCGCCCCAGTCGTTGATCCCGGCATCCAGGTACGCGCCGTATCTCTCCGTAAGGTTCGGCGGCGCCTGCACCGCGACCTCGTCCGGCAGCAGCAGGCGCGCCAGCGCGACCGCAAGCAGCATGTCGTCGAGCGAGGGTTCGGGATGGAGAGCCATCGCGGTGTCCGGCTTCGCACGGAAGCTCTGCACGATGACCTCCTGCACGTGACCGTGGCGCTCGTGCGCCTCCCTGATCGCGAGCAGCGCGTCGACGCGCTCGTCGAACGTCTCGCCGATGCCCACGAGGATCCCGGTGGTGAACGGGACGCGGGCGCGCCCGGCCGCGTCGAGCGTCGCCAGGCGCACCGACGGCTTCTTGTCCGGAGCGCCGAAGTGGGCCATCCCGCGGCCCAGCAGCCTCTCGGACAGCGTCTCCAGCATCGTCCCCTGGCTGACGGTGACGGGGCGGAGGTCGAGCGTCTCCTCGTACGTGAGCGCTCCCGCGTTCGCGTGCGGGAGGAGGCCGGTCTCGTCGAGCACGGCGCGGCATGCCTCGACGAGGTAGGAGACCGTCGTGGCGTGGCCCCCGGCCTCGAGCTCGGCGCTCGCCGCGCGCCATTTGCGCTCGGGCTTGTCGCCGAGCGTGAAGAGAGCTTCGGCGCAACCCGCGTCCCGGCCCGCGCGCGCGATCGCGAGCACCTCGTCGATCGTCAGGAACGCGGCCTCTCCGGGGCGCGGAGGGTGTGCGAACGTGCAGTACCCGCACGCGTCGCGGCACAGCTTCGTGAGCGGGATGAAGACCTTCTTCGAGAAAGTGACGACCGGTCCGGTCGCGGCATCCCGCTTCGCCGCCGCAGCCGCCAGGAGGGCCGGCGGATCGTGGTGGGCGAGGGCTGCGAGAGCCCGGGCCTCGGCGTCGTCGAGCCGTCCGCCGCCGGACGCGCGCGCCGCCAGCTCGTCCAGTCGGCTCATGAAGGCAGGCTACTAGACTGCGTTGCCGTGAAGTTCACTGCGATCAGCGGAGGAGTCGGCGCGGCGAAGCTGTTGGTCGGCCTCGGCCGCGCGCTCGGCGGCCCCGGGCTGACCGCCGTCGTCAACACCGGCGACGACGAGGTGGTCTACGGAGTCCACGTCTCGCCGGACGTCGACATCGTCACGTACTGGCTCGCCGGCATCGCCGACACCCGGCGCGGGTGGGGCATCGCAGAGGACACCTTCAACGTCGTGGAGGGGCTACGGGAGCTCGGTGACGAGGCCTGGTTCAACCTCGGCGACCGTGACTTCGCGACGTGTCTGCTGCGGACGTTGATGCTCGCGTCGGGGTCGACGCTGACGGAGGTCACCGCGCGCGTCGCACGCGCGCTGGGAGTGATCCCCGTCGTCCTCCCGATGACGGACGACCGCGTGCGCACCCGCGTCGCGTGCGCCGACGGCAGGACCCTCGCGTTCCAGGAGTACTTCGTGCGCGAGCGCTGCGCGCCCGAGGTGACGGGGGTGTCGTTCGAGGGCGTCGCCGAGGCACGCCCGGCCCCCGGCGTGCTCGATGCGGTCGCCGCAGCCGACGTCGTCGTGATCTGCCCGTCGAACCCGCTCGTCTCGATCGCGCCGGTGCTCGCCGTTCCCGGGTTGCGTGAGGCGGTCGCGGCGCACCCCTTCGTCGTGGCGATCTCGCCGATCGTGAAAGGCGCGGCGTTGAAAGGCCCCGCGGATCGGATGCTCGTGTCGACCGGCCACGGGTCGACCGCGACGTCCGTCGCACGGATCTACGCGGACGTCTGCGACCACTTCGTGGTCGACGAGCGTGACGCCGCCGAGCTCGAGGGCGTGGAGTCCCTCGGCCTCGCCTGCAGCGCCGTCGACACCGTGATGACCGACGGGACCGTCGCGGAGAAGCTGGCTCGGTACGTGCTGGGGCTGAGGTGAGCGAGCTGCGGGTGGTGCCCGTCCCGGGCCTGCCCGAGATCCGCGCCGGTGACGACCTCGCCGCGTTGATCGCGGGCGCCGCGGCCCTCGAGGACGGCGACGTCGTCGTCGTGACGCAGAAGGTCGTCTCCAAGGCCGAGGGCCGCGTCGTGCCCGAGGAACGGCGCGCCGAGGCGACGGCGACCGAGGCGAAGCGCGTCCTGCGTCGCTCGGGGGAGATGGTGATAGCCGAGACGCCGCAAGGGTTCGTGTGCGCGAACGCAGGCATCGACGCGTCCAACGTCCCGGACGGCAACCTCGTGCTGCTCCCGCTCGACCCCGACGCGTCGGCGCGCCGCATCCGCTCCCGCCTCGCCGCCACGACGGGCGTCGACGTCGCGGTGATCGTGAGCGACACGTTCGGACGCGCGTGGAGGCTCGGCCAGACCGACGTCGCGATCGGCGTCGCCGGCATCGACCCGTTCGTCGACTACCGCGGCACACCCGACATGCAGGGCCGCACGATGGCGGCGACGCGCATCTGCGTCGCCGACGAGATCGCCGGCGCCGCGGAGCTCGTGATGGGCAAGACCGACGGGGTCTGTGCGGCGGTCGTCGGGGGGGTTCGCGCCGCCCGCGGGCGCGGCGCGGCGAGGGAGATCGTGCGGCCCCCGTCCGAGGACCTGTTCAGGTGAACCTCGCGGACGCGGTCGCGGCACGGCGCAGCATCCGGTCGTTCGAGGACCGGGGCGTGCCGCGCGACGCCGTGCACCGGGCGATATCGCTGGCGGTGCAGGCCCCGGCGCCGCACCATTCCGCGCCGTGGCGGTTCTCTCTCGTGGAGGAGGCGGGGGCGAAGGACGCGCTGTCGCGCGCGATGGGGGCCGCGTGGCGCGCCGACCTGACGGCGGACGGGACGGCGCCGGCGAGGATCGAATCGATCCTGACCCGGTCCCACGCGCTGCTGACGGGCGCGCCGCTGCTGACGGTGTGCTCCGCCGACATGTCGCGCGCTCACCGCTACCCCGACGAGCGCAGGAGGCTCGCGGAGTGGAGCCTGTTCGCGCACGCGACCGGGGCCGCGCTGCAGGTCTACATGGTCGCGCTCGCCGAGGACGGGATCGCCTCCTGCTGGATCTCCGCGCCCGTCTTCTGCCGCGACGTGGTGCGGACGCATCTCGGGCTTCCGGAGGCGGTCGAGCCGCAGGCGCTCGTGCTCGCGGGCTACCCGGCGGCGGACTACGTACCGCGGGAGCGCCCGCCCGCGCGCGCCGACGACTACATCGTCACGTCCTGATAGCCTCCGTCAACTATGGCAGACGAACCCACCAGCAAGAAGCTCCTCGAGAAGCAACAGCGCAGGGCGGCCGAGGAAGAGCGCCGCCGCGAGCAGCAGAAGGCCGCTCGCAAGCGGAACCTCGCGACGCTCCTGATCGCGGTCCTCATCGCCGCGGTCGTGGTCGTGCTCGTGATGCAGAACCGCGACAGCGCCGACGTCGCCGCGCAGGGCGTCGGCGCGCAGCAGGCCGGTTGCACCGAGATCGAGGAGCACGAGGAAGAAGGCGCCGAGCACGTCGAGGTCGAGCCGGACTACGGGACGAACCCGCCGACGTCGGGCAACCACCTCCAGACCCCCGCGTCGGCGGGATTCTTCGCCGAGCCGGTGCGGCCCGGTGCGGTCGTCCACAACATGGAGCACGGTCAGATCGTCTTCTGGTACGACCCGGACGCCCCCGAGGAGACGCTCGACCTGATCGAGGCCGTCGTCGAGCAGGAGCCGGCGGCGACGCTCGCGGTCCCGTGGGAAGAGCTCGAGAGCCCCTACACCTTCGCGATGACGGCGTGGGGCGCGTCGCAGCACTGCCGCGAGGTGTCGCAGGAGGTCGTCGACGAGTTCCGCGAGCGCTACCAGGGCCGCGGTCCCGAGCAGATCCCCGGGATCGAGCCCTTCGAAGCCTGATCCCGCAGCCCGTATCGCACGATCGCCGGGAGTTCGCGGGACCCCGGCCCATATACTGAAAATCGTCGCCTTCACCAACGCAGCGGGGGTAGCGGTTCATGACGATCACGCCTGACGACTTGATAAGCAAGACCTTCAACATGACCCTCCGCCGGGGTTACGACAAAGAGGAGGTCGACGCTTTCCTGATCGAGCTGGCGGAGGAGTACCGCAGCGCTCTCGCTCGTGCCGGCGCCGGTGGAGGCGGGCCGTCGGCCGGAGGGGATCCGTTCGCGGCCATGGGCGCGGAGGTCACCGCCGTCCTCCGCACCGCCAAGGAGTCGTCCGAGGCGCTCCGCAAGAAGACCGAGGAAGAGGCCGAGGGGATCCGCCGCCGCGCCGCCGACAAGGCGATCGAGGTCCGCAAGCAGGCGCAGGACCAGGCGACCTCGCTCGTCGAGACCGCGAAGAAGAAGGCCGAGCAGCTTACTCAGGACGCCGACCGCTATTCGGCGGAGACGCGCAGCAAGGCGGACCGTGACGCGAACGAGGCCCGCAGCCAGGCCGAGCGGTACGCCCAGGAGACCCGCAACAAGGCCGATCGCGAGGCCGCGCAGGTCCGGAGCGACGCAGACCGGTACGCGCAGGACACGCGGAGCAAGGCGGACCGGGAGTACCAGGAGGTCAAGATCAAGGCCGAGCGCGAGCAGCGGGCGATCCTCGAGGGCGCGACGAAGCGGCACGAGGGGCTGCTGGCGCACGAGCGGGAGCTGCGCGAGCGGATTTCGGGTGTCGAGCGGGCCCTGCAGGCCGTGCAGACGGAGCTCGGGGTCGCGACGCCGGCCGCAGGAGCCGCGTCCGCGGCTTCCGGCGACAAGCCGCCCGGCCGTAAGGCGTCCGGTGCCACCGTCGCGCCCGCGGCCGACGCAGACGAGGGGGCGGACGCGGCACCCGTCCAGCAGGCGATGGACGAGCCCGAACCGGCCCCGGAACCGGCCGCGGTGGCCGCCTCGTCACCGGCGCCCGACACGTCCGGAGCCGAGCTCGAGAACGAGGGGCCGTGGCTCCTCGACATGGTCACGGACGACGCCGGCGACAAAGAGCCCTCGAAGTAGCTCCGGCTCCCTCCATACATGGACGCACCCTCGTCTCCCGGCGCGCTGACCCAGTCGTGGCGCGCGCTCGTCGACTCGATCAAGCGCGGGGAGGCCGTCCTCGGTGAGCGGCTGTATCTCCTGGGCGCCGGGCCCGTGCCCGTGTCCGGAGCCGCCGGCGGAGCCCTGACGCTCGCCGGCGACGGCAGCGTCGTGCTCGTCGTCGGCCTCACCGAGGCCCCGGCGTCCGCCGCCGCGGAGATAGCACGGCAGCTGGAGGGGATCGAGCGTCTGCCGGGGCCGAAGCTCCGCGAGGCGGGCGTCGACCCCGCTTCGGGCGGAGGGCTGACCCGGCGGCACGCGGCGTTCTTCGGCCTGGCCGAGCCCGTGACCGAGCTCAACACCTCGCAGAGTTGCGCCGTCGTCCTCCCCGAGGGGACGGAGGCGCAGGGGGCCGAGGCGCTCCGGACGGAGCTGGGAGACCGGCTCGCCGGCGTCTACACCGCAGGGCCGGAGGGCGTCGCCGCGCTGGGTGCGCCGCCGGAGGCCGCCGAGGCCGAGGCTCCCGCCGAGGCGGAGGCCGCCGAGGCCGAGGCCGCCGAGGCGGAGGCTCCCGCCGAGGCGGACGCTCCCGCCGGGGCCGAGATGATCCTGGAGCCGGAGGCGGAGGCCGAGGCCGCAGAGGCCGAGGCCCCCCCGGAGGCCCCCGAGGATACCGGGGACACCGCCGCTGCCGCGGTCGTCGAGGCCGCGACCGGTCAGCCGGTCGAGGTGTTCGAGGCGTACCTCGCGGACGAATCGGCCACCGTCATCACCGAGGAGTCCGAGGTCGCGGAGAGGACGGGCGTCGCCGCGTGGCCGATCGGGAACTGGATCGGGCTCTCGATGGTGCTGCTCGGGATCGTGCTCGCGGTGATCGGCGTGCTGAGCCTGAGGGACTCCGGCACCGCGGACGACGTCGCGCCCGAGGATGCGAACCCGCTCATCCGTACGGTCGTCGCCGGCGTCCTCCCCGACGCGACGCATGCCCGGTGGATCGGGCAGCAGCGCGTGGTCTCGCTGAGCGACGGCACCCTCGCCTTCGTGTACGCGACCGAGGGCGCGCTGAACGTGGTGAAGGACGAGGCGAACGGCGGCGAGTCGTGGGGCGAGCCGTTCTCCCTCACGGAGGTGCAACCGGTCTCGCTCTCGGTCGACGTCGACTCCAAGGACCGCCTGCACGTCGCGTACAGCGACGGTGCTTCGGTCAACTACGTACGGCTGAAGAACAAGCCCGCGGCGTGGAAGCCGAGCCGCGTGATCCAGCTCGACGACGGCACGACGAGCCTGAACGTCGACGTCGCGTGGGACGAGCAGAACCAGACCGCGCACGTCGTGTGGGTGCAGCAGAGCGACGACGGTGAAGCCCCCGCATGGGCCGCGCTCAGGAACGAAGGCGGCATCCACCTGACGGAGGAGGGGATCCTGGCGTCGGCGGCGACGGACGTGCCGGTCCTCGCAGCGGTCACGGCAGACGGACGCTCCTCGCTGCTGGTCACCTACCGGCGCGGGGACCAGACGACGGGCTGGTCGTCGCGCTATTCCGCCGGCCCCGACGACACCGGGACGTGGGCGTTCGAGGAGGAGGAAGCGATCCCGCTGGATTCGTTCGTCGGAGCGGCCGACGTGGTCTACGACCGGCAGAAGACCGCCCACCTCGTCCTGCGCGACAGCACGAACTTCGCGTTGACCTACTACTCGAAGAGGCGCACCGAACCATGGACGCAGGGTGAGGTCGCGCACGAGGGGACAGAGGTGACGGCCGTCGAGTTCCCGGTGCTGTCGACCAACGCGGCCGACGGCTACGTCTACCTGTTCTTCCAGACGGACGAGTACTACCCCGCCAGCGAGGTCGCGTACGTCGTCAGGACCGAGGAGGGTTGGTCGGAGCCGTTCGACATCGTGAGCGACGTCGACGCGCCCGAGGGGGCGCAGTACCCCGTCGCTCCGGATCGCGTCGACGGGCAGGCGGTGGTCTTCTGGACGAAGACGGCCGAGACGTACGAGGTGAACACCACTCCCGTAGAGCCCCCCTAGCCGCGCGGGGTCAGAACAGCCAGGGGAACCACCCCTGCAGCGACGAGTGGAACGTCGGCGCGACGTACCACCCGTCGAGCTCCGGGAGCATCACCGCGAACACAATCGCCGCAGCGACCACGACGAAGCCTGCCTCGTACCTCCCGAGCCTCGAGCCCCGCGTCCGGCTCGCCAGCCCCCACGCGAGAGCGACCGCGAGGAACGGGACCACCGGCAGGTAGTGGTACAGAAACGCGGCGCGGTCGACGGCCGCCCACGGGACGTACTGCACGAGCGCCGCCAGCGGGAGCAGCGCCAGAGCGATGAGTCGCCTCCTCCACGCCTGGAGGGCGGCGACGACCATCCCCCACAGGCCCCCTACCAGGACGACGGGATTGGCGATCGCCCAGATCGCCGCGTTCTCCGTGCCCGAGCTGTTCCCGTACAGCGCGACGGCGCGGTATCCGATCGGCCACCCGTACCACGGCGACGAATACGGATGACCCTCCTTCAGCCCCGCGTGGTAGTCGAACATCGCCTTCTGGAGCCGCACGAGGTCGCCGAACGAGTGGTCCAGCGACAGGTACGGGACGTAGGACGCGACGTAGACCGCGAGCGGGAGCACCACGACCGCACCTCCGATCGCGACCGCGGCGACTTCCACGCTCGGGAACAACGCGCCAATCCCCTTGTCGCCGCGCGCGACCAGGTCGATCACCATCAGGAACGCGATGATCCCGAACGAGTAGACGCCGACCCACTTCGTCGCTACGGCGACGCCGAGGAGGACCCCAGTCGCCACCAGCCAGACGATCCCGAGGCGCCGGCTCGCCCCCTTCTTCCCGGCGGCGACGCGGCCGGCATGGAACCACACCGACGCCGCCGCCAGCCACGCCCCCGCGATGTGCGCGGCCGCCTGGGCGTCCAGCGTCGCGATGCGCGACATCGCGAACGCGAGGCCGTCGAGCGCCATCAACACGACCGCGAGACCCGCGGCGAGGAGGCTTCCCGTACAGCGCAGCGCGAGCAGGAACACGAGCGCGGGCAGCAGCGCCCCGGCAAGCGCGCCCGGCAGACGCCACGCGAACTCGTTGTTGCCCCTGACGCACGCGACCTCGTCCTCGCCGACGGCCATCACCGAGCCGTCGGCTCGCACCGGGACGAGCGCCGACGCGTCGAACGGCAACGTCGTCTCGCCGATGACCGTCAGCCCCCGCGGCTCGACCACCTCGACGTCGCGCACTTCGAACGCGTAGGCGAGGCCCTTCACGGGAGCGGCGGCAAGCGTGTGCGCAGCGGTCGCCATCCGGTCCAGCCAGACCTTCTGCTCCGTGTCGACCGCTTCGAGGAGCCCGGTATCGGTGTCCAGCGCCAGCACGCGGTCCGCCTCGGGGACCACCAGCAGGTGCTCCGCGCCCTCGTAGAGCTGGACGCTCGCGAGCGCGGTCCCGGCGGCGTCGTACGCCGAGACGGTCCTGTCCGCGGCGAACGACGCCCAGACGCCGCCGGTCTCGGCGTCCGGAGCGACCGCGGTGGCTCCCTCGCTCACGCGCGTCTCGCCGCCCGCGGTGTCGAACAGCAACAGCGCTCCCGCCCCGTCGACGACGAACACGGAGTCGCCCGCGGCGGCCATGTCGACCGGCGGCGACTCGAGCGGCGTCTGCCACACCCGCCCTGCGACCGAGTAGCGCGCGAGGACGGCGCTGCCTTCGGAGCGTCCCGCGACGAACGCCCCGCCGGTGGGTGCGACGGCGACACGCTCCGGCTCGATCTCGAGCGGGACCTGCGCGGACGGCTCGCCGACGTCGCACGCGGCCCCCAGCGGCGCCGTCCAGAGCGCTCCTCCGCCGCCGGGAGCGGCCGCGGCCCACGCGGCGGTCGTGCCGTCCGAGTCGACGATGCCCCCGTCGAACCCTGCGGGAGGATCGCCTCCGGCGTCGGCGCGCCATCCGCTGAAGGCCGCCGCCGACAGCGCCATCAACTCCTTCCCGAGCGGCGGGTGCGTGTACTCGTACGCCTCCTTGCCGACCATGTACTCGCCCGCGGTGCGTGCGTGGTAGATCTCGTCGAAGTACATCCCCTGGGGGCTTCCCAGCCCCGCCAGGCGCGTCGGGACGAGCACGAGGAACACGAGCCCTGCGAGCGCGGCACCCTTCTTCCCGATCGGGTGGAAGGCGAACGTCCAGCGCTGCGGGCGGGGAGCGGGGACGTCCGGTGCGCTCGCGGCACGCGCGGGAACCCTCTTCAGGAGGTCCCAGATCCGCAACGCGACGGCGACGCATACGGCCGCGGTCACGAGGCTCAGCAGCTTCTTCTGGACGGTGTCCTGTGCGATCCCGTAGACCGCGTCGAAGAGCCACCCGATCTTGAGCGTCGTCCGCCCGGCCTGCTCGACGTAGTACACCCACGGGAAGTAGAGGTTCAGCATGTAGAGCGCGGAGAGCGCGGCCAGCGCGATGCGCGCGTGCCGGTACACGATCAGCGGCGCGACGCACGCGACGGCGAGGAACAGGTAGCGCTCGTGGATCCTCGTCAGCAGCGCGAACGACAGGCACACGAGCGCCGCGCCGCCTGCGAGCACCACCTCTGCAGCGGGGCGGCGGGCGCGCACCTCGCCGAAGGCGCGGATCAAGACGTAGCACGCCGCGGCCCCGAACGCGATCATGCCGAGCGCGGCCGCCGGGAGCCCGAGCAGCGCGAACGCGTCCGGGCCGCTGTCGGGTCGCCAGAACGCGGCCGCGCCCCAGAAGTTGAACGCCCACACGCTCGTGTACGGGTACGTCGACCCCGCCTCGCCGTAGAAGGAGACGAGCTCGCCCGGACCGAGCGAGAACGGGAGCGCGAGCCCGAACCAGACGACGACGAACGTGAGAGCGGGCAGGCCCAGGCGCAGCGCGACCGTTGCGGGGTCCAGCGGCTTGCGGCCGGCGTGGCGCAGCACGAGAACGAGCGCGACGACCGGGAACAGGAACGCGGTCTGGGGCTTGGTGGCGAACGCGAGCGCGAGGAGCGCGGCGCCCAGGGCCTCCGAGCGCGCGGAAGCCGTGTCCTTGACGACGAGCAGGATGCCGGCGAGCACGTACAGCGCGGCGACGGTGTCGACCTGCCCCCACACCGCCGACAGGAACACGATGGGAGGGTTGAACAGGATCGCGGCCGCTGCCGCCGGACGGACCCACCACCGGTCGAGCCCCCGCGCCGCGGCGACGACCGACGCCAGCCGCATGACGACGTACGCGAGCGCGACGTCCGCGACGATCGCCGTCAGCTTCAGCAGGAACACGGGGACGATGCCGTCGAAGAGGACCTTCGCCAGCTCGCCTAGCGGCCACAGGACGTAGAGGAACCCCGGCGGGTAGTCGGCGAAGACGTCGGCGGAATAGAAGCCGCCGGGACCGACGTCCGCGAGCCGCGCGGCCCAGCCCTGGAAGACCGCGGTATCGGCGGGGAACCCGCCGCCGCGTGCCAGGAGGACCCGCAGCAGGAACCCGGCGCTGAACAGCGAGACGAGGCCTGCCGGCGTCGCCGCCCAGCGTGCCGCCTTCAGCAACGACTCGGCTGCGGGGGGTTCCTTGTAGCTCATGGCGGCAAACGATAGGTCAGAACGCCCACATACCCCGTGCGAAGCGTGCGAACAGCAACAGCTGCAGGACGAAGCCTGCCGACGCCACTGCCGCCAGCCTCCACGGCCTCCGGCCGAGCCTCCCCATCGTCGTGAACAGCGGGTACAGCGCGAGGAGGTAACGCGGGAGGCTGATCAACCACGACGCCGACAGGACCATCAGCATCGTCGTCGCCGAGAACGTCCGGTCGGTCCACCGCATCGACCTCCACCCGTACGCCAGCACGCCCAGCGCGAACGCGAGGGCGACGAGCCGCGCGGGGTGGACGAGGAACGACTCGACCGTCAGCTCGGTCCCCCTGATCGCGTCGATCGCGTCGGTCACCGGCACCCACGGCGGGACGGCGTGCTGGAACCAGTGCTCGTCCTGGACCTGGAGGAAGTGGAAGGGATCCCCGTGCACGACCTGGTTGACGCCGAGATACGAGACGAACCCGAGCGGCACCAGCGCGATCGCCGCGAGCTTGCGAGCGGCGGCGGGCGCGGCCCCCCGCTGCGCCACGAACGCCTCCACCAGCAGCGCCGGAACGAGGGCGAGCCCGACCATGCGCGTGGCCGTCGCGGCCAGTCCCGCGAGACCGGCAAGCCACCAGCGACCCGTCCGGGCCGCGTAGATCGAGCCGAGCACGCACATGAGGAAGACCGATTCCGAGTACGGAGCGAAGAGCGCGTAAGCGGTCGGGAACGAGAACAGCACGATCGCCGCGCCCCAGGACTCCTCTCGGGGACGGTCCAGCGCGGTGAGCCGGTACAGCAGCCATCCCGCGACCACCGAGGAGAGGGTGGTCACGACCAGGGACGCGACGACGAGGTTCCGGACCGCCACGCCGGCCGCGGCGACGAGTAAAGGGAACAGGGGGAAGAAGACGATAAACAAGGCGTCCTCTCCGGAGGGCCGGTACCCGACGTCGGCGATCCGCAGGTAGTGCGACGGGTCCCAGTGGAACCACATCCGGCCGAGCCCGGTGGACAGGTCTCCCCCCGCGGAGCCCGCCGCCGCGCTGAGGCCGGTGACGAACAGAAGGGCTCTCGGGATGGCCACCAGTGCAACAATGCCGAGGATGACGGAGGACGGTCGGGTGGAGCGGGGTCGCGTCCGGTCCCTGTCGTGCTTCTTCCCCGCCTTCAACGAGGAGGAGAACATCGCCGCCGTCCTCGAGGAGGCGTTGACGACGCTCCCGCGCTTCGCGGACGAGTTCGAGGTCATAGTCGTGGACGACGGGTCAAGCGACCGCACCGGGGACGTCGTCGGCGACTACGCCCGCAGGGACGAGCGGGTCCGGTTGGTCACGCATGAGGTGAACCGAGGATACGGGGAAGCCCTTCGGTCCGGGCTCAACGCCGCGCGGGGCGACGCCGTCTTCTTCACCGACGCCGACAGGCAGTTCCACCTCGACGACATCGCCCGTCTGCTCGACGCCTACGCGACGTCGCCGTTCGTGGTCGGCTACCGCCTCAAGCGCAACGACCCGAGGCACCGTCTGTTCGTCGCCCGCGTCTACCACGCGGCCCTAAAGGCGGTCTTCGGGCTGCGGGTACGCGACGTCGACTGCGCGTTCAAGCTGCTCGACCGCACCGCGCTCGACCCGATCCGCCCCGACCTCGTGTCGCGCTCGGCGTTCATCTCGCCCGAGCTGTTGATCAGAGCGCAGATGGCCGGGGTGGCGATCCGCGAGGTCGGCGTGCCGCACTACCCGCGGGCGGCGGGGCGGCCGAAGGGCGCGACGCCGAAAGTGATCGCGAGGACGATCAAGGAGATCTTCGTCATGCGGCGGCGCCTGGGATCGGCCAAGACCCGGGGCCGCGCCGGCGTGGGGGCCAGGCAGGGCTGACCGGCTCGCGAAAAAATCTGCGCCCGGCGCTCAAGTCCGCGCCCGCGCGTGCCGATGGTTTTTGTCCGGGCGCCGGGCATCCTCCCCCTCGTAGAGTTGCGCCCTTGAAAGCCAAGCTGCTGACGGGCCTGATCCTCACGCTGCTGCTCGTCACGGGGCTCTCGGTCTACCTCGCGGTCGCGGTCGGCTCCGAGCTCTACGAGGCGCGGTCCGTGCTGGCAGGACCGGCCGGCGAGCTCGACCGGGATGCGCTCCTGCGCGCCCGGCGGCACCTGGTCCGCGCGGACGAGGTGCTGGACGGCGCCGCTGCGAACGTCGTCTCGATGGTCCCGGTCGCCGGCCACAGCGTGCGCGCGGTCGAGGACGTCACCGAGGTGATGCTGCCGGTCCTCGACGCCGCCGACGCGCTCAGGCGCAAGCTCGATGCGATCGAGGGCCTCCAGGTCGTGGAGAACGGGACGATCAGGACCGACCTCCTGGGGGGGCTGCGCGGCCCCCTGGTCCGCCAGGTGGAGGCGCTGGAGCGGCTCGTGACGGCCGCTCGCGACCGCCGCTCCGGATGGATCCCGCCGCCGTTGTGGAGCGCGCTCGACGACCTCGAGCGCCGCGCGGAGGGCTACCTCGAGGGCGCCGAGCGCGGAGCGGCGGCCGTGCGTCTGATGGGGCCGATGCTCGGGCAGACGGGGCCGCGCAAGTACCTCGTCGTCATGGTCAACAACGCGGAGCTGCGCGGCGCCGGCGGCATCCCCTCCGCGGCCGGCATCGTGAAGGCCGTCGAGGGCCGCCTGACGCTCGGCCGCTTCCGCCACACGGTCGACCTGCGGGGGCCGCGCCCGTACCGGAAGGTCGCCGCGCCCGCCGATTTCCGGCGGCGCTTCGGCTTCTACAAGGCCGACACGACGTTCTGGACGAACACGACGTTCTCCCCCGACGTCCCCGACGTGGCGCTCGTCGCGGCGCGCGCGTTCAAGCAGGTGACCGGGAAGAAGGTCGACGGCGTGATCCTCGTGGACCCGCGCGGGATCGCCGCGCTCATGCCGGAGGACGCGACGGTCTCGATCGGCGGGACCGGCGTCACCGTCGGGCGCGCCGACCTCGCCGGCTACACCTACTCCGGCGTCTACGAGGATCTCGGCGGCGCGACCGAGAGGCGCCGGAGCGCGCTCCTCGAGCTGGGCCAGGAGGCGTTCGAGGCGATCCTCGCGGGAGGGGCCCTCGCGGGACGGGCGACGCTGGAGGACGCCGGGAGGGCCGTCGCCGGCGGCCACGTCCGCATCGTGTCGTTCGACGCGGACGAGCAGAGGGTTCTGGACGACCTCGACGCGAGCGGCGACCTCGACGCCGCCGCGGGCGACTCGCTGCTCGTCGCGGCCCAGAACTTCAGCGCCGACAAGATGGACTTCTGGGTGAGGCGCAGCGTGGAGCACTCCTGCTCGGTCGACGAGGATGCCGCCACGTGCACGACCGCGGTGACGCTCGCCAACCACGCGCCCGGAGACCTCACGCGGTACGTGGCGGGGCGGCCGTACGGCGCGGTGGAGGCCCTCGTCGAGGTCTACGTGCCGGAAGCGGCCACGGTTCGGACCCTCGAGCTCGACGGGACCGGGCTGAGCGTGGAGCCCGACCGCCAGGACGGCCACCACGTCGTCGGTACGTTCCTGGAGCCCCGCCCGGGCGAGCGCACCACGCTCACGGTGGCGTACGACCTGCCGCTGGAGGACGGGGGGTACAGCCTCGAGGTGCTTCCGCAGCCGTTGACCCACGACGCGCGCCTGCGGGTCTCGCTCGACGTCCCGGAGGAGTGGGCTCTGGACGGAGCCGGCGAGCGGGAGCCGGGGAGCCTGCGGTTCGGCGGGGTCCTGGACCGGACCATGCGGTTCTCGGCGCGGCCGGTCTACAAGAGCGGCCTGGCGGCGCTGTGGGACGGGCTGGTCGGGTTCTGGAGGGACCCTCTGTTCTAGCGGCCGCCGGAAGGCCGGCGGGCCAGCCGCACCAGGAACATGCCGATGCCCGTCAGCGCGGCGCCGATGAGCACGAAACGCGTGAGGTCGGCTCCGGTGAACGGGATGTCGGGCGTGGGAGTCGGGCCCCGCGACGGCACGATGGTCGGTGGTGCGGACGGAGTGTCCGTGGGCGGCGGAGCCGACGGCGACGGCGAGAGGCTCGCGATGACCGTCGGCGTCGGAGGCGGATACGGCTGCGCCTTCGCGCCCGCGCCCGCGATCCAGAGGACGGCGAAGAGCAGCCCGACCACGACCGGCACCCTCAGCCCCCGCATCTTCTCTCCTTCCACTGCTTCACAAACGCGCGCGCAAGCCTTGCGCGCGCAAGCCCTTCGGACAGGCCGCTTCATGATAGGCCCGCGACCGGGACCCTACGATACGCCCGCGAGCGTATGTGTCGGCGGACCCCGGGTCCCCACCGGCGGCGTATCGGTGCAGCTAGAAGGTCCGGAGCGGGCGCACCTACGACGCGGAGCGTAGTCCGCGGCGGTCGAGCGGGCGGACCTGAAGCGGCCAGATACCTGCCAGGTATTGGTAACCAGGCGCTCGGGCTGCATAATCAGGTGCTATGGCCACTGTCTCAGCCCCGCGCTCGGCGCGGCTGCGCCGCCGGCTCGTCCAGCCCGCGCGGCTCCCGCTCCCGGTCGACGAACGGCGGCGGGGACGGCACCTGCGCCGGCTGCTGACGCCGCTGCTGTTCGCCAGCGTCGTCACCGTGCCGCTGCTCCTCCCGCCGATCGGCGCCAACGCGGTGCCGGCGGACCTCTTCAACGCCGCGTTCGTCCTGCTGGGGGCCGCGGTGTTGCTGCGCACGCGGGCGCGCATGCGCATCCCCCTCGGCGGCAGCTACCTGCTGATCCTGACCGGTGGCCTGATCGCGGTGACGCAGTCGATCGTCCCGAAGGAGTCGATCGTCGCGGTCGTGCAGGACGCGTACCTGTTCGTGTGGTTCGTGATCGTCGTGAACTACCTGATCTCGGGCGACGGCCGGGGGCCCCGCTGGGTAGCGGCGCTGTGGAGTGCCGCCGGCGTGGCCATGGCGCTGCTCGTCTGGGCCGCGTGGCTCCGCTATCCGGAGAACGTCCCGATGCTGTTCGACTACCCGCTGGTGGACCCGTGGGGGCGTTCGGAGGGGACGTTCCGCGACCCCAACATGGCCGGCAACTATCTCGTGCTGTCGCTCTTCGTCATGTGGGCGGGGCCGCGTCCCCGAAGCCTGCTCGCGAAGCTCGTCCTCACCGTCCCGTTCGTCCTCGGGATCTACGTCACGCAGTCGATCACCGCGCTCGTGACGCTCGCCGGCGGAGCGCTGGTCGCGGCCACGGTCGCGTTCGTCGCCCGGCGGGAGGCGGTCGTGGCCTCGGTGATGGCGGTGGTGGCCGCCGCGCTGGTCGCGGTCGCCGTGCTGCCTCAGACGTTCCTCGCCGACCCCGCGGAGGTGACGGAGTCGCTCGGCGAGAACGAGCTCTTCGACGAGTCGCTCGGCCGGAGCAACTCGAGCATCAGCCTCCGCACCCAGAGATGGGAGGAGGCGTTCCAGCTCTTCGGGAGCAGCATCATCCTCGGCGTCGGCCCGTCCTCGACGGACGAGTCGCTGGCGGAGCGGGGAGGCGGGCAGACCGGCGAGATCCACAACGACTACATGGCGGGGCTGCTCGAGCGCGGCTTGCTCGGCGCCGTGGGAAACGTCTTCCTGTTCGTCGTCGCAGCCGCGTGGTCGGTCCGCGTCGGGCTCGACCAGAGGCTGACCGCCGAGGGCTGGCGCCCGGCCGCGCTGGCAGGCGGCGTCGTCGTGATCCTCATGGCGGCGATGAGCCTCGAGACCCTGCACTTCCGGCACGTCTGGCTCTTCTTCGCGCTCGTGGTCGCGCTGGGGATGAGGGGCGGCTCCGCGCCGGGCGCGCCCGCCTCGTTCGAACGCCGGCCGCGTCCCCCGGCACTCGGGGTCAGGCGGCGGCCGCTACCGAAGCGGGCCTAGCAGCTCCGGTAGACGCGCGACGAGTGGACGCACGTCCACGACGTCCGCACGTCCCGCCGCCACGACGTCACCTTCAACACCGCCGGCTTCGAGCGGTTTCCGGCGCCGTCGAACGCCCTGACGGTGTAGACGTGGCGCCCGTTCAGCCGCTTGGGGTCGAGGAACTCGGTCGACCTCGTGCGGCCGATCCTCTTGCCGTCCCGGCGGACGACGTAGCCCTTGACCGCCCGGTCGTCCCGCGCCTCCTCCCACCACAGGTACGAGCCACGGTCGAGCAGGGCCGAGAGCAAGCCGCGCGGTGCGGTGGGGGCCCTGCGGTCGGCCCTCTGCGGCCGGCCGCCGAACGGCGACCGCACGTCGGGACGGGCGGTGCCGGGGCGGGGGGCCGGCAGGGGCGAGGTCCCGATGACCGGCTCCGGGTCGGGCACCGGCGTCGTGTCAGCCGGCGGCACCGTCGGGGCCGGGTCGGTCGTCGCACCCGGGGTCGGAGTCGGGCTCGGGGTCGGGCTCGCGGTAGGCGAGGGTGCTGCGGCCCCGAACGTGCGGGCATTCTGCTCCCTCAGCACTGCAAGGTGGTCCGGCCTCGTCTCCACCTGGCCCTCGTTCCAGTGATAGACGAAGTAGCCCTCCATCCCGGTGCGGCCCCAGTGGTCGAACTGCCGCTCGAGCTCCTCGGCCGACGGGACGCGGTACCAGTTGTCGGCGAAGTCCTGCAGGATCGCCCAGTACCGGTCGACGCCGTCCTTGACCGCCTCCTCGGCGGCGGCGCCGATGTCGGAGTACTTGCACGACGTCAGCGAGTAGGCGCAGGGGTAGATGTCGAGGCCCATGATGTCGGTGGTGCCCGCGAAGTGCTGGTACGGGAAGCCCTCGCGGCCGTCCCACGCCGCGACCACGACGTACGTCGGCTTCGAGGGATCGAGGGACTTCACGAGCCGGGCCCGGGCGGCGATCTCAGCCGGGGAGTCAGGGCACTGCCGGTAGTTCGGCTCGTCGGCGACGTTGTAGGCGACGATCGCCTCGTGCCCGCGGATCGCGGTGACGGTCTCGCGGATCCACGCGTCGTCGCGGTCGAAGCTGCAGGTCGCGTTGTCGTAGCCGAAGAGCCACACGAGGCCCCCGAGGCCCTGCGCCTGCAGGCCGTCGAGGTGGTCGCGCCACGGCTGCACCGTCACGGTGTTGAAGCCGGTCGACTTCAGGGTGGCGGTGCCCGACGGGCTCGCATCGCGGCCGTAGACGCCGCGTACGAAGCTAGGGGTGGCGGCCGAGGCCGCCGAGGGGTGGACCAGAGGTGCACACGTCAGCGCGATGCCGACGACGCTCGCGAAGAGCTTCTTGTTCATCGACTTCTCCCAGGTTCGGCAGCTGGGCGACCCCTCCGTAGAGGGCGGGGCCCCTGGCTTTGCGTCCCTGCGTTGCCGCAGGTTTGCCGTTTCGTTCTGGTGCTACAGAAAGATCATCGGCGTGCGGGGGCCGACCTTTAGCCGGAAACGGCCCGTGGACCGGCCAACCTGTCACACCTCGTCCCTACGATCCGGCGATGCAGGACCTGCCTCCCCGGTCGATGGGACGATGGGTCGCGGAGCGATTCCACCGGTGCTTCGGCGAGGAGGTGAGCGGGGCGCCATGGCTGGCGGGATAAAGATCCAGCACGCGGCACCGCCTTGGCAGCCGACGGACGACTCGGAGGTCGTCCAGACGTTCGTGCGCTACGACTTCCCCCGCGTGGGCGTCGTATCCCAAGGCCCGCGCAGATTCCTCTTCGGGTGCGTGGACGAGATCGACTCGCTGACGCTGTGGGCTTACGTCGAACTGACCGATGCCGACGAGCGCTCCCTGTTAGAGACCCCCGACCGCGCGGTCGAGCACTTCGAGATGGCGACCCGCCCAATCTCTCTCGCCATGGCGAGAGAGGACGACGGCATCGTCCTGTCGACACCGTTCGCCCCTGTGGCGGGAGTCACGTTCGTCGACGCGGTGGTCGCGTCGACGACGGCCGCCGCCGGAGACCTGCTCGCGCAAAGGCGGCTGTACGCGCCGCAGTAGTCCCTCAGCTAGCGGTGAGGCTCCAGCCCCCGCAGCAGGTTGTTCTTCGCCAGTACCGCCAGGTGGTCGGGCTTCGACTCGAGGTCTCCCTCGTTCCAGTGGTAGACGAAATAGCCCTCCGTGCGGGAGCCGGCCCAGCGCTCGAACTGTGCGTCGAGCTCGGCCGCGGTCGGCGAGCGGTACCAGCCGTCGTCGAAGTCCTGCAGGACCGCCCAGTAGCGCGGCACGGCGTCCTCGTCCGCCGCGGCGATCGCGTCGTCGATGATCTCCATCTGGCACTCGGCCGTCTGGTGCCAGCACGGGTACACGTCGAGGCCCATGACGTCGGTCGTCCCGGCGAAGTGCTGGTACGGGTACGCCTCGCGGCCGTCCCAGGTCGGGATCACGACGTACGTCGGCGGGACCGGGTCGAGCGAGTGGACCAGCTCGGAGCGCGCCCGGACCTGCTCCGGCACGGCGGGGCATCCCGGCTCGACGCGGGCGAAGCTCGGCTCGTCGGCGACCTGGTAGGCGAGGACCGCGGGATGCCCGGCGATCGCGCCGACGACCTGCCGCACCCATCGGTCGTCCTTCTCGAAGGCGCACCGCTCGTCGTCGTAGTCCCACAGCCACACGACGCCCTTCATCCCCGCGGCGTGCAGGGCGTCGAGCTCCTCCCGCCACGGCCCCACGGTCACCGCGTCGAAGCCCGCGGCCGCGATCAGCCCGACACCCGAAGGCGTGGAGTCCCGTCCGTAGACCCCCCGGACGAAGCCGTTCCCCGCCCCGTCCGCGCCCGCAGAGACCCCCGCGGCGGGGGCCGCGCAGAGTGCGACCAGAGCGACCGCGACGCACGAGCTAAGGATCCGGCCCACCCGACAACTTTCGCAGAACTGGAAATTCATGGCAACCCCTCCGTCGGATCGACGGCCGGCTCCCTCCGCCGCACGAGGGACGCCACCATCGCCCACGCCTCCCGGGCCTCCTGCGCGAAGCCGGGCGCGGCCGCGTCGCGCGGCATGACCTTCAGGAACGCGGCGTACATGAAGACGGCGCCGAGCCAGTACGCCCCCACCGAGGCGATCGCGGCGCCGGTAGCGCCGTAGCGCGGGATCAACACGAGGTCCAGCGCCACGATCGCCACGAGCGTGAGCACGGTCATCGCCGACGCCAGACTCTGGCGGCGCTGCGCGAGCAGCGCGCTCCTCAGGACGATCCTGATCGACATGCCGACGAGCGCGAGCGCGAGGATCCGCAGAGGCAGCACGGACCCGTCGAACTCGCTGCCGAAAAGGACCCGCACGAGCAGCGGCGCGAGCACGATCACTAACGCCGCGGCCGCGGTCGTAGCGGCGACCACGACCATCAGCACCTTGCGCGTCAGCGAGCGGGCCGCGCGCGTCTCGAGCGACGCCGCCGCCGGGAGCAGCACCGACGCGACCGACGTCGGCAGGTAGAACATGACCTCGGCCCCGTTGACCGCCGCGGTGTAGACACCGAGCTCCGCGGCCCCCCGGCTCGCGCCGAGCATCAGCGTGTCGAAGCGGCGGATCGGAAGGTCCGCCAGCGCGCCGACGTGCGCGGGGAGCCCGTATCGAAGCAGCCGCGGCCCGGCGCGCCGGAACCGGCCGAGACCGGCGAGCCCGATCCGCCGGCCCGCCAGCCCCAGCGCCAGCGCGAAGCCGGCGACGCGGCTGACGGCCCACGCCGCCACGGCGACCGTTGCGCCCGCGTCGCCCGTCACGACCGCGGCCCCCGTGTAGAGCACGACCGCGGCCGCCGGCATAGCGATCCTCACGACGTTCGCGGAGCCCGCGTTCCCGCTGCCGATCAAGGCGGCGTCGAGCGCGATCTGCACCGTCATCAACCCCGTGATCGCGAGGCCCGCGCCGAGCAGCACGTCCGACACCGCCCCGGGCACCCACTCCGGACGCCACGCGAAGACGCCCCACGCCGCCGCCGCGAACAGCGAGCCCGACAGCAGACCGACGATCACGGACGTCGTCACGAGCACGGGACGCTCCTCGGGCTCGGCGCCTCCGTAGTAGAGGTTCGCCGCGTCGAGGCCCAGCGTGCTCCCGTACCCGAGAAGCAACGGGATCGCGGTCACGAACGCGACGGCGCCGCGGGCGGAAGGGCCGGCGAGGCGCGCGACGAGCAGCGCGAACGCGAAGTAGGCGAGGGCCGCGGCGACGTCGGAGACGAACAACGAGGCCGAGGCGCGCGCCATGCGCGGTGTCTCGAGTGGGTCGTCTCGTCGCACGGACCAGGGATGCTACCCGGACGGCGTTCCCGGGCCTAGACTCCGCCGGATGCCCCGCCCCCGCGTGCTCCTCGTCGTCACGCATCTCGATCCCGGCGGCGCCCAGGAGACCGTGATCCTGCTCGCGGAGGGCCTCCCGGCGGAGGGGTACGACGTGACGGTCGCGGCGCGGCCCGGCGCCGAGGAAGGACGCGTTCGCGCCGCGGGGGCCGAGGTCCTGCGGCTCGAGCACCTCTTCCGCCCGGTGTCGCCCCGGCGCGACGCGCTCGCCTACCGCGAGCTCCGGCGGCTCCTGCGCCGCGGGTTCGACGTCGTGCACACCCACTCGTCCAAGGCCGGCGTCCTCGGCCGCGTCGCGGCGCGGCGTGCGGGCGTCCCCGCGATCGTCCACACCAGCCACGGGCTCCCGGTGACGCCCGACATGGGGCGGGCGACGAGGACGATCCTCGTCACCGCCGAGCGCGCCGCCTCACGTTCCTGCGACTCCGTCGTCGCCGTGAGCCGCGCGACTGCACGCGAGCTGACGGAGCTCCGGATCGCCCGTCCCGAACACGTCGTCGTGATCCCCAGCGGCGTCGACGTGGCGCGTTTCGCCGACGCGATGGATCGCGCGGAGGCGAAGAAGGCCCTGGGGATCGACCCCGCCGCGCCGGTCGCCGGGTGGATCGGCAGGCACTTCGACCAGAAGCGCCCGGAGCAGGTCGTGGCCGCGGCGCGGCGCATCGTGTCGGAGGTCCCCGGAGCGGTCTTCGTCATGGCCGGCGACGGACCGCTCCTCGAGCAGAGCCGCGCCGCGGCCGCAGGTGAGCCGCGCATCCGCATCCTGGGCCATCGCGGCGACATCGAGACGGTCTACGCGGCCCTCGACGTGATGCTGCTGGCGTCCGCGTGGGAGGGGCTCCCGCGGACCGTGCTCGAGGCGCACGCGGCCGGTGTGCCCGTCGTCTCGACCGACGTCAGCGGCATCGGCGAGGTCGTGGCCGAGGGCGTGACGGGGTACCTCGCGCGCAGCGGCGACTGGCCGACGCTCGCGGACCGCGCCGTCACGATCCTGCGCGACCCCGCGCTTCGTGCCGGGATGGCACGTGCCGCTCGAGCGCAAGTCGACGACTTCTACTCGACCGCGTACACGACCCGCGCGACGGCGGAGCTGTACGAGTCGATCCTCAGCCGGAAGACGAGCCGCTCTCGCCGCTGAGGAGGCCCTGAGCCGTCGCCCATCGCACGAGCTCGAGACGGCTGTGGCAACCGAGCCGCGCGTAGAGGTTCTGCATGTGCGTTCGCACCGTGTGCTCGCTGACCCCGAGCTCGCGCCCTATCTCACGCATGTCGAGGCCCTCCACGAGCAGGCGCAGCACGATCCGCTGCCGGCGCGTCAGCTGCGTCAGGACCGCCAGGCCGTCGCGCGCCTGCGCCGCCGGAGCCGCGCGCTCGTCCGAGGCCGCGCGCAGCGCGTGCAGGACGTCGGCGGTCGTGCACGACGGGGGCAGGACGACGGCGTCGGAGGTCGACACCGCCCCGGCGATCACGACGGTCACGTCCGGCCACCGCCGCCGGATCTGCTGCGCCAGGGGCACGGGGCCGAGCCGCGGGACGGTCTCCCCCAGCACGAGCACCGCCGCGGGAACGCGCCGGGCGATCGTCGCGACCGCCGTGAGGCCGTCGCCGACGGACGTTACGTCGTCCCACCCTTCACCGGCGAGCGCGGCCGCGGCCGCTTCGCCGAGGAGCCTGTCGCCCGAGACGACCAGCAGGGAGGTCACGGGCCGGTGAGGTCGGGACCGGAGATCCGCACGACGTGCACGTCGGGGGCCGCGAGCCCCGCGCGCAGCGCGACGCGCGCAGCCTCCGCCTGCGAGTGGACCTCGAGCTTCTTCAGGATGTTGCCGAGATGGGTCCGGACGGTGTGCGCGCTGAGATACAGCGACGCCGCGATCTCCTCGCGCGTGAGCCCCCGCGCCAGGAGCTGCAGCACCTCGCGCTCGCGCACCGTCAGGCGCGCGACGCGGCCCTCGCTCCCGCCG
>JALZFC010000009.1 GCA_030861725.1 Actinomycetota bacterium | reverse complement strand
CTCCTCCTCCGCCGCTGCCGATACCGAGCCACCAGCCGCCGGCGCGCCCGCAGGAGCCGCCGCTCCCGCTCGGCCCGACCGAGACGCCGCCTCCGCCCCCTACTCCGCCCGCGTCGCCTCTGCCCACGCTCGGGCCGCTCCCGACGACGCCCCCTCCGCTCGCGCCCATCGCGACGCCCGACCCGCGCCCCTCGACGGGTGAGCAGGACGTCCCGGGCAAGAGCACCGATCCGGCGGACGCCGGCGACGATCCCGCACGCGATCCGGACGGCACCCGCCAGCTGATCGACGTGACGGGTGGAGGGACCGGGGAGCCGCCCGACCCGGAGGCGGGGGCGCCAAATGCGCTCGAACGATCCTTCGCGCAGCTCGCACGCACCGCGGGGGAGGCCGTCCAGCGGTTCGCGTTCCCGCTGTCCCTGACCGTCCTCGTCCTGGTGTTCCTCCTGATCCAGGGCGAGATCGACCGGCGCGACCCGAAGCTCGCGTTCGCCCCCGTCGACTCGTCGAAGGACATGGTGTATTTCCAGTGAGAGCCAGAGGAACAGGCGCGGGACGCTCCGCGGAGATGGTCTCGCTCGCAGAGCGGATGGGATACCTGCAGGGGCTGCGCGCGGGCTTCGTCATCGTCGCGCTCGGATCTGCCCTCCTGGTGCCCGGGTTCGTCGGGGCCTCGCTGCGCGACGTCGCGATGGTCTCGCTGGGGTACTTCGTCCTCACGGCTCTCATCGAGGGCGTGCGGCGGATCGGTGGAGGACGCCACCTCTACGTCGTAGCCGGGATGCTCCTCGCCGACGGCGTCTACCTCGCGTGGACCATGTACTTGACCGGCTTCGTCCAGAGCCCGCTCAGGTTCATGCTCTACCTCCACCTCGTCGCGGTGACGCTGCTGGCGTCCTACCGGACCGGCCTGAAGATCGCGCTGTGGCACTCCCTTCTGTTCTTCGTCGTCTTCCACGCGCAGCTCGCCGGCCTGCTGGACCCGAGGGGGCCGAGCGCGCAGATGGTCGGCGTCACCGGCGTCGAATACCGTCCGTCGATCTTCAACGTGATGGCGTTCTGGCTCGTCGCACTCGGGACCGCGGTGTTCTCGTTCCTGAACGAGCGGGAGCTCCGGCGTCGCAAGAACGACCTCGAGGCGCTGAACGAGATGGGCGTCGAGTTCGAGAGCGTGACCGACGCGCGCAGGGTCGCGGAGACGTGCCTGACGAAGGTCTGCGACACGCTCGGGTTCAGGCGCGGCCTCGTGGTCGCGGGCCCGCCCGCCGACCTCCAGGTCCTCGCGGCGTTCGGGACCGGCGGAGCCGGCGAGGCGGTTGACTCCCGGTCCGGCGTTGTGGCCGAGGCGTGGGACCGGCGCGAGACGATCCTCGTCGACCAGCTGGACCCGTCGGACGACCCCGTCCTGGCGGAGCTCCTGCCGAACCCCCGGACACTGCTCGTCACGCCCCTCGTCGCCGACGGGAACCCGCTCGGGATCCTCGTGGTCGAGACGAGACGGCGGTCGCACCGCCTGGAGCGGCGGGTGCTCTCGACGATCGGTCAGTTCACCTCCCACGCGGCCCTCGCGCTGCGCAACGCGTGGCTCTTGGAGGAGATCCGCCGGATGGCCGACACCGACGGGCTCACCGGGCTGAGCAACCGGAGGTCGCTGGAGCGTGCGCTCGACCGCGAGGTCTCCCGTGCCGCCCGGACCGGCGACCAGCTGGCCCTCGTCCTGCTGGACATCGACCACTTCAAGGAGCTCAACGACCGCCACGGGCACCAGGCGGGCGACGACGTGCTGCGTTCGGCCGGCGCGGCGCTGACGGCGGCCTGCAGGGACTTCGACACCGCCGCCCGGTACGGGGGCGAGGAGTTCGTCGTCCTCCTCCCCGGCTGCGGCCCCGGCGAAGCGGTCGCCGCGACCGAGCGTCTCCGTGCCGCCATCGCGTCGGCCGGAGGCGGCGTCCCCGTCACGGCCAGCGCAGGCGTCGCGACGCTGCCCCACAACGCCCTCGACGCGGCGGGGCTGGTCCGCGCTGCCGACGAGGCCCTGTACCGGTCGAAGAGGCGCGGCCGCGACGTCGCTACCCTCTCCGACGCCCTGCCGGTGGCGCCCGTGGACGAGCCGGAGACCGTCGTCTCCGCAGTCTGAGCACCCCTTCCTTTCCGGCTCAATGCGGCGCCTGGCGTGCCGATATTTACCAGAGCATCCCGGGCCGAGGGCGGCGCGGGACGGAGGGGAAAGGACCGGCAGTTGAACCGTGGGGGTGCGGTTACGAGCGATTCCAGGCGTCTGTTCGCGACGCTGGTGCTGTCGTTCGCCCTCCTGCAGGCGTTCGCGTTCCTGCCCAGTGCCGCCGGCGCGCCGAACTCGTGCGACAAACCCGGCCACGGGAACGACAAGAAGTGCGAGACCGCGACCCCCACGCCGCCGCCGAGCGAGGCTCCGACCCCGACGCCCCCTGCTCCCTCCGAAGCCCCGACCGCGACGCCTGCGCAGACGCCCGCGCCGACGGAGGCTCCCACCGTGCCCCCGAGCGTCGCGCCCAGCGAGTCCCCCGCGCCCTCCGGGTCGCCGCCGCCTCCTCCCCCGACGGCGTCGCCTCCGCCCTCCAAGTCGCCCGAGCCGTCGCAGTCCCCTACGCCGACGGTTCCTCCCACGGCGTCACCGACGACCACGCCGACCACCACGCCTCCCTCCTCGACCCCGGTCGTGACGCCGCCGCCCCCGACGGAGATCCCGGTCATCACGCCTCCTCCGGTGGAGACGCAGCCGCCGTCGACGCCGCCCCCACCGGCCGACCCGACGCCTCTGACGCCGCAGCAGCCCAACGTCCCGGTCCAGCCGACGCCCCCGGTGACGGACCCGACGCAGCCGGTCGGCGGCGAGCCGCTCGCGCCGACCGAGACAGACGATCCCCTCCGCGACGCGTTCCTCTTCCCCGGCGCGGGTGACGGCGGTGGACCGGGGTCGCCGATCCTCGACGCCATCGACGAGCTCACCGGCGGCAGCGAGACGGAGAGCGGAGGTGCGCTTGCCTCCGAAGAGGCCGGCCGGCCGTTCGGGTTGCGGATCCCGCTCGGAGCGTCGATCGGCGAGCTCGCCCGGACCGCCGGGAAGGCAGTGCAGGAGTTCGCTTTCCCGCTCACGCTCGCAATCGCCGTGCTGCTGTTCCTTCTGTTCCAGGGTGAGCTCGATCGGAGGGACCCGAAGCTCGCCTACGCGCCCGTGGATTCGACAAAGGACATGGTGAGCTTCGAATGAAGACGAACAGCTCTGTCATTGGCCGTTCCGCCGAGGCGGGCCGCGCGGGGCAGGCGACGACGCGCTCGGAGTCGCCCGAGATCGTCTCGCTCGCCGAGCGGATGGGATACCTGCAGGCTCTGCGCGCCGGCTTCGTCGCCGTCGTGCTCGCGTCCGCCGTGTTCGCGTCGCGGTTCGTCGGAGCGTCGCTCCGCGACCTCGTCGCGGTCTCGGCCGGCTACTTCTGCCTGACCGGCGTCACCGAGGCGCTGCGCCGGCTCGGCAAGGCGCGCGGCCTCTACGTCGTGGCCGGGATGCTCCTGGTCGACGGCGTCTACCTGGCCGGGACGATGTATGCGACCGGGTTCGCGCAGAGCCCGTTGCGCTTCCTGCTCTACCTGCACCTGATCGCGGTGACGCTGCTCGCGTCGTACCGGACGGGGTTGAAGATCGCGCTGTGGCACTCGCTGCTGTTCTTCGTGGTCTTCCACGGGCAGCTTGCCGGGATCCTGGCGCCACAGGGGGTCGACCCGGCGAGCGGTGACGTCGGCGGGCTGACGTACCGGCCCTCGGTGTTCAACGTCATGGCGTTCTGGCTCGTCGCCCTCGGCACCGCCGTCTTCTCCTCGGTCAACGAGAAGGAGCTCCGCCGTCGCAAGATCGACCTCGAGGCCCTGAACGAGATGGGCGTCGAGTTCGAGAACGTCACGGATCCGCTCACCGTCGCCTCGACGTTCCTCGACCGGGTCTGCGACGCGTTCGACTTCAAGCGCGGCGTCATCCTCGCGAGCCCTGCCGGCGACATGTCGGTGGTCGCCGCGCGCGGCGTCGACTCGGACGATGACGCGGAGCTGGGGCTCGACGACATCGTCGCCAAGACGTGGCGTGCGCGCGAGACCTCGCTCGTCCGGCACTTCGACGCCGAGGCCGACCCACGGCTGGCACGGCTCCTCCCCGGCGCGCGCAACGTCCTGATCGTGCCGCTGTTCGCGGACGCCGCGCCGCTGGGTGTGCTGGCGGTCGAGCACGGGGGCCGGTCCAGCAGGATCGAGCGCCGCGTGCTCACTACGCTGGGTCAGTTCTCCTCGCACGCCGCGCTCGCTCTCCGCAACGCGTGGCTGCTGGACGAGATCAGGCGCATGGCCGACACCGACGGCCTCACCGGGATCGCGAACCGCCGGTTCTTCGAGGCGGCGCTCGAGAAGGAGATCGCCCGCTCCAAGCGCAGCGGCGAGCAGCTCACGCTCGTCATGCTCGACATCGACCACTTCAAGCAGCTCAACGACACGCACGGCCACCAGGTCGGCGACCAGATCCTCCACGAGGTCGGCAACGTCCTGAACGCCGCATGCCGCGAGTTCGACGTCCCGGCCCGTTACGGTGGCGAGGAGTTCGCCGTGCTGCTGCCGGGTTGCAGCACGCAGGAGTCTTTCAGCGCCGCGGGGCGTCTCCGCCGGCTGATCTCGGAGCTCGAAGGTGCGGTCCCCGTGACGGCCAGCGCCGGCGTCGCGACGTTCCCCCTGCACGCGTCGGACGCCGCGGCACTGGTAAAGGCCGCCGACGAGGCCCTGTACGAGTCGAAGCGCATGGGCCGCGACCGGGTCACGCGCTCGCGCCGCAAGAGCGTCGCGGTGGTGCCGGACAAGGTCGCCGCCCCCGTGGCCTGAGCACCGAGCAACGGGGGCAGTGCACGGCGACCGGACTCCTTGATGGGGGCAGCGGTGCCGCGCGGAGCCATCACCTCCATCCCGTCGACTGCCGGCTCCGCGAGCCCTTGCGCGACGCAGGCATTGTTGTCACACCCCCTCGGTAGCGTCGGGACATGGCCACTCGTCTAGCACCGTTCCGCTGCGCGTCCTGCGCGCACGAGTCCCCGCGCTGGTTCGGCCGCTGCCCCCAGTGCGGCGACTGGAGCACCGCCGAGGCACGTCCCTCCGGCGAAGAGGGAAGCGCAGTGGTCGGGACGCTGGCGGCCCCTGCGACGCCCGTCCCCCGCACGAGCAGCGGGAACCCCGAGGTCGACCGGGTGCTCGGCGGCGGCTTCGTCGCCGGCGAGGTCGTGCTCCTGGCGGGGGAGCCGGGCGTGGGCAAGTCGACGCTCGTCCTCCAGATGCTCGCCGGTGTCGCGGCCGCCGGCCCGAGCGTCCTGCTCGCGACCGGGGAGGAGTCGCTGACGCAGGTCGGGCTGCGAGCCGCGCGGCTCGGCGTGGACGGCGCCGCGATCGCCGCGGTCGCAGAGGCGTCGCTCCCTGCGATCCTGGGCGCGTCCGCGGCCGAAGCGCCCCGGCTGCTCGTCGTCGACTCGATCCAGACGGTCGAGGACCCCGCCCTCGATCAGCCCGCCGGCTCGATCGTCCAGGTCCGCGAGTGCGCGGCCGCGCTCGCGCGCCACGCGAAGGCGACGCAGACGGTCGTCGTGCTCGTCGGCCACGTCACGAAGGAGGGGACGGTGGCGGGGCCCCGCACGCTCGAGCACCTCGTCGATGCCGTCATCTCGCTCGAAGGCGACCGCTCGGCCACCCTTCGCCTCCTGCGCGCGTCCAAGAACCGCTTCGGGTCGTGCGAGGAGACCGGCGTCTTCGTGATGGAGCGTGACGGCCTCGCGGTGGTCCCGGACCCGTCGTCGATGCTGCTCGCAGACCGCTGCCCCGGCGTCTCGGGCTCGATCGTGTTCCCGGGTCTCGAGGGCTCGCGGCCGGTCCTGGTCGAGCTCCAGGCGCTCACGACGTCGTCCGACCTCGCACAACCGCGCCGGGTGGCGCTCGGCGTCGACGCGCGGCGGCTCTCGATGCTGACCGGCGTCCTCGAGAAGGCCGGGACGCGGGTCGCGAAGCGCGACCTGTTCGCGTCCGCCGCCGGGGGCCTCGCGGTGAAGGAGCCCGCGGCGGACCTCGCGCTGTGCCTCGCCGTCCAGTCGGCGGTGGCCGACGTGCCGGTCGACGAACGCACGGTGGCGTTCGGCGAGGTCGGTCTCGGGGGCGAGATCCGGCGCGTCCCCGGGACCGAACGCCGGCTCGCGGAGGCGGCGCGGCTCGGCTTCCGGCGCGCGATCGTCCCGCGTCACGCATCGGTCGACGATCCGGGGATCGAGCTGCTGCACGCGGCCGGCCTGCGCGACGCGTTCCCGCTCGTGCTGCAAGCGACGTCACCGGACGTCACGAGCGCACGCCGATGATCCGCGTTCGAAGGCCGGGAAAGTGCCCTCGTGCTACCCTTGGTGTGGCGACGCAGACGGTATCCACGACCGGACTTCGACCCGGCAGAGCCGCTCGCATGCCTCGCCCCCGGCCGCATCGGCGGCGCGACAGCACGACTGCGACAACTTGCAGGGAGGGATCGTCCGAGTGAGTTTCCGAGTAGGTGACAAGGTCGTGTACCCGCACCACGGTGCCGCGATCATCGAGCGGCTAGAGGACAAGGAGCTGATGGGGGAGACGCGCGAGTACTTCATCCTCAAGCTCGCGTACGGGGAGCTGACCTTGATGGTGCCGGTCGACTCGACGGAGGAGGTCGGGCTGCGCCAGGTCACGCCGGCGAAGGAAGTGCCGAAGGTGCTCAAGGTCCTGAAGAAGAACGAACCCACCACGAACACCACGAACTGGTCACGGCGTTTCAAGGCGAACGTCGAGAAGCTCCGCTCGGGTGACATCTACCAGGTCGCCGACGTCGTGCGCAGTCTCCACCAGCGCGACAAGGAGAAGGGCCTGGCGGCGGGCGAGAAGCGGATGCTCACGAAGGCCCGCCAGATCCTCGTCTCCGAGCTCACTTTCTCGAAGGACTGCAACGAGGAAGAGGCCGAGAAGATGCTCGACGAGGTCCTCGGATAACGGGTTCCGTAGCAGGCATCATCGCCGCGGGCGGCAGGGGGCGGCGCGCCGGCTTCCTGGGCCCGACCGAGCCTCCCAAGCAGTTCCGCCGCCTCGGCGGCCTGCCCCTGATCGGATGGTCCGTCCGTCTGCTGTCGGACGCGGGCTGCGATCCCGTCGTCGTGGTGGTGCCCGAAGGCTCGTGGACCGACCAGCTCAGCGGTCTCGACGTCCGCGTCGTGCTCGGGGGTGACGAGAGGCAGAGGTCCGTCCGCAACGGCCTCGCCGTAGTGGACGCCTCGAAGGTCGTGGTCCACGACGCGGCTCGCCCCTTCGCCACCCCGGCCCTCGTCCGCGACGTCGTCGGAGCGCTCGCCGGTGCCCACGGCGCGGCCCCCGCGGTGCCCCTGGCCGACACGCTGAAGGAAGTGCGCGACGGCCGGGTCATCCGTACCGTCGACCGGTCCAGCCTGTGGGCGGTACAGACGCCACAGGCGTTCCAGACCGACGCGCTGAAGACCGTCCACGACAAGGCGCGCGTCGACGGGTTCCTCGCCACGGACGACGCCCAGCTCATCGAGCGCTACGGCGGCGTGATGCGGATCGTGGAGGGGGCGCGGGACAACATCAAGCTGACGTTCCCGGAGGACTGGCGGGTGGCAGAGGCGATGGTGGCGGCGAGCCGGAACGCGGATGGTTAGGACCGGTATCGGCTTCGACGCGCACGCGTTCTCCGGCGACGCGGGACGGCCGCTGGTGCTCGGCGGCGTCGATGTTCCCGGCCACGCCGGTCTCGACGGCCACTCCGACGCCGACGTCCTCAGCCACGCGGTCGCCGACGCGCTCCTCGGCGCCGCGGCCCTCGGCGACCTCGGCAGCCGGTTCCCCGGCGACGACCGCTGGAAGGACGCGTCGAGCCTGGCGATCCTGCGCGAGACGTCGTCGCTCGTCGCGGGCGCCGGGTACGGGATCGTCAACGTCGACGCGTCGGTGATCGCGGAGTCGCCGCGCTTGTCGCCGTACCGCGACCGGATGCGGGCTCAGGTCGCGCGGGCGCTCGGGATCGACGAGGACGCCGTCTCAGTGAAGGCGACGACGACCGACCACCTGGGCTTCACCGGGCGCGGCGAGGGGATCGCGGCGCTAGCGGTCGCGACGATCCGGCGGCCTTAGGGTACGGCGATGGCGGTCCGGATCTACGACTCGAAGCTGCGGGCGGTCGTGCCGCTGGAGACGCGCGACGAGGGACGCGTGGCGATGTACTGCTGCGGGCCGACCGTCTACAACTACATCCACGTCGGCAACGCCCGGACGTTCGTGTGGTTCGACGCGATCCGCCACTACCTTGGCTACCGCGGCTACGACGTCACGTACGTCATGAACTACACCGACGTCGACGACAAGATCATCGAGCGCGCGAACCTCGAGGGTCTCCCTCCCGACGGGATCACGAAGAAATACGAGCGGGCGTTCGAGGACGACATGGCGGCGCTCGGTGCCGAGCCGGCGGACGTGATCTGCCGCGCGACGGACCACGTCAGCCTGATGGTCGAGGCGATCGAGGGTCTGGTGGACAAGGGCCTCGCCTACGATGCCGGCGGCGAGAGAGACGGCGATTCCGCCCTCGGCGGAGCCGACGTCTTCTTCGCCGTCGACAGGTTCGAGGGCTACGGGAGCCTCTCGGGCCGCAGCCTCGACGACATGCGCGCCGGCGAGCGCATCGAGCCGCACGAGCGCAAGCGCCACCCCCTCGATTTCGCACTGTGGAAGTCGGCGAAGGAGGGGGAGCCGTCGTGGCCGTCGCCGTGGGGGCCCGGGCGACCCGGCTGGCATATCGAGTGCTCCGTGATGTCGACGAAGTACCTGGGCATGGGCTTCGACGTCCACGGCGGCGCCAGCGACCTGATCTTCCCGCACCACGAGAACGAGCTCGCGCAGGCGGAAGGCCTTGCGGGGACCGGGCCGTTCGTCCGGCACTGGCTGCACGCGGGGCTCGTGCAGATGGACGCCGAGAAGATGTCGAAGTCGCTCGGCAACTTCGTCCTCGCCCACGACCTCGTGCAGCGGTACGACAGCGAGGCGATCCGCTACTGGATGCTCGCCGGCTCCTACCGGTCGCAGGCGGCGTTCACCGATACCGCCCTCGACGACGCCGTCTCGTCCTACGCGCGCTGGAAGACGTTCGCCGATTCGGCCCGCCACGCGCTCGGCGACGACATGCCGGCTCCGGTGCGGACCCGGCGCCCCGTATCGGAGGACCCCGGCGACACCTACGTCGCCGATTTCGTCGCCGCGATGGACGACGACTTCAACTCGGCGGGCGCGTTCGCCGTCGTCCACGACCTCGTGAAGGAAGGGAACAGGCGCCTGCCCGGGGCACAGACCGGCGACGAGAAGGACAGGGCGTCACTGGCGTCGCTCGTGGCTACGTTCCAGGAGCTGACGGGCGTGCTCGGCTTCCGTTTCCCCGCCGCGCCGGAGGCTTCCGGGATAGTCGACGACCTCCTCGACTTCCTGCTCGAGATGCGTGAGGAGGCACGCGCGGAGAAGGCGTACGCGCGCTCGGACGCGATCCGGGACCGGCTTGCGTCCCTCGGCGTAGCGATCGAGGACACACCGGCCGGTCCGCGCTGGAGGGTGGGCGGCCACTGAGCGGGGACGACGACGCGGGCATCGTGTGGGGCCGCCGGCCGGTGATCGAGGTCCTTCGCAGCGGCCGCGGGGTCGAGCGCATCCTCGTGGCGCGCGAGCTCGCGCCGTCCGGGATCATCGGCGAGATCCGCCGGCGCGCCGAGGCCGCCGGAGTACCGCTCCGCCTCGTCCCGAAGTCGGAGGTCGCGAGCGCGGCCGGGTCCGTCAACCACCAGGGCGTCGTCGCCTTCACGGCGCGGTTCCGCTACGCGCCGCTCGACTCGATCCTCGACCGCGACGACCCCTGCGTCCTCTTCCTCGACGGCGTCACCGATCCCCACAACCTCGGCTCCCTCCTCCGCTCCGCGGACGGCGCGGGGTTCCACGGCGTCGTCCTCCCGGCCCGGCGCTCCGCGGGCGTGACCGGAGCGGTACGCCGCGTCTCGGCCGGCGCCGCGGAGGTCGTGCCGGTCGCGCGGGTGAGCAGCCTCGGCAGCGCGCTCGAGCAGGCGAAGAAGGCCGGGCTCTGGATCGTCGGGCTGGACGGCGACGCGGAGGAGGACCTCTGGAGCAGCTCCCTCGCCGAGCCCCCGGTCGGGCTCGTGCTCGGCGCGGAGGACCGCGGCATCTCCAGGGGCATCGCCGCCCGTTGCGACTCCGTGTTGAGGATCCCGTCGGTGGGGAAGATCTCCTCGTTGAACGTTGCCGTGGCGGGGGCGGTCGCTATGTTCGAAGTGTCCCGGAGAGTGACCCGTCGGGTACGCTCGGTGCCCGCAACCGGGGGACCCACGGATGCCACATAGGACGATTTCGGAGTGGGGGGACGAGGAGCTCGTCGATCGCGCCCGAGGTGGCGACGACCAGGCGATAGACACGCTCCTCCACCGCTACCGGCATTACGCGCGGGCGAAGGCGCGCACGTACTTCCTCGCGGGTGCCGATCGAGAGGACATCGTCCAGGAGGGCATGATCGGCCTCTTCAAGGCCATCCGGGACTTCCAGATCGACAAGAACACCGCGTTCAGGGCCTTCGCCGAGCTCTGCATCACGCGCCAGATCATCACCGCGATCAAGACCGCGACCAGGCAGAAGCACATCCCGCTGAACTCCTACGTCTCGTTGAACAAGCCGGCTTCGGGCGGCGTCGAGGGCGACGAGGACCGTCCCTTGTCGGACGCGTTGATCAGCTCGGCCGTCGCCGACCCCGCCGAGCTCGTCATATCCGCCGAGGAGATCGCGTCGATCAAGCAGTCCGTCGGGCGGCTCCTGTCGGGGCTCGAGACCGAGGTGCTGCAGCTCTACATGGACGGCAAGTCGTACCAGGAGATCGCCGACATGCTCGGGCGGCACGTGAAGTCGATCGACAACGCCCTCCAGCGGATAAAGCGCAAGCTCGAGCACCACCTCGCCGAGGCACAGGTCTGACGCCTCCACCAGTTACCCTCTTGGTGCCCCGCTGGAGTAGCTCAGCTGGTAGAGCAGCCGCCTTGTAAGCGGCAGGTCGCAGGTTCGATCCCTGTCTCCAGCTCGCGCAGCAGCCGGACGCGACGGGAGTTGTGACCGTGGAGATAGAGCAGACGACGAGCCCGCTCGTGGCGCCGGCCGGCGACTCGGCGTGGGAGACGGCGCTCGCGCAGCTGGACGAGGCCGCCGAGCTGATGGGTCTGGCGCCCGGCGTCCACCTGACCCTGCGCAACCCGAAGCGCGCGCTGATCGTCTCGGTCCCGTTCCGGATGGACGACGGATCCACGCGCGTCTACCAGGGATACCGCGTGCACCACAACGTGACGCGGGGGCCGGCGAAGGGCGGCATCCGCTACCACCCCGACGTCGGACTCGGCGAGGTCAAGGCGCTCGCGATGTGGATGACGTGGAAGTGCGCGATCGCCGGCATCCCGTTCGGGGGCGCGAAGGGCGGGGTGGCGGTGGACCCGCGGACGTTGAGCCGCGCCGAGCTCGAGCGCATGACGCGGCGCTACGCGTCGGAGATCCTCCCGTTGATCGGTCCCGAGCGCGACATCCCGGCCCCCGACATGAACACGAACGAAGACATCATGTCGTGGATCATGGATACGTACTCGCAGAACAAGGGGTACTCCGTCCCCGGAGTCGTCACCGGCAAGCCCGTCGCGATAGGCGGCTCGAAGGGCCGTGGCGGCGCCACGTCCCGCGGCGTCATGTTCATGATCTTCTCGACGCTGCGGGCGCTGGGTATCGCCCCCGAAGAGGTGACGGTCGCGATCCAGGGCTACGGCAAGGTGGGGGGCTTCGCCGCGCAGCTCCTCCACGACGCCGGCTGCCGCGTCGTCGCGGTGTCCGACGTCGACGGGGGCCTCTACCGCGAGCGCGGCCTCGACCCGGAGGCGATCAACCGCCACAAGCGCGAGGCCGGGACAGTCGCAGGGTTCCCCGGCGCGGATGCGATCACGAACGACGAGCTGCTCGAGATCGACTGCGACGTGCTGGTGCCGGCCGCGATCGAGGGCGTGATCACGGTCAAGAACGCGGGCCAGGTGCGCGCTCGGATCGTGTGCGAGGCGGCGAACGGCCCGGTGACGTTCGAGGGCGACAAGATCCTCACCGACAAGGGGATCTTCGTGATCCCCGACATCCTCGCGAACTCCGGCGGCGTCACCGTCTCGTACTTCGAGTGGGTCCAGGACATCCAGGCCTACTTCTGGAGCGAGGAGGACGTGAACGACCGCCTGCGCCTGATCATGGAGAAGTCGTTCGACGAGGTCCACTCGCTCGCGCAGGCGAAGAAGCTGACGATGCGACAGGCCGCGCACTGGATCGGCGTCGGGAGGGTGGCCGAGGCCCACCTCACCCGCGGGCTCTTCCCCTGAGACCGTCGCAGGCGCGGGTTCGCGGAAAATCCGCGCCTCGCGAAATCCTGCGCCATAGGCTGTGCTCCATGGACGAACAGCACGGCACCCTCTCCGAACGGGACGTCGCGATCCTCGATTTCGAGCGCTCCTGGTGGAAGCACGCGGGCGTGAAGGAGCAGGCGATCCGCGAGCGCTTCGACATGTCCGCGACGCGCTATTACCAGCTGCTGAACGAGCTGCTCGAGAACCCCGCCGCGCTGGCGCACGACCCGATCCTCGTCAAGCGGTTGAAGAGGCTCCGGACGTACCGCCAGCGGCAGCGCGTCGCGCGGCTTCTCGGAGCGGAGTACTCGCCGGGCCGGAAGTAGGACCCCGCCGTGGCCGCGGGTCGTCATTCCTCACCCGACCAGATCTACTTCTACAAGTCCGTCGTCGCATGGTTCCTGCCGTGGGTCCTGATCGCGGTCGTCGTCGGCACCGCGGTGTGGATCGCGGTCGAGGCAGTCAACGGCGCGACCGGCGGACCGTCCTCGGCGTCCACAGCTGCGACCGCGACTCCGGAGGCGACTGAGGAGCCCGAGCCGACGGAGGAGCCGACGCCGGAGCCCGGCATCACGTCGCAGGCCTCGGCCGAGCCGACGCCCGAGGCGACGAAGGAGCCGAAGGAGGAGGAGCCTCTGATCACCGAGGGTGTCACGGTGCAGGTGCTCAACGCGACGGAGTCCGCCGACGCGGACGACCGGATGGCGGACAAGCTCTCGAAGCTCGGCTTCACGGTCGTCGCCGTCGAATCGGCCTCCTCGCGCTACGAGGCGACCACCGTGTTCTGGTCCACCGACGCGTCCAAGGAGGCTGCCGAACGCCTCGCCGCGAAGTTCGGATGGGTCGCCGAGGCGAAGCCGGAGAACCTCTCGACGACGGTGAGCCTGCACGTCGTCGTCGGCGCGGACGAGGGCTAGCGCGGCATCGGCTCCCGCGCCGATACCGTCAGCTCCAGGTCGAGCTCGAGCGTCCCGGTCAACGGCGTCCCTGCCCCCGCCGACGGGACGACGCGCACCTCGAAGGTGCCCACGGTCGACGACGACGCCTCGCGGAGCACGCCGTCGTCGATGTCGAAGCGCGCGTGCTGCTCGGTCGTCCCGGTCCCGATGAGCTCCGCCAGCCCCTGCGGCAGCTGCGTCGTCCACTGCAGCGGCCCTTCTCCCCTGTAGGAGAGCTCTGCGACCGGGCCGTCGTCGTCGAGGTACAGGGACTCGAGCGTCCCGCGCGCCTGGATCTCCTGGAACACGCGACCCACGTCGAACAGCCTCTCGGAATCCCACTCCCCCCCGAGCTTCACGGGGTCGAGCGGGAGAGCCGGGCGGTACGTCCCGATGAACACCAGCTCGTCGGGATCCAGCTCCGCGACGTCGACACCGCCGACTTCCAGCACCTCGGGCACGCCACCGAAGCGGTCCACGCGCAGCGCGAACGAACGGTCTCCCGAGCCCGGCGCCGGGAGCCCGTCCTCCTCGACTTCGATCGGGGACATCCTCACCTCGACCACCGCGGTCTCGCCGTCGTCCTCCCGGACCCTCTCGGCGACGTCGAAGATCACGCGATAGGACCCCTCGCCGCCGCCGCCGATGTCCCAGCGCGCCGACCCCGCGGCTTCGAGCCGGTACTCCCTTACACCCGAGGGGAAGCGGTACTCCAGGTCGACCGTGTCGGGCCGGCACGCGGCCAGCGCGACGAGGAAAAGGGACGGCCACAGGGCCCGGAGGCGCGGCATGCGCGCAGCATAGTGGCCGGTACGCTGCGGCTCGTGTCCGAGGAGCTGCTCCGCCCCTTCCTGGAACGGCCGGAACGCTCCGGCATCTTCCTCGACTTCGACGGGACTCTGTCCGAGATCGTCCGGGTGCCGTCCGACGCGCGTCCGATGCGGGGGGCGCGGGAGCTCCTGGCGGCGCTCGCACGGAGGTACGCGGTGACGGCGATCGTCTCCGGCCGGTCGGCGCACGAGCTCCTCGACTGGCTCGGGCCCGAGACCGAGATCTGGGGCGTCCACGGCGCGCAACGCACGGCCGGCGGGAAGGTCGAGCTGTCGCCTGCCGCCGCGCCGTTCGAAGACCTCATGAGGACCGTGCACGACGAGGCCGCGGCGCGGGTGGAGGAGCTGGGACTCGAGGGCGTGATCGTCGAGGACAAGGCCCTCATGGTCACCCTGCACTTCCGGAACGCGACCGATCACGACCGAGCACGGGCCGCTCTCGACGCCGTCGCGTCCGAGCTGGTGTCGCGCCACGGTCTGACGCGCGCGAGCGGACGCCTCGCGTACGAGCTGCGTCCGCCGGTCGCGTTCACGAAGGCAGCAGTGGTGCGAGAGAGATCGAGGGACCTGCAAGCGGTCGCGTTCGCGGGCGACGACCGGGTGGACCTGCCGGCCTTCGACGCACTGGACGACCTGGCGAAGCACGGAGTGGCAACGCTCCGGATAGCGGTGAGCTCCCCCGAAGCCCCCGCGGAGCTACTGGAGCGAGCCGACGTCGTGGTAGAGGGTCCCCGCGGCGCCCTGGAGTTCCTGAACCGCCTCCTACCCGGCTGAGGATGCCGGCGGCGAAAGAGGGGCGCCCCCGCCGCGGATCGCCTCGAGGTCGTCGAGCTGCGCGTCGATCCAGTCCTCGGGCTTGCGCGCGGTGGAGAGGGCGCGCAGCTTCTCGGCCCGCGCGCGCCGTTCGCCTGCGGGCATGCCGATCGCGCGAGCGAGGGCGTCGGCCGTGGCGGCCACGTCCATCTGGTCTTCGATCGCCACCGCCTGCTCGCCCAGCTCCTCGAACGATCCCGCGCCCCGGGACAGGACGAGCACGCCGTCGTTCTCGTTGAGGCACGACCCTTCTTTCGACACGAGGTTCATGCCGTCCATGATCGGGTTCACGAGCAGGACGTCGTAGACGCGGTACGCGCCGAGCGTCCTGTCGAAGTCGTCCTTCATGTAGAGGTCGATCGCGCCGGGATGCCGCGCTTTGACCTCCGCGACCACCGACTCGATCTGCCCGGAGTAGCGGCGGTACTCCGGCATCGTCTGACGCGACGGGTAGATGCACGCGGCGAACCGCGCGCTGCCCGCCAGGTCCGGCCGGCGGTCCAGCAACAGCCCGAACGCCTGGAAGCCGCGGACGATGTTCTTCGACGGCTCCGCGCGATCGGCGCGGACGACGAGGGGGCCCTCGGTGCCGGAGCGGAAGAGCTTCGCCCACGCGGATGCCGCCGGGCCCGCGGCTCGCTCGCGCAGGTCGTGCGGGTCGATCGGGATCGGGTACTCCCGAACCCACGTCTGGATCCCCTCGTGCCGCACGAGGCCGCGGTCCCTGTCCACCGCGGCGCCGATGCGCTCGCAGCAGTCGAGGAAGTTCTGCACCCATGCCGCGACGTGGAAGCCCACGAGGTCGGCGCCCAACAGGCCCTCGATCACAGACTGCGGGATCGGCCGCGGGACGCGCTCCAGACCGTCGTCGGGCCCGCAGAACGAAGAGTGCGTGAAGTGGAAGATCGTCTGGTCGGGCCGCATCCGGCGCAGCTCCGCGGGCGCGGTCGACAGGTGGTAGTCCTGGAACAGGACGAGGCCCGAGCGACCGGCCACCTCCGCGACCGCCGCCGCGAAGCGACGGTTGACCGGCTGGTACGCGTCTTCCCAGGCGTCCAGATCGTCTTGCCCGAACGTCTTCACGTTGAGCTCGTCCCACAGGCAGTGGTTCGCGAACCACAGCATCCTGTTCGACACGACGTCGTAGTAGCGGGAGTAGGTGCCGGGGTCGATGTCGAGGAGGTAGACGGGGTAGCCGAGCTGCTCCGCGAGGCCGTCGGCGGCGCCCGCGGCCACTGCCTTGCGATCGGCTTCGGAGGTGGCGGCGGCGACCCACACGGCGCGGTCGCCGAGACGGCGCGCCACGGGATCCAGGGCGCCGGCGAGGCCGCCCGCGCCGCGGCGGGTCTCGAACCCGTCGGATGTCTCGACGAACGACACCGGACCACGATTCGACACGAGGACGATCGTGGTGTCGTCGCGCATGGTCCGTATCCTAGGTGGACTTGAGAATCCTCCTCGCCCCGGACAAGTTCAAGGGGACGCTCGACGCGCCTGCGGTTGCGGCCGCGATGGCGGGCGGTGTGGACGATGCCGTGCCCGGCGCGGAAGCACGCATGCATCCACTCGCGGACGGCGGCGAAGGCACCCTCGACTGCGTGTTCGCCTCGGCACGCGGTGAGATCACGCCCGTAGTGGCCGAGGACGCGTTCGGCGAGCGGACCGCCTGCCGCGCTCTCGACCACGGAGATCGCGTGATGATCGCGATGCACGAGACCGCGCGGCTCGCGGCGCGACCGCGCCCTTCGAGCGCGCTGCGCGCGTCGTCGCGCGGCACGGGGCTCGCGCTCCTCGAGGTGCTCGAGCGATTCCCGGACCGCGAGGTCGTCGTATTCGTCGGCGGCAGTGCGTCGACCGACGGAGGAGCCGGAGCCGCGCAGGCCGCGGGATGGCGGCTTCTCGACGCCGCCGGACGCGATCTTCCGCCCGGTGGAGGCGCGCTGCGGGCGCTGCACGGGATCGAGCCACCTCCCCGGCCGCTCCCGACGGTGGTCGTCGCGGCGTGCGACGTGGACGCGCCGTTGCTGGGGCCGTCCGGAGCGGCCGCCGTGTTCGCGCCGCAGAAGGGCGCCGGCGCCGCCGAGGCGCGCGTGCTGGAAGAAGGCCTGGCCGTGCTCGCGGAACGGATCCGCGCCGACATGGGCGTCGAGGTCGCGGCGTTGCCCGGGGCGGGCGCGGGCGGCGGCATGGGCGCGGGGCTCGTCGCGTTCTTCGGCGCCCGGATCCTCGGCGGGTTCGACCTCGTGTCCGCGGTGACGGGACTTCCCGGCGACGTCGAGTGGGCGGACGTCGTGGTCACGGGAGAGGGGCGGGTCGACGAGGGCACGCTCGGCGGGAAGGTCGTGACGCGGGTCGCGTCGGCCGCGTCGGGGATGGACAAGCGATGCGGGATCGTCGCGGGCGAGGTCCGCCTGCGCGCCGAGCACCTCCCGGCTCACGAGACGCTGGGGGTGGATGCGGTGGAGGAGCTGGTGGTGACCTGCGGACGCGCGCGTGCGTTCGCGGACCCCGCCGGCTGCGTGCGCGCCGCGACGACGGCCTTGATAACCCGCCTCGCGGCAGGGGGATGAACCGCAGCGGGCGGGCATACTGTCGCCCGTGAGCACTCAGGCGCCGCCGCGCTTGCCACCGGGAGAGCGGCTCCGCCGCGCGGGGACGGCGGCGTGGTCGATCATCGGGTTGCTTATCGTCGTCGCGATCGGGCTGTGGCTCCTCTACAAGATCCGCGTGATCTTCCCGCCGCTCGTCCTCGCGTTGCTGATCATCTATCTGCTCAACCCGATCGTGACGCGGCTCCAGCACCGCGGCGTGCGGCGGTCGATCGGTGCGGTCCTCAGCTACATCATCGTGCTCGGGAGCCTCACGCTCGCCGGCATCCTCGTCGCCCCGCTGATCTCGAACCAGATATCGAACTTCTCCGACAACCTCCCTCAGCTCCGCGCGGACCTCGTCGACTCGATCAACGATCTCGCGACGCGGGTAGAGGACACGTTTGGCGTCACCATCGACACGGAGCAGATCTCGTGCCTGCTCGGTCCCGAGGGGACGTCGGTGGCAGGCGACTTCTCGACCGCCGAATGCGATGAGGTCACCCGCGAGTTCCGCGAGCGGCTGAGCCACCAGGCCGGCCGTATCACCGAGATCGGCTTCTCGGTGCTGGAGGGGCTGCTCGTGTTCATCCTCGCCCCCCTGCTCGCGCTCTACATCCTCATCGACCTGCCGCAACTCCAGCGCGACGCGCTTAACCTCGTGCCGGAGTCACACCGCGACGAGTTCGCCGACCTGGGCTCGAAGATCGGGCGCGCCGTCGGCGGTTTCTTCCGTGGGCAGCTCTTCGTGGCGCTCGTGGTCGGCGTGATGTCCAGCGTCGGCTTCTGGCTCATCGGCCTCCCGTTCTGGCTCGTGATCGGCGCGCTCGCGGGGTTCACGAACCTGATCCCGCTCGTCGGCCCGTTCATCGGCGGCGGGCTCGGGCTGATCGTCGGGATCGTGACGGAGGGGCCGGCGCTCGGCCTGGGCGCAGCCCTCGTCGCGCTCGTCGTCCAGCAGATCGACAACCACGTCATCAGCCCGAACGTCATGAAGCGCACGGTCCAGCTCCACCCCGCGACCGTCATGCTGTCGTTGCTGGCGGGCGGGACCCTCGCGGGGTTCTGGGGGATCCTCCTCGGCGTTCCGACGGTCGCCGTGGTCAAGCTGCTGCTCGCGCATTTCTGGACCACGAGGGTCCTCGGCGAAGACGTGTCCCCCCACGCCCGCGTCGGCGGGACGCACGAGCCCCCCTCCGTCGTTCCCGACGAGGAGACGCCGCCGGCGGCCCCGTAGCGCCTCCCCCGCCGAAGGTCTACGCTCCTTGTTGCAACTAGTTGCAACAAGGAGGCGGCGTGCACGTACCGGACGGTTTCATCGGCGGTGCCGTCTCGGCGGGGGCGGGGGTCGCCGCCGTCGCCGGGCTCGGCATCGCGGTGAAGAGGGCGGGAGCGCAGCTGGACGACAGGCGCGCTCCGCTGACCGGGCTCGTCGCGGCGTTCGTGTTCGCGGCGCAGATGGTCACGGTGCCGATCGCTGCGGGGACGAGCGGCCACCTCATCGGCGGCGTCCTCGCGGCGGTCCTCGTCGGCCCCTGGGCGGGCGCGATCTGCCTCGCAGTCGTCGTGGTAGTGCAGGCTCTCTTTGCCGACGGCGGGCTCACCGCGCTCGGCCTGAACCTCGTGAACCTCTCGCTCGTCACGACGCTCGGCGGCTACGGCGCGTTCGCGGTGCTGCACGCGCTCCTTCCGAAGAGGCGCGGCGCGCTACCGCTCGCCGCCGGCATCTCCGCCGGAGTGTCCGTCGTTATGGCGGCGGCGGCATTCGCCGCCGAGTACGCGCTCGGCGGTCGGGGAGGCGCGGACCCCGGCGCCGTGTTCGCGGCGATGACGGGGGTTCACGTGCTGGTCGCCGTGGGCGAGGGAGTCGTGACCGCCGGCGCCGTCGGCGCGTTGCTCGCGGTCCGGCCCGACCTCGTATACGCGGCCGGGCGGGAGGAGGCGGCAGTGATGGTCGAGCGGCCCGCGTGAGGCGGGCATCGGCGGCCGCCGTGTTCCTCGCGATCGCGGGCGTCGCAGCGTTCGGCGCGCCGCTGGCGAGCGACGAGCCGGACGGCCTGCAGCGCGTCGCCCGCGACGAGGCCTTCGCCGCAGCAGAGCAGGAGCACGCGCTCGAGGACGCGCCGCTCGCGGGTTACGCGGTCGATGGGATCGAGGACGAGGACGTCTCGACCGGCCTCTCGGGCGTCGCCGGAGTCGTGCTCGCGTTCGCGGCCGCGACGGCGGTGTTCGCCCTCCTCGCCCGACGCCACCGGGGAGCGGGGTCCTGAGCGGAGGGCACGCGCACGGGCTGTACGTGCACGCGCAGACGCGCGTCCACGACCTCGCGCCACAGTGCAAGGTGCTGGCCACGTTCCTCTTCGTCGTCGCGGTCGCGACGACGCCGCCCCGTGCGGTGTGGCCGTTCGCGGTCTACCTGTGCCTCCTCGCGGCAGTCGCCGTCGCGGCGCGGGTCCCGCCGCGCTTCCTCTGCCGGCGGCTGGTCTTCGAGGTGCCGTTCGTCGCGTTCGCGCTCCTGCTGCCGTTCATCGCCGGCGGCGACACCGTCGGCCTGGGCCCCCTCGCCGTTTCCCGCGAGGGCCTGTGGGCGGCGTGGAACGTGGTCGCGAAGGCTACGCTCGGCGTCACCGCGACGGTCCTGCTCGCCGCGACGACGCCGGTGAGCGACCTGCTGCGCGGGCTCGAGGCCCTCCGCGTCCCGAGGGCGTTCACCTCCATCGCGTCGTTCATGTTCCGCTACGGCGACCTCGTCACGGGAGAGGCGCGCCGCATGCGCGTGGCACGGCACTCCCGCGCCTACGACCCCCGCTGGTTGTGGCACGCCCGCGCCCTCGCGTTCGCGACGGGAGCGTTGTTCCTGCGGTCGTTCGAGAGGGGTGAGCGCGTCTACGTATCGATGCTCTCGCGCGGGTTCGAGGGGACGTTGCCGCGCCGCGCGGTTGCGGCCGCGCCGTCGGAGTGGATCGCCGCCCTCGCCCTTCCGCTCGCGGCGGCGGCGACCGCGGGGGCGGCATGGACGTGAGGGCGGGCGAGGTCGAGGTCCGGGGACTCACGTACGGCTACCCCGACGGCCGTCCGGCGCTGGCGGGCGTCGACCTGACGGTCCCCCGAGGCGAGCGCCTGGCGGTCCTCGGGCCGAACGGCGCGGGCAAGACGACGCTCGCGCTCCACCTGAACGGGATCCTGAAGCCGGCGGCAGGGACCGTGCGCGTCGACGGGCTCGTCGTGTCGCGCCACCTGAAGGAGGTCCGGCGGCGCGTCGGGATCGTCTTCCAGGATCCGGACGACCAGCTGTTCATGACGAGCGTCGGTGAGGATGTCGCGTTCGGTCCGGCGAACCTCGGGTACCGGGGGGCCGAGCTGCACGGGCGGGTCGACCGCGCGCTGGCCGCCGTAGGCATGGGCGAGGCGAGCGGACGGCCCCCGCACCACCTGAGCTTCGGCGAACGGCGTCGCGTCGCGCTCGCGACCGTCCTGGCGATGGACCCCACGGTCCTAGTGCTCGACGAGCCGACGTCGAACCTCGACCCCGCCGGACGGCGGGAGCTCGCGGACGTCTTGACGCGGCTCCCCGTGACGCTCGTGATGATCACCCACGACCTGCCGTACGCGCTGCAGCTGTGCGAGCGCTCGGTCGTGATGGACGGCGGCAGGATCGTCGCCGACGCGCCCACGGCTTCGCTGCTGCGCGAGCGCGAGCTCCTCGAGCGGCACAGGCTCGAGCTTCCCTATGGCTTCGAGCTCTCGTCTCCCGCCTGAGCGCAGCGCGCGCACACGCCTGCGATCGCGTAATGGGTGAAGTCGGCGGAGAACCCGCTCCGTTCCCGGAGCGCCTCCTGCAGCGGCGCGACGTCCTCGGCGCCGACGGACTCGTAGCTCCCGCAGACGCTGCACAGGAGATGCACGTGGTCGTGCGCGCCGACGCGGTATTCCGGTCCGCCTTCGAGGTGGGCGTGCGACACGAAGCCGAGCTCCTCGAGCAGCGCGAGGGTCCTGTACACCGTCGACGCGTTGACGCCGGGCTCGCGTGCCCGGACCCTCGCCACGAGCTCGCCGGGCGCGATGTGCCCGGGCATCCGCAGTGCCTCCTCGACGATCGCGAGCCGCTGGGCCGTGACGCGGTGCCCTCGTGCCCGGAGGGCACCGACGACGGCTTCGGGCCCCTCGTTCACGACCGCCGCCCGATCACGGTCGCCATCGGAGGTCTGCGCTGCGAGCGCACCCGTGTCGTCAGCGGCTCCGGCGCCGGCCCCGACTGGTCGAACTGCACCAGGAGGTCGGGCAGCCCGTCCGCCGACTTCAGCCGTCCGTGGTCCTCGGCGGCCGCGAGGATCGCCTGCGCGATCTCGCTCGACATCCGCCCGAGCGCGGCGACGTCCCGGTTGCGGTGCACGCGCGCCCCGAGGTCGGCCTGCGCGAGCGCGTCGAGGCCGGCGTGCGCGACGAGGTCGATCAGGATCCCGGCCTCGACCGCGTACCCGGTGAACAGCGACAGCGCCGCGAGCGCCTCTCGCCGCCCCGCGTACTCGCCCGACAGCGGTTGCACGACGCCCGCCAGCTCGGGGAACAGGAGGTTGAGAAGGGGACGGGCCACAAGCTCCGTCACGCGGCCCCCTCCCCCCTCGCCGATCGTGAGCGGCCGCTCGTAGAAGCCCTTGCACAGCAGGATCGAGGGATCGGCGAGCAGCGGCGCGACGAGGTTCGTGACGAAGTGCGACCCGAAGTTGCGGGTGTCCGAGTCCAGCCACACGACGACGTCGCCGCGGGCGACGGCGAGGCTCTTCCAGAGCACCTCCCCCTTCCCGGGCACCTCCGGCGGGTCGACGACCCCCTTCAGCACCTCGGCGGCCGCGACGACCCGCGCGCCGCCCGCCTCCGCCTCCGTCGCCGTGGCATCGCTCGACCCGCTGTCGACCACGACGAGCTCGTCGACCAGGCCGCACCCCTCCATCAGCTCGGCAGTGATCGTCGAGCAGATCGCGCGGATCGTCTCCTCCTCGTCGAGGGCCGGGAGGCACACGCTGACGGTCGTCCCGGCGGCGCGCTTGGCCTCTGCGGCAGCGGCCGGCGGCGGCGACCCGAGGAAGGTCCGCCGGTCGAACCAGTGCCGGAGCTGCTGAGGAAGGGACGACTCGGGCATTCCGGAAGCGTACGGGCGCCCGGCGGGACGCGCCGCCGGGGCCGGAAACTCCTTCGGTCCCCGGTCAAGGACGCTCGGCGGGGCGCCGATAGATGACTTGACGAACGACGGCACGGGCGAGGGCCCACTCGGAGGGACGAGATGGCGAAGATCCACATAGTCGACGACGACGCCGATATCCGGCGTCTGCTCTCGTACCACTTCATCGACGAGGGCCACGAGGTATCCGTCGGCCGCGACGGCGACGAGATCCTGCAGACGATCGCGAACGACCAGCCGGACCTCCTCGTGCTCGACCTCATGATGCCCAAGCTCGACGGGATCTCGGTGCTCGAGAAGATGGACGAGTCCGGCATGCGCGGCGCCACGAGGATCGTCGTCCTCAGCGCCAACGGCGCGGAGACTGACCGTGCGCTCGGCCTCGGCGCCGACCACTACATGACGAAGCCGTTCGACCCGAAGGACCTCATCGGCGTCGTGAAGGAGCTGCTCGCGCTCTCCCGCGTCGAGCTCGACCTCCGCCGCGACCACGAGAGGGTCAAGGCGCGCCTCATGTCCCGTCTCGACTCGCTCTACGGCAACTAGGCGATGGCGCGGATACTCGTAGTCGACGACAGCCCCGAGATGCGGCACCTCCTCACCAGCATCCTGGTCGAGGAAGGGCACAAGGTGGTCGTGGCCCCCGACGGGCAGAAGGCTCTCGACATGGTCGTCGCGGACCCGCCCGACATCATGGTCCTCGACATCATGATGCCGGCGATGGACGGCTACATGGTCCTGAAGGAGCTGCGTGCCACCGGCATCCGCGACACGACGAAGATCCTCATCCTGACCGCGAAGACGTCGGAGCACGACTGGGTGCGCGGCTACAAGCTCGGCGCCGACCAGTACCTGACGAAGCCCTTCGACATCCAGGAGCTGACGGTCGCCGTGGAGACGCTGCTGCTGAGCTCGAAGGACCAGCTCAAGGCCCGCCGCGAGGAGGAGCTGAACAAGGCCCAGCTCCTCTCTCGGCTGGAGAGCCTCTTCGAGGCCTAGGTGTCGCTGCGGGGCGGCAGGTCGCTCCGCTCAGACGCAACCTTTAAGTCTTCGCTCCGGACCTACCGCCCCTCCGCTGTCTCCGTAGGCATCGCTCGAGGCGGTCACAAGACCTCGCACCGGTAACCTTCTTCGTCGTGACGCGTCACAGAGGGGACCGGAGTGGTTCGGGGCGGGGGGTCGTTCCTCTCGGGCTCGTCGAACGCTGTAAGGGCGGCGACGAGGCCGCGTGGGCCGAGCTCGTGGACCTGACGCACCGGGAGGTCTACACGCTGTGCCTCCGGATCCTCGACGATCCCAGCGACGCCGCCGAGGCTACGCAGGACGCGTACCTGAAGGCGTGGCGGGGGCTGAAGAGCTTCCGCGGCGACGCACAGTTCACGACCTGGCTGTACCGGGTGGCCAGCAACGCGGCCATCTCGAAGCACCGCAGCAGGAAGCGCAGACGCCTGTACGAGGTGGGAGCCGAGGATGAGCTCTTGTCGGCGATGGCCGCACCGGGATCGGTCGAGACGACTGCCGAGATCCGGCGGGACGTGCTCGACGTGGAGGCGGCGATCCGCGACCTGCCGGACCACTACCGCTCCGCGGTGGTGCTCCGGGACGTGTACGGCCTCTCGATCGAGGAGATCGCCGGGGAGCTGAGCATCACCGAGACCGCGGCCAAGGTACGCGTGCACCGGGGGCGCAAGAAGTTGAAAGAGACCCTGTATCCCACTGGAGAGCAGTCATGAACGAGATCCGGAACCCGAGCTGTGACGACATCGACGCCGCCCTTCCCGGGCTCGTCGACGACATCGACGGCAAGGGTGCCCCCGCGTCGATGTCGCTCGCGATGCGCCGGCATCTCTCCCGCTGCCCCGACTGCACCCGCGCGCTCGACGCCTATCGGTCGCTGCGGGCCGCGACCGCAGGTCTCGCGGCCGCGACCGCGACGCCGCCGTCGGGCCTGCGCGACGCGCTCGTGGTCATCCCGTCGGCTCAGTCGCGCCTGGACGAGGTGAGGTCTCACCTGACGCGTCACCGCGCCGCGTACGTAGGGGGCCTGGCGGTCGCCCTGGGCGCCACCGGCGCGGCGCTGTGGCGCTCGCGCCGCCGGGGCATCGCCACCGCCTGACGTTCTAGACTGGCCGCGTACCCGAGGGCGGTAGCTCAGTTGGTAGAGCCCTGGTCTCCAAAACCAGTGGTCGGGGGTTCGAGTCCCTCCCGCCCTGCTCTCTAGTGCCCTGCTCTCTAGTAGGCATCCCTGCGCACGTCGGTGACCGTCCACGACGACCCCGTCCACCGCATCCACGTCCCCCGCCTGCCGCACCCGTGGATCTGGTCGCATCCGCGCGGATGCCAGGCCTCCCCCAGGACCAGGCGCCCGCGCTTGATCGCAAGGCCGTGGTCGCAGCCCTCGTGCCGGTAGGTCTCGCGCAGCGTGTCGCCGGTGTTGGCCAGCAGCTTTACGTGGCCGCACCCGCCGCTTCCCGATCCGGCCTCCCAGATCGCGAGGTCGTCCAGTCCGTCTCCGGTCGCGTCTCCGGTATCCGCGATGTCGATCCGCTGCACGAAGTCGACCTCTTCCCGCGCCGGCGCGTCCGGAGGGCCGTAGAGGACGTAGCTGGCGCGGTCGAGCTCGAAGCTCGGGTGGGGCTCCGCGATGTAGACGAGCTCCCAAGCCGGGGTGGCACCCCGCGCGACGCGCCATACGTCCAGCCCGGTCCGCGTCGTCCCGCCGACGTTCTTGTGCCACGAGACCACGACGAGGTCGTGGGGCGTTCCCTCCAAGAGCCTCGTCTCGAAGACCGCGCGCCCGGGTCGTGCGAGCGCATGGGCGACGGCGTTCAGCCTCTTCAGGTCGAGCCGGGCCCCGTACAGCAGTCCTTCCAGCGCGTTGACCCGCCGGCTCGTCTGCTTCGCCTTCTGCGCGGTCGCCGCAGCCGCTTCGGCCGTGGCTCGGCGTGCGGCGGCCGAGGCTGCGATCCGTTCGTTCGCCGCGTCGAGCGCGTCTTCCAGCTTCGCGACGCGGCCCTCGAGGTCGTCGCGCTCCGCCAGCGCCCACGTCGTAGTGCCCGCGAGTCCCAGGATCACCACCGCTGCGACTACCGGTCGGATCCGCCCCATCGACCCTCCTCGATCTGCCGCGTGCCGACCGTACTGCGGCCCGGAGCCGCCGGCATTTTCGTCGTCGTGACATGAAGGATGAACCCGACGGGCGTCGTACTATCCGACCTGCGGGGGCTGAGCAGGAGGCCTTGCGACCGGTGCGAGCCCCCGTTCCCCGGGCCCAGCGTCTGTCGCGTCTTCCTCTCTACATCCCCGCACAAACCGTTGATGCTTGCTTGCGTGCACGCCAGATCCTGGAGGGAAGAAGACGTGGCCACCGAGGCGTTCTGCACGGTCTGCCAGCGGACCGTGTACGTGGGGGAGGAAGACTCCACCGCATGCCCCGTCTGCTCGACACCCCTCCTGCCGTCCGAGGATCTGGCCGGCTAGCTGTAGTGCCAGGTCGGCCCGGCCAGGGCCTGCCCGGCGCCGGCGTGCTAACCTGGGTCCTCGTTTTTCCCCCTCAGTACGGACCTTTACAAGCCGCGTCCGGAGGGAACAAGAAAGGGCACCCGTGAACCGGCAGTACAAGCGTCTCATGAAGAAGGAAGAGGAGCAGCGCCGCAAGCAGCCGCGCGTTCCCGCGACTCCTGCCGTCAACAAGCAGCGGACCAAGCCTCGGGACTTCATTCGGGAGGTCCTCGCCGAGCTGAAGAAGGTCGCCTGGCCGACGCGCAAGGAGGTCGTCGCGTACTCGACGGTCGTGGCCGTCAGCGTGGTCGTGATCGCAGCGATCATCTTCGGGATGGACTACGTCTTCGCCAAGGGCGTCCTCGTCCTCTACGACATCGACTGATGAACATGAACGACACGGAGCTGGAGCAGACAGAGCAGCGCGGGGAGGAGGCGGAGGTCGTCGCGCCGCAGCCCGAGACGGACGCGCCCCGGATGGATCCCGACCCGAAGGAAAACAAGGGTTCGACACCCGGAGGAGCCGTACCTGTGGAAGACGCGGGGGCCGCGACCACCGCGGCCGACAACGAGTCGCTCCCGCGCCTCGACCCGGACCCCGACGAGAGCGCCGACCGCACGACCTCTGCCGCCGACGACCCGGACGTGAGCCCGGCCGCGGCCGCGGACGAAGCCGAGGACGCGGGGCCGTCGGAGACCGAGCTGTACGAGGAGCGCTCGATCCCGCCGAACGAGCGGCCCGGCGACTGGTACGTGATCCACACGTACGCCGGCTACGAGAACAAGGTCAAGGCGAACCTGATGTCCCGCATCGCGTCGATGCACGTCGAGGAGAAGGTCTTCGAGGTCGTCATCCCGATGGAAGACGTCATGGAGATCAAGAGCGGGAAGAAGCAGGTCGTCCAGAAGAAGGTCTTCCCGGGCTACCTCCTGTGCCGCATGTACCTCGAGGACGACTCCTGGTACGTCGTGCGCAACACCCCGGGCGTCACCGGGTTCGTCGGCTCGGGGGCCAAGCCCACGCCGCTGTCGGACCGCGAGGTCGACAAGATCCTCCAGGTGAAGCCCGACCAGAAGAAGCTGAAGCCTCGCCTCGAGTTCGAGGAGCAGGAGAGCGTCAGGGTGACTTCGGGCCCGTTCGCGAACTTCACCGGGTCTATCTCGGAGATCAACGTCGACCAGTCGAAGCTCAAGGTCCTCGTGAACATCTTCGGGCGGGAGACGCCGGTCGAGCTCGGGTTCGACCAGGTCGCGAAGCTCTAGCCGACTAAGGAGAGACACGAGATGGGTGGCGCACGCCGCAAGAAGGTCGCACAGATACTGAAGCTCCAGATCACGGGTGGCCAGGCCACGCCTGCGCCTCCTGTCGGCCCTGCCCTCGGCCAGGCCGGCATCAACATCATGGAGTTCTGCAAGCAGTACAACACCGCGACGCAGGCGCAGACCGGCACCGTCGTGCCGGTCGAGATCACGGTCTACGAGGACCGGTCCTTCACGTTCGTCACGAAGACGCCCCCCGCAGCCGTCCTGCTCCGTCAGAAGGCCGGGATCGACAAGGGCTCGTCCGAGCCGAACCGCACGAAGGTGGCGACGGTCACGCGCGACCAGGTGCGCGAGATCGCCGAGATCAAGATGCCCGACCTCAACGCGAACGACGTTGAGGCCGCGATGAAGATCGTGGAGGGCACCGCCCGCAGCATGGGCATAACCGTTTCCTAGAAGACCGCCGTCGCAGTGGGAGGCGGACGCACGATCGTCCGTCGCTGACCACGAGGAGGAACGTCATGCCGAAGCAAGGAAAGCGCTACACCGAGGCGATGAAGCTCGTCGACCGCGACCGGCTCTACTCGCCGCCGGAGGCGCTGAAGATCCTGAAGCAGGTCCCGTCGTCGAAGTTCGACGAGACCGTCGAGCTGAGCATCCGCCTCGGCGTCGACCCCCGGAAGGCCGACCAGATGGTCCGCGGCGCGATCGCGCTCCCGAAGGGCACCGGCAAGACCATGCGCGTGATCGTGTTCGCGAAGGGCGAGAAGGCCACGGCCGCACGGGACGCCGGCGCCGACGAGGTCGGCGACGACGCGCTCGCCGAGCGCATCACCGGCGGCTGGCTCGACTTCGACGCGGTCGTCGCGAGCCCCGACATGATGCCGACGGTCGGGAAGCTCGGCCGCACGCTCGGCCCCCGCGGGCTCATGCCGAATCCGAAGTCGGGGACGGTGACGGACGACGTGGCGCGGGCCGTGCGCGACATCAAGGGGGGCCAGGTCGAATACCGCACCGACCGGCACGGCAACCTCCACCTGATCATCGGCAAGAAGTCGTTCGACGAGGGCGACCTCATCGAGAACTACGCCGCGGTGATAGACGAGGTCGTGCGAGCGAAGCCCGCCGCCGCGAAGGGCCGTTACCTGAAGAGCATCACGGTCTCGACCACGATGGGCCCCGGCATCCGGATCGACCCGGCGAAGTCGAAGGACGTCGCCGACGAGCTCGAGCCGGCTCCGGCCTAGACCCGCGAGCTCCGAGGCGCCCCGGCTGTTGGGGCTCCTCGCCGAGCCCGACCGCCTCAGGGTCGCAGCCGCGGTGGTCCTCGGCGCCTCCACCGTCGACGCGATCGTCGGCGCGACCGGGTTGGAGCCCAAGGCCGTCGAGCAGGCGCTGGCGCGCCTCACGTCGGGCGGCCTCGTCACCGGCGACCGGCGCCGCCTCACGCTCGACGAGGAGGAGCTGCATGCCGGCGTCCGCTCGGCGGCCGAAGAGCGGGAGGCGGGCGAGAAGCTCGGCCTTCCGCCGGTGGCGAGCGACGTCCTGCGCCGGTTCGTCCGCAACCGGAGGCTGGTGAGCATCCCGGTGGCGCGTTCGAAGCGGCTCGTGATCCTCGACCACCTGAGCCAGGAGTTCGAGCCGGGCTGGCGCTACACGGAGGCAGACGTCAACCAGGTCCTCGGCGACTACCACACCGACGTCGCGGCGCTGCGGCGCTACCTGGTGGACGAGGGCTTCATGGGGCGAGAGGGGGGCGAATACTGGCGAACCGGGGGCCCCTTCACCCCTTAGTCAGGAGCGCCCCGACCTGCGCACAGAGCTGCTGGGGGCTCGCCCGGACCTGTTCGTGGGTAACCCGCAACACGTGCCACCCCGCGGCGACCAACAGGTTCTGCCGCACCCGATCGTGCTCGAAGGAGCGGGAGTCGGAGTGCCAGCGCCGTCCATCCGCCTCGACCGCGACCTGATGCGCCGGCCACGCAAAGTCGAGGTAGTAGACGCGGCCTCCGGCGTAGACCGGGTGCTCCCTGACCGCGGGCGGCAACTCTGCGTCCGCCAGCGCCGCGGCGACTGCCCCCTCCAGGGGAGTCTCCACGCGGGGTCTCCCCTCGCGGCCACCGAGGACCCGGCGCAGCGTCCCGACTCCCGGTCGTCCGCGGGCCGTTGTGAGCCGCGCCCGCAGCACCTCCGGCCGGAGGCAACCAGCGACTACCGCCTGCTGCAGCGCCGCGCCCAGTTCGGTCTCGGACAGCGTGCCCGCGAGGTCCAGGATCGTCGTGATCGGGTCGGTCACGGGGACGCAGCGTAGCTTCCCCGTCGAGCCCGGTGCCGTCGTCGTCCGGTGCACGCGCACGCCCGGCGGCTCCTTGTCCACCGACCGCGGGACCTTCACGTGGAGCACCCGGCCCTTGGGGCACAAGCCCCACAGGAAGCCGGCGCTCGTGTGGGACAGGGCCGCGCCGGTGCCCGACGCCAGACACGCAGCGAGTCCCCGCTGCTCGAAAGTCGCGGGTGCTCCTGCGATCCCGTACACGCTGCGGTAGTGGCGGAGCCACGCACCCGATCGGACCCTGCGATCGATCGCGCTGGGGCTTAGCCCCACGCGCAGCGCCTGGTCGCGGTGGATCAATCCGTGCTGTCGGGCCGCCAGCCTTCGAAGGATGCGTTCTCGTCGGGCCCGGTCCCGGTTTCCGACGCTCATCCCGACAGCGAACGACGCACACGCGGCCCCCGCTGTGGCCTTCGTCACGGGGTGGGGCCGGGTGCTATCCTGCCCCCGTTGCCCTAGACCGCCGGCGGGCCTCGGCCCTTAATCTCCGGCGCAGGCCGACGTCGTGCTCCGTGCGCGGTCGCCTCTAGGGCGGCCGCTTTTTTGTTTTCCACGGCATAAGGAGCAAGACGTATGGCGAGACCCGACAAGACGGCGGCGGTCGAGGACATCAGGGGCCGCTTCGGCGAGTCGAACGCCGCCCTGCTGACGGAATACCGCGGGCTCACGGTCACCGAGATCGCCGAGGTCCGGGGGGCTCTCAGGGAGGCCGACGCCGACTACAAGGTCCTGAAGAACACGCTCGTCCGCATCGCGGCGAGGGAGAGCGGGCTCGAGGAGCTCGCCGGGCTCCTCACCGGCCCCACGGCGATCGCGTTCGTGAGGGGCGACGCGGTCGCGGCCGCCAAGGCCCTCGACGACGCAGCCAAGAGGTTCCCGGTCCTCGTCGTGAAGGGCGGCGTGCTGAAGGGCAAGATCCTCGACGCCGACCAGGCCCGCGCCCTCGCGACCATCGAATCCCGCGAGGTCCTCCTCGCGAAGATCGCGATGCTCGTCAACCAGCCGGCCCAGCAGACGATCAACGTCTTGTCGGCCCTGCTCCGGAACCTCGGCTCGATGCTCGCCCAGGTCGTCGAGAAGAAGGAATCCGGCGAGCTCCCCGGCGGCACGGGCGAACCCGCAGCCGAACCTGCAGCCCCCTCAGGCGAGCCGATCGCTCAGGCCGCCCCGGAAGAAGTAGCTGAGGATTCCGCCCCCGGCGGAGCCGTGGCGCCGGAAGCGGAAGAACCCCCGGCCGAGCTCCCTGAGGCGGTCGATCAGGCCCCTGCGGCTCCCGAAGCTGAAGTCACAGATGCGACCCCCGACGAAGAGTCTGCAAGCAAGGAGGAATAGGAGATGGCCGACACGCTCACCCAGGACCAGGTCCTGGACGCGATCGCAGGTTGGACGGTTCTCGAGCTCTCCGAGTTCGTGAAGGCGTTCGAGGACAAGTTCGGGGTCACCGCCGCGGCCCCCGTGGCAATCGCGGCCCCCGGTGCAGGTGGCGGAGCCGCCGGCGACGGCGCCGCGCCCGAGGAGGAGAAGGACGAGTTCGACGTCGTCCTGTCGGCGGCCGGTGACAAGAAGATCCAGGTCATCAAGGAGGTCCGTGCACTCACGAGCCTCGGCCTGAAGGAGGCGAAGGACCTCGTCGACGGGGCTCCCAAGCCGGTCCTGGAGAAGGTCAACAAGGAGCAGGCCGACGAGGCGAGGGCGAAGCTAGAGGGCGCCGGAGCGACCGTAGAGGTCAAGTAGCACCCGGGCACTGGAACCGGCGGCCCCCGGGAGCGCCTGTACCGGGGGCCGCCACCCGTTTGGCGGCCCGCCAGCGCGAAAAAGTGTTGACCTGGCCACTTCTGGGGAATACAGTCCCCGCAACTTCATATCCACGGAATCTTCGCCGGTTCCTGTGCGTTTCAACTTTCAGTTGACGCCAGTATGGGCGCCTGCCTATACTGGCTCTTCGTGTGTCCGACCCCCGGCTGTTCGACGCGCCCTGTCGCGCGGCTAAGAACCGCCCACGGCGTACCAGTCGGGGAAGGACGGAAGGGCATAAAGGGGAGCCCTTCCGCCCGGTCCAGATCCCTCCCCGCATAGTTCCGGCTCACAGGAGGCCCGTTTGTCGTCTAACCCCCTGCGCGAACGCCATTCCTTCGCCAAGCTCGCCGAAGTCCTGCCCCCGCCCAACCTGATCTCGGTCCAGCTGGAATCGTTCGATTGGTTCCTGAACAAGGGATTGGGCGAGACGCTCCGGGACATCTCCCCGGTAGAGGACTTCACCGGGAACCTCGCGCTCCAGTTCCTCTCGCACCGTTTCGAGGACCCGAAGTTCGACGAGGACGAGTGCAAGGAGAAGGACATGACCTTCTCCCGCCCGCTCTTCGTGACCGCCGCCTTCATCAACAAGGAGACCGGCGAGATCAAGGAGCAGACCGTCTTCATGGGTGACTTCCCGATGATGACGGACAAAGGCACGTTCGTCATCAACGGCACGGAGCGCGTGGTCGTGTCGCAGCTCGTGCGGTCCCCCGGCGTCTACTTCGACAAGTCGATCGACAAGACGTCGGACAAGGACATCTACGCGTGCAAGGTGATCCCGGCCCGCGGCGCGTGGCTCGAGTTCGAGACCGACAAGAAGGACCTCGTCGGCGTGCGCATCGACCGCAAGCGCAAGCAGAACGTCACCGTCCTGCTGAAGGCGCTCGGCTACGGCGACGACGATGCGATCCTCAAGCTGTTCGACGGCGCCGAGTCGATCCAGATGACCCTCGAGAAGGACGCGATCCAGACCGAGGAAGACGCCCTCATGGACATCTACCGGAAGCTCCGCCCCGGCGAGCCTCCGACCGTGGAGAGCGCACGGAGCCTCCTCGACAACCTCTTCTTCAACGCCAAGCGCTACGACCTCGCGAAGGTCGGCCGCTACAAGGTCAACAAGAAGCTCGGCTTCAAGCACGACGAGAAGTCGATCGACGCGATGGGCACGGTGCTCCGCAAGGAGGACATCCTCGCGACGATCCAGTACCTCGTGAAGCTGCACGCCGGTGATCCCGACTACGAGGTCGACGACATCGACCACTTCGGGAACCGGCGCATCCGTCCCGTAGGAGAGCTCATCCAGAACCAGATCCGGGTGGGTCTCTCCCGGATGGAGAGGGTCGTGCGCGAGCGCATGACGACGCAGGACGTCGAGGCGATCACGCCCCAGACGCTCATCAACATCCGGCCGGTGGTCGCCTCGATCAAGGAGTTCTTCGGGTCGAGCCAGCTGAGCCAGTTCCTGGACCAGACGAACCCGCTCACCAGCCTCACGCACAAGCGCCGCCTCTCGGCCCTCGGCCCCGGCGGTCTGTCGCGCGAGCGGGCCGGGTTCGAGGTGCGAGACGTCCACTCGAGCCACTACGGCCGCATGTGCCCGATCGAGACGCCCGAAGGGCCGAACATCGGTCTCATCGGGTCGCTCTCGACGTACGCCCGCCTGAACCTCTACGGGTTCATCGAGACCCCGTACCGGCGCGTCGTCGACGGCAAGGTCACGAACAAGATCGACTACCTGACGGCGGACGAGGAGGACCGGGCGATCATCGCCCAGGCCAACGCCGAGCTCGACGACAACGGCCACTTCATCGGCGACAAGGTCCTCGTCCGAGGCAAGCACAACGAGGTCGACTACGAACAGGCCCCGAACGTCGACTACATGGACGTCTCGCCGAAGCAGATCGTCTCGATAGGCGCGGCGTGCATCCCGTTCCTCGAGCACGACGACGCCAACCGGGCCCTCATGGGCGCGAACATGCAGCGCCAAGCGGTCCCGCTGCTGAGGCCGACCGCTCCCTACGTGGGCACCGGCCTCGAGCACCGCGCCGCGACCGACGCCGGCGACGTGATCATCGCCGAGGCCAACGGGACGGTCGAGGAGGTCTCGGCCGAGCGGATCGTCGTGGGTCCTTCGGGGGCCGGCGAGCGGACGATCTACAGGCTCGAGAAGTTCCGCCGCTCGAACCAGTCGACGTGCATCAACCAGCGCCCGCTGGTGCAGGAAGGCCAGAAGGTCAAGAAGGGGGACCTCCTCGCCGACGGCCCGTCGACCGACAACGGCGATCTCGCGCTGGGCGCGAACCTGCTCGTCGCGTTCATGTCCTGGGAGGGCTACAACTTCGAGGACGCGATCATCCTGTCCGAGAGGCTCGTCAAGGACGACATCCTCACCTCGATCCACATCGAGGAGTACGAGGTCGACGCCCGCGACACGAAGCTCGGCGCCGAGGAGATCACGCGTGACATCCCGAACGTCTCGGAGGAGGTCCTCGCGGACCTCGACGAGCGCGGCATCGTCCGCGTTGGCGCCGACGTCGGCCCCGGCGACGTGCTCGTCGGCAAGGTCACGCCCAAGGGCGAGACCGAGCTCACGCCGGAGGAGCGCCTGCTGCGCGCGATCTTCGGCGAGAAGGCGCGCGAGGTCCGGGACACCTCGCTGAAGATGCCCCACGGCGAGTCCGGCAAGGTCATCGGCGTCCGCGAGTTCAGCCGCGAGAACGGCGACGAGCTCCCGCCGGGCGTCAACGAGCTCGTCCGGGTGTTCGTCGCCCAGAAGCGCAAGATCTCCGAGGGCGACAAGCTCGCAGGACGCCACGGCAACAAGGGCGTGATCTCGAAGATCCTGCCGGAGCAGGACATGCCGTTCCTCGCGGACGGCACGCCGGTAGACATCATCCTCAACCCGCTCGGCGTCCCCTCCCGGATGAACCTCGGCCAGGTGCTCGAGACGCACCTGGGCTGGGCCGCGAAGCAGCGCTGGGAGGACGACGCGCCCCCGGTGCCCGGCGCGTGGCGGGACCAGGAGCCGACGTGGGTCTCCACGCCGGTCTTCGACGGCGCCCGCGAGGACGAGCTGCTCGGGGCGCTCGAGGCGGTCAGCAAGCGGAAGAGCGAGTACCCGCTGACGAACGCGGAGGGCAAGGCGCAGCTGTACGACGGCCGCTCCGGTGAGCCCTACGACAACACGATCACCGTCGGCTACATGTACATCCTGAAGCTCAGCCACCTCGTGGACGACAAGATCCACGCCCGCTCCACCGGCCCCTACTCGATGATCACTCAGCAGCCGCTCGGCGGTAAGGCGCAGTTCGGCGGCCAGCGGTTCGGCGAGATGGAGGTCTGGGCCCTCGAGGCCTACGGCGCGGCCTACTGCCTCCAGGAGCTGCTGACGATCAAGTCCGACGACGTGCTCGGCCGCGTGAAGGTGTACGAGGCCATCGTCAAGGGCGAGAACATCCCGGAACCGGGGATACCCGAGTCCTTCAAGGTGCTGATCAAAGAGATGCAATCCCTCTGCCTGAACGTCGAGGTGTTGTCGGCGACCGGCGAGGAGATCGAGATGAAAGAGATCGACGAGGACATCTTCCGCACCGCGGAAGAGCTCGGAATCGATCTGTCCCGTCGTGAGCCGTCTTCGGTCGAGGAGGTCTAGTTGCTCGACGTCAATTACTTCGACGAACTAAGGATCGGTCTCGCAGTAGGGGACCAGATCCGCGCGTGGTCGAACGGCGAGGTCAAGAAGCCCGAGACCATCAACTACCGCACGCTCAAGCCGGAGAAGGACGGGCTCTTCTGCGAGAAGATCTTCGGTCCCACGAAGGACTGGGAGTGCTACTGCGGCAAGTACAAGAGGGTCCGCTTCAAGGGGATCATCTGCGAACGCTGCGGCGTCGAGGTCACGCGCGCGAAGGTCCGCCGTGAGCGCATGGGCCACATCGAGCTCGCGGCCCCCGTGACGCACATCTGGTACTTCAAGGGCGTCCCGTCGCGGCTCGGGTACCTGCTCGACCTCGCTCCGAAGGAGCTCGAGAAGGTCATCTACTTCGCCGCTTCGATCGTCACGTCGGTCGACGACGAGAAGCGCCACCGCGAGCTCCCCCGCCTCGAGGAGGAGGTGGGCAAGGAGATCGCGCGGCTCGAGTCCGAGCGCGACCAGCGCATCGAGGAGATCCTGAAGGAGACCGAGGTGCGCCTCGAGGAGATGGAGGGCCGCAAGGCCCGCTCCTCCGAGAAGACCGCCGCGAAGAACCAGGCGGAGCGCCAGCAGAAGGAGGTCCGCGAGCGGGCCGAGCGCAACATCGGGCTCGTGCAGGCGACGATCGACGCGTTCAAGGACCTCGCTCCGAAGCAGATCGTGGACGACGAGGTCCTGTGGCGCGAGCTGCGGGACCGCTTCGGCGACTACTTCCGCGGCGGCATGGGGGCCGAGGCCATCAAGGACCTCCTCGCCGGCCTCGACCTCGACGCCGAGGCCGAGTTCCTGCGCGACCAGATCAAGACCGCGAAGGGGCAGAAGCGCCAGCGTGCGATCAAGCGGCTGAAGGTCGTCGCCCCGTTCACGGACCCGACGAAGAAGAACAGCCCGATGGGCATGGTCCTCGACTGCGTGCCGGTGATCCCGCCGGACCTCCGTCCGATGGTCCAGCTCGACGGCGGGCGCTTCGCGACGTCGGACCTCAACGACCTCTACCGCCGCGTGATCAACCGCAACAACCGGCTGAAGAGGCTGCTCGACCTCGGGGCTCCCGAGATCATCGTCAACAACGAGAAGCGCATGCTCCAGGAGGCCGTCGACGCATTGTTCGACAACGGCCGCCGCGGCCGCCCCGTGACGGGGCCGGGCAACCGCCCGCTGAAGTCGCTGTCGGACATGCTGAAGGGCAAGCAGGGTCGCTTCCGTCAGAACCTGCTCGGCAAGCGCGTCGACTACTCCGGCCGCAGCGTGATCGTCTCCGGGCCGACGCTGAAGCTGCACCAGTGCGGCCTGCCGAAGCAGATGGCGCTCGAGCTCTTCAAGCCGTTCGTCATGAAGCGCCTCGTCGACCTCGGCCACGCGCAGAACATCAAGAGCGCGAAGCGGATGGTCGAGCGCAGCCGTGCGCACGTGTGGGACGTGCTCGAGGAGATCATCCACGAGCACCCGGTGCTGCTGAACCGTGCGCCGACCCTCCACCGCCTCGGCATCCAGGCGTTCGAGCCGGTGCTGGTCGAGGGCAAGGCCATCCAGATCCACCCGCTCGTCTGCGCCGCGTTCAACGCGGACTTCGACGGCGACCAGATGGCCGTCCACGTGCCGCTCAGCTCCGAGGCGCAGGCCGAGGCCCGCATCCTCATGTTGTCGGCGCACAACGTCCTGTCGCCGGCGCACGGCGACCCGATCGTCGCCCCGACGCAGGACATCGTGATGGGCTCGTACTACCTCACGGTCACGCACGAGGGCGAGGAGGGCGAGGGACGGGTCTTCTCCTCGGCCAACGAGGTCCTCCGCGCGTACGACGCGAAGGTGGTCGGCATCCACGCGCTGGTCAAGGTACGCGGCCTGAAGCGGTTCGAGGGCGAGAGCGTCGACGACTACGAGGCGAACCCGAGCCGCCTGACAGAGACGACGCCGGGCCGCGTCATCTTCAACGAGTCGTTCCCGGCCGACCTGCCGTTCCAGAACTCCGCGTTCAAGAAGAAGGAGCTGGCGGCGCTGATCGACCGCTGTGCCCGCACGTACCACAAGAAGGACCTCGCCGACATCCTCGACCGCGTGAAGGCCACGGGCTTCCGCTACGCGACCAAGGCCGGGATCACCATCGGCCTCGAGGACGTCACGACGCCCGCGGCGAAGCCGAAGATCCTGGCCGAGCACGAGAAGCGCGCCGACCAGGTCGAGACGCAGTACCGCAGGGGCGTCATCACCGAGGACGAGCGGCGCCAGGAGCTCATCGAGATCTGGACCGAGGCGACCGAGAAGGTCAAGGACGCGATGGAGGCCGGCTTCGACGAGCTGAACCCGATCTACATGATGGCGAACTCGGGAGCCCGAGGGAACATCATGCAGATCCGTCAGATCGCCGGTATGCGCGGCCTGGTGGCGAACCCGCGCGGCGAGATCATCCCGCGGCCGATCCGCGCGAACTTCCGCGAGGGCCTCACCGTCCTCGAGTACTTCATCTCCACGCACGGCGCCCGCAAGGGTCTGGCCGACACGGCTCTGAGGACCGCCGACTCCGGCTACCTCACGCGCCGCCTCGTGGACGTCGCCCAGGAGGTCATCGTGCGGCAGGAGGACTGCGGGACCGACCGCGGCATCAAGCTCGACATCGATGCCGAGCGCGCGCACCTGAAGCAGAAGCTCATCTCGCGGGTGCTGCTCGAGGACGCGCTCGACGCCAAGGGCAAGGTCGTAGTCGAGGCCGGGACCGAGGTCACGGCGGAGCTCGCCAGGCAGATCGACACCTCCGGAGTCGCCGAGGTGCGGGTCCGCTCGGTGCTGACCTGCGAGGCGAAGTACGGCGTGTGCCAGAAGTGCTACGGCGTGTCGCTCGCGACCGGCAAGCTCGTCGAGCTGGGCGAGGCCGTCGGCATCGTCGCCGCCCAGTCGATCGGCGAGCCCGGCACGCAGCTCACGATGCGTACGTTCCACACGGGTGGCGTCGCCGGAGAGGACATCACGCACGGTCTCCCGCGTGTCGTCGAGCTGTTCGAGGCCCGCACGCCCAAGGGCAAGGCCGAGATCGCCCGTGCCTCCGGGCGCGTCGAGATCCACGAGGACGAGCGCTCGCGTTCGATCGAGCTCATCCCCGACGACGGCTCCGAGCCCATCACCTACAAGGTCTCCCGCCGTGCCCGCCTCAGGGTCCGCAACGGCGACGAGGTCCAGGCGGGCGACGCCCTGACCGAGGGGTCGAGGGATCCCGAGGAGATCCTCGAGATCATGGGCATGCGGGACGTCCAGCTCTACCTCGTGAACGAGGTCCAGAGCGTGTACCGCAGCCAGGGCGTGCCGATCCACGACAAGCACATCGAGCTGATCGTGCGGCAGATGCTTCGCAAGGTGACCGTGATCGAGCCGGGGGACACCGAGTTCCTCCCGGCCGACAAGGTCGAGGCGAAGATCTTCTCGGACGCGAACGAGACCGTGGCCTCCAAGGGCGGCGAGCCCGCGATGGCGCGGCCCGAGCTCATGGGGATCACGAAGGCGTCGCTGGCGACCGAGTCGTGGCTGTCGGCCGCTTCCTTCCAGGAGACGACGAGGGTGCTGACGGAGGCCGCCATCCGGGCGAAGTCCGACCCGCTCCTGGGCCTGAAGGAGAACGTGATCATCGGCAAGCTGATCCCGGCAGGGACCGGCATGAGCCGCTACCGGGCGATCCGGGTCACCACGACCGGGCAGCCGTCGATGTCCGACGACGAGGCGAGGGCGATGTTCGGGCTCCCGCCGAGGGTCGAGGACGAGGACGCCGCGAGCGCAGCCCGCGAGCTCCTCGGCGGCGTCGGCCTCACGGCCGTGCCGTCTCCGGAAGGCGACGGGACCGAGCCGGACACCGCGGACGTCTCGGTAGCCGAGTAGCGCAGCAGGAAGTCAAAGAGAGCCCCCGCCGGATAGGCGGGGGCTCTCTTCGTGGCGCGTCGCATGCCTCGATTGCGTATTCAGATGGCCCCCACGGGGGTCGAGGCTGGAGGTATGAGAGACGCACTCTTCCAGCTCTTCTTCGTCATCGCCGGCGCCTACGGCGGCATCCGGGCGACTGACGACGTGAAGTGGGTCCGCGAGCGCAAGCTCGCCCGCGCCGAGAACTAGAAGACGCCGGCCTCGGTCCTAGCGGACCGGGTCCTCGTAGGCGAGCCAGAGCGTGACGAAGTCGGACTCCGGAACGGCCGCGGCGTTCGCGGCGTAGTAGCTCGACCTCCACTTGCCCGCCGGGACGGTGCCGATCCCCCACGTCGCCCACCCTCCGCCGAACGTCGTGGTGGAGTAGCTCCAGCCCCCCCGCTCGGCGAACTCCCGGCAGTGCGGTCCGGGGATCTGCTGCTCGAGATCCTCCTCACCACGCCCTCTCCAGAAGCAAGCCCCCTGTGTCCCCGCCGAGGGGCCGAGCCCGTAGTCGGTGGTCCCGCCGTCGATCAGCAACCCGTCGGCCGGCATGACCATCGGCCGCGCCCGCCCGAGGAACAGGTGGTCGGTAGGGGTGGCCGCGGCCGTCGCCGTGGGGGCCGCGATCCGTCCGGCGACGCGGGCGTTCGGGTGCAGCGCCGTCCGGCCTTCGAGCCCGGCGAGGCGCAACGTGACGGTCGCCGGAGCCCCGTCGGTGACGAGGTAGAGCCGGTAGTCCCCTGCCGGGATGCGCCAGCGCTTGCCGCGCCAGCTGGACGTGGTCGTGAGCTCGGTCACGTCGTGGCGCTCGGGCCTGCATCCGGGCGCGCCGCAGAAGGCCCAGCGCACGGAGACGAGCTGGAACGCCCTGCCGGCGCGTGGCCCCTCTTCCACGAGGACGACCCCGACCACACGACCGTCGCCCGAGTAGGAGACGTCGTCGTTGGAGAACGGATCGGCCTCGATCGTGGCGTCGCGCGGGACGTGCACCTCCATACCGGCGATGTGGTCCCCCGAGACGACGTTGACCTCTCCGAGCGTCACCCGCTCGAGGGGGGACCGGGCCGCGGCAGGGGCGACGACGGCGCCGGTGACGAGCGCGCCGAAGGCGAGCCCGGCAAGGACGAAGGTCGTCCGCTTACGCCTCATTCCCTACCACTTCGGCGTGTGTCCCTTATGTCCTTTGGTGGTCGCCGGCTACCACCGGAGGGACGCGCCAAGGGGGCCCCTGCGTCGGGCCCCCTCGGATAGATGTCTCTTGCGGACTATCTAGCGGAGCTTCGGCCCCCCGACCAGACGGCCGGCCCAGCCCTTGTCGCCATAGTTCGAGGCGCCCGTCGGCATGGCGCAGATCTCGATGCAGGCGTCCACGAACGACCCCCACGGGGTGCCGTCCGGCGAGATCTCGACGTCGATGAAGTCGAAGACCCTGCCGCACCGGCCCGGGCCGCAGCGCCCGCGGGCGATCGGGTCCCTCCGGCTGTTGAGCGCCCCGGAGTAGAAGACCGGCCGCTTGGCGAGGACGTCGGCCGACATCGTGATGTAGCCGTTCCAGGTGACCCTCGAGTAGTCGGCCCCGTCCTCGCGGGGGTTGCCCGGCGAGTTCTCGCTGCCCATGTAGGAGATCGCGATCTTCCCGGGGTCGCCGACGTCGATCGCCGGCAGGTTCGCCTCGTTCACGCCGGGGGCGGCCACCATCATCGGCTTGCCCCAGGTCTTGCCGTTGTTCCGGGAGATCGTCAGCCACAGGTTGTAGTCCGGTCCGATCCACGTGTAGTAGACGTTGCCCTTCGCGTCCACGTCCATGCTGGGGTCCGCTCCGTCGGGGGCGTCGAGCCGCGAGACCTGGACCTGCTCCCACGTGACGCCCTCGTCGTGGCTGATCGCGACGTAGGGCTTCCCGCAGTACTCGCGGGGGAGGAAGACGGTTCCGTCCTTGGGGCTCACGATGCCGTGCCCGTGGAGGCCTCCGCACACCCGGCGGTTCCCCTCGTCGTCGACGATGACGCCCTGGAACGCGGGGCTCCCGGTGGGCTGGAAGGTGACGCCGCCGTTCAGCGACTTCGAGCACGAGGAGGTGGCGACGTCGTTCCAGCAGTAGTAGAGGAGGTTCTCGTAGGCGACCGGCGAGCTCGTGGCGGCCGGGCCGCCGAAGAGCGTCTGGTGGTCGTTGACCGGGCGGCCGCAGGCGAGCGGGTTCGTGATCCAGCTGGCGCCCTCGTCGTCGGAGAACGACAGCAGCGAGCAGGCGACCGTCAGGTCGATGGTGAAGATGCGGCCGGTGTCCTTGTCCATCCAGATGTACGGGTCGAGCGTGACCGGGTGGGCGTTCTCGGGGCCGAGCTTCGGCGAGACGTTCGTCCAGGTGCCGCCGTGGTCGTCGGAGCGCACGACGTCGACCTGGTTCGGCCGGCCCCCGACGGTGTCGATGTCGGCGCCGACGAAGAAGACCGAGCCGTCCTGCGAGTGGGCTATCGTCGGCTCGCCGGCGTCCAGCGTCGTGTTGTACCAGCGTGCGGTCGGGACGTTCGGCGCCGTGACCTTCTTGCCGCCCGCCAGGTGGGCGACGGCCTTCCCGCCTGCCCCCTTAAGGCCGGTCTGCTTGGGCTCGGCGCCTGCGCCGGCGACGAGACCCGCCCCGAGCGACAGCACGACGACACCGGCCACGCCCGCCAGCATCTTGCTCCTGATCGACTTGAGCACCATGAACCCCCGTAGTGTGTGGAAAATAGGTCTTCCGCAGGGGTTCGACGCGGCGGTCCCACCCCCTGCCCCCGCTCGCTCGACCTGCCCGACCCCAGGGCGTCCGGACGCACTACAGCGGTCGTTTGACCGGCTCCTGCGACTGGCCTATCCTTGGCCGCTGCGTCCCTCCGGGGACGCATCGCGCGTCTGCGCACACGCGTGTTCGTGCGGGGGCACATCAAGAGGCACCACCCGAGTTCGGCGAGCCGCTGCAGGCCCGGTTGCCCCGGGAACCGCAGCGGTCGGGGTTCATCGCTGAACGAGAAGACGTCAGGAGGACGCCCGCACGCCGGGCCCCTTATCTCCTCGACGCAGGGCACAAAAGGCTCGCGGCGCCGTTTTCGGCGCGGGGGTCCATAGAGGTGAGACATCCCGGCCGCCGGCCGGGAACGAGACATGGCCGTCGCGGCTGCGCCGGTCGGGAGGTAGACGAGTTGCCCACGATCCAGCAGCTGGTCCGTACGGGTCGGCAGAGCAAGCGAGAGAAGTCGAAGTCGCCGGCCCTCAAGGGGTCGCCGCAGCGTCGTGGAGTCTGCACCCGCGTCTACACGACCACGCCGAAGAAGCCGAACTCGGCGCTTCGCAAGGTCGCCCGTGTCCGTCTCACCTCCGGTATCGAAGTCACCGCCTACATCCCCGGCATCGGCCACAACCTCCAGGAGCACTCGATCGTGCTCGTCCGCGGGGGCCGCGTGAAGGACCTCCCGGGCGTCCGCTACAAGATCATCCGCGCCGCGCTCGACACCGCCGGCGTGCGTGACCGCGTCCAATCCCGTTCCAAGTACGGCGCGAAGAAGGCGGGAGGTGCCTGATGCCTCGGAAAGGACCCGCCGCACGGCGGGAGCTGCTCCCCGACCCGATCTACAACTCGCTCCTCGTCACCCAGATCCAGAACCGGATCATGACCAGGGGCAAGAGGACCCTCGCCGAGGCGATCGTCTACGACGCCCTCCGCAAGGTGCAGGACCGCACGGGCAAGGACCCGCTCCCGCTCCTGAAGAAGGCCATCGACAACATCCGCCCGCTCCTCGAGGTGCGCTCGCGGCGAGTCGGCGGTGCGACGTACCAGGTCCCGGTCGAGGTCCAGACGCGCCGGGGCGGGACGCTCGCCATCCGCTGGCTCGTCACGTTCTCCCGGAAGCGGCGCGAGGCCTCGATGGCCGACCGCCTCGCCGGCGAGATCCTGGACGCGTCGGGCGGTGCCGGCGCCGCGGTCAAGCGGCGTGAGGACATGCACAAGATGGCCGAGGCCAACAAGGCCTTCGCCCACTACAGGTGGTAACCCATGGCTGAAGTAGCGCAGCAACAGCGACAGGACAAGCCGCAGATGCGCGCCGTCAAAGGCGGCGGCGCTCCGAGCATCCGCGAGTACCCGCTGAGCCATACCCGCAACATCGGGATCATGGCCCACATCGACGCGGGGAAGACGACGACGACCGAGCGGATCCTCTACTACACCGGCAAGACCTACAAGATCGGCGAGGTCCACGAGGGCGCGGCGGTCATGGACTGGATGGTCCAGGAGCAGGAGCGCGGCATCACGATCACGTCGGCCGCGACGACGGCTCACTGGAAGGGCTACTGGATCAACATCATCGACACCCCCGGCCACGTCGACTTCACCGTCGAGGTGGAGCGCAGCCTCCGCGTGCTCGACGGCGCCGTGGCGGTGTTCGACGCCGTGGCCGGCGTAGAGCCTCAGTCCGAGACCGTATGGCGGCAGGCGGACCGCTACAACGTCCCCCGCATGTGCTTCGTGAACAAGATGGACCGCACGGGGGCCGACTTCTTCCGCTGCGTCGAGATGATCGAGAGCCGTCTGAACGGCACCCCGGTCGTGATCCAGCTCCCGATCGGCAGAGAGGCCGACTTCCACGGGGTCGTCGACCTGGTGACGATGGTCGCGCACTACTGGCCCTCGGACGGCATGGGCGAGGAGTGGGAGGACCGGCCGATCCCGGACGACATGAAGAACCAGGCCGACCAGTACCGCCACGACATGCTGGAGTCGCTGGCCGACCACGACGAGGAGCTGATGGAGCTCTACGTCGCGGAGAAGGAGCCCGACGTCGAGCACATCAAGAAGGCGATCAGACGCGGAACGCTCTCGGGAGAGATCACGCCCGTGCTCTGCGGGACCGCGTTCAAGAACAAGGCGGTCCAGCCGCTGCTCGACGCGATCACGTGGTACCTCCCGAGCCCGCTGGACCTCCCGCCGATGGTCGCGACCAGGCCCGACTCCGGCGAGAGAGTCGAGCGTCCCGCAGACGACTCCGCTCCGTTCTCGGCCCTCGCGTTCAAGATCATGAGCGACCCGTACGTCGGCCGTCTCACCTATGCCCGCGTCTACTCGGGAAGCCTGAAGAGCGGCGACCACGTCCTCAACTCGACGCGCGACCGCAAGGAGCGCATCGGGCGCATCCTGCAGATGCACGCGAACCACCGGGAGGACAAGGACGCGGTCTTCGCCGGCGACATCATCGCCATCGTCGGCCTCAAGCAGACGCTCACCGGGGACACGCTGTGCGACCCGAAGGACCCGGTCCTGCTCGAGGAGATGAACTTCCCTACGCCGGTGATCGACGTCGCGATCGAGCCGAAGTCGAAGCCGGACTCCGACAAGCTCGGCAACGCGCTGCAGCGCCTCTCCGAGGAGGACCCGACGTTCCGGGTGCATACCGACGACGAGACCGGCCAGACGATCATCTCGGGCATGGGCGAGCTGCACCTCGAGGTGCTGGTCGACCGCCTCATCCGCGAGTTCAAGGTGGGCGCGAACGTCGGGAAGCCGCAGGTCGCCTACCGGGAGACGGTGCAGGATCCCGTCGAGAAGGCGGAGGTGCGCTACGTCAAGCAGACGGGCGGTAAGGGCCAGTACGGCCACGTCATCCTCGCCCTCGAGCCCACGGGACCGGGCGGCGGGTACGAGTTCATCAACAAGATCTCCGGAGGCCGCATCCCGACCGAGTACATCCCCGCCGTCGACCAGGGAGTACAGGAGGCCATGGCCTCGGGCGTCCTCGCCGGGTATCCGGTGGTAGACGTCCGCGTGACGCTGGTCGACGGGTCGTACCACGACGTGGACTCGTCGGAGATGGCGTTCAAGATCACCGGCTCGATGGCGTTCAAGGAGGCGGCGAAGAAGGCGAAGCCCGTGCTCCTCGAGCCGGTCTTCGACGTCGAGGTCGTGACGCCCGACGAGTACATGGGCGACGTCATCGGCGACCTCTCCAGCCGCCGCGGCCGCATCGAGTCGATGGACCAGCGCGGTAGCGACCGCATCGTGAAGGCGCAGGTGCCGCTCGCGGAGATGTTCGGCTACGCGACCGAGCTCCGCAGCCGTACGCAGGGCCGCGCGACCTACACCATGCAGTTCAACTCGTACAAGGAGACCCCCAAGACGATCGCCGAAGAAGTCGTAGCCACCGTGCGTGGCGAACCCGCCCGTTAGAGGAGGAGAGCAGGATGGGAAAGGCCAAGTTCGAGCGCACCAAGCCGCACGTGAACGTCGGGACCATGGGCCACATCGACCACGGTAAGACGACGCTCACCGCCGCCATCACGAAGGTGCTCAGCGAGAAGAACCCGAACGTCTCCTTCACGGCTTTCGACCAGATCGACAAGGCTCCGGAGGAGAAGGAGCGCGGGATCACGATCGCCATCGCCCACGTCGAGTACGAGACCGACAACCGCCACTACGCGCACGTCGACATGCCGGGTCACGCCGACTACATCAAGAACATGATCACCGGCGCCGCCCAGGTCGACGGCGCGATCCTCGTGGTATCGGCTGCAGACGGCCCGATGCCCCAGACGCGTGAGCACGTGTTGCTCGCCCGCCAGGTGAACGTGCCGTACATCGTCGTCGCTCTCAACAAGGTCGACGCGGTCGACGACCCCGAGCTCCTCGACCTCGTCGAGCTCGAGGTCCGCGAGCTCCTTACCGAGTACGAGTACCCGGGCGACGACGTCCCCGTCACCCGCGTCTCGGCCCTGAAGGCCCTCGACGGCGACGCGGACGCCGCGAACGGGATCGTCGAGCTCATGCAGACGGTCGACGACTACATCCCCGAGCCCGAGCGCGACGTCGCGAAGCCCTTCCTCATGCCGATCGAGGACGTCTTCACGATCACCGGCCGCGGCACGGTCGTCACCGGCCGCGTCGAGCAGGGTGAGCTGAAGGTCGGCGAGGAGATCGAGATCGTGGGGATCGAGCCGAAGACGAGCAAGACGGTCGTCACCGGCATCGAGATGTTCCGCAAGATGCTCGACAGCGCGCAGGCCGGGGACAACGCCGGGATCCTGCTCCGCGGGACCAAGAAGGACGAGGTCCAGCGCGGCCAGGTCCTCTGCAAGCCGGGGTCGATCACGCCGCACACGAAGTTCCAGGCGCAGGTCTACATCCTCAGCAAGAACGAAGGCGGACGCCACACGCCGTTCTTCAACAACTACCGGCCCCAGTTCTACTTCCGCACCACCGACGTGACGGGGTCGGTCCAGCTCCCCGCCGGCACCGAGATGGTCATGCCGGGCGACAACACCGAGATGGAAGTGACGCTGATCCAGCCCGTCGCGATGGACGAGGGCCTGCGCTTCGCAATCCGTGAAGGCGGCCGCACCGTCGGCGCCGGCCGGGTCACCAAGATCCTCGAGTAGCGACCGGCGATCGCCTCGGCGATCGCGCAAACGACAAAGAGCGATCGCCTCGGAGATCGCGCAAACAAAAGGACAGCAGCTGTGGCGAACGGAATGAAGATCAGGATCAGGCTGAAGGCGTACGACCACGAGGTCATCGACCAGTCGGCGAAGAAGATCGTCGAGACGGTGACCCGTACGGGTGCCAGCGTCAACGGCCCGATCCCGCTGCCCACCGAGCGCAGCGTCTACACGGTCATCCGCTCGCCGCACAAGGACAAGGACTCGCGCGAGCACTTCGAGATGCGCACGCACAAGCGGTTGCTCGACATCGTCAACCCGACGCCGAAGACGGTCGACTCGCTCCAGCGGCTCGACCTGCCTGCCGGCGTCGACATCGAGCTCAAGCTCTGAGAAGAGGAGATACCCAGATGGCGGAGGTGAAAGGCATCCTCGGTCGCAAGATCGGGATGACCCAGGTCTTCGACGAGAACGGGCGCGCCGTGCCCGTGACTGTCGTCGAGGCCGGGCCTTGCCGCGTCGCGCAGGTGAAGACTCCGCAGACCGACGGGTATTCGGCCGTGCAGCTCGCGTTCGGGATACCCAAGCGGACGAACAAGCCCGCGGCGGGCCACTTCGCGAAGGCGGGGGTGGATCCGGCGCAGCACCTCGTCGAGCTCCGCCTCGACGACCTCGGGGACCTGGGGCTGGGGTCCGAGATCAAGGCCGACGTGTTCGAGCCGGGCGAGGTCGTCGACGTGATCGGCGTCACCAAGGGCAAAGGGTTCGCCGGCGGGATGAAGCGCCACAACTTCAAGGGACTGAGCAGCAGCCACGGGACGCACAAGAAGCACCGTTCGCCCGGGTCGATCGGCGGCGCGTCCACGCCCGCACGCGTGTTCAAGGGACAGCGGATGGCCGGCCACATGGGTCACGTCCGCGTCACGACCTTGAACCTCGTGATCATCAAGGCCGACGCCGAGCGGAACCTCCTGCTGATCCGTGGAGCGGTGCCGGGCCCGAAGAACGGCATCGTGATGATCCGCTCCGCCGTCCGGCTGCGCCGGCGCGGCGCCGGGACGAGGAAGGCGAGCTAGTCATGGCGTTCACTGCGAAGGTCATCGACGCCACCGGAGCGTCCACGGGCACGAGAGACCTGCCCGACGAGCTCTTCGGCGGCGACGTCAACGTGCCGCTGATGCACCAGGCGGTCACGGCCCAGCTCGCCGCCGCGCGCTCCGGCACCGCGTCGACCAAGACGCGTTCCGAGGTCCGCGGCGGTGGCAAGAAGCCGTGGCGTCAGAAGGGCACCGGCCGAGCCCGCCACGGCTCGACGCGCAGCCCGATCTGGGTCGGCGGCGGCACGGTCTTCGGGCCGAGGCCGCGCGATTACTCCGTCAGGTTCCCGAAGAAGATGCGCCGCGCCGCGCTCCGCTCCGCGTTCGCGTCGAAGGCCGGCGACGGCAGGGTCTGGGTCCTCGACGGGTTCACCGAGCCCAAGACGAAGACGGCCGCGGCCGCGCTGCGCGCCGCCGGCATCGAGGGCCGCGTCCTCGTCGTGCTCGACGCTGACGCCGACAGCTCGGCAACCGTCGACCGGGCGTTCAGGAACCTGGACAAGGCGGCGTTCTCGCTGAGCACGTCGCTCGGGACGTACGACGTGCTGGTCGCCGACCACGTGATCTTCACGAGGGACGCGTTCGACTCCTACGCGCGCAAGGCGGAAGGGGTGACGGCGTGAGCACCAAAGCCGATCCACGCGACGTGATCCTCGCCCCGATCGTGAGCGAGAAGAGCTATTCGCTGCTCGACCAGAACTCGTACACGTTCAAGGTCCACCCCGACGCGAACAAGACCGAGATCCGCCAGGCCGTCGAGGCGATCTGGGGCGTCAAGGTCCTGTCCGTCAACACGCTCAACCGGAAGGGCAAGCTGAAGCGCTTCCGCTTCGTCGAGGGGCGCCGTCCGGGCTCGAAGCGGGCGGTCGTGAAGCTCGCCGAGGGCGACAAGATCGAGATCTTCGAGACGCAGGGTTAGGGAGCGACATGCCTATTCGTAAAGCCAAGCCGACATCGCCGGGGCGGAGGTTCCAGTCACACTCCGACTTCTCGGACGTGACGCGGGCCGAGCCCGAGAAGGCGCTGCTCGAGCCGAAGCCGAAGAAGGCCGGCCGGAACGTCCACGGCCGCGTCACCGCGCGCCACCAGGGTGGCGGGAACAAGGTGCGGTACCGCCGCATCGACTTCCGGCGGGACAAGGACGGCGTGCCCGCGAAGGTCGCGCACGTCGAGTACGACCCGAACCGCAACGCGCGCATCGCGCTGCTGCACTACAAGGACGGCGAGAAGCGCTACATCCTCATGCCCAACCGCGTGAAGGTCGGCGACGTGATCCAGTCCGGGCCGGGGGCCGACATCCGCCCCGGCAACGCGCTGCCGCTCCGCAACATCCCGGTAGGCACGGTCGTCCACAACGTCGAGCTCCGGCCGGGCGCCGGCGGGAAGATGGCACGCTCCGCGGGCTCGTCGGTCCAGCTCGTGGCGAAGGAGGGGACGAAGGCGACCCTGCGGCTGCCGTCCGGCGAGATGCGCATGGTGCCGCTCACGTGCCGCGCGACGGTCGGCGAGGTCGGCAACGCGGAGGCCGAGCTGATCTCCGTCGGCAAGGCCGGGCGCAACCGTTGGAAGAACAAGCGGCCGTCCGTCCGCGGCGTCGCGATGAACCCCGTCGACCACCCGCTGGGTGGCGGCGAGGGCAAGTCGTCCGGCGGACGGCACCCCGTCAGCCCCTGGGGCAAGAAGGAGGGCCGCACGCGTCGGTCCAAGCCGTCGGACGCCATGATCATCCGGCGGCGAGGGAAGAAGAGAGGTCGTTAGCACATGCCGCGAAGCTTGAAGAAGGGCCCGTTCGTCGACGACCACCTGCTCCTGAAGGTGGACGCGATGAACAAGCGCAACGAGAAGCGCGTGATCAAGACCTGGTCGCGCCGGTCGACCGTGATCCCCGAGATGGTCGGGCACACGATCGCGGTCCACGACGGGCGCAAGCACGTACCGGTCTACGTCACCGAGTCGATGGTCGGCCACAAGCTCGGCGAGTTCGCGCCCACGCGCGCGTTCCGCACGCACGGTGGCGCCGCCGAGCGCACGACGAGGGTCCGCTGATGGCGCGCAGGATCGCTCCCGACGCGCAGGAGGCCATCGCCACCGCGCGCTACATCCGGATCTCGCCGACGAAGGCCCGCCAGGTCGTGGACCTCATCCGCGGCCGCCACGTCGAGGACGCCCGGCGCGTGCTGCGCTTCAACGAGCGCGCCGCGTCGACGACCGTCGGCAAGGTCCTCGACTCCGCGATCGCGAACGCCGAGCACAACCGGGCGCTCCCGGCCGACGAGCTCGTCGTCGCCCGTGCCTGGGTGGACGAGGGCCCGACGCTCCGGCGCTTCCGCCCGCGTGCCCAGGGCCGCGCCACGAGGATCCGCAAGCGCACCTGCCACATCTCGGTGGTCGTCGGACGCCCCGAGGACATCGTGGAGCAGCTTCCGGAGGCGCCGGCCGCGAAGCAGACGGCGAAGCGTGTGAAGAAGACGACGGCGGACGGCGCTACGGACTCCGCAGCTACCGAGACGTCGCCGGCCACGGAAGCGTCGCCTCGCAAGACCAGCGCGAAGAAGACCACGGCAAAGAAGACGACCGCCAAGAAGACGACCGCGAAGAAGACGACTGCCAAGAAGACCACCGCACGCAAGAAGGGAAACCCAGCTCCGCCCCCGGCGGAGCCGAAGTCCACCGAGGAGGAGGCCGAGTAATGGGTCAGAAGGTCCACCCGTACGGCTTCCGTCTCGGGATCCACACCGACTGGAAGTCCCGCTGGTTCACCGAGAAGCAGTACAAGGACTACCTCGTCGCCGACCTGCGGATCCGCGAGTACCTGATGGGGCAGCTCCCGCACGCCGGGATCAGCCGCATCGACATCGAGCGGACGCGCGAGCGGGTCCGCATCGACGCCCACACGGCGCGCCCGGGGATCGTCATCGGACGCCGTGGATCCGAGGCGGAGCGCCTGCGCTCGCAGCTCGAGCACATGGAGTCGAAGATCTACGGCAAGCCGACCGACGTCCGGCTGAACATCATCGAGGTGAAGCAGCCGGAGCTCGACGCCCAGCTGATCGCGCAGGGCGTCGCCGAGCAGCTGGTGAGCCGCGTGTCGTTCCGGCGGGCGATGAAGAAGGCCGTCGGCACCGCGATGCGGCACGGCGCCAAGGGCGTCCGCGTGCAATGCGGCGGCCGCCTCGGCGGCGCCGAGATGAGCCGGACCGAGTGGTACATCGAGGGTCAGATGCCGCTGCACACGCTGCGCGCCGACGTCGACTACGGCTTCGCCGAGGCCCGCACGACGTTCGGCCGCATCGGCGTGAAGGTCCTGATCTACAAGGGCCCGTTCCAGGACATCTACGCCTCCGCACGCGACTCCGCCCGTCTCCGCCGCGAGGCCGCGCTGGCCGCGGGCGAGACGGTCGGACGAGGCGCCGAGGAGCGTGCGAAGGGCCGGGGACAGACCGCGACGGGCAAGCCTCGCCGTACCGGCTCCGCCCGCGGCGCTTCGTCGTCGCCCCCCAAGGCCACGGCCCCCGACCTCGCCGCGAGCACGCCTCCGTCGGCAGAGGTGAAGTCGACGCCTGCAGAGGTGAAGTCGACGCCTGCAGAGGTGAAGTCGACGCCTGCAGAGGTGAAGTCGACGCCTGCAGAGGTGAAGTCGACGCCTGCAGAGGTGAAGCCGACGCCTCCAGAGGTGAAGCCGCCTCCAGAGACGCCGGACGCGACGCCTGCGGACACCACGCCTCCGGGCGACGGCGCGACGAACGGTGGTGAGTCCTAGACGATGTTGATGCCGAAGAAGGTCAAGCACCGCAAGCAGCAGCGCGGGCGCATGCGCGGCCAGTCGAAGGGCGGCACGGCCGTCAACTTCGGCGACTTCGGGTTGATGGCGATCGAGCCCGGCTGGATCACGAACCGCCAGATCGAAGCGGCCCGTATCGCGATGACGCGCCACATCCGGCGCGGCGGGAAGGTCTGGATCAACATCTTCCCGGACAAGCCCTACACGAAGAAGCCGGCCGAGACGCGGCAGGGCTCCGGCAAGGGCAATCCCGAGGGGTGGGTCGCCGTCGTCAAGCCGGGCCGTGTGATGTTCGAGATCGGCGGGATCCCCGAGCCGCTGGCGCGCGAGGCCATCCGGCTCGCGGCCCACAAGCTCCCGATCAAGTGCCGGTTCGTCGCCCGCGAGCAGCCGATGGAGGTGCAGTGATGAAGGCCTCCGAGATCAGGGACCTCCCCCTGGACGACATCCGGCAGCGGCTGGAGGACACGAAGGAGGAGCTGTTCAACCTGCGGTTCCAGAACGCGACGGGACAGCTGGACAACTACAAGAGGTTGACGGAGCTCCGCAAGGACGTCGCCCGACTGAAGACGATCCTGAGAGAGCACGAGCTGGACGCGGCCGCCTCGGCGGGCTCGCCGACATCAGCAGGAAGTGAGAACGCATGAGCACCGACGAGACACAGATCAAAGAACGCGGCAAACGTAAGAGCCGCACGGGCCGCGTCGTCTCCGACGTCATGGACAAGACCGTCGTGGTCGAGGTCCGGGACGCGGCCGCGCACCCGACCTACGGCAAGATCGTCCGCCGCAACAAGCGCCTGAAGGCGCACGACGAGGCGAACGAGGCGGGTGTCGGAGACACCGTACGTATCACCGAGACCAGGCCGCTCTCGCGCACGAAGCGCTGGCGCGTGGTCGAGATCGTCGAGAAGGCAAAGTGATCCAGCAAGAGACGAGGTGCAGAGTCGCAGACAACACGGGCGCCCGTGAGGTGCTCGTCATCAAGGTCCTCGGCGGTTCGCGTCGCCGTTACGCCGGCGTCGGCGACATCGTCGTGTGCACGGTGAAGGACGCGATCCCCGGCGGCGCGGTGAAGAAGTCGGACGTCGTGAAGGCGGTCGTCGTGCGGACCGCGAAGGAGCGGCGGCGCGGGGACGGCTCGTACATCAAGTTCGACGACAACGCGGTGGTGATCGTGGACGGCCAGATGCAGCCGCGCGGGACGAGGATCTTCGGCCCCGTCGCGAGGGAGCTTCGTGAGAAGCGGTTCATGAAGATCATCTCGCTCGCTCCGGAGGTGATCTAGGTGAAGCTGAAGATCAGGAAGGGCGACCAGGTCGCCGTCATCGCCGGCAAGGACCTGGGGGCGCAGGGACGCGTGCTCGAGGTGCTGCCCCGCAAGGGCCGCGTGATCGTCGAGGGCGTCAACCGCGTCACCCGCCACGAGAAGGTCCGCATGAACCGCAGGGGCGGCCAGGAAGGCGGCATCGCGCACAAGGAGGCGGCGATCGACATCTCGAACGTCGCGCTGGTGTGCCCGACGGACGGCCCGACGCGCGCCGGCTACAGGGTCGAGGAAGGCAGCGGCGCGAAGGTCCGCATCTGCCGCAAGTGCGGAACCGAGCTCTAAAGGACGGGATATGGCAACCACTACGTACAGACCGAGGCTGAAGGAGCGCTTCCACGCGGAGGTCGCGACGCAGCTCCAGACGGAGCTGGGCCTCGTAAACATCATGCAGGTCCCCCGGCCCGTGAAGATCGCCGTCAACATGGGCGTCGGCGAGGCCCCCAAGGACGCCAAGATGCTGGAGGGCGCCGTCAAGGACCTCACGACGATCACCGGGCAGAAGCCGGCGATACGCCGGGCGCGCAAGTCGATCGCGACCTTCAAGATCCGCGAAGGCATGCCGATCGGCGCCGCCGTCACGCTGCGGGGCGACCGGATGTGGGACTTCCTCGACCGGCTGATGTCGATCGTGTTCCCGCGCATCCGCGACTTCCGGGGGCTGAACCCGCGCTCGTTCGACGGGAACGGCAACTACTCGTTCGGTCTCACGGAGCAGCTCGTGTTCCCGGAGATCGACTACGACGACGTCGACGCCACGCGCGGCATGGACGTGACGATCGTGACGACCGCTAAGGACGACGCCGAGGGGCGTGCACTGCTGACCGCCCTCGGTTTTCCGTTGAGGCAGCAGGGAAGCAGGCAGGAGGCGTAGGAGCGTTATGGCGAAGACATCTCTCCGAGTAAAGGCCGAGAGGAAGCCCAAGTTCAAGGTGCGGGCGTACACGCGCTGCCAGCGCTGCGGCCGGCCGCGCGCCGTCTACAAGAGCTTCGGGCTCTGCCGCCTCTGCTTCCGCGAGATGGCGCACACGGGCGAGATCCCCGGCGTCACGAAGGCGAGCTGGTAATGGCCCTCCAGGCAGCACACGTGGGCCCCTGGGGGGCGGCGGAGCTTCGCCATGCGGCGTCCTCAGTCGCCGCCGTAGCTCCACTACGGCGTCTCCCTGCGTCCTTGCCTGACTCGCTCCTCGCGCCCCAGGCGCTCGACAGCACCACCAGGAGGGCCATTCCATGTCGATGACCGATCCCATCGCCGACATGCTGGCCCGGATCCGCAACGCGTCGACGGCGATGCACGACGACGTGGTGATCCCGGCCTCGAAGATCAAGGCGAACATCGCGAAGATCCTCGAGGAGGAGGGGTACGTCGACGCGGTCGAGTCGATCGAGGTCGAGGGCCATCCCGCCATCAAGATCAAGCTCCGGTACTCGGAGACGCGCGAGCGCGCGATCTCGGGCATCCGGCGGATCTCGAAGCCGGGGCGGCGCGTCTACCGCGGCTCCCAGGAGCTGCCGCGCGTGCTCGGGGGCCTCGGCGTCGCGATCATCTCGACGTCGCACGGGGTAATGACCGACAAGCAGGCTCGTCGCGCGAAGGTCGGCGGCGAAGTCCTCGCATACGTCTGGTAGGAGACGGCTTATGTCACGAGTAGGACAGGCGCCGATCACCGTCCCCTCCGGGGTGGACGTGGCGATCGACGCAGCGGCCATCCGCGTGAAGGGCCCGAAGGGCCAGCTCGAGCGCGCCCTGCCCGAGGGCATCGCGATCGAGCAGTCGGACGGGGAGCTGCGCGTCACGCGCGCCGGCGAGAGCAACGCAGTGAGGGCGCTGCACGGCCTCGTCCGCACGCTCGTAGCGAACATGATCCAGGGCGTCACCGAGGGCTACGAGAAGCGGCTCGAGATCCACGGGGTCGGCTACCGCGCCCAGAAGCAGGGCAACGACCTCGAGCTGTCGGTCGGTTTCTCCCACACGGTCCGCAAGCCCGCGCCGGCCGGGATCGAGTTCGACGTCCCGGTCCCCACGCGGATCACCGTGCGCGGGATCGACAAGGAGCTCGTGGGGCAGATCGCTGCCGACATCAGGGCGATCAAGAAGCCGGAGCCGTACAAGGCGAAGGGCATCCGGTACGAAGGCGAGCACGTCCGCCGGAAAGCCGGCAAGGCAGCAAAGGCCGGAGGATGACGGATCGCCCGGGCGATCGGCCAAGGAGCAGGAGAGCATGGTGACCACGAAGAAGACCACGCCGCTCGAGCGGAGGCACCGCCGGGTGCGCAAGAAGGTGACCGGCTCGCCCGAGCGCCCGCGCCTCGCGGTGTACCGGTCGAACCGGCACATCTACGCGCAGGTGATCGACGACGTCGCGGGCCGGACGTTGGCCGCGGCGTCGACTCTGGTCGTGGGAGACGGCGGCGATCCCAAGGCGAAGGCGAAGGCAGTCGGAGCACAGGTTGCGGAGAAGGCCAAGGCCGCAGGGGTCGAGCGCGTGACGTTCGACCGTGGCGGGTTCCGTTACCACGGCCGGGTGCAGGCAGTCGCAGAGGGCGCCCGCGAGGCCGGGCTCGAGCTCTAGAGATCTAGGGAGAGGACGTAAAAATGGCAAGAGGAGGCGGCCAGAGGGGACGCCGTGACGACGACGACAGGACGCAGTACGAAGAGCGCGTCGTGTCGATCAACCGCGTCGCGAAGGTGGTGAAGGGCGGCCGGCGCTTCTCGTTCACGGCTCTGGTGGTCGTCGGCGACGGTGCAGGCCAGGTCGGCGTCGGCTACGGCAAGGCCCGGGAGGTCCCCGCCGCGATCCAGAAGGGCGTCGAGGAGGCGAAGCGCAGCTTCTTCCGTGTCCCGATGGTCCACAACACGATCATCCACGAGGTCGTGGGCGAGGACGCCGGCGGGGTCGTGCTCCTGAAACCCGCCTCTCCGGGTACCGGCGTCATCGCCGGCGGACCGGTCCGCGCCGTCGTCGAGTGCGCCGGGATCAGGGACGTCCTGTCGAAGTCGCTCGGGTCCGGCAACCCGATCAACATCATCCACGCGACGGTGGCGGCGCTGAAGAGCATCAAGACTCCCGACGGGATCGCGGCGAAGCGCGGCAAGACGCCGGAAGAGGTCGCTCCGCCGTGGCTGCTGAACCAGCCGGCGCCCGCCGCGAGCGGCAACAGATAGGACAAGAGGACGGTTGATGATGGCGAAGCTGAAGATCACCCAGGTCCGGTCGGTGCTCGGCCGCGGCTCCAAGCAGGAGGGGACGATCCGGGCCCTCGGTCTGAAGCGCATGGGCCAGACGGTCGTCAAGGACGACCGTCCCGAGATCCGCGGGATGGTCCGAGCAGTCGAGCACCTGATCGAAGTCGAGGAGACGTCGTAGATGAAGCCTCACGAGCTGAAACCCGCAGAGGGTGCACACCGGCGGCGCAAGCGCGTCGGCCGCGGCGAGGGGTCCGGCAAGGGCAAGACCGCCGGTCGCGGGACCAAGGGCACGAAGGCGCGCGGCGAGGTCCACCTGTTCTTCGAGGGTGGCCAGATGCCGCTCGTCCGGCGCGTGCCGAAGTTGAGGGGCTTCACGCCGCCGAATCGCAAGGTGTTCGGCGCGGTCAACCTCGCCGACCTCGCCGCCGTCGAGGGCGACTCGATCGGTCCCGAGGAGCTGCGCGCGGCGGGCCTCGTCCACAAGAGGGACAAGCTCATCAAGGTCCTGGGCGACGGTGACGTCACCCGGGCCGTGACCGTGAGCGCCCACGCCTTCAGCGTGTCGGCCCGCACGAAGATCGAAGGTGCCGGGGGCCAGGCGATCGTCCTCGACGAGGTCCCGCCGAAGGGCCACGGGCGCAAGGGTAGGGAGAGCCGGTGAACCTCCTCAGTGCGTTCGTCAGCGCGTTCAAGATCCCGGACCTTCGCAGGAAGATCCTCTTCACGCTGCTGATCATCGCCATCTACCGCTTCGGCGCGCACGTCCCGACGCCGGGCATCGACGTCCAGCGCGCCCAGGACTTCGCGGCGAGCGCCACCGGCGGGATCACGCAGTTCATCAACCTGTTCTCGGGCGGAGCGCTCACCCAGATGGCCGTCTTCGCGCTCGGGATCATGCCGTACATCACCTCGTCGATCATCATGCAGCTGCTCACCGTGGTGATCCCGAAGCTCGAGGCATGGTCCAAGGAGGGCGAGACCGGCCACAAGAAGATCACGCAGTGGACCCGCTATCTCACCGTGCTGCTGGCGGTCCTGCAGTCGACCGGCCTCGCGTTCCTCTTCCACAACGGGACCCTGACGGACGCCACCGGCGCTCCGGTCGACCTGATCCCGAACTTCAACGCGCCGCGCGTGATGCTGATCGTGCTGTCGCTCACCGCCGGCACGGCTCTGATCATGTGGCTCGGCGAGCTCGTGACCCAGCGCGGGATCGGCAACGGCATGTCGATCCTGATCTTCGCCTCGATCGTCTCCACGTTGCCCAGCGAGCTCGCGCTCATCTACCGCCAGAAGTCGATAGCGGTGTTCCTCGCGATCTGCCTGATCGGCCTCGTCGTGATCGTCGCGATCGTCGTGATGGAGCAGGGCCAGCGCCGGATCCCGGTGCAGTACGCGAAGCGCGTCGTGGGCCGGCGCGTCTACGGCGGGTCGTCGACGTACATCCCGCTCAAGGTCAACCAGGCCGGCGTCATCCCGATCATCTTCGCTTCGAGCGTCCTCTACATCCCGACGCTGATGCAGAACGTGATCCAGCACCAGGGCATCCAGGACTTCATCGAGAAGTACCTCGTGAACTCGGCCAGCCTCGTCTACATGGCGCTGTTCGGGCTCATGGTCGTGTTCTTCGCCTACTTCTACACGGCGATCTCGTTCAACCCCGTCGACGTCGCCGACAACATGAAGAAGTACGGCGGGTTCATCCCGGGCATCCGGCCGGGACGGCAGACGGCGGACTACCTGTCGCGGATCCTCAGCCGCATCACGCTTCCCGGGGCGCTCTTCATCGCCGCGATCGCGTTGATGCCGTCGATCTTCCTGGCGACGCAGAACATCCAGCAGCTCCCGTTCGCCGGTACGTCGATCCTGATCGCGGTCGGCGTGACCCTCGAGACGATGAAGCAGATCGAGTCGCAGCTCACGATGAGGCACTACGAGGGCTTCCTCAAGTGACGGTCTCGTGAGGCTCGTGATCTTCGGCCCCCAGGGCGCCGGGAAGGGGACGCAGGGTCTCGCGATCGCGGAGAAGTACGGCATCCCGGCGATCTCGACCGGCGAGATCTTCCGCTGGGCGGTCGCGGGAAAGACCGCACTCGGCCTGCGCGTCCTCGAGTACGTGAACGCGGGGCAGCTCGTCCCGAACGAGCTCACGATCCAGGTCGTGAGGGAGCGCCTCGAGGCCCCCGACGTCAAGGACGGGTTCATCCTCGACGGGTTCCCGCGCAACCTCGCTCAGGCCGAGGCCCTCGACCGGCTCCTCGAGGACCAGGGGTGCGGACTGGACGCGGCGCTGGTCATCGACGTCCCCCAGGAGATCTCGCTCAGCAGGATCCTCGGCCGGATGGCGTGCACGAAGTGCGGCCGGAACTACAGCATCGAGGCGCCGCCGAAGGTCGACCGCGTCTGCGACGCCTGCGGGGGCGACGTCGTCCGGCGGACCGACGACGTCGACGAGAAGACCGTGCTGAGCAGGCTCGAGACGTACCACCGCGAGACCGAGCCGCTGAAGGCGTACTACGAGGAGCGCGACCTCCTGCGTGAGGTCTCCGGCGTCGGCACGCCGGAAGAGGTCTTCGGGCGGATCGTCGCGGTCCTGTAGTGGAGGAGCACCGGTGATCTACAAGAAGTCGTCCGAGGAGCTCGCGATCATGCGCCGCGGCGCGAAGGTCCTCACGGACACGATCGACCGGCTCGAGGAGTCGGTCCGCCCCGGGATCACCACCGGGCAGCTCGACAAGATCGCGGAGGAGACGATCGCCGCGGCCGGCGCCAAGGCGTCCGCCAAGGGCTACCGCGGGTTCCCCGGATCGATCTGCACGTCGCCGAACGAGGTCATCGTCCACGGGATCCCCGGCCCCGTCGTCCTCGACGAGGGCGACATCGTGACGCTCGACGTCGCCGTCCTCTACCAGGGTTTCCACGTCGACTCCGCCGTGACGTTCCCGGTGGGCGAGGTGGACGCGCAGACGTCGGAGCTGCTGAAGGTGACCCAGGAGGCGCTCGAAGCTGCGATCGCCCAGTGCAGGCCCGGCAAGCGCCTCGGCGACGTCGGCCACGCGGTGGAGGAGACGGCGACGTCGGCGGGCTTCTCCGTCGTCCGGGAGTACGTCGGACACGGCATCGGCCGCTCGTTCCACGAGGACCCGCACATCCCCAACTACGGGCCGCCGGGCCGCCGGGAGGTGCTGGGGGCCGGGATGACGCTCGCGATCGAGCCGATGATCAACGCCGGCAAGGCCGCCACGAAGACGCTGGACGACGGGTGGACCGTCGTCACCGCCGACGGCTCGCTCTCGGCTCACTTCGAGCACACCGTCGCGATAACGCTGGACGGCTGCGAGGTCCTGACCCGGAGGGCCCCGCGGTGACCAACCGTGCAGGTCGGCGGCGGTTTTCGCGGGTTGGACACCCGGCGGAACTCTGCTACTCTTGTCCGTCGGCCCGTCCCCGTGTACCAGCGCGCCCCCTAGGGGGCGCTTCTCATGGGCGGGCATCACCGTCAGTGTCTAGTTGGGAAGACTGCCGTGGCTAAAGCAAAGAACAAAGAGAAGGCCGCATCGACGGCGAAGGAAGAGGGCATCCAGGTAGAGGGCACGGTCATCGAGCCCCTCCCGAATGCCATGTTCCGCGTCGAGCTCGACAACGGGCACCGCGTGCTCGCCCACATCTCCGGGAAGATGCGGATGCACTACATCCGGATCCTCCCGGGCGACCGCGTGCTCATCGAGCTGTCCCCGTACGACCTGACGCGGGGCCGCGTCGTCTACCGGTACAAGTAGGGGAGAGCGGGCTCGTGAAGGTCCAGCCCAGCGTGAAGAAGGTCTGCGACAAGTGCAAGATCATCCGCCGGCGCGGCAAGGTGATGGTGATCTGCTCGAACCCGCGGCACAAGCAGCGGCAAGGTTAAGGAGAAACTTTCGTGGCACGTATCGCCGGAGTCGATCTCCCTCGGGAGAAGCGCCTGGACATCGGGCTGACGTACATCTACGGGATCGGCCGGACCAAGGCCCTCGAGACCTGCATCGGCGCGCGCGTCGACCCCTCGACCAAGGTGCGAGACCTCACCGACGAAGAGGTAGTGGGCATCCGCGACTGGATCGGCAACAACTACCGCGTCGAGGGTGACCTGCGCCGCGAGGTCAACCAGCACATCAAGCGCAAGGTCGAGATCGGCTCGTATCAGGGGCTGCGGCACCGCCGCGGACTGCCGGTCCACGGCCAGCGCACGCACACGAACGCCCGGACCCGCAAGGGCCCGAAGAAGACCGTGGCCGGCAAGAAGAAGGCCAAGTAGTAGTCGACGTTCCGTAGGAAGGCGGGTTCTTGGCAGCTCCGAAGAAGAAGAAGGTACGGCGCAGGGAGAAGAAGAACGTCGTGCACGGCGTGGCCCACATCAAGTCCACGTTCAACAACACGATCATCGCGATCTCCGACCTGGAGGGGAACGTCCTGTCGTGGGCCTCGGCCGGCAACGTCGGCTTCAAGGGCTCGCGCAAGTCGACGCCGTTTGCCGCGCAGCTCGCCGCCGAGGCGGCCTCGCGCCGCGCGCAGGAGCACGGTGTGCGCCGCGTCGACGTCGAGGTGAAGGGCCCCGGCTCGGGACGTGAGACGGCGATCCGCTCGCTCCAGGCGTCCGGTCTCGAGATCCTCGGGATCAAGGACGTCACGCCGGTACCGCACAACGGCTGCCGCCCCCGCAAGAGGAGGCGTGTCTGAGTGGCTAGATATATCGGCCCCGTCTGCAAGCTGTGCAGGCGCGAGAAGACCAAGCTGTTCCTGAAGGGCACGCGCTGCGAGTCGCCGAAGTGCCCGATCGAGAAGGGGCGCCCGCCTCCCGGCGAGCACGGCCGCGGCCGCGTCCGCGAGTCCGAGTACCTGCTGCAGCTGCGCGAGAAGCAGAAGGCGAAGCGCTTCTACGGCATCCTCGAGAAGCAGTTCCGCCGGTATTACGAGGAGGCCGCCAACAGCAAGGGCGTCACCGGCGAGGAGCTCATGCGGATCTGCGAGTCGCGGCTCGACAACGTCGTATACCGCGCCGGGTTCGCGATGAACCGTCCGATGGCGCGCCAGCTCGTCTCGCACGGACATTTCGAGGTCAACGGCCGCAAGGTCAACATCCCGTCGTTCCGGGTCAAGCCGGGCGACGTCGTGACGGTGAAGAACCGCTCCAAGACCATGGGACGCATCGTCGAGAACACGTCCTATGCCGAGGGCCGGGAGATCCCCGAGTGGCTCGGCTCCAACCTCCGGGAGATGCGCTGCGAGGTGCGTGCGCTGCCGGAGCGCGGGCAGATGGACGTCCCCGTCCAGGAGCAGCTCATCGTCGAGTACTACTCGAAGTAGCTCACGCACCACAACTGAAACGCTGAGAGGAGCCCCATGGATCTGCTTATCGTTCAACGTCCTCAGATCTCGGAAGAAGTGATCTCGGACGTCCGCCACAAGTTCACGATCGAGCCGCTCGAGCCGGGCTTCGGGTACACGCTCGGGAACTCGCTGCGCCGGACGCTCCTCTCTTCCATCCCGGGGGCCGCGGTCACCCAGGTAAAGATCGACGGGGTGCTGCACGAGTTCTCCACGATCGACGGCGTCTCCGAGGACGTGACGAACATCGTCCTGAACCTGAAGGAGCTCGTGATCCGCAGCGAGAACGACGAGCCGTCGACCGTGCACCTGCGCGTGACGGGTCCGGCGACGGTGACGGCGGGCGACATCGAGCTCCCCGCGGGCGTCGAGATCCTGAACCCCGACAAGGTCATCGCGACGCTCAACAAGAACGCGACGCTCTCCATGGAGCTGCGCGTGCAGCAGGGCCGCGGCTACGTACCGGCCGCCTCCGCGGCGAAGGAGGCCATCGGCACGATCCCGATCGACGCGCTCTACTCGCCGGTCAAGCGGGTGACGTACGAGGTGGAGCCCACGCGCGTCGAGCAGATGACGAACTACGACAGGCTGATCCTCGACGTCGAGACCGACGGCTCGATCAACCCGAGCAACGCGCTGAGCGCGGCAGGTTCGACGCTCGTCAACCTCTTCCAGCTCTTCGCCGGCATGGGCGAGGGCCCGGGCCTCGACCTCGGTCCCGAGCCGGGCGAGGAGGAGGAGTCGGGCGTCCTCGCCCAGCCGATCGAGGACATGGACCTCACCGTCCGGTCCTACAACTGCCTGAAGCGCGAGGGCGTGACGACCGTGGGCGAGCTCGTGCAGAAGACCGAGGACGACCTGCTCGAGATCCGCAACTTCGGCCAGAAGTCGATCGACGAGGTCAAGGCCAAGCTCGACGAGATGGGGCTCGGCCTACGGAGGAAGGACTTCTAGATGCCGGCGCCAAAGAAGGGAGCCAGGCTCGGGTCCAACCCGTCCCACCAGGGGCAGATGCTCTCGAACCTCGCGCTGTCGCTCTTCGAGTACGAGCGGATCCAGACGACGGAGGCGAAGGCCAAGCTGCTGCGCCCGTTCGCGGAGCGTTTGATCACCAAGGCGAAGAAGGGCGACGTGCACAACCGGCGCCAGGTGCTGTCGACGATCGAGGACCGTGGGGTCGTGCACAAGCTGTTCGCCGAGATCGCCCCGCGCTTCGCCGACCGCAACGGCGGCTACACGCGCATCTTGAAGCTCGGCCCCCGCAACGGCGACGGCGCGCCGATGGCTCTGATCGAGCTCGTCGAGAGCGCGGCGGTCACGACCGTCGAGTCGACCGAGGAGACCGGCGGCCGCAGGCGCCGCCTTCCGCGGCCGCGCCGGCGTGCCGGCTCCGGCGACCTTCCGCAGGACAAGCCCGTACGGTCGCGAGCGGCCGACGCCGCAGCCGCAGGCGCGGGGGCGGCCGTCGGCGCCGAGGAGGGTGAGGGCGACGAGGTCGACGCCGAGGCGGACGAGGCCGCGGCTGCGGAGGCGACGGAGGACGCCGAAGAGGCGGGTGCTCCCGACGACGAGGCGCCGAGCGCCGGCGGGGCCGGTGCCGAGAACGACGACGCTTCGTCCTGAACCTCCGGCTCGACCTCGCGTATGACGGCGAGCCCTTCCGGGGCTTCGCTCGGCAGCCGGGCGTAAGGACGGTCCAGGGAGACCTCGAAGACGCGCTGGCGCGCGTGCTCGGCGTGATGCCGGCATTGACCGTTGCCGGCCGCACCGATGCAGGCGTGCACGCGCTCGCTCAGGTCGTGTCGCTCGCGGAGGTCCCCGACGGAACCGACACCGCGGAGTTACGGACGTCGCTCAACCGCATGTGCGCTCCGTCGATCCTCGTCCACGGCTGCACGATCGCGCCGGACGACTTCAACGCGCGCTTCGACGCCCGTTCGCGCACGTACGTCTACGCGATCCTCACGGGCGAGCTGGGCGACCCGTGGATCGGACGGACGGCGTGGCACCATCACGACCCGCTCGACCTCGACGCGATGGCCGAGGCTGCCGGACACCTGCTCGGGCGCCGCGATTTCAGCTCGTTCGGCCGTCTACCCGCCCCCGAGGCGAGGGCGGAGCGAACGCTCTACGAGCTGAGCTGCTCGAGCAGCGCCGGCGTCGTCCGTATCAGGGCTCGCGGCGACGCGTTCGTCCAGCAGATGGTGCGTTCGCTCGTCGGGACGCTCGTGGCCGTGGGCGAAGGCAAGACGACACCGGACGAGATCCCCCGCATCCTCGCCGCCCGCGACCGTGCCGCGGCGGGACCGGTCGCTCCGCCACACGGGCTGTGTCTCCTGTCCGTGGAGTACCCCGACGGTTGGAGCCGGCCGTTTGACCCCTTCCAATAGCGCCTATATCCTGCTGTTTCCCTCTCTGGGACCCGGTACACCCCCGTCCCTGATCGGCGCGGGACGAGCGAGGACTGAGATGAAGACCCACGTAACGAAACCGAGCGAGATAACGCGCGAGTGGTGGCTCGTCGACGCCGACGGCGTCGTCCTCGGTCGCCTCGCGTCCGAGGTCGCGAAGCGGTTGCGCGGGAAGCACAAGCCGTCGTACAGCCCCCACCTCGACACCGGCGACCACGTCGTCGTGATCAACGCGAACAAGGTCGTGCTCACGGGCAGCAAGCTGACCGACAAGCAATACCACCGCCACTCCGGCTACCCCGGCGGCCTCACGTCGGTCCCGTACTCGAAGCTCATGGCCGAGCGGCCCGACATCGCGGTCGAGAAGGCCGTCAAAGGGATGCTTCCCAGCAACCGTCTCGGCCGGGCAATGATCAAGAAGCTGAAGGTCTACTCGGGCGGCGAGCACCCGCACGGCGCTCAGTCGCCGAAGATGCTCGACATCAAGGACGTCGCCGCACCGAAGGACCCGGAGCAGGCGCATTCCATAGAGGAGGTAACCGGTGGCTGATGCTCTCGTCCGCGCTACCGGCCGGCGCAAGGAAGCCGTCTGCCGCACGCGCGTCCTTCCGGGTTCCGGCCGCTGGGAGATCAACGGGCGCCCGATCGAGGACTACTTCCCGAGCGCGACCCACCGCATGATCATCACCGAGCCCCTCCGTCTCACCGAGACGGAGGGCCGTTACGACATCATCTGCAAGATCGAGGGCGGCGGCGTCAGCGGCCAGGCCGGGGCGCTTCGTCACTCGATCTCGAAGGCGCTGGTCGAGCTCGACCCGGACCTGCGCCCCGCGCTGAAGCGGGCCGGCTTCCTCACGCGCGACGCGCGTGAGAAAGAGCGCCGCAAGTACGGGCTGAAGAAGGCGCGCAAGGCGCCTCAGTACAGCAAGCGCTAGATCCCGCCCCACCCGTGGACGTGCGCGCGGGTCGCCGCGACCTCGTGCCGCGGCGCGACGCGTTCCTCTGGTGGCTGAAGCTCGGGTTCGTCAACTTCGGCGGCCCCGCCGGGCAGATCGCGATCATGCACGACGAGCTCGTCGACCGGCGGCGCTGGATCTCGAACGACCGGTTCCTGCACGCGCTGAACTTCTGCATGCTGTTGCCGGGGCCGGAGGCGCAGCAGCTCGCGATCTACGTCGGGTGGCTGTTGAACGGGACGCTCGGCGGGATCGTCGCAGGTGTGCTGTTCGTGCTGCCGGCGTTCTTCCTGATCCTCGGCCTCTCCTGGACGTATGCGGTGCACGGAGACGTCGACTGGGTCGCGGCGGTCTTCTACGGCCTGCGTTCCGCCGTCATCGGCCTCGTCGCCGCCGCGGTCATCCGCGTGGGCGCGAAGGCGCTGAACAGCCGGGCCGCGTGGGCCGTGGCGGCCGCGGCGTTCGTGGCGATCTTCTTCTTCCAGGTGCCGTTCCCGCTGATCGTCGTGGGGGCGGCGGCAGTGGGGTTCTTCGCCATGAGGCCGGCGACGATGCCGGAGGACGTGGAGGCAGGGCCGATCCCCGGCTGGCGCCGGAGCGCGAAGGTGCTGGCGGCGGGGCTCGCGGTGTGGTGGGGGCCGCTGCTGCTCGTCCTCGCCGTGCGCGGGACGGACGACACGCTGAGCAAGGAAGCGATCTTCTTCAGCCAGGCCGCGATGGTGACGTTCGGCGGAGCGTATGCAGTGCTCTCGTACATCAACCAGGCCGCGGTCCAGCAGTTCGGGTGGCTCGCACCGGGGCAGATGGTGACGGGCCTCGGCCTGGCCGAGTCGACGCCGGGCCCGCTGATCATGGTCACGGAGTTCGTCGGGTTCTTGGGGGGGTACAACTTCCCCGGCGGGCTCGACCCGGTCGTCGCCGGCGTCCTCGGGGCGACCGTGACGACGTGGGCGACGTTCGCGCCGTGCTTCCTGTGGATCTTCCTCGGCGCTCCGTTCGTCGAGCGGCTGCGGGGACAGCGGGGGCTGAGCGCGGCTCTGGCGGCGATCACGGCGGCCGTCGTCGGCGTGATCCTGAACCTGGCCGTGACGTTCGGCACGTTCGCGCTGTTCGACGACGTCCGACGCGGCCACGTCCTCGGTGCCGACTTCCCGCTGCCGGACCTCTCGACGATCGACGTCTTCGCGACGCTCCTCGCGGCCGCGTCGTTCGCGGCGCTGTGGCGCTACAGGGCCAACGTCGTCTACGTGGTGCTCGCCTGCGGGGCGGCCGGTCTGGCGTACCGCGCGTTCGCCTGAGGCCTCTCGTCCCTACTCGTCGAGCGCCGAGGCTGCGGGCGCCGCGGGGGCCACGTCCGCCGCCAAGCCCCCTACACCCCCTCCACCCGCACCGACTGCTTCGGTGGTCTTACGGGTCTGGATGGCCGCGTTGACGTTCTCCGTCGCGCGGGACACGAAGTAGAACCCGACGATGGTCGTCACCATGACCGTGAAGTTGTCGAGGATCTCGCTTGCCAGAGGCCCCAGCGAATCGGCGAAGTCGCCCAGAACGAGCAGGCTCGTCAACAGATAGATGTACGTGGTGCTGAATCCGGCCGCGATCGAGTTGCGCATCTTCGTCTTCGGACCACCGCTCCCGGCGTAGATGCCGACCAACGTCGAGATCCCGATCACGCTCATCGCGAGACCCACCACTGCAGGCTCGAAGACGTCAAGCCAGTTCGTCTCGCGGCCGATCCAGATGAGGACCCACGACCCCAGGGCGACCGCGACGTCGACCACCCATACGACGACGATGCTCATCCCGCCTCCTTGTCTAGAGGAGCCCCACCCATCGGAGTCGCAGGGCTCGCCCTACGACCCGCCGTAAAAAACTACTTCAGCTGGATTCGGCGAGCATCCTCCGGAGCACCAGCTGCAGCACGCCCCCGTGGCGGTAGTAGTCGAGCTCGACGGCCGAGTCGATGCGGCACTCCACCGTGAAGTCCACCTCGTCCGCCCGGACCGTCAGCTCCGCGTGCGGCTTCAGTCCCCCCTCGATCCCCGTGATCTCGTAGGTCTCGTGACCGGTGAGGCCGAGCGACTCCGCGTTCTCCCCCGCACGGAACTGCAGCGGGAGGATCCCCATCCCGACGAGGTTGCTGCGGTGGATGCGCTCGAAGCTCTCGGCGATCGCGGCCTTCACGCCCAGGAGCGCGGGGCCCTTCGCCGCCCAGTCCCGCGAGCTGCCCGAGCCGTATTCCTTGCCCGCGACGATCAGCAGCGGCGTGCCCTCCGCGCGGTATGCGGCGGACGCGTCGTAGATCGTCGTGATCTGCCCCTCGGGGAGCTTCTTCGTCCAGCCCCCCTCCTTGCCCTCGGCCAGGACGTTGCGGAAGCGGATGTTCGCGAACGTGCCGCGCATCATCACCTCGTGGTTCCCGCGGCGCGAGCCGTAGCTGTTGAAGTCGCGTACCTCGACGCCCTGCTCCTTCAGCCACTGCCCGGCCGGGGACGCCGGCGCGATCGATCCCGCCGGCGAGATGTGGTCGGTCGTCACCGAGTCGCCGACCAGGCACAGCACCCGGCCTCCGTGGATATCGGCGGGCTCCGAGGGCTCCGGCCCGAGGTCGGTGAAGAACGGCGGCTCCTGCACGTACGTCGACTCCGGGTCCCACTCGTATAGCGCGCCTGTGGGCGAGGGCAGCTCCGCCCAGTGCTCGTCGCCCTCGAAGACCTTCGCGTACTCCTTCGTGAACAGTTCGGCCGTGACGGCGAGCATCGCCTGCTGGACCTCCTCCGGCGACGGCCACAGGTCCTTCAGGTACACGTCGCGACCGTCCGCCCCCGTCCCCAGCGGCTCCTTCGTCATGTCGATGTCCGCGCGGCCCGCGAGCGCGAACGCGACGACGAGCGGCGGCGACGCGAGGTAGCTCGCCTTCACCTGCGGGTGGATGCGTCCCTCGAAGTTGCGGTTGCCGGAGAGGACCGAGACGACCGCGAGGTCACTCTCGTCGATCGCCGCGGCGACGTCGTCGGGGAGCGGCCCCGAGTTGCCGATGCACGTCGTGCACCCGTAGCCGACCACGTTGAAGCCGAGCTTGTCGAGGTACGGCAGCACGCCCGAGCGCTCGAGGTACTCCGTCACGACGCGGGAGCCGGGGGCGAGACTGGTCTTCACCCACGGCGCCGGAGCGAGCCCGGCGTCCACGGCCTTCTGCGCGAGCAGGCCCGCGGCGAGCATCACCGACGGGTTCGACGTGTTCGTGCAGCTCGTGATCGCCGCGATCACCACGGCGCCGTCGCTGACTCGCTCCCGGGCCGTGTCCTTGGGCGGGTAGACGCTCGTGAAGCTGTCCCAGATCCCGGCCAGCGGCACGCGGTCCTGCGGCCGCCGCGGCCCGGCGACGCTCGGCTCCACCGTCGCGAGGTCGAGCTCGAGCGTCTCGGTGAAGACTGGGTCGGGCGTCTCGTCGGTGCGGTAGATGCCCTGCGCCTTGCAGTACCGCTCGGCGAGCTCGAGGACCTCGGCGGGGCGTCCCGTCAGTCGCAGGTACTTCATCGTCTGGTCGTCGGGCGGGAAGTACGCGGCGGTAGAGCCGAACTCCGGCGACATGTTCCCGATCGTCGCCCGGTCGGCGACGGCGAGGCTGCTCAGCCCGTGGCCGTAGAACTCGACGAACTTGCCGACGACGCCGTGCTTGCGGAGCATCTCCGTGACCGTCAGCACGAGGTCGGTGGCGGTGACGCCGGTCTGTAGCGCGCCGGTGAGGCGGAAGCCGACCACCTTGGGCGTGACCATCGGCAGCGGCTGGCCGAGCATGCCGGCCTCCGCCTCGATGCCGCCGACGCCCCAGCCGAGCACGCCCAGGCCGTTGATCATCGTCGTGTGCGAGTCGGTCCCGACGAGCGTGTCGAAGACGACCGTCCGCCCGGCGGGGGTCTCGAGCGTGTGCGCGACGCGGCCGAGGTGCTCGAGGTTGACCTGGTGCACGATCCCCATGCCGGGAGGGACGACGCGGAACCCCGCGAAGGCCTGCTGCGCCCACCGCAGGAGCGAGTACCGCTCGTGGTTGCGCTCGTACTCGCGCTCGACGTTGATCGTGTACGACATCGCGCTGCCGAACGAGTCGACCTGAACGGAATGGTCGATGACGAGGTCGACCGGCACGAGCGGGTCGACCCTCGACGCGTCTCCGCCCGCGCGCTCGATGGCCGAACGCATCGCCGCGAGATCGACCGTCGCCGGGACTCCGGTGAAGTCCTGGAGGATCACGCGCGCCGGCGAGAACGGGAACTCGCGGGCGGTGAGGTCGCCGCGCCCCCACCCCGCGAGGAACGCGACGTCGTCCTCGTCCGCGTGCTGCGTGGTCGCCGCGAGCCGCAGGAGGTTCTCGAGCAGGATCTTGACGGTCACCGGGAGCGCCTCGAGGTCGGCGACGCCCGCTGCGGCCAGCGCCGGGAGGCTGTAGTAGGTGTGGTCGCCGAAGCTCGTCTCGAGCGTCGCCCGGGCGCCGAAGGGCGAGGATGCCGTCGTCATGGGTTCCTCCTTGGATGTCCCGTCCAAAGCTACCGCGCTTATCGGGCGGTCCCGGAGGGGAGATACGTTGCACTGCAGGCACGGCGAAGACGGAGCATCGCCTCGGCGATGCTCCAAGAGGAGGCACGTGGACGTCGATCGGTGGCGGATAGAAGGGTTCGACGAGGCGCCTCCGGAAGACCTCGCGGCGCGCATCTGGAAGCGCGACGCGACGGCGTGGGGGCCGGGCGAGGACGATCCCGCCGAGCGGCTGGGGTGGCTCGACCTCCCGGACACGATCCGCGGCGACCTCGCTCCGGTCGAGGCCTTCGTCCGCGACACCGGCAGCCACGTGGACCGTGCCGTCCTTCTGGGGATGGGCGGGTCCAGCCTCGCGCCCGAGGTCTTCGCCACCTGCTTCGGCGCGCGGCCCGGCCACCCGCACCTGACCGTGCTCGACTCGACGCACCCCGCAGCGGTACGCGCCGTGGCGGAGGGCCTCGGCGCGTCCGAGAACCTCTTCCTCGTGTCCAGCAAGTCCGGTGGGACGATGGAGACGACGTCGCTCTTCGCGTACTTCCGCGAGCGCGCGGAGGACACGCGCAACTTCGTCGCGATTACCGACCCCGGCACGCCGCTCGAAGACCTCGGGAGGGACGAGTCGTTCGGCGGCGTGTTCCTGAACCGTCCCGACATCGGCGGTCGCTATTCGGCGCTGTCGCTGTTCGGGCTGGTGCCGGCGGCGCTGACCGGGGTCGACCTGGACGAGCTGCTCGATCACGCCGCCGCGGCGGCCGCCGCGTGTGGTCTGGGCGTCCCGCCGGGAGACAATCCGGGGCTCGTGATAGGAGCCGCGCTGGGACGCCTGGCCGAGCGGGGGCGCGACAAGCTGACGTTCCTGACGTCACCGGCCCTTGCACCTTTCGGCGACTGGGTCGAGCAACTGGTCGCGGAGTCGACCGGCAAGCACGGGCGGGGGATCGTCCCGGTCGTCGGCGAGCCGCTACTCGACCGGTACGGCGACGACCGGGTCTTCGTCCACCTGAGGCTCGAGCGTGACGCCGCGCTGGACGAATGCGTAGCGGGTCTCGTCTCCCAGGGTCATCCCGTCATACGTCTGGACGTGCGGGAGCCGCAGGACCTCGGCGCGCAGATGTTCGTGTGGGAGTTCGCCACCGCAGTCGCATGCTCGGTCCTCGGGATCAACGCGTTCGACCAGCCCGACGTCGAGGCCGCGAAGAAGGCGAGCCGGGCGGTGCTGGAGTCATCGGGCTCACCGGAGTGGCCGGCGGACGACGTCGACGAGCTGTTCTCGGGGGCCGCGTCGCCGGACTACGCGGCGCTGCTGGCGTTCGCGCCGCGCACCGCGGAGGGGCAGGAGGTGTTCGGCCTCGCCCGGGCGAAGCTGTCGCGTTCCTACGGGATCGCGACGACGTCGGGCTTCGGCCCCCGCTATCTCCACTCGACCGGCCAGTTGCACAAGGGGGGGCCGGACACCGTGCGCGCGCTGGTGATCCTGGACGCGCCCGTCGAGGACCTCGAGGTCCCGGGCAGGCCGTACACGTTCGGCCGCCTGCTCGTAGCGCAGGCCGCCGGCGACTACGAGGCGCTGAAGAACGCGGGGAAGAGGGTCGCGGCGACGACGTGGCGGAGATTCGAGGAGTGGGCGAGGGCGTGAGCGTCAGATCAGGTCGGCCACTATCTCCGGGAGCGGCTTGCGGATCCCCGTGATGAACGGCGTCTCCAGCTTCGTGAAGCGGCGCGCCTCCGTCGCGCGCAGCCTCCGGATCAGCTTCACGATCCGGTCGGGCGAATCGGCCTCGAACGCGAGGATCCACTCGTAGTCGCCCAGGCCGAACGCGCTCGTCGTGTTCGCGAGGACCTCGGGGAACTCGCGGCCCCCCTCGCCGTGCTCCCGCAGCAGCCGCCCCCGCTCCCCCGGGTCGAGCAGGTACCAGTCCGGCGTCCGCACGAACGGGTACACGCAGGCGTACTTCTTCGGCGGCTCGCCCTTCGCGAACGCCGGGAGGTGGTCCTTCGCGAACTCCGCCGGCTGCACCACCCCGAGGAACGCGTGGACCGGCGTGCAGAGGGAGCCGAGGTGAGTCCTTCGGAATTCGATCGTCAGCTGCTGGAGGTCGTCGACGGAAGACGACACCCACCAGAACATGAGGTCGGCACCGGCCGCGAACGCCGCCGTCGAGTACGCGCCGCGAAGCTGGACGCGGCCCTCCCACTCGGCGAAGAGCTCCTCGAGCTGCTTGGCCGCCAGCTCCCGGTCGGGGCCGGGCTCCGCCGTGCCGGCGCGGAACACCGGGTAGCTCGCGTACAGCAGGTCGTCGGACATCGTCGCAACCTCTTTCGTGGCGGGGACGGGGCTCCCGAAGCCTAATAGCCCTTCCGCCCCTGCGAAGATGACCCGATGGCGCAGCCGAGGATCGTCACGACCACCGACTACCACACGGGCGGCGAGCCCTTCCGCATCGTCACGGGCGGCGTCCCGCCGCTTCGAGGCGACTCGATCCTCGACAAGCGGCGCTATGCGAAGGAGCACCTGGACGACGTGCGGAAGATGCTCGTGTACGAGCCACGCGGGCACGCGGACATGTACGGGTGCTTCGTGACGGAGCCCGCCGACGAAGGCGGCGATCTCGGCGTCGTCTTCTTCCACAACGAGGGCTACAGCACCGCGTGCGGTCACGGCACCATCGCGCTCGTCACGTGGGCGCTCGAGTCGGGGCGTGTCCGGCCGGAAGGGAAACGCCCGACGGTGATGGTCGATGCCCCCTCCGGACGCTTGACCACCACGGCGACCATGGCCCGCGACAGGGTGGCCTCGGTCCGCTTCACGAACGTCCCCTCGTTCGTCTGGGACACCGGCCTCAAGGTCGACACGATCGCAGGGCCGGTGACGTGCGACGTCTCGTTCGGCGGCGCGTTCTACGCATCGGTCGCGGCCGGCGATCTCGGTCTCAGTGTGACGCCGGAGGACCTGCCGCGGCTGATCGAGCTGGGGCGGGAGATCAAACGCGCCGTCGAGGGCGCGCACGACGTCGTCCACCCGGTCGAACCGGAGCTGCGTGACGTCTACGGCGTGATCTTCTTCGAGGACGTGCCCGGACACGCCGGGCTCGCTCAGCGCAACGTCACGATCTTCGCCGACGGCGAGGTCGACCGGTCTCCGTGCGGAAGCGGGACCAGCGCGCGGCTCGCGTTGCTCGACGCGTCGGGCGAGCTGCCGCGGGGAGAGACGCTCCGGCACGAGAGCATCGTCGGCAGCGTGTTCACCGCCCGCGTCTCCGGCGGCACCGACCTCGGGGGCGAGCCGGCGGTGATCACCGAGGTGGAAGGCAGCGCGTTCCGAACCGGCACGCACGAGTTCTACCTCGACCCCGCCGACGAGATGGGGACGGGGTTCCTGCTGCGTTGACGCAGATCCCGTACCTCGACGCCGCGGCGCTGCGGCGGGCCGTGCCGATGGGCGTGGCGGTCGACGCGCTCGAGCGGCTGTTCGCCGAGGGCGGCGTGGAGGTCCCGCAGCGGTCGCACCTCGACGTCGGAGGCGGCGACCTCCTCGTGATGCCCGCGTGGGGCGTTGCCGGCGTCGGCGTCAAGCTCGTCACGGTCAACCCGTCGAACCCCGCGACGGGAAAGCCTCTGATCAACGGCGTCTACGTCCTGTTCGCGCGCGAGTCGCTCGAGCCCGTGGGGATGGTCGACGGCGCTGCGGTCACCGCGCTGCGCACGCCGGCGGTGTCGGCGGTGGCGACCCGTCACCTCGCTGCTCCCGATGCGAGCCGGCTCGTGATCTTCGGCGCGGGGACCCAGGCGAGGGGGCATCTCGAGGCGATGCGTGCCGTTCGGGAGATCGAATCGCTCGTGGTGGTCGCACGCACGGAGGCGAGCGCAGCAGATCTCGTCGAAGAGGCGCGTGGGGCCGGCCTCGACGCGCGGACGGGTGCGCCGGAGGACGTGCGCGCGGCGGAAATCGTCTGCACGTGCACGACGAGCGCGTCGCCGTTGTTCGACGGCCGCTTGTTGCCGCGCGGAGGCCACGTGAACGCGGTCGGCGCGTACAAGCCCGACGCGCGCGAGCTGGACGACGCGGCGGTCGAGCGGGCCGCGGTGGTCGTCGAGGCGAAGGCCGCGGCGATGGCCGAGGCGGGCGACGTCCTCGGGCCGCTTCACTCAGGCGCCCTCTCTCCCGGCGCGATCCACGAGCTGGGAGACGTGGTGCGCGGGAGCCGTCCCGAGGCGGAGATCACGGTCTTCAAGTCGGTCGGCCTCGCGTCGGAGGACCTCGTGGTCGCCGCCGCGGCCCTCGCGGGGCTCGGCTAGACCAGCGCGTTCACGACCGCCGCCGCCGCCTCGGTCGCCTGCCTGATGCAGTCGGGGATGCCGGAGCCGCGATAGGCGGCGCCGGCGAGGAACAACGGCCCGTGCTGCGCGAGCGCGAGCTCCGCGCCCGTGACGCGGTCCAGATGGCCCACGAGATATTGCGGCAGCGCGTCGTCCCAGCGCGTGACGAGGTACGCCCGCGGCCCGGCCTTCAGTCCGAGCATGGCCGCCAGGTCCTCGTGCACCGCCGCAACCAGGTCGTCGTCGCCGTGGTCGAGGGCCGGATGGCGCCCGCTCCTGCCGACGACGGCCCGGAGCAGGAAGCCGGCCGGAGGCGCGGACGCCGGCCATTTGACCGAATACCAGGTACAGGCCGCGACGGTCCGGCTCTCGGCCCTCGGGACGAGCATTCCGCTGCCGCGTGACGGCGGTGCTCCCGCCGCAGACGGGTACAGCAGCGCGACGACGGCTACGGACGCGTACGGGATCGACGCGAGGGCCCGCGAGGCTGCGGGATCGAGACCCGACACCTGGCGCGCGGCCGCGTACGCCGGTGCCGCGAGCACGACGCCGTCCGCCCGCACGTCGCCCGAGCGGGTCTCGAGCCGGAGGCTCCTCCCGTCCCGGGCCACGCTCTCGACCGCGCTGTCGTAGCGCACGTCGGCGTCGTGCAGCTCGGTCTTCAGCGCGCCGACGATGCGCGACATGCCCCCGAGCGGCGCCAGGAAGTCCGGCGGCGACGTCTTCCCGGGATTGTCGGGACCCCAGGCGCGCAGCCCCAGGATGAGGCTGCGATGGCGGCGCGCGACGGTGTCGAGCTCGGGGGCCGCGGCGGCGAGGCTCGTCTCGTCGGCATCCCCTGCCCTCGTCCCCGCCAGGAGCGGGTCGACCAGCCGTTCCAGCACCTCGTCGCCCAGCCGTTCCCTGACGAGCGCTCCGATCGCGACGTCGCGCCCGGTCAATGGCTTCGGGTGGAAGAGGTCGGCGGCGGCGCGCACGGCGCCGCGTCGCGACACGAGGCCGGTCCTGAGCACCGACACCGGGAGCGTCGGGATGCCCGAGACGAGGCCGCGCGGCAACGGGTGCAGCCGCCCCCTCGACCACACCATCCCGCCGAACACGGCGGGGCCGACCAGCTCGTTGCCGAGGCCGATCGACCGGCACAGCTCGACACCCCATCGGTCGCGCGCGAGGAACGAGTCGGGGCCGCCCTCGACGGCTAGACCCTCGAGCGACTTCGTGACGATCTTCCCGCCGGCGTCGGGGGCCGCTTCGAGGACGACGACGTCGAGACCGGCGCGGAGGACGGCGCGGGCCGTCACCAGTCCCGTGATGCCCCCGCCGGTGACGGCGACGACGGGCGCCGTCACGCCGTCTCTGAGTCGAGACGGTCCGGCGTCCGGTCGAGCTCCCGGCGAACGACCGCCGCGAGCACGTCGAGGAAGTCCGGGTCGTCGTTCGGCGACTCCGTCCTGACGAGCTCGATGCCGAGCTCCGCGGCCTTCCGGACACATTCGACGTCGACGTCGTAGAGCACCTCGAGGTGGTCCGAGACGAACCCGCACGGGCACACGACGACCCCGCGCACGCCGTCTCGCGCCAGGCGCTCGAGGACGTCGAGCACGTCGGGTCCGATCCACGGGTCGGGCGAGTGCCCCGCGCTCTGCCATCCGATCGTGTGCGCCGGAAGCGACGCGGCCGCGGAGACCGCGTCGGCGGTCTCCTGAAGCTGCGCCGCGTAGGGGTCGCCCGACGCGAGGATCTTCTCCGGGAGGCTGTGCGCGGTGAAGACCACGGCCGAGCGCTCCTGCGCCGTCGCGCCGAGCCGCACGAGCGCGTCCTTCACCCGGCGCGCGAGGAGGTCCACGTAGCCCGGCTCCAGGTGCCAGCTCTCGATCACCGTCAGCGGGACCTCCCAGCCGATACCCGCCATCGCGCGCGCGACGCGCCTGCGGTAGTCGCCGATGCTCATGTTCGAGTAGTGCGGCGCGAGCACGAGCCCCACGACTTGGTCGACGCCGTCCGCCGCCATCGCGTCGATCGCGTCCGGGATCGCCGGCGCCGCATGCTTCTGTCCGAGGTACGTGCGGACGCCGTCGAGGCGTGCCTCGAGACCCAGGCGCTGTGCCTCGGTGATCTCGTAGAGGGGCGACTTGCCGCCGATCGCCTCGTAGCGTGCGGTGAGCTCGCGCAGCTGCTCCGGCGCCGGCGGGCGTCCGTGACGGATGTCGGTGTAGTACGCCTCCACGTCGTCGAGCCCGCGCGGGGTCCCGTACGCCATGACGAGGACGCCTTTCATCGCACGCTCCATCCGTGCACGAAGTCGACGAGCCGCGCGAGCGTGTCCGGGTCCGTCGCCGGCAGCACGCCGTGGCCGAGGTTGAAGACGTGCCTCCGCCCCCCTGTCTCCTCGAGCACCTCGTTCGCCTTGTCGCGCACGACCTCGAACGGCGCGAGGCACAGCGCGGGGTCGAGGTTCCCCTGGAGCACGCGCGCGTCGCCGAGGCGCGCCCGCGCCCTGCTCAACGGGACCCTCCAGTCCACACCCATGACGTCCGTGCCCGTCGCCGCCATCAGCTCGAGGAGCTCTCCGGTGCCGACGCCGAAGTGGATGCGCGGCACGCCGAGGTCCCCGAGACCCTCGAGGATCCTCGTGACCGCCGGCGCGACGTGCGCCTCGTAGTCCCGCGGTGCGAGCGCGCCGGCCCACGAGTCGAAGAGCTGGACGGCCGCGGCCCCCGCGCCGACCTGGGCCCGCAGGTACGCCAGGATCGCCTCCGACAGCCGGTCCATCAGCTTGTGCCACGTCGCGGGGTCGCCGAGCATCAGGGCCTTCGTGCGCGCGTGGTCGCGCGACGGGCCGCCTTCGACGAGGTACGACGCGAGCGTGAACGGCGCCCCGGCGAAGCCGATCAACGGCACGTCGAGCTGCTCGACGAGCGCGGCGATCGCCTCCAGCACGAACGGGACGCCCTCTTCGGGCTCGACCGGCCGCAGGCGGTCCGCGTCCTGCGCGGTTCGCACCGGCGACGCGACGACCGGGCCGACCCCCGGCGCGATGTCGAGCTCGACCCCCATCGCCTGCAGCGGCACGACGATGTCGGAGAAGAGGATGGCCGCGTCGACGCCGAGGCGCCGGACGGGCTGCAGCGTCACCTCGACGGCCAGCTCGGGCGTGCGGCAGACCTCGAGGATCGAGTGGCGCTCGCGCAGCTCCCGGTACTCGGGCAGGCTGCGCCCGGCCTGGCGCATGAACCAGACGGGGACGATCTCGGTGGCCTCGCCTCTGCAGGCGCGCAGGAACAGGTCGTTTCTCATGGCGGCGGAGCCGATCCTATTTGGCTTAACGGGATCGCAGGCGATCCCGTCCGATGCAGATCCCTTGCCGCTCGGCGTCGTCGCCTCCGGCGACGGCTGCCTTGCCTTCTGTGGGGATCGCAAGCGATCCCCTTGCGCCCTAACGGGATCGCAAGCGATCCCGTCCGGGGCGGATTGCTCTTCGCTCGGCGTCGTCGCCTCCGGCGACGGTCTGGGGCCGGGGGCCCGGAAACCACGCGAAGATCGCCCGATGACGAGGCTCTTCGGCACCGACGGCGTCCGCGGTGTCGCGAACCGCGACCTGACGCCGGACCTCGCGCTCGCGCTCGGGCGCGCGGCGGGGCTCGTGCTCGCGCCCGGCGGGGGCCGCGTGGTCGTCGGACGCGACACCAGGCTGTCGGGGCCGATGCTCCAGGGGGCTCTAGCGGCCGGGCTCTGCTCCGCGGGGGCCCAGGTCCTCGACGCGGGAGTGCTCCCGACGCCCGGCATCGCGTGGCTCACCCGGGCGGAGGACGCCGCCGCGGGAGCCGTCGTCTCCGCGTCGCACAACCCCGTCGCCGACAACGGCATCAAGTTCTTCTCCGCCGTCGGTTCGAAGGTGTCGGGGGACGAGGAGGCGGCGATCGAGTCGCTCGTCGCATCGCCGCCGGCGGACCTGCCCGAGGGTGAGGGAGTGGGCGGCGTCACGGCCGTCGAGGACGCCGCGGGCCGCTACGTCGACCACCTGCTCGCGGCGCTCGACGGTTCGCTCGACGGCCTTCGTGTCGTGCTCGACTGCGCGTACGGCGCGGCGTGGGCCGTGGCCCCCGAGGCGTTCGCGCGCGCCGACGCCGGCGTCGTGGCGATCCACGCGGAGCCCGACGGCGCGCGCATCAACGTCGACTGCGGGTCGACGTCGCTGGACACACTGGCGAAGACGGTCGTGTCGGAGGGCGCCGCGTTCGGCCTCGGCTTCGACGGCGACGCCGACCGGGTGCTGGCCGTCGACGAGACCGGCGCCGTCGTGGACGGCGACCGGATCATCGCGCTGGCAGCCCTCCGCCTCCACGAGACCGGGCACCTCGCCGGCGGGCTCGTCGTCGCGACCGTGATGGCGAACCTCGGCTTCCGCCGTGCGCTCGAGGGGGCGGGGATCCAGACGGTGACGGTGCCGGTCGGCGACCGCCACGTGGCGGAGGCGATGACCGAGCACGGTGCGGTCCTCGGCGGCGAGCAGTCCGGCCACGTGATCTTCGGCGAGCACGCGACCACAGGGGACGGCGTGCTGACGGGCCTGAAGCTCGCCGAGATCGTCGCCGGCGCCGCCGAGCCCCTGTCGCAGCTGGCGGCGGTCTTCGAGCCGTACCCGCAGGTGCTCCTGAACGTCCGCATCGCCGATCGCGGTGCGCTCGAGTCGTCCGAGGAGGTCTGGAGCCGGGTTCGGGACGCCGAGGAGACGCTCGGGTCTGCCGGCCGGGTCCTGCTGCGGGCGTCGGGCACGGAGCCTCTGGTCAGGGTGATGGTCGAGGCCGAGGACGCGGCGACCGCAGAGCGGGTCGCGCGGGAGCTGGCGGGCGTGGTCGAGGCGCAGCTGGGGGGCTGATCACCCCACTCGGCACAACCGCCCCCGGGCGGGCATCTAGTCAACGTATGCGATTGTCAGCGCTAGGCGCTGTTGTCCCTGGGAAAACCCTTGCTTCTGTCTGCGCTTGCGATACTGTTGACACACGCAAGGGAAAGGCGCAGGATGGAGACCGCCTGAAGGAATGGAGCGTCGCGATTGGCCTTGGGGGCGTCCCGGCCTCCGGGCCGACTGCCGACGAGCAGGTGGCCGCGCTCGCCGAGAAGCTCGCGGACCTGGCGCCGGCGATCAGCGCCGGCCCGAAGTCCCTCACGATCCGGATCGCTGTGGAAGCTGTCGACGCCGCGAGAGCAGGCACCGAAGCCGTAGCCGCGATCGCTCCTATTCTCGAAGCTGTCGGCCTCGGGATGGGACCGGTTCAGGATCTCGAGGTGACCGAGTGGTCGCTCTTCGAGGACAGGCTCACGGAACCGACGTATCCGGAGCTCGTTGGGATCACCGAGATCGCCGAGATCCTGAAGACATCCCGCCAGCGCGCGTCCGAGCTCGCCCGGTCGTCGAAGTTCCCCGCCCCGCACGCAGATCTTGCGGCGGGGCCGGTGTGGCTGAAGCCGACGGTGATGCGTTTCGCTGGCGAATGGGACCGCAAGCCGGGCCGCCCGAAGAGCGCCACGACAAAGCGGCTCGAACCGATAATCGCAGAGCGCAAGGATGAGGAGGCACGCGCATGACTGCCGGTCATTTCTCTGTTGGGCGTCGCGACCCCGTCCAGATTCTGCCAAGCCTCCTTTTCGAGCGGGTCCCGTGCGGGTACCCTTACCGGGCAGAGAGGAAGCACCACCAAGTCCGGATCTAGCGCCAGGTCTCGCCGTAGGAGGGGGCGAGACGACGAGGCAGGGGATCTCGAAAGGCCGCCGCGCGCGGATCGCCTCGGCGATACGCACGAAGGAAGCGGAGGGTAGGGCGGCCCATTCGGCGGGTGACCCTCGGCCGGCCACGGTCGTGACGGTGCCGACAAAACCCGGGAGCGATCCCGGGGGACAAACCGGCCCCGGCGTGGCTCCTCTTTCGCGTACGTCGGCGAGGCGTCCGAGCCGCGCCCCATAACGCGACCACAGGAGGTTCCCATGTGCGGAATCGTCGGCTGCGTAGGCAGTGACGACGCGCTCGAGGTCATGCTCGACGGGATGCGCAAGCTCGAATACCGCGGCTACGACTCCGCGGGTGTCGCGGTCGTGTCCGGCGGCGCGATCGCCGTAGAGCGGCGGGCCGGGCGGCTCGGCGTCCTAGAGGGACGGCTCAACCGGTCGTGGATCCACGGACGGCTCGGCATCGGGCACACGCGCTGGGCGACGCACGGCGCTCCCACCGACGCGAACGCCCACCCGCACCGCGACTGCACCGGGCGGCTCGCGATCGTGCACAACGGGATCATCGAGAACCACGACGTATTGCGCGAGCGGCTGCAGGAGGAAGGGCACCGCTTCCGCTCGCAGACGGACACCGAGGTCGTAGCGCACCTGCTCGAGAGCTTGCTCGGGTCGGGCACCCCCACGTTGCGCGCGGCCGTCACGGAGGCCGTCACGATCCTCGAGGGCGCGTTCGCTCTCGTCTGCATCTGGCTGGACGAGCCCGACAAGATCGTCGTCGCGCGGCAGGAGCCCCCGTTGATCGTCGGGGCTACGGAGACGATGGGGCTCGTCGCCTCCGACATCCCGGCGCTGCTCGCGTACACGCGGGACGTGATCCCGCTGGCGAACCGGCAGATCGCCGAGGTCACGGCCGGGAAGGTCCGGGTGTTCGGCTTCGACGGCGCCGAGGTCGCGCCGGAGGCCGTGCACGTCGGGTGGGACGCGGAGGCCGCGGAGAAGGGCGGCTACGAGGACTTCATGCTGAAGGAGATCTTCGAGCAACCCGCGGCGGTCCGGAACACGATGCGCGGCCGCTTTGACGACGCGGGACGCGTGACGCTCGACGAGGTGAAGTGGGACTGCGACATCGTCCGCCGCGTCGACAAGATCGTCGTCGTCGCGTGCGGCACGTCGTACCACGCGGGGATGGCGGCCAAGCACTCGATCGAGCACTGGACGCGCATCCCGGTCGAGCTCGACCTGGCGTCGGAGTTCCGATACCGCGACCCCGTGCTCGACGAGCGGTCGCTGGTGATCGGCATCGCGCAGTCGGGCGAGACCGCCGACACGCTCGCGGCTATCCGCTTCGCGAAGGAGATGGGCGCGCACGTCGTCGCGGTCACGAACGTCGTCGGCTCGTCGATCACCCGCGACGCCGATGCCGTGCTGTTCACGCACGCGGGGCCGGAGATCGGGGTCGCGGCGACGAAGACGTTCACGGCGCAGCTCGTCGCGCTCAACATCCTCGCCCTCTACCTCGCTCAGGAGCGCGGGTCGATGAGCCCGGAGAAAACGGCCGAGACGATCGCGGCGATGCAGCGGCTCCCCGAGCAGGTCGAGGAGGTCCTCTCGATCCAGGGCGAGGTCCAGCGTGCCGCGAAGCGCTACGCCGACGCGCGGGACTTCATCTTCATCGGCCGCGGTGTCGGCATGGGCGTCGCGATGGAGGGCGCGCTGAAGCTGAAGGAGATCTCGTACATCCACGCGGAGGGCTACGCCGCCGGCGAGCTGAAGCACGGCGCGATCGCGCTGATCGAGAAGGGCGTGCCGGTCGTCGCCGTGCTGACGGGTCAGAGGCTGTACGAGAAGATGCTGGCGAACGTCGAGGAGGTCCGGGCGCGCGGTGCCGACACGATCCTGATCGCGCCGCAGGGCGACGACCGCGCGCGCGGACTAGCCAACGAGCTGTTCGAGATCCCCGCGACGAAGCCGCTGCTCACGCCGATCCTCGACACGATCCCGATGCAGCTCCTCGCCTACTTCGTCTGCAAGGAGCGCGGGCTGTCGCCGGACAAGCCGCGCAACCTCGCGAAGAGCGTCACCGTGGAGTGAGACCGCTTCTCTCGCCCGAGGAGATGAGCCGCGCCGACGAGGCGGCCGTCTCGTCCGGCACCCCGGTCGAGGTCCTGATGGAGCGCGCCGGCCGCGCCCTCGCCCGTGCGGCGATCCGCGTCGCGGGCGGCCGGTACGGGCGGCGCGTGCTCGTGCTCTGCGGGAAGGGGAACAACGGAGGCGACGGCCTCGTCTCCGCCCGTGTGCTCGCCGGCGAAGGGCTGTCGGTGCGGACGGTGAGACTGTTCGAGGGCGATCCCCTGCCCCCGGCGGCGGAGTTCGACGCCGTCGTGGACGCGATCTTCGGCACGGGTTTCAAGGGCGCGCCGGAAGGTGCGGTGGCGACGGCGATCGAGGGCCTCGCCGGGCACCCGCGCGTCGTCTCCGCGGACGTCCCCTCGGGAGTCGACGGCGCCACCGGAGCCGTCGAGGGAGCCGCGGTGCGCGCTGCGGTGACGGTCGCGATGGGGGCCGAGAAGCTCGGCACCGCGCTGTCGCCGGGAGCTTCGTACGCCGGCCGGGTCGAGGTCGCCGGCATCGGGATCGCGATCCCGCCGGTGACGGCGCACCTCGTGGAGGACGACGACGTCCGGCGAGCGCTGCCCGCGCGGCCCCTCCACGCGCACAAGCGCAGCGGCGGCTCGGTCGCCGTGCTCGCCGGCTCCGAGCCGACGAGGGGAGCGGCGCTGCTGTGCGCCCGCGGCGCGGGACGCATGGGCAGCGGCTACGTCACGCTCGGCTCGACGCGGTCGGTCGTCGCCGCGGCGTCGGGCCTGCTGCCCGAGATCCTCACGAAGACCGTGACCGGCGACGACGTCCTCGGCGCGGACGCGCTCGGCTCGTTCGGCGACGTCGTGGAGCGCGCGAGTTGCCTCGCGATCGGGCCGGGGCTCGGCACGGGCGAGGCTCAGCGGGAGCTCGTGAGCCGCGTGCTCCGCGAGGTCGCCCTCCCGGTCGTGCTCGACGCCGACGCCCTGAACGTCCTCGACCGTGTCGCCGCCGCGGAGCGCACGGCTCCCGCGGTGATCACGCCACACCCGGCCGAGCTGGCCCGCCTGCTGGACGCGGAGACGGCCGACGTGGTCGCCGACCGGCTCGGCGCGGCGCGGACGGCCGCGCAGCGGTTCGGCTGCGTGGTGGCCGCGAAGGGCCACCGGACGGTCGTGACGGAGGGGGACCGTGCGGTCGTCGTACCGGCCGGAGGGCCCGAGCTCGCCACGGCGGGAACGGGCGACGTCCTCACCGGTGCGATCGCCGCGCTGCTGGCGGCGGGCGTCGAGCCGTTCGAGGCGGCATGGTGCGCGGCTTACGTGCACGGGGTCGCGGGCGACCTGGCGCCGTCCGGGCCTCTGGCGTGGGACGTCGCCGAAGCCCTCGGCGCGGCTCGCTCCCGGTTTACGTTGGGATCGTGAGCTATACGAAGGAAGAGATCGAGCAGCGCGGTCACCCCGTCTGGGCCGAGGTCGACCTCCGCGCGATCCGTCACAACGTCGGCGTGCTGCGGGCGATCGCCTCCGGAGCCGACGTGATGGGCGTCGTCAAGGGTTACGCCTACGGCCACGGCAACCCCGAGAGCGCACAGGCGATGGTGCGGGCGGGCGCGACCCGGCTCGGCGTCGCGCGCGTCGCGGAGGCGATCCACCTGCGCGAGGCTGGCGTCGAGACCCCGATCCACGTCTTCACCGAGCCGCCCCCGGTGGCCGCGCCGGTGATGGTCTCGCTGGGGCTGACGCCGGCGGTGTACACGAGCGCGTTCGCCGCGGCCCTGTCGGACTCGGCTCAGGCCGCCGGCGCGACGGTGCCCGTGCACGTCAAGCTCGACACCGGAATGCACCGCGTCGGCCTTCCGCCCGAGCACGCGGTCGACGCCGCGGTCGAGATCGCCCGGCTCCCCGGGCTCGAGATCGAGGGGACGTGGAGTCACCTCGCCGTCGCCGACGTTCCCGACCATCCCTTCACGCGCAAGCAGCTGGACCTCTTCCGCGAGCTCACGGAGCGGATAGAGCGCGGCGGCGTGCCGCTCGCCTTCCGGCACATCGCGAACTCCGCGGCGACGATGTCGTTGCCGGAGTCGCACTTCGACCTCGTCCGGTGCGGCGTCGCGTGCTACGGCCTGTGGCCCGGCGACGCGTTCGCCGGGACCGCCGATCTCCGGCCCGCGCTGTCGTTGAAGGCGCGCGTCAACCTCGTCAAGCGGGTGCCGGCCGGCGACGCGCTGTCGTACGGCCTCCGGTACACGGTCCCTCGGGAGGCGAGCGTGATGACGGTCCCGGCCGGATACGCGGACGGATACGACCGCCGCCTCTCCGGGCGCGCGAGCGTCCTCGTCGGGGGGCGCCGTTACCTCGTGTCGGGGACCGTCTGCATGGACCAGTTCATGGTCGACGCGGGACGCGACGAGGTCGAGGCCGGGGCGGTCGCGACGTTGATCGGACGCGACGGCGAAGAGACCGTCACGGCCGAAGAGCTGGCGGAGCTCATCGGCACGATCAACTACGAGGTCACGACGCGCATCCCGTCGCGCGTGCCGCGCGTCTTCGTGGATGCGTAAGCAGGGCGTCCTCGCCCTTGCCGGCGCCGCGGCCGGCGTCGGCGTCGGCCTCGCGACGCAGCGGGCGCTCGTCCGCCGCCGGCGGCGCAACGATCCCGAGGCCGGGGAGCACTTCGGTACCCGCCGCGGCATCAGGGCCCGCACGATCTCGTTGTCCGACGGCGCGCAAGCCTTCGTGGAGGAGGCGGGGCCGCAGTCCGAGCGCGGCGCGATCTTCGTCCACGGCTCCGCCCTGCGCACCGACCTGTGGCACTACCAGCTCCCGGGGATCGGCGGCCACCGGCTCGTCTTCTACGACCTCAGGGGCCACGGCGCGTCGCGGGAGAAGGGGTCGGCGCCGTTCTCGATCGCACAGCTCGCGCGGGACCTCGTCGAGGTCGCCGGCGCGGCGGGCCTGCAGGAGTACGTCGTGGTCGGCCATTCGATCGGCGGCATGATCGCCCTCGACCTCGCCCACACCCGCCCGGACCTCCTGGGGTCGAGCGTGAAGGGGCTCGTCCTCGTCAACACGACCTACCGGCCCGGTGTCGAGACCGTCGCTGGAGGGGCAGCGCTCGCGCACCTCGAGAGGATCTTCCGGCGGCCCCTCGACGTCCTCGGCCGCGGCGCGCCGACGATCGACAAGCTGCGTGCGGTGGTGCGGCCCTCGGACCTCCTGTTCCTCACCGTCGCGTTCGGGGGCTTCGGCCCCGGCGCGCCGGCGAGCCAGGTGGATTTCGTCTACGACATGCTGTCCGAGACGTCCTCGGACGTGATCTTCGACCTCATCCGGTCGTACCGGGACTTCGACGTGACCGAGGTCCTGGGTGACGTTACGGTCCCCGCGCTCGTTATAGGAGGCAGCAGCGACCGGATCACGATCCCGGCGGCATCCGAGTATCTTGCCGGGCACCTTCCGAAGGCAGAGCTGAAGCTGTTCGCCCGTTGTGGCCACATGCCGATGCTCGAGCGTCACCGGGAGTTCAACGAAGTCGTCGGGAGGTTCCTCGACGACATGCTGGGGGGGAGTCGAGGCAGACGATGAGAGACGAACGGGTCGAGAAGCTCGCGGACATCCTGGTGGACTACTCGTGCCGGGTCACGCAGGGTGACCTCGTAGGGATCGGCGGGAGCTACCACGCCGAGCCGCTGATGCTCGCGCTCTACCGGCGCTGTCTCGAGCGCGGCGCGCAAGTGACCCTGCGCCCGTCGCTCCCGCACGCGGGGCCGATCTTCTACAACCACGCGAGCGACGAGCAGCTGGAGTACGTATGGGAGACGGACCGCTGGCTCGCGGAGAACCTCGACGTCCGCTTCACGATCATCGCCGACAACAACACCAGGCAGCTGTCGAAGATCGACCCGCGCAAGCAGGGCGTGACGTCGCGCGCCCGCAAGCCGCTGATGGACACGTTCATGAACCGGGGGGCCAGCGGCGACCTCAGGTGGAACGTCACGCTGTTCCCGACCGAGGCACACGCGATGGACGCCGAGATGAGCCTCGAGGAGTACGAGGAGTTCTACTACGGCGCCTGTCTCGTCCACGCCGACGATCCCGTGGCGGAGTGGAAGAGGGTCGGCGAGCGGCACCGGCGGATGATCGACTGGATAGAGGGCCGCAACGAGATCCACATCGAGGGCGAGGGAACCGACCTTGTCCTCGAGACCGGCGGCCGGAAGTGGCTGCCCGCCGACGGCAAGGAGAACTTCCCCGACGGCGAGATCTTCACAGGCCCGCGCGAGGACAAGACCCGGGGCCGCATCACTTTCAGCTATCCCGCGATCTACGGCGGCCAGGCCGTCGAGGGCATCCGGCTCGTCTTCGAGGACGGCAAGGTGGTCGAGGCGACCGCACGGAAGAACGAGGAGTTCCTGCTGAAGACGCTCGACACCGATCCCGGTGCGAAGGTCCTCGGCGAGATCGGCATCGGGACGAACTACGGCATCCCCGGTTTCTCCGGTGAGATCCTGCTCGACGAGAAGATCGGTGGGACCGTCCACCTAGCGGTCGGCGCCTCGTACCCGGAGAGCGGCGGGCTCAACGACTCCGCCGTCCACTGGGACATGGTGTGCGACCTCCGCAAGGGGGGCCGGATAACCGTCGACGGCGACGTCTTCATGGAGGACGGCAGGCTCCTCGTCTCGTAGACGGCGGCACCTGCCGCGCGCGGGGCGGCGAGATAACCTCAGGGCGTGCCAGCCTCTTCCTCCCGTCCCCCGGGGCCTCCGCGCGTGGACATCCGAGCGGTCGAGCAACAGGCTCTCGGGTGTACGAGGTGCAGGCTGTCCGGGTCCCGGACCCAGGTGGTGTGGGCGGACGGCAACCTCGACGCACGTCTGCTGTTCATCGGCGAGGCGCCGGGGCGCAACGAGGACCTCCAGGGACGTCCTTTCGTGGGGGCCGCCGGACAGCTCCTCGACCGCTTGCTCGCCGAGATAGGGCTCGACCGCACGCAGGTCGCGATCGCGAACGTGATCAAGTGCCGCCCGCCGGGCAACCGGGACCCGCAGCCGGACGAGATCGCCGCCTGCACGCCGTGGCTCCAGGCGCAGCTGGCCTACATGCAGCCCGACGTCATCGTGACGCTCGGTAACTTCGCGACGAAATTCATCCTCGAGTCCCCGGTCGGGATCACGCGGGCTCGGGGCCGCGTCTACCGCCGCAACGGCTCCGCGATCGTCCCGACGTTCCACCCCGCCGCGGCGTTGCGGGGCGGGCGCTTCGGCGGGATGGACCCGGTGGACGCGATCCGCGCCGACCTCAAGGTCGCAGCTGCCGAGCTCGCGGCGGCGGCCGCGCCGGCCGCCGAGCCGCCCAC
>JALZFC010000069.1 GCA_030861725.1 Actinomycetota bacterium | reverse complement strand
CTCGTCGTTCGCGCGCCACGACGAGGCCGCGGCCGCGCTGGAGGACGTGCTCGGCCGGCGCGGCTGGGAGCCCTACCGCCGGCAGTACGGCCTCGTCCTCGGCCGCGCCGCGCTCGACGCGGGGGCCGCGGGCGCCCCCGAGATCGCGCGCATGAAGGAGGCGTACGCGTACCTCGACGACTTCCCGAACGTGCAGGCGATCGGCGAGTACGCCGACGTCCTCCACCAGTGGTCGATCTACGACGTCGCCGAGGAGGAGGCTGCGCTGGCGCAGCTCCTGCGGCGGCTGGAGCTCGACGAGTACAGCCCCAGCACGCGGATCGCTGCGGCGGAAGCATTGCTTCGCCTGGGACGGGAGGACGAAGCGGTCGAGGTCCTCGAGTTCCTGCTCCCGGAGATCGAAGACGGCCTCTCCTACTACGCGCACAACAGGCCCGGCCTGTGGGGCGCGCTCGCGGTCGCGTACTTCCTCGACGGACGTCCCGACGACGCGCGATCCGCTCTCGGCGACGCGCTCGCCGCCGACGGCGCGGCCCCTCCGGCCGAAGACTGTCACGTGCTCGTCGCGCGGGAGCTGCTGCGGACGTCGGGGGGAGGGGCTACGCGCGACGAGTACCTCGAGTCGTCGCCGCGCCTGTTCGTGTGCCCGCCCGCGACCCTGGCGCTGCTGCCGGGATACGACCCGCAGGACGACTAGCCCGGGGCGCGCGAGTGCGCGTTGATCGCGTGGATCGCGGCCGCGGACATCGCCTCGAGCGGAGCGGCCTGTCCCGTCCAGATCGTGAACGACGCGGCGGCCTGCCGGACGAGCATCCCGAGGCCCCCCCACGCCTGTGCGCCCGCGGCCCGCGCCGCCTCGACCAGCGGCGTCGACGGCGGGACGTAGAGGAGGTCGACGATGCACTGCTCCGGCCTCAGCTCCGCGCCGCGGAGTGCGTGCTCCCCCGCCGCGCCGAGCGGCGTCGCGTTCACGACGACGTCGGCGTCCCCGGCGACCTTGGCGGCGTTCGCCCATTCCTCGACGCGCACCGGCGCCCGCCGGGCCAGCTCACCGAGGGCCCCGGCCTTCTCCGGGCTGCGCGCGGCGACGCACACCTCGGCGACGCCGAGCCCGTCCAGCGCACGCACCACCGCGCGGGCCGCCCCTCCCGCACCGAGGACCAGAGCACGCTTGCCCCGCGCGTCGCAGCCCGCGTCGCCGGCGAGGAACTCGGCGAAGCCGTCGACGTCGGTGTTGTGACCGACGAGCCGGTCGCCGACCCTCTGGATCGTGTTCACCGCGCCCACGTCGCGCGCGTCGCCCGACAGCTCGTCGAGGTGCTCGATCACCGTCTCCTTGTGGGGCATCGTCACGTTGGCCCCCCGCGCGCCGAGCGCCCTCAGCCCCCGCACCGCGTCCCCCAGCAGCCGCGGCTCGACCGGCCACGACAGGTACGTCCAGTCGAGACCGACGCGCCGGAACCCGACGTTGTGGATGACCGGCGACAGCGTGTGCTCGAGCGGCCAGCCGAGGATGCCGACGAAGCCGGAGCTCCCGGTCCCCTTCACGAGCAGCCCAGCGCCTGGTACGCGGCCTTGTCGGCGAGGAACTCGTCGTAGGTCTCGCTGAACGCGTGCCGGCCGTCGCAGTCCGAGAGGACGTAGAACAGCCACTCGCCCTCGGCGGGCGACGCCGCCGCCTCGAGCGCCTCCTCGCCGGGCGCGCCGATCGGCGTCGGCGGGAGCCCCGGGTACAGCCGCGTGTTGTACGGCGAGTCGATCGCGAGCTCCGAGACGGTCAGGCCGAGCTTGTGGTCGCCGATCGCGTAGTTGACGGTCGCGTCGATGCCGAGCCTCTCGCCGATCTCGAGCCTGTTGTAGATCACGCGCGCCACCTTCGGTCTCTCGGAATCGATCTTCGCCTCCGCCTCGATCATCGACGCGATCACGATCGCCTCGTAGCGCGAGTAGCCGAGCGACTCGGGGAACCCGAAGTCGAGGGGCGCGACCCTTTCCTCCATCTCCGTCACCAGCCGCCGCGCGACCGTCACCTCGTCGTCGTCCTCGCTCACCTGATAGGTCGACGGGAACAACAGCCCCTCGTGGTTCGTCGACCCCTCGGGGAGCAACGACGAGCGCACGCGGCCGTTCTCGAGCACCTTCAGGAAACGCTCGCCGGAGAGCTCCGTCTCCTCCTCGAGGATCCGGGCGAAGTCTTCGAGCCAGAGGCCTTCCGGGAACGTGACGTTGACGAACTCCGGCACCGGCGGGGCCTCGCGCAGCTCTGCGAGGGCGTCGCGCGCGGTGAGCCCGGTCGGCAGCTCGTACCGTCCCGCCTGGATCTCGTCGGCGCCGCCGTCGAGGTAAGCCGCTATCCGGAACCCGAACGCGGAGTCGATCACGCCCCTGGCCTCGAGCAGCTTTCCGATCGTCTCGACGCCCGCGCCCTTCGGGATCACGAACGCGACGCTGCGTCCCGGATGGCTGTTGCCCCAGACGCCGATCGACCGCAGGTAGACGTTCGCCGCGAGGGCCGGGACTCCGAGGATCACGCCGAGGATCACCAGCAGCAGGACCACGCGGCCCCGGCGCGTCAGGCTCACCGGCGGCCGTCCAGGTAGCCCTGGAGCATCACGGACGCGGCGACCGCATCGCGCATCGCCTTGCGCGCCGCGCTGCTCGCGCCGCCGGCACGGAGCGACCGCTCGGCGATCACGGTCGTGAGCCTCTCGTCGTGCTCGACGACCTCGACCGGGAGCGCGTCCCGCAACGCGGACACGAAGGGAGCGGCGTCGGCGACGGCGCGGTCCTCCCGTCCCCGGAGCGACAACGGCTTGCCCACCACCACCAGCGTCGCACCGTGCTCCGACACCAGCTCGGCCAGCCTGGCCACCGGGTCGATCCCCGCGACGTCGATCACCTCCAGCGGCCGCGCGAACGACGTCTCCTCGTCGGCGACGGCCACGCCGACGCGCCGCTCCCCCGGGTCCACGCCGAGGATCATCCGCGTAAGGCTTGTCGCGCCTGCTCGGCGACCAGCTGGAGCGCTTCGTCGACCCTGTCCGCGGCGGGCCCTCCCGAGATCGACAGCTCGGGCTTCCCGCCCGCGCCGCCGCCGAGCAGCCGGGCGCCCGGACCGAGCAGCTCGCGTGCCGAGAGACCCCGGGAGACGAGATCCTTCGTCAGCGCGGCCACGAGGTTCGCTTTGCCGTCGGCGGCGGCCCCCAGGACGACCACAGCCGATCCCAGGCGGCCCTTCAGCAGCTGCGCGAGCTTCCGCAGGTTGTCGACGCCGACGTCCCGCCGCGCCACCACGACGCGCGTGCCGCCGACGTCCTGCGCCTCTTCCGCCAGCGCGGCCGCGTCGGCCTCTATCGAACGCTGCTCGGTCTCCGCGAGCTTGCGCTCGAGCTCCTTGTGCGACGCCACCAGCCGCTCGACCCGCTCCGCGACCTCGTCCGGGTTCGTCTTCAGCACGGTCGCGGCGCGCGCGAGCACGGCGAGCTTCGACTCGAGGAACGACAGCCCCTCGCGCCCGACGAGCGCCTCGACGCGGCGCAGGTTCGCGCCGACGGAGCTCTCGCCCGTGACGACGACGACGCCGATCTGGCTCGTGTGCGCTACGTGCGTGCCTCCGCACAGCTCTTTCGAATAGTCGCCGACCTCGACGACGCGCACGAAGTCGCCGTACTTCTCCCCGAAGATCGCCATCGCGCCGATCGAGCGGGCGTAGTCGAAGCTCGTCTCGTACGCGCGCACGCCGTCGTCGGCGCCGACCCTCGTCTGCAGCTCGCCGGCGACGTCCGTCAGCTGCTCCCCCGCGAGCGCGTCGAAGTGGTTGAAGTCGAAGCGCAGCCGGCCCGGCTCGACGAGCGAGCCCGCCTGTGTCGCGTGCTCGCCGAGGTGGTCCCGCAGCACCCAGTGGAGGATGTGCGTCGCGGTGTGGGCGCGTTCGCACCCGTGCCGGAACCCCGCGTCGACCTCGAGCTCGACCTCGTCGCCCGTACGGATCTCGCCGGCGCGGACCTTGACGCGGTGCCCGGTAAGGCCCGGCACGATGCGGCGCGTGTCGAGCACGTCCGCGTGCCCGCCGGACGAACGAAGCGCCCCGTGGTCGCCGACCTGCCCGCCGCCCTCGGCGTAGAACGTCGTCCGGTCGAGCACGAGGTCGACGGCGTCGCCCTCGCTCGCGACCGGGACGGTCTCGTGACCGTCGAGGATGCCGATAACCCGCGCCTCGCCCCGCAGGTGCTCGTCACCCACGAACTCGGTAGCGCCGTGCTCCTCGAGCAGCGCGAGCGCGGCGTCGACCGACGCGGCGTCCTCGCCCGTCTTGCGCGCCGCCCGGGCGCGATTGCGCTGCTCCGCCATCAGGACCTCGAACGCCTCGATGTCGACGTCGAGCCCGGACTCGCCGGCGATCTCGACCGTCAGGTCGATCGGGAACCCGAAGCTGTCGTGCAGCCGGAACGCCGCGTCGCCCGGCACGCCCGCGCCGAGGTCGCGCGCCTTGCCGATCTCGCCCTCGAGCACGCTCATGCCCTGGCGCAGCGTCTCGTCGAAACGCTGCTCCTCGCGGTCGGCGACCTCGAGGACGAAGTCGCGCCGCTCGGCGAGCTCGGGATACGCGCCGCCCATCAGGTCGATCGTCGTCGTGATGAGGTGGGGCAGGACCGGCTCGGTGCGGCCGAGCAGACGCGCCTCGCGGATCGCGCGCCGCATCACGCGGCGCAGGACGTAGCCGCGCTCGGTGTTCGACGGCATCACGCCGTCGCCGATGAGGAACGTCAGCGACCGCCCGTGGTCGGCGAGGATCCGCAGCCCCCTGTCGGTGCGCGCGTCGGAGCCGTAGGACCTGCCGGTGAGGCGCGCGGCCGTCTCGACCAAGGTCCCGATCGTGTCGGTCTCGTAGATCGACGCGGCTCCCTGCAGGAACTGCGCGAGGCGCTCGACGCCCGCGCCCGTGTCGATGTTCTTGCGCGGGAGCTCGGCGACGGGCTCGATCGCCGCGTTGCAGTCGTTCTGCATGAACACGAGGTTCCAGATCTCGAGGTATCTATCGCCGTTGCCGATCGGTCCCTCGTCCGACGGCTCGCCGAACCGCTCGCCGAGGTCGACGTAGATCTCGGAGCAGGGGCCGCACGGTCCCGCGACCCCCATCGACCAGAAGTTGTTCTCCTTGTCCCAGGGCAGGATCCGCTCCGGCCGCACGCCGACCTCGTCCGCCCACACCCCGTGGGCTTCGTCGTCGGTCTCGTAGATCGTCACCCAGAGCAGCTCGGGGTCGATCCCGAACGACTCCGTGACGAGCTCCCACGCCCACGGGCACGCCTTCTGCTTGTAGTAGTCGCCGAACGAGAAGTTGCCGAGCATCTCGAAGAACGTGAGGTGCCGCGCGGTCTTGCCGACCTCGTCGATGTCGGTGGTGCGGAAGCACTTCTGGACGCTGACCGCCCGGACCCACGGCGCCTGCTGGTCGCCGAGGAAGTACGGCTTGAACTGGTTCATCCCCGCGTTCGTCAGGAGCAGCGACGGCTCGTTCGGCACGAGGGACGAAGAGGGCACGCGGGTGTGCCCGCGCTCCTCGAAGAACGCGACGAACTTCTGACGGATCGTGTTCGAGTCCACCGGCGCGCCTTCCGGGGGTCTAGACGCGGTCGCCGGGCCCGGGCGCCGGCGCCTGGGAAGCTCGGGCGTTCGACTCCTCGAGCTTCTGGTTCACCTTGTCGAGCAGCGTCCCCGTGATCGCGTTCGGACGGAACCGGTCGCGCTGCCGCCGCATCCATCGGTCCGCCTGCAGAGCGCCGGCGGCGCCGACGGCGATCCAGAAGAGTCTCCTGAGCATGCCGGAGACCCTATTACCCCAATACCCCGGCCGCTCGCCGAGGCGACCGGTCGCCGGTCTATCGCGGCGTCCCCAGCAGCCTGCGCCGTCCCTTCTTCCCGTTGCCGGTCTCGCTCGCGTTGCCGGGAGCCTCCGCGGCGTCGTCCTCGGCCGCGGCCAGGTCGACCTCGGCCGGGGGGACCTCGTCGCTCTCGAGGAAGCTCCTCAACGTGCTCACCGCGGAGGAGAACTCCGACACGCGCGACCCGATGTCGCCGACGGCGCTGTGCGCGTGCTCGACCATGTCCCTGGCGCGGTCCCTCGCGTCGGCAGTCAACCTGTCGGCTTCGTCCTGCGCCGACGCCCGCAACGTCTCGGCCTCCCGCCGTGCGGCCTGGGTCATGGCCTTCGACTCGTATTCCGCCGACTCCCGCATCTGGGCCGCCATCTCGCGCGCCGACGCCTGCAGGGTCTCTGCTTCGGCCGTGGCCGCCTTCAGCAGCTCCGACACGTCGTGCTCGACCTTCGAGCGGATCTCCGCAGCCTCCCGTCCCGCCAGCTCCCGTGCCTGCGTCCGCTTGTTCTCCGCCTTGGCGAGCATCGCCGTCACCTCGCCCTCGGCGCGGGCGATCGTGCCGGCCGCCGACCGTTCGGCTTCGAGCAGCATCTCGCCGGCGCGGCTGCGCTCGGCCGACGCGTCGGCCGCGGCGACACGCCGGATCTCCTCGGCCTCGTCCACCGCCTGCTGGCGCGCGGCCGCGGCCTCGGCGGCAGACTGGCGGCGCAGAGCGGTCGCCTCCTTCTGCGTGAGCTCGTAGAGCGCGGTGGCGCGGTGCTTGAGGTCGTTCGCCTCCTTCTCGCGGGCCGCCCGCAGCCCCCCCACCTCGTCCTCGGCACGGGCCTTCAGCGCGGCGATCTCCTCGCGGGCCGCGGCACGCAGCGCCGCCGCCTCCTCGGCCGCCTCGTCGCGCAGCTTCACCGCCTCGGCCTCGGCCTTCGTCCGGGTCTCCGCCGCCTCGCGGCCCGCGCGGCTCTTCAGCTCCTCCGCCCTCTGCTCGCTGCGGCTGCGGCTCTCCGCGATCTCCTTCTCGGCCGTCAGCCGCACCTCCGCGGCGGCGGCGTCGGCGCGCTTCCGGATGTCGACGGCCTCGGTGATCGCGCGGGCGCGGATGTCGGTCGCCTCCTCCTCCGCGCGTGCCCTCAGGGCCTGGGCGCTCTGCTCCGCGGCCGACTTCGCCTCGTCCGCCGCCCGCCGCGCCGCCGCCAGCTCCTCGGCCGCCCGGCCCAGCGCGTGCGCGCCCATCAGCGCGGCGGAAGCC
>JALZFC010000046.1 GCA_030861725.1 Actinomycetota bacterium | reverse complement strand
GCTCGAGCCGGGGACCGGCCGCAGCACCCACGTCCCGGTCTCCCCGGTGCGGATCGCCGCGAGGAGCGCGGCGCCGCCGTCGAGCCCGGCTACGGAATCGGCGGGGGACGGCGCCGGGCTCAGCGGCTCGGCCGGCGGCACCTTCACGCGCACGCGCGGGGGGATCGTCCGCGCCAGACAGATCGACCGCGGCGTGACGTATCGCTCGGCGACCCACGCGAGCAGCCGGTCGAGCGGCGGCGGGGTGAGCGGCCGGTCGACGACGAGCGCGCTGACGTCGAGGAGGTCGGGGGCCGGCGGGATGTCCGTCTCGACGACGACGGCGCGGACGTTGCGGCCCCCGAAAGGCACCCGCACGAGCGAGCCGGGGGCGAGCTTGCCGCTCAGCTTCTCGGGCACGGAGTACGTGTACGTCCGGTCGACGCGCCAGGCCGGGACGAGGGGTACTACGGAGACGCGGGCGGCGGGGCTAGGAGCAGAGTCGCCGGAGCTCATCCGCGCGGTCGGTCCGCTCCCAGGTGAAGTCCTTCTCGGACCGGCCGAAGTGGCCGTACGCGGACGTCGCCCGGTAGATCGGGCGGCGGAGGTCGAGGTCCCGGATGATCGCCGCCGGCCTCAGGTCGAAGCACTCCGTCACCGCGGGCAGGATCTTCGCGGGGTCGACGGTCTCGGTGCCGAACGTGTCGATCGCGAGGGAGACCGGGTGGGCGACGCCGATCGCGTACGCGACCTGGATCTCGAACCGCTCGGCGAGACCGGCCGCCACCACGTTCTTCGCGACATAGCGTCCTGCGTACGCCGCGGACCGGTCGACCTTCGTCGGGTCCTTCCCGGAGAACGCGCCGCCCCCGTGGCGCGCCATGCCGCCGTAGGTGTCGATGATGATCTTGCGCCCCGTCAGCCCGGTGTCGGCGCGGGGGCCGCCGATCTCGAAGACGCCGGTGGGGTTGACGAGGATCTTCATGTCCTCCGCGTCGAGCCCCGGGGGCAGCAGCGGCTCGACGACGTGCTGCATGAGGTCGGGCTGCAGCAGGGTGTCCACGTCGACGTTCGGCTGGTGCTGGGTCGAGCAGACGACGGTGTCGAGGGTGACCGGGCGGTTCCCGTCGTACCCGATCGTCACCTGGACCTTGCCGTCGGGGCGGAGGTACGGGAGCACGCCTGCCTTCCGCACCTCCGACAGGCGCTGCGCGAGCCTGTGCGCGAGCCAGATCGGCGTCGGCATGAGGTCGTCGTTCTCGCTGCAGGCGTACCCGAACATCATGCCCTGGTCGCCCGCGCCCTGGGTGTCGAGGGCCTCGTCCTCGGTCTCGCCGTGGCGCTCCTCGTAGGACTGCGTGACGCCCTTGTCGATGTCGCTCGACTGCTCCTGGATGGCGACGGAGACGCCGCAGGTCTCGCCGTCGAAGCCGATCTTGCTGCTCGTGTAGCCGATGTCGGTGACCGTGCGGCGCACGACCGAGGGGATGTCGACGTAGCAGGACGTCGTGATCTCGCCGGCGACGACGACGAGCCCGGTCGTCACGAGGGTCTCGCACGCGACGCGGCCGAACGGGTCGGACGCGAGGATCTCGTCGAGGATCGCGTCGGAGATCTGGTCGGCCATCTTGTCGGGATGGCCTTCGGTCACGGACTCCGAGGTGAAGGTGTGGAGGGTGTCGGTCATCGGGGGGCATCCTAACGGGGCCCTGTGACGGGCTTGCGCCGTCCGACATTGCCACTGCCCGTCCGATATCGTGTCTGTCTCGGAAACCGGCACGGAAGCGATATTCGCGGGTGCCGGGGAGCCGAGTGGAGTACCGATTCCCTAAAGCCAGTGGTTCGGCCTCCGGTCCGCAAGGTGTTGGGTCCCGAGCTCCGTCAGACACGACTGACATGTCTGTCATGTCTGACCCCTCCGGTGAGGCGGCCGTGGTTCGCGCCCCCGATAGGGTCAGCCCTCTGCGGCGAGCAGCTCCGTTATCCGGTCCAGCAGCGCCGACGCCAGGGCCGATTTCGTCACGAGGCCCGCGTCCGTCACCCCGTCCCTCGATGCGATCACCGCGCGGTTCGTCGGGACGTCGAAGCCGGAGTCCGGGCTCCCGACGTCGTTCGCCACGATCAGGTCCGCGTTCTTGCCCTCGAGCTTCGTGCGTGCGAGGGCGGCAAGCGCGCCGGCGTCCGGCTCGGTCTCCGCGGCGAAGCCGACGAGCATGCCACCGGGCTTGCGTGCCTCGGGCGACGCGCCCAGCTCCGCGAGGATGTCGGGCGTCGGGACCAGCGTGATCTCCGGCGGCCCCTCGGACTTCTTGAGCTTCTGGCCGGCGCTGGTCACCGGGCGGAAGTCGGCGACGGCCGCGGCCTTCACGATCACGTCGACGTCGGGGGCGTGGGCGAAGACCGCGTCGCGCATCTCCCGCGCGGTCTTCACAGGCACGAGCTCGACGCCCGGCGGGATCCGGAGGTTCGTCGGCCCCGACACCAGCGTCACCTTCGCCCCCCGGTGCTGGGCCTCCTCCGCGATGAGATATCCCATGAGCCCCGACGAGCGGTTGCCGATGAAGCGCACGGGGTCGATCGGCTCCTGCGTCCCGGCCGCGGTCACGAGGATCCGGCGCCCGTCGAGCTCGCCCAGGCGCGCCAGCAGGCGGAGCGCCGCGGCGACGATCTCGGGCGGCTCCGCCATCCGCCCCGGACCGGTGTCGCCGGAGGACAGCGCTCCCGAGGCCGGGCCCACCGAGTGCACGCCGCGGGACACGAGCGTCGCCATGTGCTCCCGGGTCGCGGGGTGCTCCCACATCTCCGTGTGCATCGCCGGCGCGACGAGGATCGGGCACCTCACCGTCAGCATCGTGTTGCCGAAGAGGTCCTCGGCGATCCCGAGCGCCATCTTGGCGAGCGAGTTCGCCGTGGCCGGGGCGACGACGACCAGGTCGGCGCTGCGGGCGAGCTCGACGTGCGGAACGTCTGGCCCCACTCCGAAGAGCTCGGTGTATACATCGTTGCCGGACAGGGCGGCAAAGGTCTGCTCGCCGACGAACCGGCGCGCCGCGCGCGTCATGACCACCCTGACGTCGGCGCCGAGCTCGGCGAGAGCGCGTACGACGAACGGCACCTTGTACGCGGCGATGCCCCCGGTGACGCAGACGAGGACCTTGCGGCCCTGGGCGGCGGGGGCCAGGTCGGACGCTTGGTTCCCCACCCGGCCCGAGGCGTCCATGTGGACGGGTGCTATTTGATCCCGTCGGCGGTGCGCTCGTAGGCGACGGTGCCCTCGCTTACCTCCTGGAGGGCGATCGACAGCGCCTTCGGCGCCTTGTCGGGCGACAGCGGGACCTGCGGCGGGGTGTGCTCGGCGACGCCTTCGCCGAGCTGGCTGAAGTAGGCGTTGATCTGACGGCTGCGCTTCGCCGCCAGGATCACGAGGGTGTACTTGGAGTCGACCTCGGTCAGCAAGGTCTCGATCTTGGGCTCGATCACAGGGGTCCTGGCCTTTCTGGAGCATCGCCGAGGCGATGCTTCGCTCTAAGAGGCTTCCATTATACGGAACACCTCGTCTACGGCCCGGTCCACCCGGTCGTTCACGACGATGTGGTCGTACAGGCCCTTCTTCTTGACTTCGTCATAAGCAGAACGCAGACGGCGCGACATCGATTCCGAATCCTCGGTCCCGCGGCCTCGCAACCGCATGCTGAGGTCGTCGAGGCTCGGCGGCTCGATGAAGATCAGGATCGCGTGAGGCTCGGCCCGCTTGACGGCCTGTGCCCCCTGGATGTCGAGCTCGCACAGCACGTCGCGGCCGACGCTGAGGGCGGCTTCGACCGGCGCCCGCGGGGTCCCGTAGTGGTTCCCGTACACCTCCGCGGACTCGAGGAAGGCCCCCCTGTCGCGCATCCCGAGGAACTGCGCCTCCGGGATGAAGTCGTAGTCGACGCCGTTGCGCTCGCCCGGCCGTGCCGGGCGGGTCGTCGAAGAGATCGAGAGGAACATCTCCGGGCGCCGGGCGAGGACGCCCTTCACGACCGTGCCCTTCCCGGCCCCCGAGGGTCCCGAGATGACGAAGAGGCGGCCGGAGGCACCGCCCGGGGGGCGCCGAGACAAAGCGGGCGCTACCTGCGGGAGAACTCGAGCAGCAGGTTCTCCTTCTGCTTCGCGCCGAGCCCCCGCATCCGGCGGGATTCCGAGATGTCGAGGCGTTCCATGATCTTCCGGGCCCGGACGCGCCCGACGCCGGGAAGCGACTCCAGGACGGTCGAGACCTTCATCTTCCCGACCACCTCGTCGGCCGTCCGGTCGAGCAGCTCCTTCAGGCTCGTGCGGCCGCTCTTGAGCTGCTCCTTGAGCTCGGCCCGCTTCCGGCGGGCGATGCCGGCCTTCTCCAGGGCCTGCTTGCGCTGCTCCTCGGTCAGCGGAGGTGGCAAGGGCATGCTGAGGAACCTCCTTACGGTGTGAAGGACGAAGTCTGTAGAACCGGGCCGGCGCGCTGCAGGTGCCGCGGCCCGTGCCCGGCGCGGATGGTAGCAGCCGCCCCTCCGGCCCGCAACGCACCGGAGGCGCGTTTCACCAGCATAGAGGCTGTTTTTCGCGCGGGGTCCCTAGAGGGATAGCCGGCGGCTGCCGGGGTCCGTGAGCGGCTGCCCCGCCCGGCACAGCGGGCACTCCTCGGGAGCCCAGGACGTCGCCGGGACCTTCAGCAACGCCTTCAGCGGCACGGTGAGGTCGGGTGGCCCGGCGGGATCGCTGCGGTCTATGAAAGCACCGACGCCCACGACCTTCCCCCCGGCCCTCCGGGCGAGGTCGACGACCTCGCGCGCCGACCCACCGGTCGTCACGACGTCCTCGACGACCAGCACGCGGTCGTGCCGTCCGACCTCGAAGCCCCTGCGGAACGCCATCTCGCCCTCGGCCCGCTCGGCGAAGATCATCCGCGCTCCGCCGGCGAGGGCGGTCGTGAAGCCGAGGACGACGGCGCCGACGGCGGGGCACGCGACGAGGTCGAAGTCGTGCCCGAAGAGCTCCGAGATCGACTCGCCGAAGCGCTGCGCGAGGCGCGGGTGCTCGAGCACCCGGAACTTCTGGACGAAGAGGTCGGAGTGGCGCCCCGACGAGAGCAGGAAGTGCCCGTGCAGGACGGCGCCCTTCTGCTCGAGCACCTGCATGATCTCCGTGGGGTTCAAGGGCGGACCTCCGCCAGCAGCGCCGCGGCGGCCGCAGCCGGGTCGGGGGCCGCGGTGATCGGGCGGCCGACGACGATCAGGTCCGCCCCGGCGGCGAGCGCCTCGGCCCCCGAGGTCGTCCTCTTCTGGTCGTCCTGCGGCTCACCGGCCCCCCTGATGCCCGGCACCACCAGCAGCGGACCGCCGTCGAAGCGCGCGCCGAACTCCTCCCGCAGCGCCGCGACCTCCCGCGGGGAGCACACGAGCCCGTCGGCCCCTGCCGCGAGCGCGAGCCCCGCGAGCCGGAGGACCGCGTCGCGCGCCGGGCCGCGTACGCCGATCGCGTCGAGGGCGTGGTCGTCGAGGCTCGTGAGGACGGTCACGGCGAGAACGGTCAGGGAGTGGCCGGCCGCCTCGACCGCGGTGGCGATCATCGCCGGCCCGCCGGACGCGTGGACGGTCGTGTACAGGGCGCCGGTCGCGGCCGCGGCCCGGACAGCGCCCCCGACCTGCGCGGGGATGTCGTGGAACTTCAGGTCGAGGAAGACCGGGTGCTGCGACGCGAGGTCCCGCACGATCGCGGGGCCCCCGCTCGCGTAGGCGACGAGGCCGATCTTGAAGACGCCGACGTGCGCGCTCGTCGCCGCGGCGACGGCCCGCACCCGCTCCGGGTCGTCGAAGTCCAGCGCGACGCAGATCGGGTTCGCGACTGCGGGGGCCGGACTGCCGAGATGGCCGCGGCCCGTCACCGGCTGCGACGTCATCCCTCGAGCTTCACCGACCCCACGAGCTCTGCCACGGTCGCGGCCCCGTGGCGCGACATGTAGTCGGCGATCCCGCGCGCGACCTCGATCGACGCCCGCGGGTTCACGAAGTTGCCGGTGCCGACGGCGACTGCGGACGCTCCCGCGAGTATCATCTCGAGCGCGTCCGACGCGGATACGACACCGCCCTGGCCGATGATCGGGACGTGCGGCCACGCGCGGTGCACGTCGTGGATCGCGCGGACGGCGATCGGCCGGATCGCGGGGCCGGAGAGCCCGCCCACGACACCGGCGAGCTTCGGACGCCTCGTCTCGACGTCGATCGCCATGCCGAACACTGTGTTGACGAGGGAGAGCCCGTCGGCTCCCGCGTCGAGCGCCGCCTCGGCGATCGCGGGGAGCGACGTCACGTTCGGCGAGAGCTTCGGGAAGACCGGCACGCGCTTCAAGGCGTTCTTGACGCCCGCGACGACTGCGGCCGTCGACTCGGGGGAATGGGCGAACATGTTGTTGCGGTCCTCGAGGTTCGGGCACGAGATGTTGACCTCGACGGCGCCGACCCCGCGGCCCCCGGTCCGGAGCTTGTCGGCGACGCGGACGAACTCCTCGACGGTATTCCCGGCGATCGACGCGACGACCGTCGCCTTGCGCTTCAGCAGCCACGGCAGGTCCTCCGCGACGAAGTGGTCGACGCCCTTGTTCTGGATGCCGATCGCGTTGAGCATCCCGGACGGCGTCTCGCACATCCGCGGCGTCGGCTTGCCCTTCCACGGGACGAGCGTCATCGACTTCACGATGATCCCGCCGGGCGCCGAGACGTCGAGGAACGCGGCGGCCTCACGGCCCGCGCCGAACGTGCCGGACGCGACCAGCACAGGGTTGGTGAGCTCGAGGCCGCCGAGCCTCACCGAGAGGTCCGGCATGCCGTCGCCCTCGCGCGGGGTCATCTAGTTCCCCGGCGGCGCATGCTCGTCCTCCGCCGAGATGTCCGCCGTACCGCGGCCGGCGGCTCCCGCCGGCGTCAGCTCCGCCTGGTCGAGCGCGACCGCGTCGCCGGAGCCGTCCCACACGACCGACGCGCCGTTGAAGACCGGCCCCTCGGTGCACGAGCGGGCGTAGTAGACGGTGTCCTCCTCCGGCTCCTGGGCTCCGGCGCGCGTTCCCCCGGCGTGACGCCGGGCGGGACGGCGCAGCGGCATCACGCAGGTCATGCACACGCCGTAGCCGCAGCCCATCAGCTCCTCCACCGCGACCTGGACCGGCACCCTGTGCTCGGTGCAGATCCGCGACACGGCCGCGAGCATCGGGTGCGGTCCGCACGAGTAGACGACCTCCGTCTCGCACTTCTCCATCGTCTCGGACAGGATGTCGGTCACCCTGCCGCGGTCGCCGGTGCTGCCGTCCTCGGTCGTCGTACGGCACACCGACGCGAGCCTGCGCGCGTCGATCGGGTTCAGGAGCAGCCCGGTGCTGCGGGCGCCGAGGATCACGTCCACGCGATGGCCCTCGTTGCGGAGCTCGTCGGCGAGGAAGAACAGCGGCGTGGCGCCGATGCCGCCGCCGACCAGCAGGCAGTGCGCGCGCCGCTTCGGGAACGCGAAGCCGCGGCCGAGCGGCCCGACGATGTCCACGGTCGCGTGCGCCCGCAGGCTCGACAGGTACGCGGTGCCGGGCCCCCTCACGTCGAACACGATCTCGATCGTCGACGCCCAGCCGCCGCGCTTGTGCACGCGGTACACCGAGAAGGGCCGTCTGAGGATGTGGTCGCGGTTCTCGCCGCAGCGGACGTTGACGAACTGTCCCGGGCGGACCTTCTCGCCGATGTCGGGCGTCACGATCGTGAGCGAGTGGTATGCCTCGCCGTATTTCTTGTGAGAGAGGACCTCTCCTCCCGACATCAGCATCGTCCGGGACGACATCTACGCGTCTCCTCCGGCGTCCACCCTCGCAAGGTACTCCTGGAGGGACACCGCGCCGACGTCGCCCTTGATGAGCGCCTCGATCCCCTGCACCGCCGCGGCGATGCCCGACATCGTCGTGATGCACGGGACCCCCGCCTGGATCGCGGCGGTCCTGATGTAGTAGCCGTCGGAGCGCGCACCGCGGCCGAACGGCGTGTTGAACACCATCTCGATCTCGCCCGCGGCGATCCGTTCGACCACGTTATTACCCGAGCCGCTCGAGACCTTGTCGACGACGCCGACGTCGACGCCGGCGCGGCGCAGGACCTCGGCCGTGCCTCGGGTCGCGAGGAGCTGGAAGCCGAGGTCGGCCAGACGCTTCGCCGGGAAGATCACCGACCGCTTGTCGCGGTTCGCGACCGAGACGAACACGGTCCCCTTCGACGGGAGCCGGAGCCCCGCCCCGACCTCCGCCTTCGCAAACGCGAGCCCGAAGTTGGCGTCGATGCCCATGACCTCGCCGGTGGAGCGCATCTCGGGGCCGAGGAGCGCGTCGAACCCGCGGAAGCGGTCGAACGGCATCACGGCCTCCTTCACCGCGACGTGGGGGAGCCCGTCGTGGCCGGCCTTCTTGTGCGGGACCAGCCCCTCGGCCCGCAGGCCGGCGAGCGTCGCGCCGGCCATGACGCGGGCCGCGACCTTCGCGAGGGGCACGCCGGTCGCCTTCGAGACGAACGGGACCGTGCGCGACGCGCGCGGGTTCGCCTCGAGGATGAAGACCTGCTCGTCCTTGATCGCGAACTGCATGTTGATGAGGCCGCGCACGCCGAGGCTCTCGGCGATCGTCTCGGTGTAGGCGATCACCGCGGCGATCTGGTCGCGGCCGAGCGTGAACGGGGGCAGCGCGCAGGCCGAGTCGCCCGAGTGCACCCCGGCCTCCTCGATGTGCTCGAGCACCCCGCCGGCATACAGCTCGTGACCGTCGTAGACCGCGTCGCAGTCCACCTCGACCGCGCCTTCGAGGAACCGGTCGACGAGCACCGGGTGCCTCGGCGACACGTCTGCGGCCGTCGACATGTACCGCTCGAGCGAAGACTCCTCGTAGACGATCTCCATCGCGCGGCCCCCGAGGACGTACGACGGGCGCACGAGGACGGGATAGCCGATGGAGGCCGCGACCGCGCGGGCCTCCGGCACGGAACGAGCCATGCCGTTCGCGGGATGGGGCAGCGCCAGGTCGGCGAGCAGCGCGCCGAAGCGCGCGCGGTCCTCGGCGCGGTCGATCGCGTCGAACGGCGTCCCCCAGATCGGCACGCCCGCGGCCGCCAGCGCGCCGGCGAGCTTCAGCGGCGTCTGGCCGCCGAGCTGCACGATCACTCCGGCAGGTTGCTCGCGCTCGACGACGTTCATGACGTCCTCGAACGTGAGCGGTTCGAAGTACAGGCGGTCGGAAGTGTCGTAGTCGGTCGAGACGGTCTCGGGATTGCAGTTCAGCATGATCGTCTCGTAGCCGGCGTCGGAGAGGGCGAACGCGGCGTGGACGCAGCAGTAGTCGAACTCGATGCCCTGTCCGATGCGGTTCGGCCCCGATCCCAGGATCAGCACCTTCGGACGCGTCGACGGAGCGACCTCGTCCTCTTCCTCGTAAGTGGAGTAGTAGTACGGCGTGTGGGCCTCGAACTCGGCGGCGCACGTGTCGACGGTCTTGTACGTCGGGACGACCCCGAGCTCGATCCGGCGGCGGCGCACGTCCTGCTCGGTCGTCCGGAGGATGCGGGCGAGCTGGAGGTCCGAGAAGCCCATGCGCTTGGCCGCGCGCAGCTCGCGCTCCGCCAGCGCCTCGAGCGACGACCCCGTCAGGGAGCGGCGCGCCTCGGCGAGGCGCGCTATCTGGTGGACGAACCAGGGGTCGATCGCCGACGCCCCGACAACGTCCGCCTCCGACATCCCCTGGAACAGCGCCTGCTCGACGAGCCTGAGCCGCTCCTCCGTCGGCCGTCCCAGCCGTTCCCGGATCTCGGGCAGCGGGACCTCGCGGGCGCCGTCGGCGCCGAGCCCGTGCAGGTCGACCTCGAGCGACCGGAACCCCTTCTGCAACGCCTCGACGAACGTCCGGCCGATCGCCATGACCTCGCCGACCGACTTCATCTTGGTCCCGAGCGTGCGGTCGGCGCCGGGGAACTTCTCGAACGCCCAGCGCGGGATCTTCGCGACGACGTAATCGATCGACGGCTCGAACGACGCCGGCGTCTTCTTCGTGATGTCGTTGGGGATCTCGTCGAGCGTGTAGCCGACGGCGAGCTTCGCCGCGATCTTGGCGATCGGGAAACCGGTCGCCTTCGAGGCGAGCGCGGAGGAGCGTGACACGCGCGGGTTCATCTCGATCACGACGCGGCGGCCGTCACCCGGATGGACGGCGAACTGTACGTTCGAGCCGCCGGTCTCGACCCCGATCGCACGCATGACCGCGGCGGCGTCGTCACGCATCGCCTGGTACTCGACGTCGGTCAGGGTCATAGCGGGGGCGACCGTGATCGAGTCGCCGGTGTGGACGCCCATCGGGTCGAGGTTCTCGATCGAGCAGATCACGACGACGTTGTCGTTCGCGTCGCGCATGACCTCGAGCTCGTACTCCTTCCAGCCGGCGACGGACTCCTCGATCAGCAGCTCCCCTATCGGCGACAGCCGCACGCCCTCCGCCGCGACGATCTCCATCTCCGCCGGGTCCCGCACGAACCCGCCGCCGGCGCCGCCGAGCGTGAACGACGGGCGGACGACCAGGGGGTATCCGAGCTCCTCGCCGGCCCGCCGCGCGTCCTCGACCGAGTAGGCGAAGGTCGACCGCGGGACCTCCAGGCCTGCGGCGATCATCGTCTCCTTGAAGAGCCTGCGGTCCTCGGCGCGCCGGATCGAGTCGGGCCGCGCGCCGATGAGCTCGACGCCGTGCGCCTCGAACACGCCGGACTCCTCGAGCTCGAGCGCGAGGTTGAGCGCGGTCTGGCCGCCCAGCGTCGGCAGGCACGCGTCCGGCTTCTCACGCGCGGCGATGGCGGCGACGTGCGACGCGACGAGCGGCTCGACGTACGTCGCGTCGGCGAACTCGGGGTCGGTCATGATCGTCGCGGGGTTGCTGTTGACGAGCACGACCTCGTAGCCCTCCTGGCGCAGCACCTTGCACGCCTGCGCGCCGGAGTAGTCGAACTCGGAGGCCTGGCCGATCACGATCGGGCCGGAGCCGATGACGAGGATCTTGTGGATGTCGTCGCGCCGGGGCACTAGGCGGAGCCCGCTTCTTGTGAGGAGTCGAACGCGGCGATCTCGATCCTGTTGCCGGCCGGGTCCCGCGTGTAACACCGGTGCCTGCCGGGGATGGGACTCGCCTGCTCGACGTGGCAGCCCGCCTCCCGCAACCGGCCGATCGCCTCGTCGAAGTCCGTCACGACCATGCCGAAGTGCGCAGTCTTGTGCGGGTTGTGCTCGTCCACCGAGACGTGCACCTCCTGCGGCCCCGCGCGGAACCAGGCGCCGAGCGGACGCGTGCCTTCGGGCTTCGGCATCTCCTCGAGCCCGAGACACGTCCGGTACCACTCACAGGTGTCCTCCACGAGCTCTTCGGGCGCGGTCACCTGGACGTGGTCGACCCCGACCACCTCGAACGAATCCGTCACTACCGCTTCCCGCCTCCGCCGGCGGCCGCCTTGCGCTTGTCCCGTGCCCTCTTGCGGCGCTGGCGGTCCTTCTTCCACCGAGCCGTCTTCCTGTCGCCTCTGCCCATCCGATCTCCTTCCCTCGTGGGTGCTACGCGTAGACCGCGTCGGTACGTGCCGGCTCGAAAGTCTCCATCAGGTCGCGGAACGCCCCGAATAGGTAGCGCGAGTCGTGGGGGCCGGGGCCCGACTCGGGGTGGTACTGGACGCTGAACGCGATGCCGGGCACCTCGAGCCCCTCCACCGTCCCGTCGTTGAGGTTCACGTGCGTGAGGCTCGCCGGGGTCGTCTCCAACGAGTCGGGATCGACGGCGAACCCGTGGTTCTGGCACGTGATCTCGATCCGAGAGCGGCCCAGACGCCTCACGGGATGGTTGCTCCCGCGGTGGCCGAACGGGAGCTTGAACGTCCGCGCCCCCAGCGCGAGGGCGAGGATCTGGTGGCCGAGGCAGATCCCGAACACCGGGATGCGCCCCGCGAGGTCGCGCACGGTCTCGACGCCGTACGTCACCGCGGCCGGGTCGCCGGGGCCGTTGGCGAGGAAGACGCCGTCGAACCCGCCGCCGAGCACGGACGCGGCGGGGGTCGTCGCCGGCACGACCGTCACGTCGCACCCCGCCGCGACGAGGAGGTCGAGGATGTTGCGCTTGATCCCGAAGTCGTACGCCGCGATCCGGTAGCGGCGACCGGCGGGCGCCATCAGCGCGGCGGTCGTCGCGGCCTCCTCGGCCCCCGCGACGAACCCCGAGCCGCGTCTGTCCTCCACGCGGGCACCCGTCCACTCGTACGCCTCCGGCGTCGTCACTTCGACGACGAGGTCCGCTCCGGCCATCGACGGAGAGGTCCGCGCGACGTCCACGAGCTCGTCGGGCACGACCGCTCCCGAGCCGAGGGCGGCGCGCATCGCGCCGCGCGTCCTCAGGTGCCGGGTCAGCCGGCGCGTGTCGATCCCGGTGATGCCGGGGATGCCGTGCCGGCGCAGATAGTCGTCGAGGGTCGCCTCCGCGCGCCACGACGAGTGCGTCTCGCTCAGGTCGCGGACCGCGAACCCGCGGACCCACGGCCGGGGAGCCTGGTCGTCGAAGGCGTTCGTCCCCGTGTTGCCGACCTGAGGCGCGGTCATCGTGACGATCTGTCCGCAGTACGAGGGGTCGGTGAGGACCTCCTGATAGCCGGTCATGCCGGTGTTGAAGCAGGCCTCACCGGTGGCGGTCGCAGGTGCGCCGAACGACTCGCCGGCGAAGACCGTCCCGTCCTCGAGCGCCAGGAGCGCGCGCTCCCGTGTGAGCCTCATAGCCGCGCCCCCTGCAGCACCTCACCGGCACGGACCGTCTGTCTGCCGCGGAAGAACGTGTGGACGACGCGCCCGGTGAGCTCGCGGCCCGCGAAGGGCGTGTTGCGGCTGAGCGAGCTGAGACGCCCGGGCTCTACCTTCCACCGCGCCTTCGGGTCGAAGACGACGAGGTTCGCCGGCGCGCCGGTCGCCAGCACGCCCTGGCCGTCCATGCCGAGGATGCGGGCCGGCCCCGCGCTCAGCAGCTCGACGGCCCTCGTGAGCGAGACGTGGCCGGGCGCGACGAGCTCGGTGATCGTGAGCCCGAGCGCCGTCTCCAGCCCGATCATCCCGGGAGGCGCGTAGACGAACTCCTGGTCCTTCTCCTCGCGCGCGTGGGGGGCGTGGTCGGTCGCGATCGCGTCGATCGTCCCGTCGGAGAGGCCCTCGACGATCGCGACCCGGTCGTCCTCGTCGCGCAGCGGCGGGTTGACCTTCATCAGCGGGTCGTAGCCCTCGAGGGCCGCGTCGGTCAGCGTGAAGTGGTGCGGCGTCGCCTCCGCCGTGATCCGGACGCCGTCGTGCTTCGCCCGCCGGACGAGCTCGACCGTTCCCCGCGTCGAGACGTGCAGCAGGTGCAGCCGGCAACCGGTCAGCTTCGCCAGCGCGATGTCGCGTGCCGCCATCAGCTGCTCGGCCTCCGCGGGGATGCCGCGCAGCCCGAGAGCCATCGAGCGGGGCGACTCGTGCATCTGCCCGCCGGCCGCGAGCGCCGCGTCCTCGCAGTGCTCCGCGTACACGGCGTCGAACGTCACGAGATACTCCATCGCGCGCCGTGCGAACAGCGAGTCCTGCACGCCGTGGCCGTCGTCGGTGAACAGCCGGACGCGCGCGAGAGACCGAACCATCTCGCCGAGGTCGGCCATCTTCCGGCCCTGGAGGCCCTTGCTCAGGGCCCCCGCCGGGAGGACCTCGACGAGCCCCGCCTCGCGGCCCAGCGCCCACACCTGCTCGACCACCGAGGCCGCGTCGGCGACGGGGTCGGTGTTCGGCATCGCGCAGACGGCCGTATAGCCCCCGGCGGCCGCGCCGGCCGACGCGGTGGCGACGGTCTCCTCGTCCTCCCGCCCGGGCTCCCGCAGGTGCGTGTGCATGTCGACGAATCCCGGAGCGACGACCTTTCCCGACACGTCGATCGCCTCGCCGCCAGCGAGGTCCCGGCCGATCGCGGCGACGACGCCGTCCGTCACCCGGACGTCGGCCGTCTCGTCGCGCCCCGACGCGGGATCGACCACGCGTCCACCGGCGAGCACGAAGTCGCTCACGCCGCCACCTCTTCTTCCGTCCCGCCGAGCATCAGGTAGAGAAGGCTCATGCGGACCGCGAGGCCGTTCGACACCTGGTCGAGGATGATAGAACGCGGCGACTCCGACACGTCCGCCGCGATCTCGACGCCGCGGTTCATCGGCCCGGGGTGCATCACGAGCGCGTCGCGCTTCATGCGCGCCATGCGTCTGGAGTCCAGCCCCCACAGCGACGCGTACTCGCGGTTGCTGGGGAACAGCTGCTCCGACTGCCGCTCCTGCTGCACGCGCAGGAGGTAGCAGACGTCGACGTCCTCGATCACCGCGTCGAGGTCGTAGGACAGCGACGCGCCCCACGCCGCCGTTCCCGGCGGGAGCAGCGTCGGGGGCCCGACGAGCACGACCTCGGCCCCCATCGTCACGAGCCCCTTCACGTTGGAGCGGGCGACCCGCGAGTGGACGATGTCGCCTACGATCGCGACCTTGAGGCCGTGGAGGTCCTTGAACCTCTCGCGGATCGAGTAGAGGTCGAGCAGAGCCTGCGTCGGGTGCTCGTGCGCGCCGTCGCCGGCGTTCAGCACGCTCGCCTGCACCCACTGGCTCAGCTGGTGCGGCGCGCCCGAGGAGCCGTGGCGGACGATGATGGCGTCGACGCCCATCGCCTCGATCGTCCACGCGGTGTCCTTGAACGACTCACCCTTCGCGACGGACGACTTCGAGTCGGCCGAGAAGTTGATGACGTCGGCGGAGAGCCGCTTCGCGGCCAGCTCGAACGAGATGCGTGTGCGGGTCGACGCCTCGTAGAAGAGGTTGCAGACCGTGCGGCCGCGCAGCGTCGGGAGCTTCTTGATCGGGCGGTCGGTGACCTGGCGAAGCGACTCCGCGGTGTCGAGGATCCGCGTGATGTCGTCGGCGCCGAGCTGGTCCATCGAGAGCAGGTGCTTGATCATCGCGGCGGCCTCCTGTCGCGGCTTTCGCCGATGAAGACGGCGTCCTCGCCGTCGATCTCCTGGACGTGGACCTTCACGACCTCGTCGGCCGAGGTCGGGAGGTTCTTGCCGACGTGGTCGGCGCGGATCGGGAGCTCGCGATGGCCCCGGTCGACGAGAACGGCGAGCCTGATACCCCGGGGGCGGCCGAGGTCCAGCACCGCGTCGAACGCGGCCCTGATCGTCCGCCCGGTGTAGAGCACGTCGTCGACGAGCACGACCACGCGGCCGTCGATGTCGCCGGGAACGGTGGTGGACTCGAGGCTGCGCGGCCCCCGGAGCGCGACGTCGTCACGGTAGAGCGTGACGTCCAGCGCTCCCGAGGGGAGGTCGACGCCTTCGAAGGAGGCGATGGCGCCGGCGATCCGCTCCGCGAGGGGCGCCCCGCGTGTCCGGATGCCGACGATCACGAGGTCGTCGGTCCCGCGGTTGCGCTCGACGATCTCGTGGGCGATACGGGTGATCGCCCGCCGCACCTCGTCCGGCTCCATGACCGTGGCCTTGACGACGAAGTCCTGGACGGGGGCCCGGTCGGCCACTAAAAAACGCCTCCGCTCCGGGAGGCGTGCAGGGTCGGACAAGCCAAGGCTCACTCCTTTCCGGCCTCACGGGGCCGGGCTTAAAGGGCGGGTTCTGCGGGGGCTACGGTACACGACGCCCCGTAGGTGCTTCAACGATCCGAAGCGACGAGGGGCGCTCGCGAGCGCCCCATCCCCTGTAGCGTACGCCTCTCCCCCCGGTCTTCCCCCGGAACCAGGGGGTTTGGTCTATTTACCCTGTGCAAATAGGCGTTATTATCGGAGCCGCTATGGAACCCGTGCTCGCCGGCCCGTCCGTCACATCGGAGGCCCCGACCGCCGCGACGGAGGGGTTTGCCTCCCCCGACGTCCATCTGTCCGATCTCGCCACGGCCCCCCCGCAGGAGATCCTGTCCTGGGCCTTCGAGACGATCGGCAGCGTGGCCGTCGCGACCTCGTTCCAGTCGTCGGGGCTCGTGATCCTCCACATGACGCGGGGCCTCGGCCTGCGGCCGCCGGTCCTCTTCCTGGACACCGGCTTCCACTTCCCCGAGACGATCGACTTCCGGCAGCGGATCGCGCGCGAGTGGGACCTCGACGTCGTGGACGTGCGGGGGGCGCACGGCACCCCCGCAGGGCAGGCGGCGATCCACGGCCCCGAGCTGTACCGCCGGGACCCCGAGAGGTGCTGCTTCATCAACAAGGTCGAGCCACTCCAGCGCGCGCTCGAGCCGTACGACGGGTGGGTCTCCGGCATCCGCCGCGACCAGTCGCCGCTGCGGGCCGAGACGCCGACGATGGAGGCGCAGATGCTCCCGAGCGGGAGGGAGATCCTGAAGATCCACCCGCTCGCGCACTGGAGCCGCGACGACGTCGGGGCGTACGTCGCCGCGCACTCGATCCCCACGCACCCCCTGCTCGAGCAGGGCTACCGCTCGATCGGCTGCGCGCCGTGCACGAGGCCGGTGCGGGCCGGCGAGGACGAGCGGGCGGGGCGCTGGTCGGAGGAGTCGAAGACCGAGTGCGGGATCCACTTGTTCGGGAAGACGCACGGCCCCAGCCAGAGCGAGGCAGAGCAGTAATGGCGGGTGTCCGGCGCCAGGTGGGCGAGGGCCAGTGGGGTCTCGGCTACACGACCCCGCTCAACAAGCCCGAGCAGACGAAGCGCGACGACGACGGGCTCAACGTCCGGCGCCGGATCGAGGAGGTCTACTCGAAGAAGGGCTTCCGGTCGATCTGGCCGGACGATCTCCGCAGCCGCTTCCGCTGGTGGGGTCTCTATACGCAGCGCGCGCAGGGAGTCCCGGGCGGGCGGACGGCCGCCGTGGAGCCGCACGAGCTCGAGGACGAGTTCTTCATGCTCCGGGTCCGGATAGCCGGGGGCATGCTCACGAGCGACCAGCTCCGCGCGATCGCCTGGGTGTCGGAGCGGTTCGGCCGCGACGTCGCCGACGTCACGGACCGGCAGAACGTGCAGCTCCACTGGATCCGCATCGAGGACGTGCCGCGCATCTTCGAGGCGCTGGAATCCGTCGGCCTCACGACCTGCGAGGCCTGCGGCGACACGCCGCGCAACATGATCGGGTGCCCGCTGGCGGGGGTCGACAAGGAGGAGGTCCTCGATCCGGGGCCGGTCCTGCTCGAGACCTCCCGCCGGTTCGTCGGGGATCCGGCGTTCTCGAACCTCCCGCGCAAGTACAAGACCTCGATCACCGGGTGCGTGCAGCAGTGCGCGCAGCACGAGATCAACGACGTCTCGTTCGTCGGGACGCGCCATCCGTCGGACGGGCGGCCCGGCTTCGACCTGTGGGCGGGAGGAGGCCTCGGCCCGAACCCGAAGTTCGCGCGGCGCCTCGGCGCCTTCGTCGAGCCGGCCGACGTCCCGGAGGTGTGGGCCGGCGTCACCTCGGTGTTCCGCGACTACGGGTATCGCCGCGCGCGCAACCGGGCACGGCTGAAGTTCCTGATGGCTGACTGGGGGCCGGAGCGGTTCCGCGAGGTGCTCGAGGAGAAGTACCTCGGGCGCGCGCTGGAGGACGGCGACGCTCCCCCGCCCTCGCACTCCTCGCAGCGAGACCACCTCGGCGTGCACGAGCAGAAGGACGGCCTCTACTACCTCGGGTTCGCGCCGCGCGCCGGGCGCATCTTCGGCCACCAGCTGCGCCACGTCGCCGACCTGGCGGAGAGGTACGGGGCCGGGCGGATCCGCACGACCACGCAGCAGAAGATGGTGGTGCTCGACGTCCCGGTCGACCGGGTCGACGCCGCGGCCGCGGAGCTCGAGGACCACGACCTGCGCGTGCGGCCGAGCGCGTTCCGCGCCGGGACGATGGCCTGCACGGGCATCGAGTTCTGCAAGCTCGCGATCGTCGAGACGAAGCAGCGCGCCGACTGGCTGTACCGGGAGCTGGAGGAACGGCTCCCGGGGTTCGAAGAGCACATCCGCATCAACGTCAACGGGTGCCCGAACTCGTGCGCGCGCTTCCAGGTCGCCGACATCGGATTGATGGGATGCCTGATCACGCGGCCCGACGGCACGAAGGCCGACGGCTATCAGGTGCACGTCGGCGGTCACCTGGGCGAGGAGCACCGGCTCGGCCGCAAGGTGAAGGCGCTGAAGGTCCCGGCAGGCGAGCTCGCCGACTACGTCGAGCGCGTGCTGCGGCGCTTCACGTCGTCGCGGGGTGACGGCGAGCCGTTCCACGCGTGGGCGGCGCGGGCGCCGGAGGCGTGGCTCAAGTGAGCGCCGGCGGTCACTCGCAGCCCTTCTACTGCCCTTACTGCGGCGAGGAGGACTTCGAGCCCGCGGGCGCGGAGGCGGGGACGTTCACGTGCAATTCCTGCGACCGCGCGTGGAAGGTGCAGCTGCTCGGTGTGAACGTATCTGCCGGCCGGGAGCCGTCGTGATGGCCTTCGGTTACCCGATCTCGCTCGAGCTCAGCGGCCGCCGCTGTGTCGTCGTAGGCGACGGAGCGCTCGCGGAGGAGAAGGTGGACGGGCTCGCCGAGGCGGGGGCCGAGGTCGTGGTGCGCGCGCGGAGCGAGTACCGCGACGGCGACCTCGACGGCGCGTTCCTGTGCGTGGTGACCGACCCGTCGCCGGAGCTGCACGCGCGGGTGGCCGCCGAGGCGCGGGCCAAGCGCGTGCTGCTGAACTGCATGGACGACGTCCCCTACTGCGACTTCGCGGCCCCCTCGATCGTGCGGCGCGGCGACCTGCGGATCGCGATCTCGACCGGCGGCAAGGCCCCCGCGCTCGCGAAGCGGCTCCGACTGAAGATGACGGACGACATGGACGAGGCATACGGGCCGCTGGTGGACCTCCTCGGCGAGGTGCGCGCGGAGACGATCGGGACGCGCGGAGACTTCGAGACGTGGCGCCGGCGCTGGCAGCACGCGCTCGACCAGCCGTTGCTGGACCTCGTGCGGGAGGGACGGCTGGAGGAAGCGCGGGAACTCGTACGTCGCTGCCTGACGCAGGACCCCGGCCCCCGTCCCGCGCGGCCGAGGGACACGCCACGCGTGCGGCGCTGGGCGGGCGGCGGCGTGTCGATCGTCGGCGCGGGCCCGGGCGACCCCGGGCTGATCACGGTGCACGGCCGCGAGCTGATCGACGCCGCCGACGTCGTCGTCTACGACCGCCTCGTCCACCCGGACCTCGTAGCCGGCAAGCGTGCGATCTACGTCGGCAAGCAGGCCGGCCGCCACTGCGTCACGCAGGAGCAGATAAGCGACCTGCTGATACGACTCGCACGCGGCGGCGATCACGTCGTGCGGCTGAAGGGCGGGGACCCGTTCGTGTTCGGACGCGGAGCGGAAGAGGCGCGCGCTCTCGCTGCGGCGGGTCTGCCGTTCGAGATCGTCCCGGGGCCGTCGTCCGCCGTCGCGGCCCCCGCGTACGCCGGCATCCCCGTGACCGACCGCGGCGTGGCGTCGTCGGTCGCGTTCGTGACGGGTCAGACGGCGGCCGGGCGGGAACCGGACTGGCGCGGCCTGGCGACGTCGGTGGACACGCTCGTGATCCTGATGGCGAACGGCTCGCTTCCGGGGATCGTCGCGGAGCTCATCGCGGGAGGACGCGCGCCGTCGACGCCGGCGGCCGTGGTCGAGAACGGGACGCTCGACGACCAGCGGGTGATCACGTGCGCGCTGTCGGACCTGCCGGCGCAGAAAGCCGCGTCGCCGTCGCTCGTCGTAGTCGGCGAAGTCGTAGCAGACGAGCGCCGCATCGCGTGGTTCGGTGAGCTCGCGTCGGCCGCTACGACCGGCTGACAGGCGCTCGCGCGACCTTCACCTCCCGCAGGGTCGGCAGGCCCAAGCGAAATGTCACTTGTTAGCCCCGCCGCGCGCCGGCGGCTTCGAGAAGCTCCGTCAGAGGCGTCGTCGCTCGACCGGAACGCGTCGCCCGGATCGGCGTATCGTCCGGCGGGTCCGCGGCCTCCCGTGCGCGCGCCTCCGGCGACAGCCCGACCCAGTACGCGTCGACCATCAGCTCTCCCGAGACGACCTCCAGCTCCGCCGTGTGGTCGCCGTACGTGGTGTAGATGCAGTCGAGGTGGAAGCCGTTGCCGAGGTTGCCCCACGCTCGCCCCGTCGTGCCTCCCCCGCCGTCGAGCGAGAAGCTCGCCTCGCCCTCGCTAGCGCGCAGGATCACGCAGAACTGGTCGCCCTCGCCGCCGAACGTGAACGCGTCCGCGGTCGTGGTGGAGGTGCGGACGGTTCCGCCGTAAGCATCGGGGTTCTCCTCCTCGAGCCACAGCCCGAGAAAGAGCGGGTCGCCGCCGGCGTTCTCCTGGTCGTAGGGGACGGCCGTGCTGAGGACGCCGGACTCCGACCGGTTGCCGTTGCCGTCCACGGCGGACACCCGGAAGAGCATCGGCGCGCCCTCCTCGCCGGCGGGTATGTCACGTACCTGTCGCCGCGCGGTGTGCGCGGTGGCGACGGGGCGCCACACGCCGCTCTCGAGGTCGCTCATCGACAGCGTCGTGCTCTGCAGCTTCGAGAACCCGCGGTCGTAGTGGCGCCACGCGATGCGGACGGTTTCGCTCAATGCCCACTGCGGGAACGACAGCGTGGCCAGAGACGGCGGGACGCTGTCGTGCACGAGGTAACCGCGGTTCGGGATCGTGTCCCAGCAGCCGCGGGAGCATCGCCCGCCGTCCTTCCTGTAGCTTCCGGCGGCGTAGAAGTGGCCCTCGGCCGCCCACGCAGCGTCCAGTCTCAGCTCGATCGAGCGCGGCGATACCCGCCGGATCCGGCCCGCGCTGTAGTCCCACCACTTGGTCCGCGGGTCGTACTCCGAGGTGAACAGACGGCCGTTGCCCGGCGTCACGAAGACCCAGGCCTCGCTCGCGCCCTTGCCGTCGGTGTCGATGTCGACGACGACGAAGTCCTTCGGCCCCCACGTCCGCGGCCGGATCGGCTTATCGAACGTGATCGTCAGCTTCGGATAGAGCCCGGCATGGCCGGTCTCGACCTTCGTCAGCCCGAGCGGGCCGCTGCCGCCGACGGTGTCGATCGTCGTGATCGAGTTGGCCGTCGCGGGTTGCTGCGCGAGCGTGAGCGCGAGGAGCAACGGAACGAACGGAGCGGCGACTGCCCTGCGCATCGAAGACCTCCGCCGGCGCGCCGTTGAGCCCGGGGCCGGTGGCTGCACGCGCGGCGTCTTGTCCGCCCCCCCTCGGGATCATGAGACAGGGCCGGGGGCCGCGCGTCAATGGGGTTTGTGCCGGTTTCGGGGGTCCTGGAGGCAAGACCGGCCGCAACTTTGTCCCTCAGATCGCGGTTATCGCGACATTGGGGACATCTTCCGGTCTTCTTTGTCCCTCGAACCTCGCTCAGCGAGGGTGCAGGCACAAAGAAGTTCTAGGTCGCCTTCTCCACCTCGACTATCCGGCCCAGGAGGCCGTTGATGAACCGCCCCGAGTCCTCCGTCGAGTAGGACTTGGCCAGCTCCACGGCCTCGTTGATCGCCACCGCTACCGGGACGTCGTCGCGCCACAGCAGCTCGAACAGCGCCATCCGCAGAAGCGTGCGGTCGACCACCGGCATGCGCTCGATCGCCCAGCGGTCGGCGTGCGCCACGATCAGCTCGTCTATGTCCGCGTGGTGGCCCTGCACCCCCGCGATCAGGTCGCTCGCGTACGCCAGCGCCTCGTCCGACGGCTCCTCCGCGTCGACGCCGTCCGCCCCGCCCTGGTCCCCCGCCGTCGCGAGGACCCAGCCCCCGGCGCGCCTCGCCTCGAGCGCGTCCGTCGGCAGCTCGTCTCTTATCTCGGCCTCGTAGAGCACGTCGAGCGCAAGCCTCCGGGCCGCGCGCCGCGCCTTCACGAGCGGGATCGCAGCTACCCCTGTACCCGCGACTGGTACTCGCCCGTGCGCGTGTCGACCTTGATGCGTTCGCCCTTCTCGACGAAGAGCGGGACCTGCACGACCGCGCCGGTCTCTACGGTCGCCGGCTTCAGCGCGCCCGACACGCGGTCGCCCTTCATCCCGGGCTCGGTCTCGACCACCTCGAGCTCCATCGACACCGGCATCTCGGCCCCCACCGGCGTCCCCTCGTAGACCGGCACCATCACCATCGTCGAATCCTTCAGGAACTTGCGTGCCTCCCCGAGCAGCGCGGGGTCGACGTGCACCTGCTCGTAGCTCTCGTTGTCCATGAACACGAGCCCCGCGTCGTCCTCGTAGAGGTACTGCATCTCGCGCTTGTCGAGCACCGCGAGGTCGACCTTCTCGTCCGCGCGGAACGTCTTCTCGGTGACCGCGCCGTTCTTCAGGTTCTTCAGCTTCGTCTTCACGAACGCCTGGCCCTTGCCGGGTTTCACGTGCTGGTAGTCGACGATCGTGAAGAGGCCGTTGTCGAGGTTGAGCGTCTGCCCCGGCCTCATGTCGTTCGTAGAGATCACTTCGTGCCCTTCCTATCGGATTTCGATCAACGCGTCCTTGGGGGCCTTGCCCAGCACCTCCGACCCCTCGCCGGTGACGAGCACGCAGTCCTCGATCCGGATGCCCCCGATGCCGCTCTCGTAGACGCCCGGCTCCACCGTGACTACGTCCGACGTGACCAGCGTGTCCTCCGACGTCTTGTGCAGTCGCGGCGCCTCGTGGATGTCGAGGCCCACGCCGTGGCCGAGCCCGTGGCCGAACGTCTCGCCGTAGCCCGCGGCGTCGATCACGGCGCGGGCGGCGGCGTCGCACGCGATTCCAGTGGCGCCGGGAGCCAGCGCGTCGATCCCGGCCGTCTGCGACGCGAGCACAGTCGCGTAGACGTCCTTCTGGTGGTCGCCGGCCGCGCCGAGCACGACCGTGCGCGTCAGGTCCGAGCAGTAGCCCTGCCAGCGGGCGCCGAAGTCGAGCAGCACGAGGTCGCCCGGCGCGAGCTCACGGTCCGACGGCGTGTGGTGGATGTGCGCCGACAGCGGTCCCGAGCCGACGATCGGGTCGAACGCGACCGAATCGGCACCCCGCCGGCGCATCTCGACCTCGAGGTCGAGCGCGATCTCCCGTTCGGTCCGGCCCGGGCCCAACCGGTCGAGCACCCACGTGAACGCCTCGTCGCCGATCCTGACCGCCTCGCGGAGCAGCGAGACCTCCTCGGGCTCCTTGCGGCGCCGGAGCTCCTCGACGAGGTTCTTCGTCGGCGCCAGCTCGACGCCCGGCAGCTTCTCCCCGAGCTGGTCGCGCTGCGCGACCGTCATCGTCGCCGCCTCGATGCCGGCCTTCGCGATGCCGGCGAGGGCGGGGCCGAGCGAATCGTGCAGGAACGCGTCGTAGACGACGACCTCGGCCCCCTCGACGAGCTGCCCCGCCCGCGCGCGGTAACGGGGATCGGTGAAGAACAGCACCGACGAAGGAGTCACGAGCATCTGCCCGTTCGTCCCCGAGAACCCGCAGAGGTAGCGGACGTTCGTCAGGTTCGTCACCAGCAGGGCCTCGACGCCGGCCCCCGGCAGCGCATCGCGCAGGCGTGCCACCCGGCCCTCGTAGTCCATCAGGCTCTCACCATCCCCTCGAGAGCGCGCAGCGCGACGGTGTACGAGCGGGCGCCGAATCCGGCGACGATCCCGGCCGCGGCCTCGGCCGTCACCGATCTCCGCCGCCACGGCTCGCGTGCGTGGATGTTCGACAGGTGCACCTCGACGACCGGGAACGGCACGGAGCGGACGGCGTCGGCGATCGCGCGGCTCGTGTGCGAGTACGCGGCGGGGTTCAGCAACGCCCCCTCGACGCGGCCGATCCCCCGGTGGAGGAGCTCGATGATCGCGCCCTCTCCCGAGATCTGGTGGGTCTCGAGGTCGATCCCCAGGTCCGCGGCCTCCTTGCCGAGCTCCGCGTTCACGTCGTCGAGCGTCGCCGTGCCGTAGACCGACAGCTCGCGCGTCCCCAGCAGGTTGAGGTTGGGTCCGTGAACGACCAGCACCTTCACTCCGACAGCCTCCTCAATGCCCTCCACAGCGTGTCCCGGCCGACCTCTACTCCCGCCTCCGGCCGCCCCAACCCGGCCAGGAGGACGAAGCGGACCCCCCGGCGGTACTTCTTGTCGTGCCGCCACGCGTCCTCGAGGTCGGTGAGGTCGAATGCAGCCGACACCGGCAGGCCGGCGGCCTCGAGAGGCCGCCGGTGAGCCGTCACGGTGTCCTCGTCGATGCGGCCGAGCTCTTGCGCCGCGAAGGCGGCGGCCATCATACCGAGCGCGATGGCCTCGCCATGGCGGAGCGGAGCGGCGGTGGCCGCCGCGACGTGCTCCATCGCGTGGCCGAACGTGTGGCCGTAGTTGAGGTGGGCGCGCGCGCCGCTCTCGGTCTCGTCCCGCGCCACCACGCCGGCCTTGATCGCGGCCGAACGCGTGACGATCTCCGTCAGGACGCCGGCATCCTTCGCCCGGATCTCCCGCGCGCGCTCGATCACGAAGCCGAGCAGCGCGGGGTCCGCGATCAGCCCGTACTTCACGACCTCGGCGAGCCCCGCGACCAGCTCCGCGTCCGGCAGCGTCCGGAGCACGCCGACGTCGCACACGACCGCCCGCGGCTGGTGGAACGTCCCCGCGAGGTTCTTGCCCTGCGGGAGGTTCACCGCGGTCTTGCCCCCGATCGCCGCGTCCACCTGCGCGAGCAGGGTCGTCGCGACGTGCACGACCGGCATCCCGCGGTGGTAGACGGACGCGACGAACCCCGCGAGGTCGGTGACGACCCCGCCGCCGAATCCCACGAGCAGGTCGTGACGGTGCGCGCCCAGATCCGCCAGACCGGTCAGCAGGCCCTGCGCCGCGGCGAACGACTTCGACGCCTCACCCGAAGGGACCGTCAGCGTGTGCGTCTTCAGCCCGGCCGCCGCCAGCGACGCGGCCGCTTCCGCCGCGGCCTCCTCCAGCTCCGGATGCGTCACGACGACCGCCTTCTCCGCGTCCGCCGGCAGAGGGACGACGTCGGCGAGGCGGGCGAGGAGGTCGCGGCCGACGACGACGTCGTACGAGCGGTCGCCCAGCGGGACCGGGACGCGGCGCTCGCTTCGTGGCCGCTCGCCGAGGCGACCGGTCGTTTCGCTTCGTGGCCGCTCGCCGAGGCGACCGGTCGTTTCGTTTAGTGGCCGCTCGCCGAGGCGACCGGTCGTTTCGTTTAGTGGCCGCTCGCCGAGGCGACCGGTCGTTTCGGCCTGGTCCGGCCGGCCGAGCAACGCGGCGACCTCTGCGGCGACGTCCTCGGCGGTCTTCCCGTCGACCGGCACGACGTGGTGGGCCGCGCGCTCGTAGACGTCCCGCCGCGACTCGTACAGAGCCTTCGGGTCGGCGCGCCGGAGCATTGGGCGGTCCGCCGCTCCGGACAGCCGCCGCATCGCCTCGCGGAACGACACGTCGAGGAAGACCACCGTCGCCCACTGCAGCGCCGTGGCGACCGAGGGATCGCCGAGCGCGCCGCCTCCCAGCGCCACGACCGCCTCGGGACCGTCGAGGAGCGCGCGCACGGTCCTGCTCTCCAGCTCGCGGAACGAAGCCTCCCCCTTCTCGAACAGCGCGTCGATCGTCGTCCCGGCCGCGGCCTCGACGGCCGCGTCGGCGTCGACGAACGGGAGGCCGATCCTCGCCGCGAGCAGCCGGCCGACCGTCGTCTTGCCGGCGCCCATGAAGCCGACGAGCGCGATCACGCGCGCGTCCCGCCGGCCCCCCGCGCACTGGTACGTGCGCGGTTGCGGTCGGCGGCCGCGCGCACGTCCTGGAGCGTGTCGCCGCCGAACATCTCGAGCACCGCGTCGGCGAGCACGAGCGCGACGACGTGCTCGCACACCACGCCGGCGGCCGGGACGGCGCACACGTC
>JALZFC010000008.1 GCA_030861725.1 Actinomycetota bacterium | reverse complement strand
ACCGTGGGCGTCGCCGGCCGGATCTCCTGCTACCTGCGGCGGGAGGACAAGATCTACCTGACGTACTGGACGACCGGCCGGGGCGACGAGGTGATGAGTCCCTCGTTCGGGCTGCTCGACATGACCGCCTACGGGCGGCGGGAGGAGTGGGAGGACTCGCCCGAGGGATGGCCGCAGTTCCCGACCCACTCCTTCTTGCGCACCGACGAGCACGGTGCGCCGATGGGGCCGAGAAAGGGCGGTCGACCGGTGCCCCAGTGGACGCGCCCGGGCGTTTCTTGATCTCGTAGCGCAGAAGTACCAGGCCGTTTTCGAACCCGGTGGCCTCGAGCATTTTCAGGTCTTGCCAATCCTCGAAAATGTCAAGAGATCCGGTGATCACTCCATTCCCGGCCATGGCCATCGTGTCAGGTCGGCGTCGACCTGAGAGCCGAGAACGCAGAACTCGTTTCCTTCGGGGTCGGCCAGCACGACCCACGACACGTCTTCGCCCTGGCCGACGTCGGCGCGTTGCGCACCCAGCGCGAGCACACGCTCGACCTCCTCGTCGCGGGATCGATCGGTCGGACTAACGTCGACGTGGATGCGGTTCTTGACCGTCTTACCTTCGGGAACCGGCACGAACACGATCAGCGGCACGGACGGCCCCGGCGGCTTGACCCACGCGATCTCGTCTTTGGATTCCCCGACCTGCCATCCCAAGACGTCGCCCCAGAAGCGCGCGAGTAAGTGAGGGTCACGAGCGTCGACGATCAACTCCGTGAACCTGCACGCCATGAGTCCTCCTCATCGTGGGCATCGGCGGTACTTTTGCGCCATGCGGCCCGTTCGGTATTCCATCAACGTCACATTGGACGGGTGCTGCGATCATCGTGCATTCTCGCCGGGCGAAGACTTGCATCGTCACGCGGCCGAGAACCTCGCGCAGGCCGATGCCCTCCTCTTTGGCCGGGTGACCTACGAAATGATGGAGGCAGCGTGGCGGCCGCCGGCGCCGCCGGGAGCGAGGCCAGAGTGGACGGAACCCTTCGCCCGGACGATAGACGCGGCAAAGAAGTACGTCGTGTCGAGCACCCTGGATCGGGTCGACTGGAACGCGGAGCTCGTGCGCGGTGATCTCGGGAAGGCCGTTCAGCAGCTCAAGCGGGAGCCGGGTGAGGGCCTGTTCGCGGGAGGCGTGAAGCTCCCGCAGGCGTTGGCGGAGCTGGGATTGATCGATGAATACGAGTTCGTGGTGCACCCGACGCTAACGGGCCACGGGCCGACGCTGTTCGCGGGCCTATCGAAGCCCCTCGACTTGAAGCTCGTGAGCCGGCTGGAGTTCGGCTCAGGGGCAGTGGCGATGCGATATGAGCCGAGAAGGTAGCCACGTTTGTCGTTATCCCAGCTCGTACCTCGTAAGCGGAGGGCGACTCGAACCCACAAGTCCTTGCGGACAACGGTTTTCAAGATAGACCGCCATGATTCTGGTTCGTACGGCGAGCCTCGACCACATGCTCTGAACAGCACCGATCTCCTGCCCCCGTCCTACACGGAGGTCGGCGGCGCCAAACATGATTAGCAAACCATTAGCAGTAGCGATGCCTACTCGGGAGTCCTCGCGTTAAGCGCGTAGAGGACCGCTTCTGCGAGAGATACGAAATCGAGAGCCCTCTCTGGTGTCAAGTCTTCCGCACGTCCGTGCGCAGCCAGATTCCGCAACAAAGCCATTCCTCGAATCGCCTCCAGCGTCTCATCGCTGATGACCCCCGCCCGGTGCGCAGCCTTCGCCAACTGTGTGGCACCCATGGGCCGTTTCGTCAAGGACGTATCCACCTTCTCTATGAGGTCACGCAGCTTTCGCTCAAGGCGAATCATGCTCTCCATTACGGCGGCTCTGGGGACAACTCGGTGAGCGGTCGGAGTTCCTCAACCAAACCATCCGGAGCTAGACCAGGCTGCTTCTCGACACCAACCAGGTCTGGACTCTCTTCAAGGTCTCGCCGCGCTTCTGACAGCTGCTCCTCCCAATATGCGACCTCGACTCCGCTTGGTCCCGCCTTCCATCGTTTGACTGGGCCAGTCAGAAGACCCGAAAGCGGAGATCGCAGAATCACGACCATCGCGATGACGGCCGCCGGCCACGCGAGAGAGTCCACCAACGAGCTGATGAATTCGGGCGCACTCATAGCGGGGTTTCCCGGCCTCGCGCTTGGGCGTCAGGAAACCACGCGTCCATGATTTCCCGGTGGAGGTCAGCAAATCCCTGGGAGACCTCTTCGCTCAATTGCGCGTACGTGCGCATTGCGGTGAGGCAAAGCAGAGCCGAAGAGAAGGCCAAGTGAGCGTCAGCATCCATGGTCGATCCTGGATCTCCCCAGATCAGTTCCTCGTCTTCTTCTCCGATAGCGAATTGCAAAGTGCTCCCCACGATGGAGCCATGGGCTGGCCCCGAGAGATGTCGGTAGATCGAATACATCTTCTTCGCAGTTGGAGCTGATGCGCGTTGCTCGATGTTCCTGAGAGTCCTACTTTCGCAGTCGCCCACCCACGTCTCCATTAGAGAATCGAACTGCTCTAGAAGTGGCGGGAAGACCGAGTCCTCTTTGGACGCCGCTACGAGGCGCCTGCGGTAGTCGCCCAGGAACTCCGCGAAGTTCTCGTCCGGTCCTTCCAAGACCCATACAGCCGTGACCATGTTCTCCAAGAGTGTCCGTATGAGCCCGAAGCCTGTGTCCAATAATCCCGACTCGTTTAATTCCAGGAGTGCCCTCAGAGAACGGCGCGACTGCTGAACCAATCCCATGCAGACAACCGTCTTCGGTTGTGCCCTTAGAAGTACCTCAAGGATTGGGCCAGACGGGGGTTCGCTATCCGTAAGCGTCTTGTGTGTGACCTTTTTGACCGCAGGGCTGAGACGACTGGAGAGTCCATACCCACGGATGATTCGGAGAATCTTTCGGAGGGCGCCCACTTAGAGACGCGAGCGAATCCCTGCGACGCGGGACAAGAGACTCAGCCACGAATCGATATGGTCGAAGCTAGGCATGGCCTTTCCACGCTGTCTCATAACCCGAGTGACGACCTGCGCGTGCCCCTGCGCCTCAAGAAGCTGTTTGTGCACTTCTTCGATGCGCATGTCCTCTGTCGGCAATTGCGCGACCGTCTTGACCTCGTCGATGCGCGTCCGGAGGTAATGCTCTCGCCGTCTATCACCCAAGTCTTCGTACCCGCGGTGATTGCAACATCCGAGATGACAGCCGAAACGGTGACGAAGCCCGCGCTCAGCCATGATCGGAGAAACGTCGTTCTCTAGTAGCGTCGACTTCACCTTCTCGAGATAGATGCGCCGCTTACGTCCACCTCCGCTGCTAGGCTTTCGGTTCTTATCGGGCATGCGTGTTAGTTGCGTCCACGTGAACATTTCAGCCTCACCGAGTCCTGAATCGAAGGCCGTCACTCCTAAGCTCTGAAGAAGGAGCCCGAACGCGCCAACCCTTCCGGAGAAGACGGGAAGGCCCAGATCGATGACAGCACGAAGGAAAGTGCAGTAGCGAACGAGCTTCTCAACACTGTCGCGCACAGGATTGAGACGCAGTGGCTGCACGTAAACGGCCTCTAGAGGAAGATCCAGCAGCGGCCGCAGAATCTCGTGCGGATTCTTCTCCGTGGCCGCGCCGGGCGCGATGAACCCGACGAGAGGTTTCTGGTCGACGACGTGTCCAAGAACTGCAGCCGCCGCTTGGTGGACGTTTGCATGAAATCTTGCCCAGTCGGAGTTTGGCTCCTGGCAGGGCAACGCGGGTACCAGGAAGGCAGCAGCGCGTACCTTCTGCTGAAAAAGAAGTGCCTCGCGTACGTAGGAGTCGAGCGACATGTCTGGCGTGACGGGCTGCTCCGGGGCGTACGGGAGACTGCGGATCGCCTCGACCTCGAGAAAGGCCGGTGAGATGAACCGGAGGGATTGTGGGTCGACGAGATAGGGGACGTGGCCCTGGACGAGTCTCTCTAGGAGTTCGGGCTCCTTCATGACGTAGCTGGCATCCAGGATGGCGCCATCCAGGGAGACACCGCGGTCCAACAGATTGGGCCCTGCCAGGGCCTTCTCGATAGTCCGCCCGTCGTAGGCCCCAATTCGGGGCCAATATGCGAGCTTCTCAAACATTTCAGACTCTCCCCGGTGATGCCGAGACAAAGTACGCGTCATACTGTATGACATAGCAGGTGACAATTACAACGATGTGGTTCTAGGAGGGATTGGATGCCTGGAGTCCTCAAGGAGCGGCTGGAGGAGGCCCTCAAGCAAGCCGAGCTAGATCAAGAAGATGTAGCTCGAGTAATCGGGGCGAGCCCGAGAACGGTCTCGCGCTGGCTTCGGGAGGAGGCGGAGCCGCGAAAGGAGGCTCGCGAGCGTCTTCTTGAGTTCCTAGCTGTCATTGAACGGCTCTCCACGACCCTTCGCCCACAACCTGCGCATGATTGGCTCTTTACTCCCAATCCCCAGCTCGGCCATGAGAAACCAGCCGACCTCGTTAAGGAGGGCAAGTACCGAGAAGTGCTCGGAGCGGTCGATGCCTTGGCCGAAGGCGTCTTCATCTAGGGCATGGCGGACCCCGAACTTGTATCCAAACTCGATGGAATCGCACCGAGAGAATTCAGTGGCGATGTCTGTCGACATATCGGTCCAGGTGTCCATCCCCTAAGCACCACGGGTGCCCAGACGTTAGGAGGACGCTGGAATCCGCCGAACAGCTTCCCAACTCTTTATCTCGCTCTCTCGGACGAAACAGCTGCGGCTGAGTTCTACAGAAGAGCACAGGGCGAGCACCGAGATCCCGAGGACCTACTTCCGAGAAGACTCCATCGCTACCGCGTCCTGCTCTCAGCCGTTCTCGATCTGAGAGACGATCAGGTTCGTGCTGACCTCGGAATTGCGATGGAGGACTTGGTCTCGAACGACAGATCGTTCTGCAACGCATTAGGAGACGCGGCGCATTACGTCGGCTTTGAAGGACTTCTCGCCCCATCCGCAACGGGCACCGGGGAGGTTCTCGTAGTGTTCTTTGATCGCCTCAAAGCGGAATCAGATGTCGAACCAACCGTTCACACCGACTGGACATCTCCACCGTAAACCTCTCCGAAGCCCGCTTCATCCCCTACCGACGCCAAATCCGAGCTGTCGAAGTACACGCCTCGCGGTCATGGATTGGAAATCAGCTCGATCTACTCCGGTGACCGCCTCGAGCACTTGCTTGACCGGATACCTGGTGCCATTGATCTCTGCCCAGTGTTCCCGGATGTTCTCCGAATCCTTGCCCTTCATCGCGCTAACGACGTCGCTTTGCGTCTTGCTGAACGCTTTGCCCGCCACGGTGAACTGGTAGCTCATCGGCACACTCTCCTTCATCGAAGTGATTACTACTATAGCTACTACTATCTCCCTTCTCGCGGCAATAGGCACCTGGGGCGAATAGTGGAGTATTATCTGACCTGCGATTTCTTACCCGGAGAACCGTCTGTCCCTTATCTACCTGCGGTTGAGTGTGCGACAATAAGCGTGACCAGGGCAAACTAGTGAAGGGAGAAGCTCATGACCACCTTCTACGGGTTCGAGGAGGCCGATTTGCAGCGGGCCGAGGAGGAGATCGATCAGTTTCTTGACGACGTAGCCAGCCGTCTCGGGCGAATCGTCTACACCGACCTGGCTAACCAGCTCACCTCTATCAACCTGAACATGGGATGGAATCGAGATCGAGCTGTGCTCGGACAGCTGCTCGGGCGGATCGCGACGAAAGACAAGGACCGAGGACGAGGCCTCAGAACGGCCCTCGTCGTGCGAGGAGGGAAGACCGGCACGTTCGAGCCGAATGACCAGTTCTACAAGTGGGCCTCAGACCTTGGGTACGACGTGAGCGACCGTGCTAGCTTCCTGGGCGAGCAGTACAGGCGGGTCTACCAGGAGCACTGGAGGTCTCTGACTCGCGCTGGCTAGCCCGAGGTCTCTATCTCTGCACCTCGATCCGACTGAGCGAGAATCTCTCGAGCTACGTGGCTCAGCTCCGATATCCCTGGTCTTAACGCGTCATGCCCTCGCAGCCTCAACCACAGAACAAAAATGTGGCTAAGATCATCCACACTGATTTGGTCTAAGAGACGACCGAACTCAGCTATCCCGTACGCCCCTGGACCTTTTTCGACCTCTACGGCGGTCGCAACTGCCGCAAGGACTTGAACGATCGGAGCCATCTCATCCCGCGCAATAGAGAGCTGTGTGTCATCAGTGTCCTCAAGCGTCTTGGTGGTCTGACCAGACATGATCGAGCTGAGGTCTAGCAGATTCTCCTCAGGATCACTGGTTAGCCAAGGACCGGAGCCATCCGGAAGCGGATTTGATCTCGCTCGAGCCAGCCCAAGAGCTTGTTCGAACAGCAGGCCCTCATCCTCATCAGTCGCGAGGTCGGGGTAAAGACCCGAGAACGAGCCGGTCGCAATCTCGAGCAGAATCCGAGCCACCGTAGGAAATGCTTCGCGGCCAACGCGTCGCCTGACCCGACCCATGACCTTGTTTCGCACACGGGCCGAGGCCGACTCCTCGATGAGGTCGTCGAGGGTTCCGTCTTCGCTTGCCGACCGGATCTCCGAAATCTCCCGATCAAGATCATCAGCCATCTTGTTGAGGAACTGCCGAACCTCGAACATTCCGACTTCAAACCCCCACCACCAGACGAGAAAAGCTACACGATCCAATCGGCGATCGACGGCAAGCGCGTCCTTGACGGCGGCGAGTTGTTCGATCGTTCCAGCGCTGTACAGCGACTGCCTCCCGACCCTGCCGCCGAAGTTACGAGTTACGGGGCGAGGGACCAATCCCCGCCTAACCCAGCGGTCAAGCTGGTCCGCAGAGATATCTAGATCGCGAGCGTTAGCCTCTCGGAGCAATGCTTCCCTCGTAAGCGGACTCGAGTCGTTAGCCATGCTCACCAGCGCAGGCACTTGAAATCTCGGCTGAACTTCATGATCGTGCCGACAGCCACTATCACGTCCAGTAGGCGAAGCCAGCCATTGAAACCCTGGTACACGGTCTCCTCCTTTCCAGGGACCACCATCTGCTCGACCCCAACCCTAGAGAAAACCTTTGACGCTTCCGACCAGCTTTCGCGCAGGTAGCAAACGGACCGGATTAGCAATTGATTTGCAGAGGGGTTGGTCCTACCAACCCCGGGCAAACGTTCAGCCGACGAAAGCGCAGGTCAGACTTAGCGGAGGGCGTGGGACTCGAACCCACAAGTCCTTGCGGACAACGGTTTTCAAGACCGTCCGGTTGCCAATTACCGTAGCCCTCCACATGACAGCGTAGCGGCGCCCCCGGCGCACGGCCGCGCCCCCTTTTCGGGTCGGAGCTCCCGGAAAGCGGGAGGAAGCACGCAAGAAAGGCCCGGCCCCCGTTCAAACCGTCGATCGCTCCCGCGGGGCGGGAGATCGCGACGGGCCCGCCACGCGAAGAGGGCCCCGGGAAACGGAATCCCGAGGCCCCCTGCACACCCACCCGCAGCTAGAGCGTGAACGTCTCCTTCAGCACGACCTTGCCCCCCTGCACGACGGTGATCGTCGCACTCGTGAAGTCGACGTCGTCGATCGTGGCCGTCCAGTTGTTGTTCGGGCAGCCGGCCTGCTTCGCCGTCACGAACGGCTCCGCGGTCGTCACGTCGAACCGGACGTTCCCGTTCTTGACCTCGGTGACCGGGATCGACTGCTGGCCGATCGTCGTGACCTTCGGCTTGTTCTGGCCCGGCGCCACGTTGCCGCCCTTGTTCGTGCACGTGATGCTGCTCGCCGTGCCGGTCGCCGTCAGCGTGATCGTCACGTCCTTGTTGCCGAGCCCGGCGAGGGCGCCCGTGGCCTGCAGCGTCGTCCCCTGGTCCGTGAAGGTGGGGCCGTCCTTGAAGTGGACGTTCGCCGCGAGGGCGACGGACGTGATGGCTACGGCGGCTACGGCGCCGAGCAGGGTCCCGCGCAGGATCTTCTTCAAGGTCTCCTCCTGAGTGGCCGATGAACGATCTGGCAGATATTACCTGTTGAGCCGCGCCCTGAGAAGGGGCTTCTTCAGGTTCCGGCGGGATCGTCGAGGTCCGCCACCGGCATCAGCACGAGGTCGTGGACGCGCCAGTCGAGAGCCCTCAGCGCGTCGCGCGCCTCCTCGAGCCGCTCCGTCAGGCGCTCGTCGTCGCGGGGCACCACGAAGACCTCGCCGAAGAAGACGTGGCCCTCGTCGCGCATCCGGGCCCTCGCGTCGCGGACCCACGGGAGCTTGCGGAGCTCGGTCTCGATCCGCGCCGGGAGCGGCTCCAGGCCGGAGTCGTCGACGCGCACGGGGGCGGCGTCCATGAGGTCGACGACCGCGCGCCGGACGTTCGAGATCCCGTCGTGCAGGATGTCCGTCGAGATCACCGCGGCCGCGACGGCGTCGGCCCACCAGAGGCCGAAGGCGATCCCGGTGACGCCGAGGATCGCGGCTACGCCGGTCAGCCAGTCGGCCTTGTTCATCTTCGCGTCGGCGAAGAGGACCTTGTCGTGCAGCTCCTTCGCGAGCGGCAGCTTCATCCGCCCGAGGACCATCGCCGGGAACGCGCTGTAGGCCGCGGCCGGGATCATCAGCCATCCCAGCCAGACCTCGTGCTCGAACAGGACGACCGTCCCGATCGTCGGGTGCTCGAACGCGGCGAGCGACGCGACGGCGTCGAAGAGCAGGAAGAGGCCCATCGAAAGGAGCGCGAGCGACGCGATGAGGTACGCGATCGACATCGCGCGGTGCCAGCCGTAGGGGTGGGTGTGATCCGGCCTCCGCCGGCGGACCCGCGTCGCCACGAGGAACGCGATCGCGGGCACGAGGCTGAGCATGTCCTCGAACCACGCCGTCTTCATCGCCTGGGACGAACCGAGCGTCAGGTAGATGAAGAAGATGGCAGAGAGCAAGTAGCCGATCGTGAGCGACTCGAGCCTCACCGCCCGCGCGTGCACCTTCTCCTTGCCCGGCGGGAGCTCGTGGCCCGGCAGCTTCACCGCGCCTCCCCTTCCTCGAGGATGCGATGGATGTCGTCCTCGTGGTCGAGCAGGAACCTCTCCAGACGGACGAGCCACGCGTTCTCCCCGTGAGGCACCGCCATCACGTGGTCGACCTCACTGAGACGGACGCCGGTGTCCTCCAGGCCGAGGTCGTCGAGCAGGTAGCCCTCGACCGCGACGGGACCGCCCACCTCCGTCACGTCGTCGACCCGCACGGGGACCGCGTCGGTCTTGTCGAGGATCCCGGCCTCCTCGGTGGCGGTCTCTACCGCGACCTCGAGACCCGCGATGTCTCCGGTGTCGGTCCCCGGCGGGACGGCCACGACGACCTGCGTCGTCAGGTACGGGTGCGTCAGCCCCGCATGTGCGGCCAGGCCGCTCGTCGACGTGATCCCGCCGGCGAGGAGGTCGAGCTCGCGGACCTCGAGGGCCGCGGCCAGCTCCTCCGCCGAGCCCTCGTGCCATTCGACCTCGGCCCCCAGCTCGCGCGCGAACAGCTCGACGATCTCTACCTCGACGCCGCGAGGCTCGGCGTTGCCGAGCACGACCCACGGGGGGTTCTCGGTGACGCCCACGCGCATCGTCCCTCCGGCGACGCGATCCAGGGTGCCCTCGGGATCGTTCGGAAGGCCGCACGACGCGGCGGCCAGCGCGACGATCACGGGGAGCAGTCGCAGCGACCACGAGCGCGACATGGTCCCGCCCCTAACGCGGCTTGATCTCGGAGAAGCCGGTGTACGGCTGCAACGCCTCCGGGACCCCGACGCTGCCGTCGCCGCGCTGGTGGTTCTCGAGCAACGCGACGATCGTCCGGCCGACCGCGCACGCGGTCCCGTTCAGCATGTGGACGAGCCGCGTCTTGTCTCCGTCCCTGAAGCGGACGCCGAGGCGGCGAGCCTGGTAGTCGGTCGTGTTGGAGGCCGACGTGAGCTCGAGGTACCGGTCCGCGCCGGGGAGCCACGCCTCGTTGTCCACCTTCTTCGCGGCGGACGAGCCGAGGTCCCCGCCGCACATGATCATCACGCGGTACGGGATCTCGAGCGCCTGCAGGATCTTCTCCTCGTTCGTCCTGATCGCGGCGAACTCGTCCCACGAGTCGTCCGGATGCGCGAACGAGAACTGCTCGACCTTGTCGAACTGGTGGACGCGGATGAGCCCCTTCGTCTCCGCGCCGTAGCTCCCGGCCTCGCGGCGGAAGCACGGTGAGAATCCCGCGTACCGGCGGGGGAGGTCGTCCGCGCTCAGGATCTCTCCCGCGTGCATAGACGCCATCGGGACCTCCGACGTTCCCGCGAGGAAGAGGTCGTCCCGCTCGACCGTGTAGAACTCGTGCTCGTCGGCGGGGAAGAAACCGGTGCCGTACATCGCCTCGCGCCGGACCAGCACCGGAGGGACTACGGGCGTGAAGCCGCGGTCGGCGAGGAAGTCGACCGCGAACCGCACGAGCGCGAGCTCGAGCATCACGCCGGGACCCGTGAGGTAGACGAACCGGCTCCCCGACGTCTTCGCGGCGCGGTCGCCGTCGAAGATGCCGAGCCGCTCGCCGAGCGCGACGTGGTCGAGCGGCGCGAAGTCGAACGAGGGCCTCTCGCCCATCTCGCGCTCGAGCTCGTTGTCATCCTCGGTCACCCCGAACGGCACGGAGTCGTGCGGAAGGTTCGGGAGGTACGCGGCGGCCTCCTCGAGCTCCGCCCGCGCGCGGTCGAGCTGCGGCTCGAGCGCCTCGCGTTCGCCGACTAGCGATTTCGCGGCCTCGATCGCGGCGGGACGGTCCCCGGGCGCGGCCTGGCCGATCGCCTTCGACGCCCGGTTGTGCTCCGCACGGAGCCGCTCGACCTCCGCCAGCAGACGCCGGTACTCCTCGTCGAGCGCGACGACCCGGTCGAGGCCCTCGACGCCGCCGCGCCGCTCGTAGGCCGCGGCGACCCGCTCCGGGTCCTCGCGCAGAAGCCTGAGATCGATCACGCCCGGGGCCGCCTAGCGGGAGATCTCGGCGCGCGACTCGCCGCGGCCGTAACCGGCCATGGCCGCCGCGATCGCCTCCCGCTCCTCTTCGGAGAGGTTGTGCTCGGAGGTCAGCTGCTTGACGGCCTTCGCGTAGGTCCGGGTCTCGGTGCGGCCGTTGATCGAGGTGATGAGCACGCCGTCGCCGTGGTCGTCGAGGAGCGCGGCGCTGAACGACAGCCGGCCGCCCATCTCCTCGAAGGCGTCGTAGCGGACGATCCCGAAGCGCTGCAGCGCGTACCGCCCGGTCGCCGCGTGCTCCTGGAGCGAGGTGACGACGCCGTCGACCCGCTTGTCGATGCCCTCCACCCGCCGCATCGCGCGCGCGACCGCGGCGATGATGTCCTTCTCGTCACCGTCCCCGCGCAGGAGCACGTACTCGCGCCGGACCTTCTTCAGGCGCAGCGCGAGCACGAGCAGGAGGAGGAGTCCGAGGAGGACGGCGCCCGCGAGGATCGCCAGCGCGAGCGTGAGCTCATCTCTAGTGAGGTCGGGCACGATGCGGCATCCTACACTGGCGCCATGCGCCGGGAAGAGTTGAAAGACCTGCTCACGGGGGTCGTGGAAGGGTCCGTCACCGTCGACGAGGCCGTCGCGGCGCTCCAGCGACTTCCCCTGCAGGACCTGGGTTTCGCCCGTCTCGACACGCATCGCGAGCTGCGCCAGGGCATGCCCGAAGCCATCTACGCGGAGCACAAGACGCCGGACCAGGTCGTCGCGATCGCGGAGGCGTTGCTCGCCGCGACGACGTCCGCGGTCGTGGCGACGCGCGTGCCCGACGAGGCCGCGGCGCGGCTCCTCGAGCGCTGGCCGGACGCCCTCTACGACGCCGACGCGCGGCTCGTGGTGCTTCGCCAGGCGCCGGACGAGACCGCACCGCTCGGCACCGTCGCCGTCGTCAGCGGAGGGACGTCGGACCGCCCGGTCGCGCAGGAGGCCGCGCTGGTCGCGGAGGCGATGGGGATCAAGGTCGAGCGCGTGGAGGACGTCGGCGTCGCCGGCCTCCACCGGGTGCTCGCGCGCGAGGAGGTCCTGCGCACGAGCGACGTCGTGATCGTCGTCGCGGGGATGGAAGGGGCGCTGCCGAGCATCGTCGGCGGGCTCACCCCGGCCCCCGTGATCGCAGTCCCCACGAGCGTCGGCTACGGCGCCTCGTTCGGAGGGATCGCGGCCCTTCTCGGGATGCTGAGCTCGTGCGCCGCGGGGCTCGTCGTGACGAACATCGACAACGGATTCGGCGCGGCGATGGCCGCGTTGCGCCAGCTGAACCGGGGCCGCGTGTGAGGACGCTGTATCTCGACTGCTTCTCGGGCGCGGCCGGCGACATGATCCTGGGGGCGCTGCTGGACGCCGGCGCGGTGGAGGCCGACGTCCGGACGGCCGTCGGCGCGCTCGGACTCGAGGGCTGCGAGCTCCGCATCGGCACGGTCACCCGCGGGTCGCTCCGCGCGACGAAGGTGGACGTGGTCGTGACGGCACAGCAGGAGCGCCGCGGCCCCGCGGAGATCGCCTCGCTGCTCCACAGCGCCCCGTTGAAGAATGACGTCAGGGACCTCGCGGCGAAGACGTTCGACCTCCTGGCGGACGCGGAGGCGAAGGTGCACGGCATCCCCCGCGAGCAGGTCCACTTCCACGAGGTCGGCGCGATCGACGCGCTCGTCGATGTCGTCGGGTGCGCGGCCGCGCTCGCGTCGCTGAGTCCGGAGCGTGTGGTCGTCTCGCCGGTGACGACCGGCCGCGGGATCGTCGAGACGGAGCACGGGCCGCTTCCGGTCCCCGCGCCCGCGGTCGTCGAGCTGCTGAAGGGGGTCCCTCTGGAAGAGCGCGGCGACGGCGAGCTCGTGACGCCTACGGGGGCCGCGCTGCTACGGGCGGCCGCGGACGAGTTCGGTCCGATGCCGCCGATGACGGTGACCGCGGCCGGTTACGGAGCCGGGACGCGCGACACCCCGGTCCCCAACGTCGTGCGCGTCCTCGTCGGCGAGAGCAGCGCCGAGGCGCAGCAGCGTCTCGTCCAGGTCGAGGCGAACGTCGACGACACGAGCCCCGAGCTGCTCCCGCACGCGCTCGAGAGCCTGCTCGCCGCCGGCGCGGCCGACGCGTGGATCACGCCGGTGCTCATGAAGAAGGGGCGGCCGGGGTTCGTGCTGTCCGCGCTGGCGGGCGCGGCCGACGCGGAGCGGGTGGTCGACGTTTTCCTGCGGGAGACGACGACGTTCGGCGTGCGGATGCACGAGGTCGCGCGGGAGTTGGTCGAGCGCTCGTGGGTGGAGGTCGAGGTCGAGGGCCAGACGCTCCGCGTCAAGGTCGGGACGCGCGGGGGCTCCGTCGTCTCCGCGGCCCCCGAGTACGAAGACGCTCTCCGCGTCGCGAAGACGACCGGGATGCCGCTGAAGCAGGTCTACGAGAGGGCGTTGCGAGCCGCTGAATCGCGCCTGTAGGAAATATTCATCCCAATCCAGGCTTTCCGAAGTGTCCTGTTATTACCTTGAACCCTTGAACACTATGTATCGGGGCGGGCAGGTTCCGCCACCGGCACACGAGCGTGAAAGGCAGACCCATGCGACGATGGAGGAAACGGCTCTCGAGAAGAGGTCGGAGGAACATGCCGTCCATTGACCCCATCCGGCTGCGCGATCTTCTTCAAGGCTTCGAAGGAAGCTGGGTCGCGATCAAGGACGGCCAGGTCGAGGCCGCGAGCTCTACTCCGGACGGTCTTCAAGTACAGCTGGTCGGGAAGAGAATCCGTGGGGCCACGATCCTGCGAGTTCCCGATTTCGACGAACCGGAGTTGGTCGGATTCGGGTAGGTCTGGCCAAGTCGTGGAACTGCGGGGACCGTGGCTCTATCCCTATGTTGAGGACCCGGTGGGTTCGCGCGCCCACGGCAGGGAAGTCTTGCGTCCCATGGTCCAAGTGAGCGTCGAGGGGATGGACAACTCGGTGCTTGGCTTAGTTGATTCAGGGTCGGAGCGAACGATCATCGCTCCGTGGATGGGGCGTCTGATCGGGCTCTATCCGAATGCAGCTGCCGCATCGATCCCGCTAGGGATGGGCGGCCAGACACTCCCGACGGCTCTTTATCATGCGCGGATTCGTCTTCACGCGCCCGAGCCACGAGGGGTCGAGTTCGTGGAGTGGGAAACCGAGATCGGGGTCCCGACGCACTGGATCGCGCCCGTGTGGCAGGCGATCCTCGGCGGGATCGGGTTCTTCAACCGATACACCGTCACGATGCATCGAGACGTGCAGGCGTTGGTAGTTGAGCCCTTCGACACCTTCGAAGCGCGTTTCGGGATTCGACTCGCGCAATAAGCGGCTCGCTCGGCTCAGCGGTCGCGTAGGTGCTCGAGCACCCGCCGTTCGACCGCCGCGTCCTCCGACCACCGCTCCTCGAGGTTCTCCGTCCCCACGTACTCGTAGAGCGCGGCCCTGAGCTCCGCGTCGTACGGCGTCCCGCCGCCCATCCCGGCGTCGTACCCGAGCTGCGACAGCAGGTACCGGAGCTCGCCCGCGAGGTCCTCGTCGATCGGGACGAACTCGAGCGTGTCGCGCCGCGGGAACAGCAGGCTGTGGATGCCCCAGAGGCGAGCGAGCTCGTCCACGGGCGCGACGTGGTCGTCCACGCGCAGGTCGACCGCGCGGTCGGTCCCCCCGCCGTAACCGCCTCCTTCGCGCGCGACGTAGAGCGCCGCGGACTGGCGGCCGCGCCGGTCGCCGCCGGCCTCGTCACCGGCCCTCAACGTCGCCAGCAGTCGCTCCGCAAGCTCGCCGGTGGACGAGCGGAACGCGGCGGCCATCGCGTCCACGACCTCGGGCCCGGTGAGGATGTTGCCCTGGCAGCAGAACCCGACCTCCGCTACGCCACCGGCCCAGTCGAAGCACGCCGAGCCCGTGAACGTCGCCGCGCGGCCCTCCCGGTCGACGACGCCCAGCTGCCGGTCCTCCCGTCCCTCGTCGGCACCGGTCAGACGCGCGACGACGGTGGCGGCGTCGATCCCCGAGTGCAGGAGATGGAGCCCGTCCGGGCCGTAGGCGATGTTCGCGAGCGCCTGAGTCGCGACCGCGCCGGCGCCGGCTCGCACCCACGGCACCGCGGCCCCCACCGCGAGGAACTTCGACGCGACCGCGACGCCCCACTCGGGGGGTGACACGGAGCCGTCCCACGCGGCGATCGAGAAAGTCATCCCGAGATTGTTACAGGACATGGGGGCCACGTATCCTCGCGTCTGCCGATGCACAGCCGCCGTGTGACGCAGCAGCAGAGCTACAAGGTCCGGAAGCAGACGTCCGAGGACGTCTCGAAGCCGGCCGTCCTCTTCGTGTGCGTCCACAACGCGGGACGCTCGCGCATGGCCGAGGCGTTCCTCAACTCGCTCGCCGGCGATCGCTACAGAGGCATTTCGGCCGGGACCGAGCCCGCGGAGCGGCCGCACCCCGAGGTCGTCCAGGCGATGGCGGACGTGCACGTCCCGATCGAGGAGCGGCCGGGGACGATGCTGACGCAGGAGATGGCGGACGAGGCCGTGATGGTGATCGGGATGGGCTGCGCCGTCGAGGAGGCGTGTCCCGCGCTGAGGGTGCCGCTCGAGGACTGGGCGCTCGACGACCCGAAGGGGAAGTCGCCGGAGGAGGTCGCGGAGATACGCGACCTGATCGAGATGCGCGTGCGGAACCTGGTGGCGAAGCTGGACCGGGAGCGAGCCGGAGCGGTCTGAAGCCTGCCGTCGCCGAAGGCGACGAAGCCACGCGCCCCGGGCTCCGCATCGGACGGGATCGCTTGCGATCCCGTTAGAGCTAAGGGATCGCTTGCGATCCCGTTAGAACAACTAAGCGTGGGCGGCCTTCGCCAGCTTCTCGCCCCTCTCCACCGGATACCAGCACGCCGCGAAGTGGTTCGGGTCGACCTCGCCCAGCGGCGGGATCTGCGTGCGGCAGTTCTCGGGGATGCCCCCGCTCGCGACCTGGCGGGCCTTCGGGCACCGCGGGTGGAACGGGCATCCCGACGGCGGGTCGATCGGGGACGGCACGTCGCCCTTCAGCACCACACGCTCGGCGACGTTAGAGCCCGCCCGGCCCTTCGGGACCGCGGAGAGCAACGCCGCGGTGTAAGGCATCCGCGGGTTGTCGTAGAGCTCGTCGGACCGCGCGATCTCGACGACGTGCCCCAGGTACATGACCGCGATGCGGTCGGCGATGTGGCGGACGACGCCGAGGTCGTGCGAGATGAACAGGTACGTGAGCTTGAACTCCTCCTGCAGGTCCTCCAGCAGGTTCAGGATCTGCGCCTGGATCGAGACGTCCAGGGCCGAGACCGGCTCGTCGCACACGATCAGCTTCGGCCTCAGCGCGAGGGCGCGGGCGACGCCGATCCTCTGTCGCTGGCCCCCGGAGAACTCGTGCGGGTACCGGTTGTAGTGCTCGGGGTTCAGCCCCGTGCGCGCCATGAGGTCCTGGACCTTCCGCCGCGTGTCGCCCTCGGTCTTGTGGATCGTGAACGGGGCGCCGATGATCTGGCCGACGGTCTGACGGGGGTTCAGCGACGCGTACGGGTCCTGGAAGATCATCTGCATCTCGCGGCGGAGCGGACGGATGTCCTTACGGCTGAGCCTGGTGATGTCCCGCCCCTCGAAGAAGACCTGGCCGGACGTCGCTTCCAGCAGCTTCAGCACGAGGCGCGCCGTCGTCGACTTCCCGCAGCCGGATTCGCCGACGAGCCCGAGCGTCTCACCGGGGTAGATCTGGAACGAGACGTCCTCGACGGCGTGGACGCGCGCGACCTCCCTCTGGAAGACGATCCCCTTCGTGATGGGGAACCGCTTCGTGAGGTTGCGCACCTCGACGAGCGGCTCGCCCGACCGAGAGCGCGCCGGCGCCGGCTGGGCGGGAGCCTCCACCCTGCTCATACGGCCACGCCCTTCGTCCGTCGCGCCTCTCGCTCGGCCCACAGCTTCCTCTTGTCGTCGATCGTGAGGTGGCACGCGTCCGGGTGGCCGCCGCCGCGGTCGACGAGATCGGGCCGCTGCTTGTCGCACGGCTCGAAGCGATGCGGACAGCGCGGGTGGAACGGGCAGCCCGGCGGCACGAAGATCAGCGACGGCGGCGAGCCCTCGATCGGGACGAGCCGGCTCCCCTTCTGGTCGACGTGCGGGATCGACTCGAGGAGCCCCCACGTGTAGGGGTGGAGCGGCTGCTCGAAGACCCTCTCCTTCGCGCCGAGCTCGGCGCCGCGGCCGGCGTACATCACCATCACGCTCTGCGCGACGTCGGCGACCACTCCGAGGTCGTGCGTGATGAGGATCACGCCGATGTTGAAGTCGCGCTTCACCTTGTCGATCAGCTCGAGGATCTGCGCCTGGACGGTGACGTCCAGCGCGGTCGTCGGCTCGTCGGCGATCAGCAGGTCGGGGTTGTGGCAGAGCGCCATCGCGATCATCGCCCGCTGTCGCATACCGCCGGAGTACTCGTGCGGGAAGCTCCGGAACCGCTCCTGGGCCTTCGGGATCCCCACCGCGTCGAGCAGCTCGATCGCCCCTGCGACCGCCTGCCGCTTCGGCATCTTCTCGTGCGTGAGGATCGCCTCGACGATCTGGTCGCCGACCCGGTAGAACGGGTGCAGGCAGGCGAACGGATCCTGGAATATCATCGCCATCTCCTTGCCGCGGAGACCTCGCAGCTCCTCCTTGTCGAGCGTGAGGAGGTTCTGGCCCTTGAAGATGACCTCGCCCGAGACGTTCGCCCGGTCGAGGTTCGTGAGCCCGAGGGCGGTCAGACACGTCACGCTCTTGCCCGAACCGGACTCGCCGACGAGACCGAACGTCTCGCCCCGGCGGACCTTGAAGTTGAGGCCGTCGACCGCCTTGACCAGGCCGTCACCGGTCGGGAAGTGGACGCGCAGGTCCTTGACCTCGAGCAGGACCTCGTTAGTCGCCATCGCCGGAGTCTAGAGCCTGCTGCTGCTCCTCCGCTGAGCCCCGGAGTACCGGGCGAGCGAGCCTAGGTGTACCTCACGCGCGGGTCGAGCGCGGCATAGACGATGTCGACGATGAGGTTCGCCAGGATGACGAACGTCGCGGCGAAGACCGTGGTGCCGAGGATGATCGGGAAGTTCGAGCTGAGGATCGCCTGGACGGCGTAGTCCCCGATCCCGGGGATGTTGAAGATCTGCTCGGTGATGATCGCGCCGCCGAGGAGGATCCCGAGGTCGAGCCCGTACATCGTCACGACCGGCGTCAGCGCGCTGCGCAGCGCGTGGCGCGTGACCGATCTCTCCCGGAGGCCCTTCGCGCGCGCGGTCCTGATGTAGTCCTCTCCCTGGACCTCGAGCATGTTGCCCCGGACCATGCGCGCGTAGATCGCCGCCGACGTGAGAGACAGCACCAGCCAGGGGAGCCACATGACGCGGAACCAGCCCACCGGATCCTCCGTCAACCCGACGTAGGAGCCGGTGTCGTAGATCTGGAACCCGGAGTCGAACGCGAAGACGGCGATGAGCCCGAGCCAGAAAGTCGGCATCGAGACGCCGATCAGGGCGAACACCATCGAGCCGCGGTCGAGCAACGATCTTCGTTTGAGCGCGGAGATGACGCCGATGCTGACGCCGATGACGAGCCAGATCACGGACGCGCCGAAGGCCAGGGAGGCCGTCGCCGGCAGGCGGCCGAGGAGAGCCTTCGTCACCGGCTCCTGCGTCTGATACGAGAAGCCGAGGTCTCCCTGCGCCGCGTTCAAGATGTACCGCCCGAACTGCTCGTGCAGCGGCTTGTCGAGACCGAGGCGGTTCGTCACCTGTTCCACGACCGCCGGCCGCGGGTTCCTTCCGGCAAATTGGATCGCGACGTAGTACTGCCCATCGGGCGTCTTGCCGCCGGCACCGATGACGAAGAAGATCACAAAGACGGAGCCGATCACCAGGGTCAGCATCACGACCGACCACAGAAGCCGCCTGATGATGTACTGGAGCATCTCTCTTCCCGTCTCCGGCGCCGGCGCTCTTCGAGTTGCGAGAGGTGCGGGGGCCTCGCGGCCCCCGCACCGTCTCACCCTATTGCGTTACTCGGTCTCCGCCGTTGCGACGCCCACGTTGGGCCAGTCGATCAGCGCGTAGTTGTAGTGGTAGTAGGCGTTGACCGCGTCCGGGCTGAACGGCATCAGGTCCTCGTCCCAGCTCCACGGGACCCAATAGGCCTGGTCTGTCGCGAACTGGTTCACGGCCTCCCACTTCTGCGCACGCTCTTCCGGGTTCGCCGTCGCCGCAGCGTCGTCGATCATCTCGTTGAGCTCGGGGTCGTTCACCTCGGAGTAGTTCGAGTTCCCCGACTCGAGGATGTTGTCGCCGTGCAGCAGCGGGTCGAAGAACGTGACGGCGTCGTTCCAGTCCTTGCACCAGCCGGCCGACGTGCCCATGTGCACGTCCTTCCCCGGGATCCCGTAGAACTGCGAGTACTGGAACGGGAACTCGGGAAGCTTGGGCTTGATGTTCGTGAAGCCCAGCTCCTCGAGGTCCTTGCGGATCGACTCGAAGTACTTGTTGTGAGGCGGCGTCGACGAGCCCACGACGAAGATCTCGTCGGTGTAGCCGTTCTCGTAGCCGGCCTCGGCCATCAGCCCCTTGGCCTTCTCCATGTCACCCGCCATGTTCTCGGTCTCGAACGGGTTGAACTCCTCCGCAGAGAGGTAACCCGGGATGCCCGGCGGCAGGATGCTGGTGGCGATCGGCCCCGTCACCGGGCCGCCCTGGAGACGCTTGATGTTCTCGCGGTCGATCGCATAGTTCACGGCCTGACGGACCTTGAGGTCGTCGAAGGGCTCGAGACGCGTGTTCATGTAGATGTAGCGCGTGCAGCCCGACGGGCCCTTCGCGAGGTGCGAGCTCAGGTCCGGGTCCGACAGGGTCTCCTCGAGCAGCGCCTCGGTGGGTGAAGCGTCCCAGGAGATCGTGAAGTCGCCGTCCTGGATCTTCTTCACCGCGATGTTCGGGTCGAACCCGAGACGGATCTCGACCTCGTCGGCGTAGGCGCCGCGGGCTTCGTCCGTCTCACGCGACCAGTGCTCGTTGCGCGTGAGGACGATGCGCTCCTCGGGCTTCCACTCCTGGATCTGGTAAGGGCCGGAGGCGACGACGTGGTTGTCGTAGTCCGAGTCCTTCTCCTTGTCGTACTGCTCCGCGAAGGTCTGCGGGACCGGGCTCGTCGCCGGCATGGCGAGACGGAGGTCCCAGTCGCCGGTGGGCTCCGTGAGGTGGAAGACGATCTCCTTGTCGCTCACGCACTCGATGCCCTCGATCTCGTCGGCCTTCTCCTCCTGGAACTCCGTAGCGCCCTCGATCATCTCGTAGTAGTACGCGTACTGGGCGCCGACGGACGGGATGAACTGGCGCTCGATCCCGTACTTGATGTCGTCACAGGTGATCTCCTCCCCCGTGACGTTGGGGACGTCCTCGCCGCCGAGGGCCTGACCCCACTTGACGCCGTCCTTGATCTGGTACGTCCACTCGGTGGCGTCCTCGTTGAACTCGCCGAGGTCGACCGCCAGGTCGCCGATGGGCTCGATCCCGGCCTCACCGCCGACCGGCGGGTACGTCACGAGGGTGCGCGAGACGCCGCGGTGCAGGATGCTGCCGAGCGTGTAGTACGTGGCCTGCGGGTCCATGTAGTCGACGTCCGACGTGCCCGCCATCGTGAGCTTGCCGCCGATGGGGATGTCTTCCGCCGGGACGTTCGCGCCGCCGCCGCCGTCACCGTCACCGCCGTCGTCACCGCCACCACACGCAGCCGCGATGAGCATCAGCCCGACGAGCAGAGCCGCGAGCTTGAAGAACGTCTTGTCTTGGAGCATCGACGAGGCGATGCTTCGTCTCTTTTCCACCAAATCACTCCTCCTCCGTGCAACGGAACGAACCAACTGCGATCTGCAACTGATCCTCGAACGCGACCCCCTTCCTAACGCGCGGTCTTCGGGTCGAGCGCGTCGCGCAACCCGTCGCCGAGCAGGTTGAAACCCAGAACCGTGATGAATAGAGCAAGGCCCGGGTAGAACATGTACCACCACGCCGCGCCGTAGCTGACGTAGTCGACCGCGTTCGAGAGCATCTCGCCCCACGACGCCTCCGGATTCTGCACGCCGACGCCGAGGAACGACAGGCTGGCCTCGAAGATGATGTTGATAGGGATGATCAGCGTCGAGTAGATGATGATCGGCGCGACGAGGTTCGGCAGGATCTCACGGAGCATGATCCAGCGGGACGTCGCACCGACGGAATAGGCGGCCTCCACGAACTGCGCCTCGCGCAGCGAGAGGGTCTGCCCGCGCACGATGCGCGCGACGTACGGCCACCCGAAGAAAGAGATGATCGCGATCACGAGCCCCTTGCTCGGGTCGAGGACGATGCCGAGCGAGATCGCGAGGAGCAGAGCCGGAATCGACAGCGTGAGGTCGATGAGCCGCGAGATCAGCGCGTCGACCCAGCCCTTCCTGAACCCGGCGAGCATCCCCAGGAGGACGCCGACGAAGATCTCGATGCCGGTGGCGACGATCGCGATGAACAACGAGACGCGCGCCCCGTAGAACACCCTCACGAAGAGGTCGCGCCCGAGCTGGTCGCCGCCGAACAGGAACTCGCTGGTCGGCCCCTTCGGCGTGCCGAAGTCGTTCAGCAGCTCGCCGCGGTACTGCTCGGTGTACGGGTGGCCGACCAAGCTCTCGAAGACCGGGGCGAGCAGCGCGACTACGACCATGAACAGGACCATGCCGGCCCCCACGAGCGCGAGCTTGTCGTCCTTGAAGCGCTCCCAGAAGATCTGCTTGGGTGAGCGCGCCTTGACGCCACCGGGTCCGGAGTCGGCAGGCGCGAGCGGACCGCCGGAGAAAGACTGAAAGTCGGTCGCGCTCTGAGCCATCTAGCGACTCCTCTTGGTTCCCCCGGTCACACGTGCTCCCCGCCAGCGGCTGAGCCTACTACAGCGGTCGTAATCATGCCCGCGCGGCCCCTACCCTCACGCCCGGCAGCCGAACCCGCGGGACTCTAAGTTCCCCCATCTGCCCCGTCAACACGCCCTGCGCCCCCGGCCTCCAGGGCAGGATTCTGCTGCTCGAAGACTAGGCTCACCCGATGTCCACGGAACGGATCCTGGCCGACCTCGCCGTGATGTTCGTCGCCGCGAAGCTCGCCGGCGTCGCGTTCGAGAAGATCCGGCAACCGGCCGTCATCGGCGAGCTCGGGGTCGGCATCGTCCTCGGGGGCCACGCGCTCGGCCTCGTCGGCCACTCGGTCGCGCACGAGGTCTTCCAGGAGCTGGGAGCCATCGTGCTGCTGTTCGCCGTCGGCCTCGACACCCCGCCATCGGACCTGAAGGCAGTGGGGGGGCGATCGGCGGCTGTGGGGGTGGCGGGGATCGTCGTGCCGTTCGCGGCCGGGTTCGTGCTGATCATGGCGCTGGAGGGCGAGGCCTCGGAAGCCGCGTTCATAGGCACGGCGCTCGTCGCCACGTCCGTCGGCGTCACCGCCAGGGTGCTCGCCGACCTCGGCCGCGTCGAGGAGCCGGAGAGCCGCGTGATCCTGGGGGCCGCGGTCGTGGACGACATCCTCGGGCTCCTCGTCCTCGCGATCGTCTCGGGGGTCGCGGCCGGGAGTCTCTCGGTGGGGTCGGTCGTCGCGCTTGCCGGCCTCGCGATCGGCTTCGTCGGGCTCGTCGGCGGCGTCGGGCCGCGGGTGATCCTCATGCTCACGCCGTGGCTGGACCGCCTCGGCAAGCAGGGAGTGTTCGTGTTCGCCTTCGGCCTCTGCCTCGTGCTCGCGGCGATCGCCGGGGCGCTGCAGCTGGCGGCGATCATCGGCGCGTTCCTCGCCGGTCTCGCCCTCGCGGAGACGCGGGACCGTTACGGCCTCGAGGAGCGCCTCGCGCCGGTCTACGCGTTCCTGGTCCCGTTCTTCTTCGTGATCACCGGCACCCTGGTCGACGTCGGCGCCCTGGCAGACCCGGCCGTAGGCGCCCTGGCGCTGGGGGTCACGGCCATCGCGGTCGTGGGGAAGCTCGGGGGCTGCGGAGCGGCCGCGTGGGGGATGGGGCGCCGCTCCGCGCTGATCGTCGGGACCGGGATGGTTCCCCGCGGCGAGGTCGGGATCCTCGTCGCGACGATCGGGCTGTCGCAGGGGATCATCGACGCCGAGCTCTACACGGTCGTCGTCATCATGAGCGTCGCGACGACGCTGGCCGTCCCCCCCGTCCTGAAGGCGTTGTTCGCCGGACGCCCGCTGACCGCCGCGGCGGCGCGGGCGCGCGCCGACATCGAGGGGATCGGGGGCTGACTACCCGGCGCTCCAGTCGAGCGACCCCTCGTGGGCGGTCTCCATGTAGGCCGCGAGCAGGTCGACGGTCGCGTCGATATCGCTGACGTACGCCATCTCGTTGACCGTGTGCACGTACCTGATCGGGATCGAGATCGTGATCACCGGGACGCCCGCTCTCGTCAGCTGGATCCCGCCGGCGTCGGTGCCCCCCCGGGGCAGGATCTCCATCTGGTGGGTGATCGACCGGCTCTCCGCGAGGCCCTTGAACGTCCGGACCAGCCGCGGGTCGGAGATCGAGCCCGAGTCCATGAGCCCGATCGCGGCCCCCTTGCCGAGCGCGCACACCTGCTGGCTCCGGTCTGCACCCGGCAGGTCGCCGGCGATCGTGACGTCGACCGCGACCCCCACCGCCGGCTCGATCTCGAACGCGGCGGTGGTCGCGCCGCGCACGCCGACCTCCTCCTGGACGCTGATGACGGCGTAGATCTCGGCGTCGTTCCGGGTCGCCTTCCGCAGGGCCTCGAGCACGACGTACACGCCGAGACGATCGTCGAGGTAGGGCGCGGTCACGGCCTCGTCGGTGACGAGCGGCTCCCTCACGAGCGAGACGGGGTCGCCGATCGCCACCCCGGCCTTCACCTCGTCGACAGACAGCATCAGGTCGACGAACAGGTCCTCGATCTTCGGCGGCTTCTTCGCATCGTCGTTGCTGAGGAGGTGGATCGGCTTCGTAGCGGGCGCGAGCAGGCCGACGAAATCGCGCTCGGCACCGCAGACGACGACGCGCTGCATGACGAGCGTCCGGGGGTCGAACCCCCCGACCGGCGATATGCGCAGGAACCCGTCGTCGTCGATGTGCGTGACCAGGAACCCGATCGAGTCCATGTGCGCGCAGAGCATGATCCGGGGCCCCGACCCGTCCCTTATGCCGACGAGGTTGCCGAGCGCGTCGATCCTGGTGTCGTCCACGAGATCGGTCATGTGCTTCTGGACGACGTCGCGGATGCGCTCCTCGCGCCCCGAAATGCCCGGCGTCGACACCAGGTCCCTGAGCAGCTCAGCGTTCACGCCCTCTCCCCTCTTAGTCCCCCGGCAGACTTAAATGTTCCTCGGCCTTGCAGACAAATGCAAACAAAAGCCCAAAACGCCCCTGGGGCGCCGGGGGACAGGGTTTAAATGCACTCGCTCCGTCCCCCTACCCACAGGAGGATGCCATGTCGCTGGACGAGCTCCTGAAGTTCCTCCGCGTGCTCGCAGCCGTGGTCGTCACCTCGGCCTGCTCGTCGCGGCCGTCTTCGTGATGGTGGTGAAGCCCGTCTAGGCGACCGGCGCGGGGACCGAGAGAGCGTCGCGCAGCGCCGCCAGCCTCTCGGGGACGACCCGGTAGAACGCCCAGGTCCCGCGCTTCTCCCTCTCCAGGAGCCCCGCCTCGTGGAGGACCTTCAGGTGGTGGCTGACCGTGGGCTGCGCCAGGTCGAGGGGCTCGACCATCTCGCAGACGCACGACTCGCCCTTGGGGTCGGCCGCGATCAGGCTCAGGATGCGGAGCCGCGCGGGGTCGCCCAGGACCTTGAACGCCGTCGCGAGCTGCCGTGCCTCGCCGGCGGTCAAGGGGGCTTCGAGGAGCGGGGAGCAGCATTGCTCGATCGTCTGCAGGTTCTTCATGGGCTATATATTGACAGCCATCGATACGTTATGCAATATTCACGTCGTTCGATATTGACTAGTTTCGATGAGAGAGAGGAGCCCGACGATGTCCCGAGTGCAGCTCGCACTGAACGTCGACGACGTGGACGAGGCGGTCGCCTTCTACACCAAGCTGTTCGGAGTGGGGCCGGCGAAGACGCGGCCCGGCTACGCCAACTTCGCGGTCGCCGAGCCGGCGCTGAAGCTCGTCCTCATCGAGAACGAGGGCCACGGCGGGACCCTCAACCACCTCGGCGTCGAGGTCGCGTCGACAGAGGACGTCGCGGCCGCGTCCGGGCGCCTCGAGACCGAGGGTCTCGCGACGAGCGAGGAGCAGGGGGTCACGTGCTGCTATGCGCTGCAGGACAAGGTCTGGGTCAAGGACCCGTCGGGGGCCCCGTGGGAGATCTACACGGTGCTCGCCGACGCGCCCGGCGCGTCGATGAAGGGCGACGCCGCATGCTGCGCCGAGGGCTCGGCGGCGGGCTGCTGCTAGAGCTTCACGTCCGTACCCGCAGCCTGACGGCCCCGGCGCGGTAGCCGTCCACCGTCGCCTTCGCCGTCAATCGCCGCGGCGACGAGTAGGGTCCGAGCGCTATCTCCGCGCGACCGTCTTCGCCCGTCGTCGCCGACTTCCCGTCGACCCTCACGATCGCTCCCGGAACGGGATCGCCCGCGTCGGTGACCCGGAACGTGACCGTGGCCCGCCTGGTGAAGGTCCTGGGATCGGCGGACAGCGTGAGTCCCGGCCGGAGCTGCGTGTGCCAGAAGGCGACGCGTCCGCCGCTGCAGCCGTCGGCGAAGTTCGCCACGACGTCGAGGCGATCTGTCTGCGCGGCCGTCGTCAGCGAATACAGCGAGTTGCACTCCGAGAGTCCACGGGGAGCCCGTAGGGGCACGGTCGCGCCGAAACGCGTCGCCGCGAGGTTGGACCGGCGGGCGAATATCACCGGAACGCCACTTGCGTTCGGCTGCGACCACAGGACCCAGAGCCGGCCCTCGGGATCCGCCGCGAGGGCCGGATTGCTCAGCTCGCGGCTCCCGTGGCGGGCGACGACCAGGGGGTTCGGGGTGCCGACCTTCCAGACGAGTATCCGGAGGGTCACGGGATAGCCGCTGCTGTAGGCGACGAAGACGCCTCCGCCTTCCCTCGCGGCGATTGGCGTCCGCTGGATCTCCTGCGAGCTCTCGTCGTTGCCCTGGAATGGCGTGAAGCTCCCGGGCATCCGGGCCGGCGCACCCACGGCCTGGCCGGTGGAGGGGTCTATCTCCTGTATCCACACTCCCTCGGCGTCGGTCTGGTTGGAGTACCAGGCGACCCACATCTCTCCGGTCGAGGCGTCGGTCGCGAGGTCAGGGTCGTAGCTGCAGCACCCGCCTCCGGGCGTGTCGAACTCGTGGTTGGGGCTGGCGGGGTCGAGCCCGCGGTGGACGAAACCGCCGCCGCTCGGCGTCCAGGCGAAGAGCGGGGTGCCGTCCGGGGCGACGGCCGCGCCGATCGAGCTCGCGCTGCCCCCCGCTCCCTCCGACACGTCCCCGCTCTGCAGGGTCCACGGCGATCCCTCCGGGGGCGCCGATGCCGTGCTGATGTTCGTGTGTGTCTCGCCGGACGAGGTGCTGCGGATGCCTCCCCAGAACGCGCGCAGCCCTCCGCCGGGTGCCGGGACCATGTCGGGCACGGGCCAGATGGAAGCCCAGGCCGACTGGACGACGGTGGTCGGCCCTACGGTGCCGTTCGGCGCGATCGCGGTGTGGACCAGGTCGTCGGCGGCAGCGTTCCCAGGATTCGCCCGCACCCACACCAGATGCAGGGTGCCGTCCGCCGTGCGCGCGAGCCCGGGCTGGGCGAAGTTCGCGCTGGGGTTCCCGATCTTGGTCCAGTTGCCGGGAGCGCCGGCGTCTGCGGACGGGGCCGCGAGAAGTCCCGCGACCAGGAACAGACAGACGACAGCCCGAAACGACCTCACAGCACGCTCCTTTCGCCGCGGCTACAGCGGAGACGCTACAACGGAGGCCGCCGTGGAGGAAGGCGGGCTTGAGTTGCTCACACCGGGGCCTGACGACGCCCGGCGCGAACGAAGCGGCCCTCCCCCCGGTGGGCCCCTTCGCCGTCCTTGCTCCATGGTCGTTCCGGCTGCCGTCTACATCGTGCAGTACTGATCCCCCGGCAGCAGGCTGTAGGCCTTGCACAAGGTGTCCTCGATGCAGGGGCCTTCCTCCATGATCACGGTGCACGAGGCCTGCGCCTGGGGCGCCAGCCCGATGACGCTCGCGGCGCCGAGGACGCACGCCAACAGAAGAACCCGCTTACGCATGTCTGCCTCCGCTCCGCGGGCCGCTGAGGTCGACCCGCATGGTTTGTCGTGCGGCCCCGGGGGCCGCGCCCGCTTGCCTTGCATGCGGGATTGTGACGGGAGGCAAGGGCGGCGTCAAGAAATGGCCCGAACTGGTCGATCGCTACGTGGGCTCGGCGGTTCCGACGGCCCTGAGCGACAGCGCCAACTCCCGTGCGCGGCTGTGGATGCGACCCATCTTCTTCTGCCATCGCTCTGTCGGAAGCCCCGAGTCGATGGCCTTTGGGTTGAGCCATTCGGGAGCTTCGGGCAGGGCCCGACTAAGTCTGTGGAGATCGTCGCGAGAGGTCGTTTTCGTTGTGAACAGGTGATGCGCTTCCTCCGCGAGGGCCGTATAGCTGCCGGCTCGCCATGCCTCTCGGGGGTGGCGAGAAAGGATCTCCGCAAGCTTGCGGCAGCAGTCGCCGAACTCACTCAGCTGTTCGAGACGATCTTCCTCGGTGAATCCGCGTTGTGCCGGCACTCGCGTGAGCGTACCCACCGCGGCCGGCCCGGCGTTCCGCTTGTGGGCGAGGGGGGATTTGAACCCCCACACGCTTGCGCGCACTGGCACCTGAAGCCAGCGTGTCTGCCGTTCCACCACTCGCCCGGGGGGCCGGGCCCATAGCATCCCGGCCCCCCCAGAGTAGCAAGGGGGTGACGCCCGGCCGCGCGGGCATAATCGACCCCTATGGGCGTCGCCAAGAGCATCGAGCAGCGGCTCGAGGGGCTCGTCGAGGGGTTCTTCACGAAGGTCTTCCGCTCCGGGCTCCAGCCCGTCGAGGTCGGGCGCCGCGTCCTGCGCGAGATGGCGGCCGGCAAGACGGTCTCGGTGAACCGGATCTACGCCCCCAACGAGTTCCGGGTGTGGATGAGCCCCGACGACTACTCGAAGTTCTCCCAGATGGAGGCCGGGCTCCAGCGCGAGTTCTCGGAGCTCGTCATCGAGCAGGCCAAGCAGAGCCGCTGGAACCTCATGGGGATCCCGCGGATCACGTTCCACGAAGAGGAGTCGATGGGCAAGGGCGAGCTCCGGGTGGACGCGTCCCTGACCGCGGACGAGAGCGCGCCCCCGCGGGTCTACACGCGGGAGCCGCAGCCCGAGGACGCGTCGAGCACGCGGGCGATCTCGTCGGGCACGGCGGACAGGCTCGGCCTCGCGCGGTCGGGCGCGCGCCTCGTCGTCACGGACGAGGGCGGCAAGGCGACGGAGACGATCGAGATCACGAAGGCCCCGGTCGTCATCGGCCGGATGTCGACCAACGACGTCGTCCTGTCGGACCCGAACGTCAGCCGGCGCCACGCGGAACTGCGACGGAACGGCGACCGGTGGATGCTCGTCGACCTCGGCTCCACGAACGGCACGACCGTGAACGGCAAGCTCGCGCGCGAGCACGAGCTGAACGACGGGGACCGGCTCATGTTCGGCAGCACGAGGATCCGCTTCGAGACCGGAGAGGCGGGATAGGCCGTGCCGGACCTCGTCCTGGTGATCCTGAAGTACGTGTTCCTCGCGATCTTGTGGATCTTCGTCGCGCGCGCGGTGCGCGCGGTGCTGATCGAGCTCCGGCCCGCGAAGACCGCGGCCCCCGCGCGCAGCGGGCCGGTGGCGTCGCAGCCCGCCGCGCGCAAGACGAGGAAGGCACCCGGAAGGGCCGTGGTGATCGAGGGAACGAGCCTGCGCGGCAAGTCGTTCCCGCTGAAGGGCGAGCTGACGATCGGCCGGTCGGAGCAGTGTCACGTGCACGTCGAGGGGGACACGTACGTGTCCACCGTGCACGCGCGCATCTTCTCCAGAGACGGCTCCTATATGGTCGAAGACCTCGGCTCCACGAACGGCACGTACCTGAACCGGCGCCGGATCACGGCCCCGGCCGAGCTCCAACGGGGGGATCGCGTCAAAGTCGGTAAGACCGTGCTGGAGATGCGCAAGTGAACGTGACCGTCGGCGCGCAGACCGACGTGGGCCGCGTCCGGCAGGGCAACGAGGACTCGTACCTGCTCGAGCCTCCGATCTACGCCGTGGCCGACGGGATGGGCGGCCACATCGCCGGCGACGTCGCATCGGCGACGGCGGTCGACGTGATCGCGGCCGGAGCGCGCGACGCGCAATCCCTCGACGGGAGCGCGCTCGCGGACCTGGTCACCCGCGCGAACGAGGCGATCTGGGAGAAGGCACGCTCCGATCCCGCGCTGCACGGCATGGGCACGACGTGCACGCTTCTGATGATCGACGGCGACACCGCCTACCTCGCGCACGTCGGCGACTCACGTGCGTACCTCCTGCGCGGCGACTCGCTCACGCAGCTCACCGAGGACCACACGCTCGTCGAACGGATGGTCCGCGAGGGACGGCTCTCGGCCGAGGAGGCCGCGAACCATCCCCAGCGCAGCGTCATCACCCGCGCCCTCGGCGTCGACCAGCACGTCCAGGTCGACATGCTCCGCGAGCAGCTCTCGCGGGGCGACAGGATCCTCCTCGCTTCCGACGGGCTGACGTCGATGGTCGAGGCCGACGAGATCGCAGGCGTGCTGGCGGCCGAGGACGACCCCCAGGCCGCCGCCGACCGGCTCGTCGAGATGGCGAACGCCGCGGGCGGCGAGGACAACGTGACGGTGCTCGTCGTCGACGTCGGCAAGGACGGTGCACCGGCCCCCCCTCGGCCGGCCCCGGCTAGGCACGACACCCGACCCGGGGCGGAACCGCAGGCCGAACGCTCTTCCCGGCGATGGGTCCGGCCGCTCGTCTGGACGGTCGCCGTGGTCGCGGTGATCGCGCTGGCGGCGGTCGTCACCGTGCGGTGGGTGCTGTCGAACTCCTGGTACGTCGGGCTCGACGACGACGGGGTGGTGACCATCTATCAGGGCATCCCGGAAGAGATAGCCGGCCGGAGCTTCGCCGACGTCGAGCGCGAGACGGACATCACCGCCGCCGACGTCCCCGAGACGTTCGTCGAGGACCTCGAGGAGGGCAAGAAGGTCGAATCCCTCGAAGAAGCCGAGACCTACGTCGACAACATCCAGGACCGCATAGACGAGATCGAAGAGTCGACCGAGGAGCAACGCGACGACAGAAGAAGAGACCGATCGTGAGCGCGCAGAACCCTTCGTTGAGGCGGAACCGGGAGCTGTCGCTGCTGATCCTCGCGTTGATCGTGGGGGCCGCGGCGATGGCGCTCGTCGCGCTCGCACGCAGCACCGACAAGGTCGCGCTCGCCGCTCCGTTGACGGCGGTCGTCGCCGCCGGGTACGCGGCCGCGCACGTCGTCATGCGGAGGTTCGCGAGGCAGGCAGACTCGCTCGTCCTGCCGCTCGTGGCCGGGTTGAACGCGATCGGCCTCGCGGCGATCTACCGCCTCGCCCCGCGGGGGTTCGGCCCGACACAGGTGACGTGGACGGCGGTGGGACTCGCCTGCTTCGCCGGCACGCTGATCGTCGTGAAGGACTACCGGGCGCTGGCGCGCTACAAGTACATCCTCGGCTTCGCCGGCGTCGGCCTGCTGCTGCTGCCGATGACGCCCCTCGGCGCGGTCGTGAACGGCGCACGCCTGTGGGTGAAGGTCGGCGGCTTCCAGTTCCAGCCCGCGGAGCTGGCGAAGATCTGCCTCGTCGCGTTCTTCGCCGCGTACCTGGCGGAGCGCAAGGAGCTCCTCGCGATCGCGACGCGGCGCATCGCTAACATCCACGTCCCGGACTTCAAGCACTTCGGCCCCCTGCTGGTCATGTGGGGCATCTCGCTCGCCGTCATGTTCTACGAGCGCGACCTGGGCTCCAGCCTGTTGTTCTTCTCGATCTTCCTGTTGATGCTCTACGTCGCGACCTCCCGGATCGTGTACGCGGCCTTCGGTGCGCTGCTGTTCGTCGCCGGCGCCGTGGTCGGGTACCAGACGTTCTCGCACGTCCAGGCACGCGTGCAGGTGTGGCTGGACGTCTTCGACCCCGACCTGATCGGGGGGCCGAGCTACCAGCTCGCGCAGTCGCTGTTCGCGCTCGCGACCGGAGGGCTCTTCGGCACCGGGCTCGGCCAGGGGCGGCCCGACCTGATCCCGGTCGCCGAGACCGACTTCATCTTCTCGGTCGTGGGTGAGGAGCTGGGCCTGATGGGGACGGTCGCGGTGCTGCTCACGTTCATGCTGCTCGTCGGGCGGGGGCTGCGCGTGGCGCTGCGCGCGACGGACGACTTCGGGCAGCTCCTCGCGGCGGGCCTCACGTTCATCCTCGCCCTGCAGACGATCATCATCCTCGGCGGCGTCACGCGGCTCATGCCGCTGACGGGCATCACGCTCCCGTTCATGTCCTACGGGGGCTCGAGCATCCTGTCGAACTTCATCCTGGTCGCGCTGCTCGTGCGCATCTCGGACCAGACGACGTCGGCGCCGCCACCCGCGCACACGGCGGAGATCCTCATAGGGGGCCGTCTCGGCGGGACCCGGGAAGGAAACGGGGGCCGCCTCGGCGGGACCCGGGAAGGAAACGGGGGCCGCCTCGGCCCTGAGGCCAGACCATGATGTCGGCGCAGATCCGCAAGGTCGGGATCGGGCTCCTGCTCGCGTTCGGGGCTCTGTTTCTCCAGCTCAACTACGTGCAGATCTGGGCCGCCGAGGAGATCGCGTCGAACCCCGCGAACATCCGGGCGCTGATCGCGGAGTACTCGGTGAAGCGCGGAGACATCTCGACCCTCGATGGGCGCGTGATAGCGCGCAGCCGCGCGACGAAGGGACGCTACAAATACGAGCGCGTGTACCCGTACGGCGACCTGTACGCGCACGTCACCGGCTACAAGTCGCTCGTCTACGGGAGTGCGCGGCTCGAAGCCGCGTACGACGACCAGCTCCAGGGCGAGTCGAGCGTGCTCTCGATGCAGGACATCGAGGACCGGCTCCGGGGTTCGGAGGAGCAAGGGGACCGCCTGCGGCTCACGATCCACTCGCAGCTGCAGGAGGCCGCGCGCGCGGCGCTCGGCGACCGCGACGGCGCGGTCGTCGCGCTGAACCCGCAGACGGGCGAGGTTCGGGCGATGTACAGCAACCCGTCGTACGACCCGAACCCCCTCGCGCTACACGACCCGAAGGAGGTCCGGCGCTACCGTGCGACGCTCGACCCGAACTCGATCAGGAGCCCGCTGATCAGCCGGGCGACCTCGCGCAGCTTCGCCCCGGGCTCGACGTTCAAGGTGGTGACGACCGCCGCGGCCCTCGAGTCCGGCAGGTACGAGCCCGACAGCACGTTCCCCGACCCCGTCGAGCTCGAGCTCCCGCTGACGGACGAGACGCTGATGAACTTCACGCGGACCTCGTGCGCGGGCGGAGGCGAGATCGACCTCTTCACCGCACTCAGGATCTCGTGCGACACGACCTACGGGATCCTCGGCATGGAGGTCTACGACGAGCTCCGCGACACCGCGGAGGCGATCGGGTTCAACGAGCCGATCCCGTTCGACGTCGGGACGGAGGCGAGCGTGTTCCCGGACATCACCGACGACGACGAGCCGCTGCGCGCGCTCGCGGGCATCGGGCAGGGCGACGTCTCGGCGACGCCGTTGCAGATGGCGCTCGTCGCGGCGACGGTCGCGAACGACGGCGTGCTGCCGCGGCCCCGGCTCGTCAAGCAGGTCATCGACCCGAGCGGCGGAGTCACCGACCCGTTCACTCCCGAGACGCTCGGGCGTGCGCTGTCGTCGGAGTCCGCCGCCGAGGTGACCGCGATGATGGAGGCCGTCGTCGAGAGCGGGACCGGGACCAGCGCGCGGATCGCGGGCGTGGCCGTCGCGGGGAAGACGGGAACGGCGCAGACGGTGCCGGGAGAGGATCCCCACGCGTGGTTCATCGCGTTCGCGCCGGCCGAGAACCCGCAGCTCGCCGTCGCGGTCGTGGTCGAGAGCGGTTCCGCGGGCTCGGAGGCGACCGGGGGCGCGGTGGCGGCCCCGATCGCACGCCAGATCCTCGAGATCGACCGCCAGATCAGCACCGAATGGTAGGTGCGGTGCGCGTCCTCGGAGGTCGTTACCGTCTCGAGGAGCAGGTCGCCGCCGGGGGCATGGGAACCGTGTTCGCGGCGACCGACGACAGGCTCCACCGCCGGGTCGCGGTGAAGGTCCTGAACGACGCCCTCGCCGGGGACCAGCGCTTCGTCGAGCGGTTCCGGCGGGAGGCGCGCGCCGCGGCCGCGCTGTCGCATCCGAACGTCGCGACGGTGTTCGACTTCGGCGAGGACTCAGGGACTCCGTTCATCGTCATGGAGCTCGTTCCGGGCCGCGACCTCGCGAGGGTCCTGCGGGAGGAGGGGACCCTGCCGGCGGCACGGGCGCGCAGGATAGCCGCGCAGGTCGCGGCCGCGCTCGCGCACGCGCACGCGGCGGGGCTCGTGCACCGCGACGTCAAGCCCGCCAACGTGATCGTCGGCGAGTCCGACCGCGTGAAGGTGACGGACTTCGGGATAGCGCGCGCCGCCGGCGACTCGACGCTGACGGCCACGGGCTCGGTGCTCGGCAGCGCACAGTACATGGCGCCGGAGCAGGCGTCGGGCGCTCCCGTCACCGCCGCGGCCGACGTCTATTCCACCGGCATCGTCCTCTACGAGACGCTGACCAGCTCCGTCCCGTTCACCGGCGAGTCCGCGGTGGCGGTCGCGCTGCGGCACGTGTCCGACGAGGTCCCGGCCCCCAGCGAGCTCAATCCCGAGGTTCCGGCCGATCTCGACCACCTGGTCGCGCGGGCGACCGCGAAGGACCCCGCGGCGAGGCCGACCGCGGCCGAGATGGCTGCCGCGCTGGAGGGAGCGGCGGCGGAGACGACCGCTCCTCCGGGCGCGGGCGCGACCGCGACGCAGGTGATCGGGCCCGGCGGCACCAGCACGGAGACGACGGTCTGGCCGATCCCCGGCGCGACGTACGACCCGCGGCGGCTGGGCCTGCGCGTCCTCGCCGTGGCCGGCGTCCTCGCGCTCCTGTCGGCGGGGATCTGGGTCTGGCTGCTCACGAAGCCCGACGACGATCCGGCATCGCCTGCCGCGCGCGAGGGGCGCCCGGCGATCGCAACCGAACGCACGGAACGAGCGTCTGAGGCATACGAGCTGCAGGACTTCACGGGATGGGCCTTCAAAGACGCGGAGGAAGAGCTGAAGGAGCGGGGGCTGGTCGTGGAGCGCGCCGAGACCGCCAGCGAGGCTCCGAAGGACGAGGTGCTGGGGTCCGTCCCTCCGCCGGGAACCGTTATGAGCGAGGGTGAGACCGTTACGCTGACCGTCAGCACCGGGCCGGACGAGGAAGACGAAGAGCCCGACGAAGACGGCGACGGGGGGCCGGGCAGGTCCGGCGAAGCTCCCGGTCACTCCAAGGACAAAGGCAAGGACGAGGATTGAGCGCAAGCAACCGCACGTACGGGGGCCGCTATGCAGTCCTCGAGCCGATCGGCTCGGGGGGCATGGCCGAGGTCTACCGTGCGCGTGACGAGCTGCTGGGGCGCGACGTCGCGGTGAAGGTCCTGAGCGAACGCCTCTCGCGCGACAGGTCGTTCGTCGAGCGGTTCCGCCGCGAGGCTCAGTCGGCCGCGAACCTCAACCATCCCAACGTCGTGTCGCTCTACGACTACGGCGCCGACGACGGCGCGTACTACATCGTGATGGAGTACATCGAGGGCAAGTCCCTCGGCGACATGGTCGCGGAGGGCGGCGCGCTGCTGCCCGAACGCGCGGCCGAGATCGCGGCGGACGTCGCCGCGGCCCTTGAGCGCGCGCACTCGTCCGGCCTCGTCCACCGGGACATCAAACCGACGAACATCATGGTGACGCGCTCGGGTCAGACGAAGGTGACGGACTTCGGGATCGCGCGCGCGCTCGGGCAGAGCACCGAGCAGACCCAGATGACGCAGACGGGCATGGTCATCGGGACAGCCGCGTACCTGTCGCCGGAGCAGGCGCAGGGGAACCCCGTCGACGCGCGCTCGGACGTCTACTCGCTCGGGTGCGTGCTCTACGAGGTGCTCGCGGGACGGCCGCCGTTCGCCGGCGACACGCCGCTCGCGATCGCGTACAAGCACGTCCGGGAGGACCCGGCCGCGCCCTCGACGGTGAACCCGGACGTGCCGCGGGCGCTCGACGCGATCACGTTGAAGGCGCTGGCGAAGAACCCGGATAACCGCTACTCGAGCGCGCACGAGATGCGCGAGGACCTCCAGCGGTTCCTCGCGGGCCAGCAGGTGCAGGCCACGCCGTTGATGGCGACACAGACGGCGGTCGCGCCGGCGGTCTCGTCGGGGACCGCGGTGATCGACAGGACCGAGACGGAGTACGAGCCGCCGCCGGAGCCGCGGCGCGCGGGCTGGTACGTCCTCGCCGCGCTGATCATCCTGGCGCTGTTCGGGCTCGGCGCGTACCTCCTCGCCAACAACTTCCTCGGCGGTGACGGCGTGCGCGTGCCGAACGTCGTGAGGCTGACCGAGGAACGCGCGGTCGAGCGGCTCGAACGGGACGGCTTCGAGGTCGACGTCGAGGAGGGTCCGAGCAAACGGCCGGAGGGCCAGGTCTTCCGCCAGGATCCCGAGGGCGGCGACGAGGCCGACGAGGGATCGACCGTCACGATCGTCGTGTCGACGGGGCCGGAGCCGGTCGAGGTGCCGAACGTCGTGGGTCTCGAGCTCTCCGAGGCGCGTGCCGTGCTCCGCGATGCCGGCTTGAAGGTCGGCGACGTCACCGAGCAGCCCGGCGACGAGGACGACGAGGGACAGGTCCTCGGCCAGTTCCCCGAGGAGGGCCGGGAGGTCGAGCCGGAGACCGAGATCGACCTCGTCGTGTCGTCCGGCCCGGAGGCGATCCTCGCGCCCTCGGTCATCGGGCAGACGCAGGAGGACGCGGAGGCGGAGATCGAGGCGGCGGGCCTCAGCGTCTCGGTCCTGACCGCGCCCGACGACGCGCCGGCGGGCGAGGTCATCGCCCAGGACCCGGACCAGGGGACGCCGATGGAGCCGGGCGATACCGTGACGATCACGGTCTCCGAGGGGCCGCAGGAACAGCCGATGCCCGACGTGAGGGGGCAGGACGCCGACTCGGCGGAGGACTTCCTCGAAGACGACTACGGGCTGACGGTGTCGCAGGAGGAAGGCGCGTGCGCCGCACCGCCCGGCACCGTCTGCGACCAGGACCCGGCTCCCGGGACACCGGTCGCCGAGGGCGACTCCGCGATCCTGTACGTCCAGCCGGGAGGGGCCGTGCTCCCCGACGGCGGGCTGTTCGCGTTCCTGAGGTTCTTTCGGCTCTTCGCCTAGCGACGGGCTTCCGCGGCAGCGAGGAAGTTCGCCAGCAGCTGCGGCCCCGACGCGGTCAGGATCGACTCCGGGTGGAACTGCACGCCCTCGATCGGGAAGTCGCGGTGCCGCACGCCCATCACGACGCCGTCGTCCGAGCGGGCCGTGACCTCGAGGTCCGGAGGCCAGCCGTCGTCGTGGATCGAGAGCGAGTGGTAGCGCGTCGCCTCGAACGGTGACGGAAGACCGCTGAAGACGCCGCTCCCGTCGTGCTCGACCGGCGAGGTCTTGCCGTGCATGGGGCCGACCGGCGCGCGCCGCACGACGCCTCCGTAGGCGGCGCCGATGCACTGGTGGCCGAGGCACACGCCGAGCACAGGCACCTTCCCCGCGAACGCCTCGATGGCGGCGACGGAGACGCCGGCGTCGCCGGGGGAGCCGGGGCCCGGCGAGATCACGACGGCCTCGGGCCGCTCCGCGACGAAGTCCTCGACCGGGACGTCGTTGCGGACGACGACGGGGTCGGCGCCGAGGGAGCCGAAAGCCTGGGCGAGGTTGTAGACGAACGAGTCGAAGTTGTCGACGAGCAGGAGCTTCATCGCGCTCCATCCTCCCGCACGAGCTCGAGCACGGCGGCTCGCTAGAAGTTCGCCGGCAGGATGCGGTCGCTCAGCGCCACCAGGAGCACCGCGGTCCCCACGGCGACCGCCGCCCAGAGCAGGAGCTCGAGCAGCACCCACCTCAACGGACGCTTCATCGGGCCATGTCCTCCGTCTCGAGCTCGGCGTACACGATCAGCCGCTCGGCCGCGGAGAACTTCGGGTTGCACGTCGTGAGCACGACCTCGTACTCGTCGGACCGGACGACGATCTGGCGCGAGTCCGCGGCCACGATCTCCTTCTCCGTGACCCGGTAGGTGAAGTCGCCCCAGCGGGTCTCGAACTCGATCGGGTCGCCGCGCTCCATCTCGTCGAGCGACCAGAACGGCTGCCCGTGGGTGGTGCGGTGGCCGGACACGATGATCCTTCCCTTCTGGCCTGGCCAGATCTCCCAGCCCTTCGTGCAGAGCGGGGCCTCGAAGCCGGGCCGGCACTTCGGGTAGTGCCCGGGACCGAGCGCGAGCTGGTCCTCGTCCACGCCCTCGACGACCATCATCGGCTTGTCCTCGATCGTGGGCAGGTGCATGCGGAAGACCGGGGCGCCGGGGCCGGGGTCGTAGCCGGGCGGGGGGCCGGGCGGGAGCGGGTTACCCGCCGGCGTCACCCGCTCGAACGCCGGGAGGCGGTCGAACTCCTCGGCGAGCCGGCTCTGCTGCCGCGCGGTGTAGATCCCGGTCCCGTAGAGCGTCCAGACGACGAAGAGCAGGACGCCGACGCCTACGGCGATAAGGAACTTCCCGAAGACGCGCAGCCAGGTCATGAAGGAAGTATCGGTTATCCGATTAACATTCTTGCCCTATGCCCAAGAGCAAGTCCAAGAGAGTCACCCGCCAGCCGCCGCCGAAGCCGAAGCCGAAGACGTCGCCGCTGTGGGTGGGCGCGCTGTTCTTCACGCTGCTGCTGACCGGCGTGCTGATCATCATCTTCAACTACCTCGGCCTGCTGCCGGGCGAGAACGCGGCATGGGCCCTGTGGTACGGGCTGGGTCTGATCTCGGCCTCGTTCGTCGTCGCGACGCAGTGGCACTGAGCGGGGCCGCAGGGGGCCGAATCACAAGGATGTGGTTTATCCACTGCTGTGGAGACGGCTGTGGGGAACCCGGTCCGCCATGAGGAGGCTCCACCCCGGCGTCCTGCTCGCGGTGCTCCTCGTGATCGCCCTGCTCGGGCGCTCCTTCGGGTACCTGCGGGCCGCGGTCGCGGTCGCGATGTTCTTCGCGATCTTCTACGTCGGCTTCAGCTATTTCCGTAGCGCGGGCGAAGCCCCCCCGGACCCGGACGTCGAGGACGTCGGCGACGAGGGCCTCCGCTACGTCTGCACGATGTGCGGCCTCGAGCTGAAGGTCGAGGTCGCGGCGTCCGACCGGGCTCCCTCGCACTGCAGGGAGAAGATGGTCCTGGTCCAGGGGCGCCGGCCCCCGCCCCTGCGCCCCGTTTAGATCCTCTCGATCACGGTCGCGTTCGCGAGCCCGCCGCCCTCGCACATCGTCTGCAGGCCGTAGCGGCCGCCGCGCTGCTCGAGCGCGTTGACGAGCGTGGTCATCAGGCGCGCGCCCGACGCGCCGAGGGGATGCCCCAGCGCGATCGCGCCGCCGTGGACGTTCACGTGCTCCTCGAACCAGTCGTCGGGGATGCCGAGCTCCTTCTTCCACGCGAGCACGACGCTCGCGAACGCCTCGTTGATCTCCACGAGGTCCACGTCCTCCAGCGAGAGCCCCGCCCGGTCGAGGGCCTTGCGCGTCGCCGGGATCGGGCCGGTCAGCATCGTGATCGGGTCGGTGCCCGCCAGCGCGAACGAGACGAACCGCGCGCGCGGCGTGAGGCCGAGCTCCTCAGCCTTCTCCGGCGTCGTGATCAGCAGCGCGGCGGCGCCGTCGGTGATCTGCGACGAGTTCGCCGCGGTCGTGACTCCGTCCGGCTTGAACGACGGCGGGAGCGACGCGATCTTCTCCATGTCCGGCGTCCGAATGCCCTCGTCGCGGTCGAACAGCACCTCGCCGTCGGCGGTCGAGACCTTCAGCGGGAGGATCTCGTTCTTGAAGGCGCCTGCTTCGGTGGCGCGGCCGGCAAGCGTGTGCGAGCGGGCGCCGAAAGCGTCCAGCTCCGCGCGCGTCAGCCCCCACCTCTCGGCTATCAGCTCGCTCGAGATCCCCTGCGGGACGACGCCCCCTTCGTAGCGAGCCATCATCTTGTCGGAGAAGGGCCAGCCGCCGGTCTCCGCGCTCGTCCCCATCGGCACGCGCGTCATGTTCTCGACGCCGCACGCGATCGCGACGTCGTACGCGCCGCTGATGACGCCCTGCGCCGCGAAGTGCGCCGCCTGCTGCGAGGAGCCGCACTGGCGGTCGACCGTGGTCGCCGGCACCTCCTCCGGGAGCCCCGCCGCGAGCCAGCCGTTGCGCCCGACGTTCAGCGACTGCTCGCCGACCTGCGACACGCACCCGCACACGACGTCGTCCACGAGGGCGGGGTCTATGCCCGACCTGTCGACGGTCTCCCGAAGGACCTCGGCGAGCAGGTCTACCGGGTGCCAGTCCTTCAGGCTGCCGTTCTTCTTGCCGAGCGGCGTCCGAACGGCTTCGACGATGACGGCTTCACGGGCCACGGGGTCCTCCTTGGACGTTCTTGACCGGGAGGTCAAGTATCGCGCCATGCACCTCAAAAGGTAGCGACGCCCTCCACGCCACCCCCGTGGACTCGAGCAGAGCCACGGACAGCGGCGTCGTTCGCCACCTCGTCTCTACGAGCCTAGATGCGCCGGCGCAACACGACGTTGGTGCCGCGTTCGGAGGTCTCGAACTTCACCTCGTCCATCAGCTCCCTCATCAAGAAGAGGCCGCGGCCCCCCGAAGCGAATGGGTCCGGCAGGTCCGTCTGCTCGAGCCTCGTGAGGTCGAACCCCCCGCCGTCGTCGGCGATCGTGACGGAGACGACGCCGTGCTCGGCCGCGCAGCGGACGCGGACCTCGCTGCGGCCCTCGGCGCGCCGGCCGTGCCGGGTCGAGTTCGCCGCCGCCTCGCCGACCGCGAGCAGTATCTCGGACGTCGCCTCGGCGGGAACGCGGAGGTCGAGGAGGAACGCGGAGACGAACGTCCTGATCTCGCCGATCCGCGCCGGCTCGTTCGGGAGCACGAGCTCGCGCACGAGCTCGTCGACCTCGGCGTCCGGGACCACCTGGCAGACGAGCAGCGCGAGGTCGTCGCGCAGCTCGCCGTCCTGCGTCCAGGCCTCGACCGCGCGCCGGATCGCCTGCACCAGCTCACCGGGAGTCCCCATGCCCCAGTCCTTGATGAGGTCCATGAAGCGGCCCTGGCCGAACGGCTGTCCGAGCCGGGGGGCCTCCGTGACGCCGTCGGTGTACAGCACGAGCATGTCGCCGGGGTCGAGCTCGACGTGTCCCGACTTGTAGCGCGCGTCCTCCTCGACGCCGAGCACCAGGCCACCCTCGCCGAGCCACTCGACCTCGCCCGTCTTGTGCCGGTAGACGACCGGAGGGACGTGCCCGGCGTTCGCGTAGTCGAGCACCGCCCGTTCCGGGTCGAGCGCGCCGTACATCAACCGGATGAAGCGCTCCGACGGGAGGTGCGCGCTCGTCCGCTCGTTGACGCGCCGCAGGAGCTCGCCCGGGTCGGCGTTCTCCGGCGCGTACGAGCGCAGCGTGTAGCGCGCGAGCGCGGCGTCGTTCGCCGCCGCGGGGCCGACCCCGCACACGTCTCCCATGACGACGGCCACGCGCCCGTCCGGCAACGTCATGAAGTCGTAGAAGTCGCCGCACACCGCGCGGCGCCCTGCAGCCGCGACGTAATGCGCCACCATGCTGAGCCGCGGCAGGTTCGGGACCGCCTTGGGCAGCAGCCCGCGCTGATAGCTCTCGGCGGTCTTGCGCGCCTGCTCGTAGAGCTGCTCGACCTCCTCGGCGCGCTGCACGTTCTCGGAGATGTCCGTGTAGACGTCGATGCGCCCGACGAGGACGCCGTCGTCGTCGAACGCGGGACCCGAATAGAGACGGAGCCGCCGGCGGACCGGCAGGATCTGCTCCACCTGGATCCGGAGCTCGAGCTCGGGATCGTCGCGGAGCTGCTGGAAGAGCTCCATGAAGTCCTCGGGGTCCTCGGTCTTCTTCGCGATCGTCCGCAGGAGCTGCACCGCCGGTTCGCCCAGGGGGTCGTCGGGGTCGATCTGGAAGAGCTCGCCCGCGCGCGTGTTGACGACGCGCACGACGCCCTGGCGGTCGGAGAAAACGATCGCCTCGTCGATCGAGTTCAGCACCGCGAGCAGCCGGTACCGCACGGCGGTCGCGAGACGGTGCTCCTGTTGCTCGCCGCGGTAGTGCGTGCGGAGCTCGCGCGCGAGCAGCCCGGCGACGACGCCGGACAGCAGGAAGATCCCCGCGTTGAACGCGAGCGGGAGGGGGCGCGGCGCGGGGCCCGATGCGTTCGCGACGCTCCAGTAACCGGCGGTCGCGAGCACTCCGGTCAGGACGGCCTCCGGGACGAAGCCGAGCAGCGACGTCACGACGATCACGGGGACGAAGATCAGCTGCGCGGCCGCGACCTCACCGCGGAGGAGACCGTAGAACGCGCATGCGAACCCGACGGTCACGATCGTGCCGAACCACGCGGCCCACCGGCGCGACCCCCAGCGCGGGAGCGCCTCGTGGAAGAAGAGGTAGACCCAGCCCGCAAGCGCGGCGACGAGGCCGAGGCCCAGCCGCAGCTCCGCGTCCTCGAGACCGGCGGCGAACAGCGCGACCGTCACGAGCCCCGTCGTTCCCCAGGCGGCGAGCCGGGCGACCTGCACCGCCCACTGCCAGCTTCCCTTCCGCACGTCCCGCTGGTCCGTCAGGATCAACTGTCTCGGCTCCGGTGGGGGGTTTCCGCTCCCACCCTACTCAACGCCGGTCAGGCGCCACCGGTCATCGCGCGATTCGGCGCGGCCCCCTCGCTCGAGCAGCTCGAGGTGGGCGAGCGCCGACATGGCGGCCGCGGGATGGAGCTCCGCCGGGGTGTCGTCGTACGCGCGCGCGACGATCTCCGGCAACGTCGCGGGGCCGTCTTCGAGGGCGGCGACGATGCGCCGCTCCCGCGCGCGCCGGTGCTCGATATATCCGTCGACGACGGCGCGGCCCCCGCTCAAGGGCCGGAAGTGGCCCGGGAAGATCCTGTCGAGGTGCAGGTCCCGCAGGCGTTCGAGAGACGCGAGGTAGTCGCCCATGTCGCCGTCGGGGGGCGCGATCACCGCGGTCCCCTCGCCGAGGATGCAGTCGCCCGAGAACAACGTGGCCGCGCCCTCGAGGTAGAAGCAGACGTGGTCCGAGGCGTGGCCCGGAGTGTGCAGCGGGCGGAGAGCCGCGCGGCCGGCACGCAGCGTCTCGTCCTCCGACAGGGGCCGAGGTGTAACGCCGTCGAGCGGCGCGTCGCCCCAGGCGCGCACGGGGACCTCGCGCGCGAGCGCGTCGATCAACGCGCGGACGCCGCCGGTGTGGTCGTCGTGCCGGTGGGTGACGAGGATCGCCGCGACCTCTCCGGCCGCGGCCGCGACGGCCTCTACGTAGGCGGGGTCGGGCACCGCCGGGTCGATGACGACGGCCGGCCCCGTTCCGACGACGTAGGTGTTCGTGCCGGGACCCGTCATCAAGCCGGGGTTCGGGGCGAGCACGACGTGCACGAGCGGAGACACCCGCGTGGAGAGAATGCCGGGTCGACCGACCGGCCTTGCGGCAACGGCTGCGAGCGCGGCCGCGACCGCGGCCGCCCCCGCGAGTCGCTGGAGCATCTCGATCGTCGGCGGGGCCATGAGCGTGCGGCCGTCCGCAAGCTCGGCCAGCGCGGCCTCCGGCGTCGCCCAGCGCGCCGCCGCGACCTCGTTCGAGTCGGGATCCGGCGTCCATCCCGGCGGTGCTTCCGCCAGGAAGAACTGCGCGTCGAAGCGAACCGGCGAGCCCAGCGGCGTCACCCAGCGCCCGCCCGGCACGAGGAGGTCCGTTCGCAGCTTCGTGCCTCCGGCAAGGCATGCGTCGAGGAAGCGCCCCGCGTCGTGTGATGCCGGACGCGGGACCGGCGGCCCGCTCGCGAGCAGGAGCCCGACCTCCTCGAACGCCTCCCTCAGCGCGCAGACGAACGCGCCGAGGCCTCGCCGTTCGTCGTTGTCTACGAGCCGCAGGACGTCGGGCTCGGGCGGCACGACGGCGGCGCTCCAGCGAGGATCCAGGTCGGCTCCCGACACCGCCCCTCCGGGGAACACCGTCGCGCCGCCCATGAAGCGAAGGTGGCGGGGCCGTTCGGTGAGGAGCACCTCGGCCCCGGCAGGTCGGTCCCGGAGGAGGACCAGCGTCGCCGCCGGCCGCGGTTCTCGCCTGTCGCTCATGGATGCCACGGTATGTTCGCGCCTCGTAACCGCTTACGAAGGAGGCCCGTCCGTGGCAGTGAGGTTCCTTTCGGAGGAGTGGGCGCAGGCGATGACCGACGCGCTCAACTCGTCCGACGAGTTCAAGAGCGCCGCATCGACGCAGCAGGCGAAGCTCCAGCAGGTCGTGACGGACGCCCCCGACGGCGGGGAGGTCAAGTACTACTTCACGCTCGAGGGCGGGAACGCGCAGATCGCGCTCGGCGAGATCGCGGACGCCGAGACCACGATCACCCAGAGCTACGACACGGCCGCAGCGATCGCGAAGCAGGAGCTGAACGCCCAGAACGCGTTCATGCAGGGGAAGCTCAAGGTCTCCGGCAACATGATGAAGCTCATGCAGCTCCAGGGCGTCGTCAACGCGATGCCGAAGGCGGTAACCGGCGTGGACGTCGAGTACTAGGAGCGCCGCAATCTTCTCGGAAGGTCTCGGTTCGCCGGGGCCTTTCTTTCTAACGGGATCGCAAGCGATCCCGTCCTATGCGGATTCCTTGCGGCGCACCGTCGTCGCCTTCGGCGACGCCAAGTCTCTATCAGGGGTGGACGACCGTGAGCCTGATCCTGGCCCGCCCGTCGTCGTAGAACCGCAGCCGCCGAGCGGCCCGGCGCGAGACGTCGACGATCGTCTTCTTGTCGCCGAACGGCCCCCGGTCTTTCACCGTGACGGTTATAACCCGGCCGTTCGCGCGGTTCTTGACCCTGATCTTCGTCCCGCAGGCCAGCTTGCGGTGGGCCGCGATCATCTTGCGGGGCCGGTAGGTGCCGCCGCACGCCATCGTCTCGCCCGCGAGCTCGTCGGAGTAGTAGATGGCCTCGCCGCGCCAGACGCGGTCGTGGGCGGTGGCGGTCGCGAGGGAGCCGAGTCCGATCGTGGCCGCCACCGCTGCCGCCGCAAGCCTCTTCAAGCCGTCCACGCTCCTTTCCGTCTGCCCACGAAAAAGAGCCCGCCGAGGGGGCTCTCGGCCGAGACCGTAGACAACGCCTCGGGAGCCGTCAAACGGCCGGGCCGCAGGAACGGGTGGCGCCCCGGCGAACCTTCCCGACCATGAGGAAGACACTCGTCTCGCTTGCGCTGTCCGGCCTCCTCGCCGCAACGGCCGCCCCGGCAACCGCCGCGAAGGACGGCCTCAAGACGCTCGGCACCGACCCGTCCGGCGACGGTCTGCCGGGCCTCGACGTCACCTACCTGAAGGTCGGCCGCAACGCCGACGCCCTCGAGATCCGGATCGGGCTCGAGATGCTCCCGCAGCTCGCGGGCTACCCCGACCTGCCCGGGATCGAGTGGGTCTTCGACGTCAACGGACGCACGTTCGTCGCCGAGGCGGTCAAGACGCGCAGCGGCGCCGACTTCTACCTCTTCGAGCTCGCCGACGACGGGAGCTTCCGCCAGCTCACGAGCCCCGAGGGCACGTACGAAGGTGCCGACGGCTATGCGAGCATCCTGGTCCCGCTCGAGGACGTCGGCGCCCGCAAGGGGACGGTGATCAAGGGGACCGACGGCCTCGAGCACGGCGACGTCGACGCCCACGTCCACGTCGGTCCGCTGACGCACTACCCGGACGGGATGGAGACGGACAAGTCGTACGTCGTCCGCTGACCGGAGGGTCCCGCGGGGGCCGCCGGTCCCGCCCCGATCTTTCTTGGGAGGTTCCTCCCGAAAATCGGGAGCTTTGACCCAAAGAAAGGTGCGGGGGAGGGTAGGCAACCGCTTTTCTGGGAGGTTCCTCCCGAAAATCGGGAGCTTCGGCCCAGAGAAGTGGCGCTCGCCACCCGCGCTCGTCGACAGGCGTTGTGAGATCGCGCAGTGGCGACGACGATTCGCGCCAAACGATTCGAGGTCAAACGGATCGCCGAGTCGCAGCACGGCATCGTCACGCGCGCCCAGGCGCTGGCGGCCGGATACTCCGACTCCGCGATCGGCAGGTTGATCGAAGCGGGGTACTGGCGGCGGGTCCGCCGGGGCATGTACTGGGTACTCACGACGTCCGACCCGTACCGGGCGCGGCTGATGGTTCTCGTGCTCCGCGCCCCAGACGAGACGTGGGCTTCGCACCGCGCCGCCGCCGCCCTGTGGCGTCTGGATGGAATCGGCGGCGGCGTGCTCGAGGTCTCAACGACCGCCGACCTGCGCTCGCGCTCCGCGCGCGTCCATCGGGTGGCGGAGATGCCCGATGCGGATCGCCGCGAGCTCGAGGGGATCCCGGTGACGAGCGTCGAGCGCACACTCGCCGATCTCGGCGCAGTGGTGACGGCGGGGGCCCTGGTGGCCGCGACGGTGGACGCCCTTCGCCGGAATCTGACGACGATCCCGAGGCTCCGGGCGCGGGTCGCCGCGCTGGCGGTGTCTGGCCGGGCCGGCCCTCGACATATCCGGGCGCCCCTGGACGAGTGGCAGCATCCGGTGCCGCCGGAGAGCGTTCTCGAGGCACGGCTCCAGAGCCTTCTGCGTCGCCACGCACTGCCCGACGGGATCCGCCAGCTGGAGATACGGGACGGCGCCTTCGCGGCACGGCTGGACCTCGCCTACCCGGCGGAAAGGGTCGGCGTCGAGGTCGACGGCTTCATGTGGCATTCCGATCCGGCTCGTTGGCGGGCCGACCTCGCCAGGAGCAACCGGCTCACGCAGCTCGGCTGGCACGTCCTCCATTTCACCTGGAGAGACATCGACCGGGACCCCGCCCGCGTAGCGGGAGAGATCAGGGCCGCGCTCGCGGGGCGGCGGCGCGTTCTTTCGGGCACTCCTCCCGATTAGCGGGAGAAACGCGCCAGAAAAAACAAGGTGGGCGGCCCCTACTTGAAGATGCGGCCCGCGTCGCCCAGGTTCGAGTTCCCCTCCAGGAAGTCCAGGCTCGAGACCTCGGACTCGTGCGGGCCCTTGTAGCGCACGATGTACAGCCCGTTGCGGACGTCCGTGAAGTAGATGAGCCCGTCCTTGATGACGGGGTAGCTCCACGCCACGACCTTGTCGTGCCCGGACGACAGCGCCGGGTCCTCCTGGAGGACGGCGGGAAGCGGCTCGGGCTTGAACTCGGCCGCCTGCTCCGGGGCCCCCGGGTTCGAGACGTCGACGGCCTGCAGGCCGCCCGCGTGCCACGTCAGGATCGCCAGGCTCTGCGTGAGCGTCGGGTTGTGCGCCGCCCAGCTCGACAGCGCGTTCCGGACCGGGTCGTTGTCGGTCTGCGAGTCGCAGAATTCCTCGGTGTTCTGCGGGAGCTTGTACTCCGCGATCACCTTCGGCTTCTTCGGGTTGCGCACGTCGACCACCCGCGACCAGCCCCAGGGGCAGCCGTGGTCGGACAACAGAAGGGGGATCTGTCCGTAGACCTCGTCGGTCGTCCAGACGTACTTGCGGCCCGGGAACGGCACCGCGCTGTGCACGCCGGGATCGCCCCAGCTCACGCGGTTCTCGATGGGCGTGATGAGCTTCGCCTCGGGCTTCTTGACGCCCTTCACGTACTGCGAGGTGTCGACCATGAAGAAGCCCCCGCCGAGGAACGACATATAAGCCGTCTTCCCGTCGGGGCTGACCGAGAGCGAGTGGAGCCGGTTGTCCGTCTCGGGGTCCGGGATGACGGTCGTCCAGGTGCCGAGCTCCTCGAACTTCCCGTCGGCGACGCCCGAGATGTCCGTCACCAGCAGCGACGTGTTGCCGCCGGGCGTCGACTGGAACAGCAGCGCGCGGTCCGGGTTCTTCGGGTCCTGCCACAGGTAGAACTCGTGCGGGTTCACGCTCGGCTCGTACTCGGCGACGAGCTTCGGCGCCCCCGCGTTGTCACCGGAGATGTCGTAGAAGCGGTAGTTGTCGTCCCCGACGAGCTGCGTCGGAGAGCACGCGTGGATGATGAAGCTGCAGTTGCTCGCGAGGTTGAGGACGATCAGCAGCTCCTTCTCCGGCCAGATCCGCATCTCGCGGGAGGTCTCGCCGACGTTGCCCTCGTTCGGAGGGCCGATCTGGCCGACCTCGGTGGGGGAGCTCGGATCCGAGACGTCGACGATCGCAACGCCCGAGCGCGGGTGGAGGCCGTCGGTCCGGCTCCCGACGTACGCGTAGTCGCCGTGTACGGCGATCGCCGCGTTCATGCCGCGGTTGAGGAGCGGTTCGTGGCCGACGAGCTCGAACGACCCCGTGGGGTCCTTCGCGATCACGACGTTCGGGCCTTTCTGCGCGGCCGAGGCCCCCGCGGGGATCGCCACGAGTGCTACAGCCAGGAAGAGGTTGAGAGCGCGACGCACGTGAACCAGACTCCTTAGGTCGAATCGCCGGAACCGCTGGTCGAAGGGTTCGACGGCGACTACCTCTTCCCTCCGTGGGCGCTCCTCGTCAGGGCCAGCGCCGGGGGCCCGGCCCCTTCGGGACGAGGTGGCTGAGCCGCGGGCGCGCGACGCTGACGAGGTGGTCGATCACGCCGACCAACGACGTGAGCGGGCGCGGCCGGCACAGCCTCCCGATCCAGCGCGTGGGCTTCAGCAGCTCCATGAGCCGGACGGCCGCCTCGCCCCTCGTCAGCCGCGTCCCGTCGCATTCGATCAGCTGCCACGAGAACCTGACCTGCTCCTCGGTGAGGAAGACGACGAACCGAGCCGCTTCGGGATCGTCGAACGGGAGGATCGCGAGTGATCCATCCTTGTCCATCCCGGCGACGACACGCGCCCCCCAGCAGCAGAACCGTCAGCCGTCTTCGTAGAGAAGGAGCGGGCGGGCGAGCTCGCCCTCGCGGACGATCGCTCCACTCGCGTCGCTCAGAGCGTCGATCGACAAAGTGCCTCCTCGACGGGCTGCCGGAGCCCTCGACTTACCCCTCAGGCGGGGTCGTCATTCGGCCGATGACAGCAGACGGGGCCGAAAGGGAGCCATCGGATGCCGCAGCACCCACTCTCCATATGTTCGCTCGTCGTCGCAGCCTTGCTGGCGGCGGCAGTCCCCGCGCTCGCGGCACCCCGGACGCCCGCCTTCGGCCCGGTCGTCGACGCGCCGGCTTCGTACGAAGGGCAGTCGAAGTGCTCGCCCGACGCCAAGCCGGGTGTGGTGGCGTTCCAGCAGATGGTGCTCGCCGAGTACCCGGGCACGGGGGCCGGCGGGATCGGGAGGGACTGCTCCTACGGGGGGCAGAGCGAGCACAAGGAGGGCCGGGCCTGGGATTGGGGCGTGAGCGCCGCGAACGCCTCGCATCGCGAGGCCGTCGCCGACCTGCTGGAGTGGCTGTCGGCCACCGACCGCTACGGCAACGAGGATGCGATGGCGCGCCGGCTCGGCGTCATGTACGTGATCTGGAACAAGCGCATCTGGTTCCCGTTCGGCGGCTGGCGGACGTACTGCACGATGAAGAAGAACGTGTGCGTCGGCGACGACGGCGGCGCGCGCTCTCCTCACACCGACCACGTCCATTTCAGCTTCACGTGGGCCGGCGCGCGCAAGGAGACGAGCTTCTGGCACCCCGACCGGTCGCTGATCGCGACGGTGGCTGCGAATCCCACCGGCACCGGGTACTGGCTCGCCGGGAGGACCGGTGACGTCTTCGGCTTCGGCGCCGAGGGCTACGGCTCACTCCAAAGAGCGCACAAGCCGATCGAATCGCTCGAGCCGACGGCTTCGGGCTACGGATACTGGCTCGTGTCGCGCAGCGGCCGTGTGCGTGCGTTCGGTGACGCGCGGTACCGCGGGAGCCGTGACGAGGGAACCGCGGCCGTCGTCGACATGGCGGGCGTTCCGGACGGGCGCGGCTATTGGTTGGTCTCGCGTGGGGGCCGCGTCTACTCGTTCGGCACCGCCGGGCGGTTCGGCGGCGTCCAGAGCTCCGGGTTCGCCGGGCAGATCGTCGCTATCGAGGCCACGCCGACCGGACAGGGCTACTGGCTCTTCGGCTCGGACGGAGCTGTGTTCGCGTTCGGCGACGCGCAAGATTTCGGCGGGGCCGAGGCGGAAGAGGTCGTCGACGCGGAGGCCTTCGGGGCCGACGGCTACTGGCTCGTCACGAGCTCGGGCAAAGTTCTCGCGAAAGGAGCCGCGCCCGATCTCGGGGCCGCGGCGAAGGCCGGAGTCGCGGGCTCGGTCGTGGGCATGGCCGCGGCCCCCGGGGGCACCGGCTACTGGCTGGCCACGGACCGGGGGCAGATCCTGAGCTTTGGTGCCGTGAGGAGCCTCGGTTCGCTGGCGAGGTAGTGGAGCGGAGCGGGCTCGAACCGCCGACCCCCTGCTTGCAAAGCAGGTGCTCTACCAACTGAGCTACCGCCCCGTGCAAAACGTGCTGCTAGCTGCGAAAACGCTACAACGGGCCGTTCACCTTCCCAAGCACAGCGCTCCAACAGCACCAAACTAGTCAGGTTTTCCGAGTGCCATGCGAGGTCGCTTGCTCCCCATTCTCCCACCGAGTCCCCACCACAGGAGGGCGTCCCGGGAAGATCCCTGGCCAGGCAGCCGTTGCTGATGGCATGAGCCTCTCGACGTCGATCCAAACGTACGACGCCTCCGTAGCGATCGCACTCATCCAAGCAGACGAAGACGGACCCTTCACTTGGGCGGAATGGGATCAGATCTTCGCGGACGCCCTCGTTAGTACCCGGACGACAGGGCCGGGGCCCGCCTTCAACGACTCGGAGAGGGACTGGTGGACTCTCCTCACCCTTCTAACCAAGCTCGAATGGATGAAGGAGTGCCATCGAGACGACGATCTGGATGACGGGCTCTGGATGTCCTATGCCGCCACGGAAATCGACTTCTTCCATGTTCGATTCAGATCCATGCTCGATCATCTCGCCGACCTACTCGGGCGCTGCGCTACGAAGCCGGCGACAGTGCCACACACGTTCAATGACCTAAAGAAGTTCCTGAAGAATCCAGCCAAGAAACCCCTCTTTGGTCCTCTGGGGGACGAAGTCCTCGCGCTGATAGAGGATGCTCAATGGGCTGACGATGTGCGGGACGTTCGAGACGACATCGTTCATCGCGGAGCCGACACGCTCGTCTTCCCCGACAAGGCGGACATTCTGTTTCAGGTTCAACAGCGCGAAAAGCGACTCGTCCTCCTCGAAGGAGTCATGCACAACCAGAACATTGTCGACTTCCGGAAGTATGCAGCTCTTACCTTGGGCCTTCTCATGACATGGCGAGAACGCGTTGCCAGCCTCTTGCGTCGCGGCATTTACCTAGATGGCGATCCTCCGGGCGGAGGATGGAACCGTCATTCTGGCCTCGAGCTCCTGAGCGACTGGTCAGAGCTGCTTCTGGAACCGACCACCAAAACAACCCCTTAGCACTCCGCTCGCTCGTAGCTGTCAAGGGGGCCTGCGGCGTCTGCTTCGCAGAGTGAACCCCTTGACAGCCGCTCGCTTCGTGCAGATCGGCAGTTATGGGAAGCAAGAAGAACCTTGCTTCCCCGAGAAGCCAGGCGGTGCCACCAAGACCCACAATCAGCTTGCAATCGCTGGTGGAAACACGCTCTTTCCACACTTGCATCGTGAGGAGTCGGGTGATCCTCGATGCCAGAGTCTCGATCCGCAGGCGTCGCATGACCAAACCGCCTCTAGGGTCTCGATTCGATCAAGGGCAGTTGCAATCTCCGGCGCTGAGGCCCGTCCGCGAGCAGCATGCGACTCAACGTTTAACGCCGCCGCGAGATCGGCTTCGATATCGCGAAGCAAGTCCTCAATCTGGGTAAGGAAAGGCTTCGACACGTCTTTCAGCTTCCTGCGAAGGCCGGCAATTAGTTCACCCGGTTCACGATGATCGTTCTTAACGCCGCGACGGAAAGGGAGGGGCGCCTCTAATGCCTCGCAAATCTCCTGCAATAACTCCTCCAGACTGCGACGCCCCTTTTGCGCGGCACCGATCCGATCGTCGGGAAGGCATCGCTTTGCCTTTTCGAGCATCCCCGCCGTTTCGTAGGCCGTAGTCCTAGGGCCACCTTCATAGCTCCAGGACGTGAACTCAAGCTTTCGCCACTGTGGCGCACGACGCCGAATCTGTTCATAGAACTGTTCATCATGAGTCAACACAATCAACTGCCATGAATCGAACTCATCAACGAGGAGCCTCGCAAGTTGACCTCGATGATCGAGGTCAAAGCTGTTAACGACATCGTCCAACACGATGAATCCTGTTCTTTCATTGAAGGCCTCCGCCATTGATAAGAACAACGCAATCGCTAACGAGTTCAGGTGGGACTCGCTTAGAACTCCATGAGGTGGTTTCTGCGGAATACCGTGGAATTGGAGCGCAAGCTCGACGCCCTTATCCGTCCACGGTTCGATACGGACTTCAGTCAAATCTTCACCAGGGTGGAGCTTCCGGTAGATGTCGCTCACACGCCCCGAGATTCGGTCCAGGATCAACTCGACATACTGTCGCTGGTGGAGCTGGTAACTATCGAAAACAGCCTCCGCAAGGGCCGCCGCCGCTTCCGTTCGAACCTCCGCCTCTTTTCCGTCTCTCCACGTCCTTGCATCGGCCGCTAACGAACCGATAGCAATCAACTTCGCACGTGCTTGGTTAGCGGGGAGAGGAGCCTGCTTCTCGAGTACTTCTGCAGCACCATTCAGCCAGCCCTGCGCCTCCTGCATGTAAACCTCGACCTCGTCGACATCCAACTCACCAAGCAATTCAGCGTCGATTCCGAGGACTGCGGGTGCCTTTGGCACCGGCATGAATTGCACTCCAAGTCCGGCCGACTGGTTGAAGGTCGTCTGAATCTTCGATGCCATTTCACGGAAACCATCCAGGAAGAGCACCAAACTCTGGCGCTTTTCGTTTAGGTCAGCGAACACCTCGTTCAACGAGGCGACGAGCTCGACTACCTTCGTCTTAAGTCCCTCAGGGTCGATGTCCCGTTCGCAAAGGGGACACCGCGAGAAAGTTTCGGAAGACAGCAGCGAATCGGCAGCGCGGTAGAATGTAAGACGAGATCGCCCCTGGGGGTCAGCCGCCTCTACTGTCGCATTCCAGGTTTTAATGGTTTCCAGATCGTGATTTCGAGAGCCCATGACTCGGATTTGTCCAGCCAAAGACTTCATCCGGACGGCGCGCTCAGTATCGGTATCTGCTCCGGTGACCTGCTTGGCCCAAGCGGGATCCAATGCCTGTGTAAACGACTGGGGGGGTACGACACCTGCTTCATCACAAAGCCCGGTAATCGCGTCGAGAATCGACTCCTCTGTTACGGACCCCGCACGCTCCTTCAACGAGGCGGCCCTGCTATTCACCTCTGAAGTTGCATTGCGAGCTTCTCTGCGCAATTCGTTCTTCACTCTTTGAAGTCTCAAACGGAGCTCGTCCACGTCGTCAAGACCGAGGATGTGCGCGAGCGCCTTCCACTTTTCCGCCTTGGGTAATTCGACGAACTCAACGAGTGTTCGGCCTCTCAGAAGAAACGTTTCGGTTGCATACGCGTCCGTTTGATAGTCGCCTTGGCTGGAGGGGTGTGTAACAACCCCACCCCCATCACCACTTATCTCGACCTTGACGAGCGTCTGCGTATTCGACGCTGCTCCCACGTGCCTAATCGCGTGTTGTCGACCCTCGTGGCGAAGAAACTCGATTCGACCAGTGAAGAAGAACTCGAGGGCGTCGGCGATCGTGCTCTTCCCGGTGCCGTTATCGCCCAGAACGACCAGGCTTCTGCCCTCAGGCACCGGCACCGCTAGCGATTCCGGGACACCTCGGAAAGCTTGAACCTCGATAGATGTGACCCGGTCACCCATTGGCGACCTCGCGAATCGCTTGTTTAACGTCCTCCATACTCGCCTGGCTGAGCAGGATCGAAGACAGACGCTCGCGTTGCTCGTCTCGGAGATCCTCCACGTTCCGAATGACTTCCTCGACAAAATTGTTGATTCGAAGGCGTTCCATTCATCCCCCCCAAGGATCGACCTATCGTCCCCAGGTTACGCAGTCTCTGCGACAGGGTCGGGGTTACAGCTGGTCCCCGGGGCTTAGCCGGCGATGGGTGGCAATAGCCCTGTCTTCTCCCGCACTAGCCGCGTACCGCTGCACCATCGTGCGTGACCGCCACCCAGTAATCCGCATCAGGTCTGTCTCGCTGCCGCCGCTGATAAGCCAAACATGGCTGAACGTGTGACGGAACAGGTGGGGATGAATTCGGAGACCCGCCTTCTTTGCGCGGCGATAAATCAATTGGCGCATTCCTGAGGCCCCGAGATGCCCCCTTCTCGACAACCAGTACCACGGGTCATCGGCCCCGGGGTGCTCCCGTCGCTTCCTTTCATAACGGTCAAGTGCCTTGATGGTCTTCCGGCCAATTGGAAGCCGTCTTGACCGGCGCCCCTTTCCCAACACGCGAAGCTCACCCATATCGAGATCGATGTCACTACCGCCGCTCTCAGTGACCAAGCGCAGGTTTGCAATCTCACTCAGCCCCGCTCCCGTGTCGATGAAGACCCTGACTATTGCTTCGTCTCGCACGTCCGCAACCTGGACCTTTACAGGCCGCAATCAGTTTCTGCAGATCCTCGGTCGTCAAGACAGGTGGGAACTTCTCGGGAATCTTCGGTGGTCGCATGCGCAACATCGGCGACTCCTCGATCTCGCCCTCTCCCTCTGCCCAATCAAAGAATTTCTTGAGAGGTCTGTATCGAACGGAAGCCGTAGCAGGCGAGCTTCTTGAGCGCGAATAGGTCACCGAAGGTTCGGCGTTCTTCCCCGCTGGACGAACCTAAGACTGTTGGATCGGATTGGACAGGGCTGAAACGAATTCATGAGCCAAGGGCTCCGAGTTCACAGGCTGTTCAGCGATCCAGTTGTTGATGTGCCGAACTGCCCAATTCAGGCTTTCCTGCGAAACCCTGATGGTCAGCTCAACTGGGTTTGAACGCTCGCCATCCATATGCTCACCTCCGCACCACTACTGCAGTGCCTTCTCAAGCCAACTCGTACACCCTAGAACCCGAAAGGGACTAGGGGTCCGGCTGGACCCTCGCTTCAATCAGGGACCTGAGGTCGGACATGAACCCAGCGATACTTTCGGCGGTTCCGCGTGTCGAGGTGTTGTCTTTGCGCGCCAGCTCGAACGCTTGCCGGCGCAGCTTGCCGTAGCGCTCTCTGACCGTCAGGGTCAACGATCCGAAGCCTCAGATTGCTGCGCCAACGCTTCTCGACAGCGTGGAGTTGGGTTGCGACTCGTCCCACTTTTCCGGCCCTTCTACTTCCCGAACATCGACCTCGTGAGTGTCAAGCTCTTCGAGGCTCATCACCGGAGGAACGTGATACGGATGGGGTTGAGGAAGCGATCTAGCAAGAGCGACCTCTATGGGGGCCAGGGCCTCACTAAGCTCTAGAAGCGCCTGATCCTGACGTTCGAGTCGACGAGCCCGCTCCAGCCAACGGTGCTGATAATTCACAGTAAGAACGCCCCCCGCCAGCCCACCCGCTATGGACAACGCCCCACCTATAAGGGTGGGGACCAGATCGCTCACTGCCGCCTCCTCTGGGTCGGTTTCATTGGGGCCCAACAAGCGCCGAGAGCGCGCCACGGAAGTTGAGAAACAACAGCATCATCACTCGAAGTGAGATTCGATTAATGCCAGGAGAACGGCATGTCGTTCTGCGCGGCGCGCTTTGTCGTTCGCTCCCCGCTGAACGTTTCGAACATAGATCGCCGCGCCCTTGCTAACCTTGGCACCATCGTCCGCTAACCGCCGATCAATCTCCTCGGCCAGCTTCTTGAGAGTTGCTCGGAGACTCTTCTCTTTCGATCGGAGGAGTTTCTTGGAGGGGAGCAGTGCAGCGAGCGCTACAAAAAGGCTATAGAAGTCAGTCTTGTTTCCCCACCGAAGATCGCGGAGGTCGGGAAGCAACTCGTTGATTGTGTCTAGAGCAGACCCGAATAGGCGAGTAGTTCTTCGCTGTGAAGGAAACTCGTCATCAAAATCTTCGTACTGTTGATAGTAGGAATCAATCGAAGTTGGACTCCCCGCTTGAGGCCCATGCATGATCCCGATCAGCAATTCGGCGATGAGCTCGACATCTCCCATCCGCCGAATTGAAGCTGCAGTCACGATCCTGTTCTCCGCGAAGTAGTCCGTATGCTCGTCCGCGAGTTTGGTGGCGAGTCTGGCAAACGGACCTTCGTACGTTGCGTTTCGCAACTCTTGAGGTTTCAGAGGGACGGTGTACCGATTCAGGCGCCGGAACATGTCCTTCATTTCCTCCTCGTCATCCGTATCGAGATAGCGAACGGCGAGCGCGTAACCGTAGAATTCACGCTTCTCCTCGGGCTCCAACTCCGAGAAAGCCAGGCCGTACCAATCCGACTGGGAGTCGAGTTTGTCCAATGGAAACTTGTCGAACTCGAGTTGATCTTCGGTGGTGTCCACTCCTACGAACTGCAGCAGAGCGCGAACTCGCTGTTGACCATCTACAACGGCATAGGTTGTGTCTCCATCCTCATCCGTCGAACGTTGGACAAATAGTTCCGGGATAGGCAAGTCCTTGAGGACCGACTCAACCAGGTGGCACTTTTGTCTGAGCAACCACACTGGCTTTCTCTGATAGGGCGGCTTTATCAACAAAGACCCCTCGATGAACCGATCCTTGAACCATCCGATGGTCTCCTCGGTGCTTTTGAACTTCATGTGTCCTCCCTAGCCCTTCTGCGTCGCCTCAGCTCGTACCTCAAGCGTCGAAGACCCTCTGCCTGGTACCGGATCAAGTGATCCCAACTGCGATAGAGCCTGCCCGTAACCTCCCGCCTCGCCAAGTCAGTACCGGGAAAGCTCACTCCGACGGACTGAAATGTTTCGAACCACCGCGCTCGGACATCTCTAAGCGGCCTCAGGTCCTGCGGGAATCGCAATCCCTTGAACTGGAGCACGTCCGGCCTCAGCCACCCCCAGAAGATCTCCTTCTGCCGATCCTTCATCCACTCAGCCTCGCCAGCCGGCAGCGTGAAGCGTCGAGGGTGGCCCCACTTCACCAGGGCGAGCCAAGCAGCGTCGAACAGCTCTTCGGACACGATGGCAACGTCCAGGTCTGACCTTGGGTGAAACGGCCGTGGAAATGAATCTGGGCTGACGGCGAAACCGACGCGGGCGCTTCCAACGACGCAGAGCCGGTCTGTCTCGATACCGAGCCGTGATCCAAAGTGATCGCAGAACTCCTCAAAGTGGGGGTCCGCGTTGCGGAAATACCAGGGAATACCTGAAACGAATAGATCACGAACGACGACATCCAAGTCGCCGTCCTCAAGCAAGGTCGCGAAGGCACTCGAGCTCGGGTAAGGCTCTCCGCCTTCGTCCTTGATCTTGTCCGCCACGCCGTTAGAGACCCCTCAAAGTAGTGACGCCAACCCCACAGACCGTACTTGGCAAATGACGTCCAGACGTCTATTGTAGATCTGTGATGTTCGCCACACAATGAAAAGGGAGCAGCGATGTCCACTGAACGAAAGCGGCCCGGGCAAGTCCGTGACGCGATCGTTGGCTTCTTGCGCTCACGCGATGACGCCTCCGTTTCGGAGATCCGAAACGACGTCTCCGAGCAACTCGGAGGAGAGGTACCAGCATCGTCCGTTCGTTCGTATCTGAATCTCAACACCCCCGCTACGTTCGAACGTACGGGCAGGGGGCGCTACCGGCTGCGCAGCAAATGAGCCTTGCTATCAACCATGACGGGACACCAACGCGACTCGCGTTCCGCCTCAAGGGCATCCGGTACTACGAGGGCGACTGCTTATCGTGGCTCGCCGATAGGGAGCCCAACAGTGTCGAGGCAGTAGTGACGGACCCACCGTACGGATTGGTGGAATACACCGCTGTGGAGAAGAGCAAGCTCCGCTCTGGACGCGGAGGTGTCTGGCGGATTCCTCCATCGTTCGACGGTCACGAACGATCGCCGCTACCTAGGTTCACTACGCTCAGCCAACGGGACCTTTTTCAACTCGAGGACTTCTTCTACAAATGGGCACAGGCTCTGTGGCCCGTCGTAGTCCCTGGCGCCCACGTCGTTATCGCCGCCAACCCACTTGTTTCTTACTTGGTTGCCGGCGCCGTTGTGGGAGCTGGCTTCGAACGACGGGGTGAAATAGCGCGGCTAGTAATGACAATGCGAGGTGGAGATCGTCCAAAGAACGCTCATGAGGAGTTCAACGATGTCAGCGTCATGCCTCGGTCCATGTGGGAACCCTGGCTGGTCTTTAGAAAGCCGGTCGAGGGTCGAGTCCAAGACAACCTTCGTAAGTGGAAAACCGGGGGTCTTAGGCGTATTTCCGACGAGAGGCCCTTCGGAGATGTCATTCAGTCCCATCCAACGGGCGCTTCTGAACGCTCGCTCGCACCTCACCCGAGCCTCAAGCCGCAGGCGTTTCTCCGTCAGGTCGTCCGAGCGGTCCTGCCACTGGGGGAAGGGGTAGTACTCGATCCTTTCGCTGGTTCAGGATCGACTCTCGCTGCTGCAAGAGCTGTGGGCTACGACAGCATTGGAGTGGAGTTGGATTCGGAATACGTCGCCGTCGCCAGGGAGGCGATCCCCAAACTTGCAGCTCTAGACAAATGAACTACTTGTCCAAGTAGACCCAACTCTCGCGCAACTTGCCGATGCCTTCCTTGTGCAACGTTGCGGTCCGCGTCCCCAATTCGCCACGGGGGTTCTTCCGGTAGTCAGCGGCGGTGACCTCACCTAGGTAAACCTCACGAAAGATCATCGGCGCCCGATCGTCGACCGGCTCCGTTTCGTTGTCGACTTCGTACACAAAAACACACATACGCTGCTCGCGAGCGCCATGCATATCGACAGCACCGCCCCTCTTACGAGTAGACTTTATCTCCACACCTTCCGTCCCTGACTTCACGCTGTCATTCGGGTACTTCCCCTTCACCAATAGATCGGGATGACCATTTGGATACGCATTCGGGACGAGGGTCCGCGAATGCTTCGCCACGGCTGAAGTCAGCATGTCGGTAAGCACGCCCGACATGTTGGCGGGGCGGAGCATGTCATCTAGCCGCTCGAGCCCGTTCTTGCGAAGATAGCTGTTGACGTCGAAAAAGAAGTCGTACACGTCTTGCATCGCCAGCTCGAAGTCCTTTAAGCGCAGCTGATATGGGAGCACAAGCGATTTGTTGAACTTGTTCGAATCCACGACATTTCGGGCGACTGGCATGGGTGCGAGAGTATCGGCCAGGGCACGGAGCCACCAATGAAGCTTGTCCCGGTGGAGTCATCGGTGATCGCCTCCGTGGGCTACGAGGACGCGGCATCTTCTCTCACCATCGTCTTCAAGGACGGGCACGTCTACGAGTTTCACCTCGTGCCGCGCTCCATCTTCGAGGATTTCCTCGCTAGTGGCTCCAAAGGCTCGTTCTTCAACGAAAGGCTGAGGGATGGGCCCTATGGCCGTAGCAAGACTAGGAAAGCGTGAGTCTTAGAGCACCCAACTGGGCAGCTTTCGTTCGCGTGACTGGCGCCTCGTAGGCGGGGGAGCACAGCGCTCTGCGCGGTCTTCTTGCAAAGCAGGTGCTCTACCAACTGAGCTACCGCCCCGTGCAAACGTGGTTCTTCCTGCGAAAATCTACAGCGGGTCGTTCACCTTCCGAGCCACAGCGCCTCGAACGGCACCTGGCTGGTCCGTTTCAAACGCCGTTCGACGCGCATTCAGGACCAGTTTCTCATTTATGGGACGGAGTCACACCGGCCCACTCGGGAAGCGCGCTCGATAAGATGCTTGGCCCCTAGGCAAAGGAGAGGCTATGGCCATGCAGGCGCGAATCAGCACGATCGAGGGTGACGCAGGCAAGATCGACGACGCAGTGAAGATCATCACCGAAAAGATCCTGCCAGCCCTTAAGGGCCTGGAAGGGTTCACCGCAGCCAACTTCTTGGCCGACAGGTCGGCGGGAAGGCTGGTAGCGGTCGCCTTCTACCAGGACGAGGCCGCCCTGGAGGGAAGCGCCGAAGCAGTCAAGCCGATGCGAACCGAGGTGGCAGAGGCGATGAACGGCAAGATCGTCGGCTCCGACTCTTACGAGCTCGTGGCGCAGAGCTGGTAGAGACGGCGGAACCCGGACGCGAACCGGCCGCAGGATCACCTGCGGCCGGACCTCGCTTGCGAGAGCTAAGCGGTCATTTCAGCGCCGGAATCTTGACCGACGGCGGGACGTCCGAATCGTGCTCGATGCCGCGGCCCAAAACCACGTTGCCGTGCGTGTGGACCCCCAGCGTCAGGCCCTCGACCTCGACACCTGCGAGAGCAGGATCGAGCGTCATCTCGAACGCTATCTCCTCCTCGTGAAGGGGGCCGGCCGTATAGGAATGGTTGAACGTCCCGATCTCCTTCTCCTCACCGGCGATCGTCGCGACCAGCGTGACGTCGACCTCGGCCAAACCGACACCACCAACGCCGCTCCACCCGCGGACCGTGAACGAACCGGTCACCGTCCGGGACGTGTCGAGCGTCAGGGGGAGGCCGTCGGCGGCGACGTAGCGGTCGACCGGGTCGCCGAACGCGGCCTGCGCTTGCGGGTATTCGTTGAACATGTCGTCGACTGCGAAGAAGCAGTCGCTGGTCTCTTCACCGTCGGTCAGGCTGAGGAACGGCGCGTCGCAATCCTCGTCCATCCGGAGGAAGTACTGGACCTCCACGGGAGCCGCCGCCGGCTTCTTCTTTTTCTTCTTCTTCGCGTCGGCCGGGCCGATCAAGCCGAGAGCGAGCACGGCGACGACGCCGAGCGTCACAAGCTTCTTCATGGTTCCTCCTTGGTCCCAGGCTTACCTGAGTCTTACGAGGGCAGCGGGCCGATCTCCTCCCGAAATCGGCAGAAATGTGTACGTATTCACAAGCAACCCAAGGGGGTGGTGAGCCACCACATGCGCCGCCCCCGCGTGCGCCGTTTCGGCGAGGGCTCGAGCACCCCGCTCGGGTGGCGCGGCCCACCCGGACGTGGGGAATTTCGCGCCCCCGCGACCGGCGGAGCAGGAAATTCTTCGCGATTTGATTAATCTCTCCTGGTCCGAGCGCTTTTCCCCGGCCCTGGAGGACCCATGGACAGCAACGACCACGGACACGGCGGCGCCGTCGCGCACGACGAGGAGGCCCTGCAGGTCGAGGAATGGGTGCCGATCGCGCTCGCAGCCGGGAAGCTCGGGGTCCCCTCGGACGCCCTCGTCGGATGGTGTGAGAAAGGCCTCGTGGCATGGCGCCTGACGCAGGCGGGTGACGAGGAGAGCGCGCTCGTGAACCTCGAGGAGGCCCGCCGCTGTGCGGCGAACGTCGCGGAGGACGAGGCCGAGCCGAAGGCCGAGCTCCCGCAATGGATCCAGCAGCTGGCGGAGACGTGGCGCCAGGCGGCTCGCACCGAGGCCGAGGTCGAGTTCCTGAACAACAAGCTTGCGGAGATCACAGCCGAGCTCGACGAGCAACGCTCCGCGACGAACGCGACGCACGCGAGCCTCGTCGCGGAGACGCGCAAGGCCGTCGCGCAGGCCGCGCACGCGACGCTCGCGGCGCAGCAGGCGGCGACGACGGTCGCCCTCCACGCAGAGACGAAGGCCGCGCAGGAAGAGTTCGTCGACGAGGCGCACCGGGCCGCGGTCGAGGCGCGCGCCGCGGCCGAGGACGCCGCCGCACGTCTGGCCGCGCAGAAGGAGAGCCAGCAGGTCGCGGAGCGGGCGCGCTCGGACGCGATGGAGACCGTGCTCGCCGCCGCGCACTCCGCGCAGGAGGCGCAGGCGATGGTCGAGGCCGCTCAGCGGGAGGCGATCGACCTCGGGCTCAAGGTCCGCGAGGACATGGCGCAGGCTGCCGACGACGCGATCCTCCTCGCGCGGAAAGCGTCGGAGGAAGCACGCGCCACCGCGGCCCAGGCGGCGCAGGAGGAGGCGCGCCGCGCCATCGCGATCGCGAGCGAGGCGCTGCTCGAGACGACGCAGAGCGCGCAGGACGAGGTCACGCAGGCGGCCGCGGCGGCCCGCTCCGACGTCGCGGAGCTCTCGCGGGAGACGCGGTTCCGCATCCAGGCCGCCGTCGAAGCCGCGCAGCAAGCCGCCGGCGACGCGGCACGTGAAGCGATCAACGCCGCGGAGGCAGGCCACCGGCGCGTCCAGCAGGCGCTCGACGAGAGCACCTCTGCTGCTGCGACGATGCAGGAGCGAGTCGAGGAGTCGATCGACGCGGCCCTCGCGTCGATGCGCGAGGCGGTGCAGGAGGCGCGGCGCACTGCGTTCGCAGCCGCGGCCGATGCCGCGGACTCGGGGGCCAAGGCCGCGCTCGCGGATCTCGAGAGGTCGGTCGAAGAGGCGGCGCGGCAGACGAACGCGGCCCACCAGGCCGCCCGCGTCGAGGCCGAACGCGTCGCGGCGGAGGCGCGCCAGGTCGCGACCTGGGCCATCGGTGAGGTCCGCTCCGCCGCCGCCGGCGCCGTGCACGAGCTGATCGAGAGCGCGAACGACGTCCGCAAGCAGATCGCCGCTACCGCCCATCAGGTCCTGAAGGACGCGCAGGAGATAAAGCGCCAGGTCGAGGCGTCCGCGCAGCTCACGCTGCAGGAGTCGCGCGAGATCCAGCAGCTCGTCGAGGCGTCGGCCGCGCAGGCGATCGAGTCGACGGAGCTCGCGGTCGACGCCGCACGCGAGTCGACGGCGAAGATCGCGCGGGCTCAGGCCGAGCGCGCCGGGGCGCGAGCGGTCGAGACGATCTCGGACGCGAGGGAAGAGGCGCTCGAGGATCTCGCCACGATGAAGGACGGCCTGACGGCCCTCACGTACGAGGCCAAGAGCACGGTCGCCGAGGTCGCCGCCGCCAGCACCCGCGAGGAGGCGGAGCGCGCGATCGAGAGCGTACGGTCGGCCGCGGGGCTCGCCGCGAAGGAGGCCGAGGAGGCCCACAAGCGGACGGCACTCGACGCGAAGGCCGCGACCGCGCGGCTCCTCGAGGAGTCGGCGCGGACCGCGGAGCAGATCCGGGGCGAGCTGACCGCGACCGCGCAGCAGGTCCTCCAGAAGACGCGTGAGGCGGCCGGTGAGACCGCACGCCGCGAGGCGGCGGAGAACGTCGCCGGGGTCGTGAAGCCGGTGCGCGAGGAGATCGTCGCCGCGCGCACGGAGCTCGAGGAGACGCGCCGCGCGGCGCTCGACGCCGTCGGGTCGAGGGCCGCGACCGCGCAACGGCAGGCGATCGACGCGGTGCAGGCGGCATCGCAGGAGGCGCTGCAGAACGCCGCGGCGGCGGCACGCGACGCGATCCAGGCCGCTCGCGAAGCGCAGAGCCACGCTCACAAGGAGGAGGCCGCGGTCGCCGCGCAGCTGCAGGCCGCGCAGGCCGCGAGCCAGGCCGCCGAAGCGGCTCGTCAGGCCGCGGACGAGGCGCGCCACGAGGCCGCCGCGCGAGCCTCCCAGCAGGCGGCGACGAGAGCCGCGGAGGAGGCCGCTCTCGCGGCGGCCAGGGCTGCGGCGGACGCGGAGCAGGCGCTGCGGCGTTCGGTCGCGGAGGCCGAGCGGCTCACGGAGATGCAGCAGCGGGCTCAGGCCGCGTTCGACGCGGCGACGGCCAAGGCCGACGATGCCGCATATTCGTCGCGCGAGAGCATCTGGCAGATGGCGGAGCTGATGGCGCACCAGGCCGCGGAGCAGGCGACACTGCTGCAGGAGCAGCGCGAGACGTTGAAGGCGGCGCAGGACGCGGCGAAGTCGGCGCAGGGCGCGGCCCGCGCTGCGCAGGCCTCGTCGGTCGCGGCTCAGCGCGACGCGAACCGTGCCGGACGCACGACCGCCGAAGCGGCAACTCTCGTCGAGCCGGCCACGAACGGCGCGCCGAAGGCGGCCCCGCCGGCACCTCCGCGGGACCCGTCACCGTGGGACGAGCTGATGGAGAGCGAGGCGGCCGAGTCGGGACCGGACGCGGACTTCTGGGCGGCTCCGGAGCCCGCGAACGACGCCATGCTGGCGCTGGACGAAGACGACGAGGCCCCGCTGGTGTCGAAGCTGTGGAGCCGCATCCGGTCCAAGAACTAGAAGCGAGCACGTGCGGCGGGTGGTCGTTCGGGGAATATAGGTTGGGTCGCGGCGTTCCCAGCGTTGGACATTCAGCACGGATAAGGAGAGCCCGGTGGCCCACATGCAGGAAGTAAGCGAGACCGACTTCAACGAGGTCGTCCTGGCTTCCGACGTGCCGGTCATCGTCGACTTCTGGGCGGAATGGTGCGGGCCGTGCCGCCTGGTCCACCCGGAGCTCGAGAAGATCCAGACGGAGTACGAGGGCAAGGTCAAGGTCGTGAAGCTGAACATCGACGACGCTCCCGGCGTCGCCGGGAAGTACGGGATCCTCAGCATCCCGACGATCGCCCTCTTCGTCGACGGCGACGTGAAGTCGCAGGTGGTCGGCCTCCGCCCCAAGGACGAGATCGTGCAGAGGCTCGGGCTCAGCAACTAGGACAAAACGGCAGTTCTCGCCGGCCCCGGCGCGCCCTCGCGCGGCCGGGGCTCCTACATTTTCCGGTCGGAAGTAGGAATCGGCAGTCTCCCAGCGAATGCCTCTAACCAGGACAACCTGGAACGGAAGGCAGGGGGAAAGTCATGAGGTATCGGAGACTGCTGTCGGTCGCCCTTCTGGTGACGGCGCTCGCCTCGGCGCTCGTCGCTGGCCCGGCCGCGGCGAACCACAACGAGGACGACCACTCGGACAACGTGAGGCTCCTCGCCGAGAAGGCGATCATCATCGAGCCGGACGACCCGGAGACGCCGGACACGAACGAGGAGGTCCGGGCGGCGGGTTCCGACCTCGCGTTCCAGAAGGACCTGCTCGTCGCGGGGTCCTACGAGGGCGTCGGGTTCTTCAAGCTGCGTAAGAAAGCCCCCTATCTCGAGCAGGTCGGCTACTTCTCCTGCCCGGGGTCGCAGGGCGATGTCTCGGTGTGGGGGGACCTGGTGTTCGTCTCGGTCGACGCCCCGCGCGACAAGCCTGAGTGCGACTCGGTCGGCGCGAACCAGGCCGCGACCGCGCAGCGAGCCGACTGGGAAGGCCTGCGGATCCTCGACATCTCGAACCTGAACCGTGTGCAACAGATCGCCGCGCTCCGCACCGACTGCGGCTCGCACACCCACACGCTCGTGCCCGGCGGGAAGAGCAAGCTCTACGTCTACATCGAGTCCTACCCGCTGACGGGTCAGTCCGGCGACTGCAACGCCGCGGCCCATCGGAAGATCTCGGTCATCGAGGTGCCGCTCGCGAGCCCGGCGAAGGCGAAGATCGTCACGACCCCGGACCTGACGACGACGGTCGGGTGCCACGACATCAGCATCGACGTGAAGCGCAAGCTCGCGGTGGGGGCGTGCTTGACCGAGTCGCAGGTGTGGGACGTGTCCAAGCCGGCCGAGCCCGAGCTGCTCGCCCGCATCCACAACCCGAGGATCCAGATCCACCACTCGACGGGGTTCACGTGGGACGGGAAGTACCTCGTGCTCGGTGACGAGTTCGGCGGCGCCGCGGCCGGCGGCTGCGTCGGCAACCCGTCCGTCCCGATGGGCGCGATGTGGTTCTACGACATCACCGACCCGACGAGCCCGCAGGAGGCCGGCTTCTGGGCGCCGCCGCGGGTGTTCACGCCGCCGGACAACGCCGACGAGGCCCAGCGCCCGCGCTGCACGACGCACAACTTCAACGTGCTCCCGACGAAGGACGGCAGCTACATCGCGGTCTCGTCGTACTACAGCGTCGCGCTGTCGGTGATCGACTTCAGCGACCCCGCGAAGGCGAAGGAGCTCGGCTACTACCTTCCGAAGGAGAGCGGCACGAACCCGGACACGTGGTCGGCCTACTGGTACAACGGCCTGATCTACTCGAACGACCACGCGTCGAAGGCCGGGATCCGCGTCTACGAGATGGACGGCCTCTCGACGAAAGAGGTCAAGACCTTCAAGACGAGGCTGAACCCGCAGACCCAGATGCTCTAGGGGAACCGGGCAACCGGGGGGATCGGAAAGGGGCGCTTCGGCGCCCCTTTCTCGTTGCCGGGGACCGACGGGGGTTGGATAGACTTCTGCGCCGGAGACAGCGAGGGCCCATAGCTCAGCTCGGTTAGAGCGCACCCCTGATAAGGGTGAGGCCGATGGTTCAAATCCATCTGGGCCCACTGCCTTTCCGAAAAGGACTTGGAGATCTCGCGGCGAACACTGGGCGGGCGGGGCGCGTTGGGCGTCCCGCATGGGGACAAAGGGGCGGCATATGCGCGCGACGTGGCGGATTCTTCTCGGGACGAGCGTTGTGGCGGGTAGTTTGGCGATGGCGGCACCGGCCAGGGCCTGGGTGCCCGATTGCGAGCTGGGCGCTCCACCTCCGATGACCTTCATCGAGTTCGGGCCCACGAGCGTCGACATCTACCCCGAGAGGGTTCCCGGCGACGCGGGGTCGACGGCTGGCTGGATAACCGACTACGTCGTGTGCCTCGAAGGTGGGACGGCGCAGTGGGCGCTCGGGTGCGTCGGGAGCCTCACTCCGACACGTCCGACGGTCACGATCGATCCCGAGACGGGGCACGTCCACATCGAGCACGGCGGCATTCCGGACCTCAACTTGCCGCTCTGCTAGCGGGAGCATTCCCGCACGGAACGACACGTAAGGAGTGAGGGAATGAAGCGGAGACTTTCGATCGTTGCCGTGGGCGCCGTCGTCGCGGCGAGCCTGGGGGCGGCGACGCCGGCCAACGCGGCCACGAGCACGCACTGCGAGCTGCTCCTGCGGTCGCAGGACATCGTGGACGTCGGGCCGGGGCAGATCAACATCTACCCGGCCAACGCCGGACCCTACGCGAGCCACGTCGTCGCGGCCGTACGGGCGTACGTCACCTGTATCGTCGACGAGGCCGTCGGCCCGACCGTGGCTTGCGCGAAGGCGCTCGTGGCCAACCGTCCGACGGTGACGATCGACCCGAACACGCTCCAGATCACGATCGACTACAGCGAGTTCCTCGGCACGGCCTGCACGATCTAGCGACGCGCCGGGAGCGCACGAAGGGAGACTACCGACATGAGACTACGTTGGCGGGCCGCGCTTGCGGTCGCATTGGCGGGGGCGAGCATCGGCCTCGCTTCCCCCGCACAGGCATCGCACGATTGCGTGCTGGGTCCTCCTCCAGAGGAGACCCTGGTCGACCTCTCCGGCCCGATAAAGATCTACGCGGGGCGGGTCCCGGGATACGCGACGGCGGTGGCGGGGTGGATCGCGAACTACGCAACGTGCGTGGGAACGACCACCGCGAGCTGCGTACGGGCAGCGGGGCCACAGACGCCGCTCGTAGAGGTCGACCCGGAGACGCTCACGATCACGATCTACGACGACAACATCGTCGGCGACGCCTCCTGCCTCTTCAGCGACCACGACTGAGCGGGCTCCGCAGATAGTCCCGAGTTGCCGGCGCGCCTCGAACTGAACCTCTACCCGCGAGAGCTACGCTCCCTCGGGTGACCGACGGGACCATCGCCTACGGGAGCGCCACGGGCCGGTGGGTGCTCGGCGCGACCGTGCTCGGCTCCGGGATCGCGTTCCTCGACGGCACCGTCGTCAACGTCGCGCTGCCGGCGATCGACCGCGAGCTCGACGCCGGGATCTCGGGACTCCAGTGGATCGTCGACTCCTACCTGCTCACGCTGTCGGCGTTCCTGTTGCTCGGCGGGTCGCTCGGCGACCTCTGCGGGCGCCGGAGGATGTTCACGTACGGGCTCGGCGGGTTCGCGGGCGCATCCCTCTTCTGCGCGGTCGCGCCGACGACCGAGCTACTCGTCGCGGCCCGCGCTCTGCAGGGGGTGGCGGCCGCGCTGCTCGTGCCGGGGAGCCTCGCGATCATCTCCACAAGCTTCGCGCCCGGCGACGCGGGCAAGGCGATCGGGGCATGGTCGGGGCTGTCCGGGGTGACGACGGCGCTCGGCCCGTTCCTCGGCGGTTACCTCGTCGACTCCGTCTCGTGGCGCTGGATCTTCGTGATCAACCTGCCGCTCGCGGCCGCCGCGATCTGGATGGCGAGCCGGCACGTCCCCGAGACGATGACCGGCGGTGCAAGGCCCGACGCCGGCGGCGCGATCACCGCGGCCGTCGCTCTCGGCGGGGTCACCTACGGGCTCATCGAGGGGCCGGGCCGGGGGTGGAACGCGACGAGCGTCGTCACGGCGATCGCGGCAGGCCTCATGGCGCTCGCGCTGTTCGTGCGGACGGAGCTGACGCACCGCGACCCGATGCTCCCGTTCGGGATCTTCCGGTCGCGGCAGTTCTCCGGCGCGAATGCAACGACTCTGCTCGTCTACTTCGCGCTCGGCGGCTCGTTCTTCTTCCTCGTGATCGAGCTCCAGCGGGAGCTCGGGTACTCGGCGCTCGAAGCGGGCGCGGCCCTCATCCCGATCACGCTGTTACTGCTGTTGCTGTCGCCGCGCGCGGGTGCGCTCGCGAGCCGCATCGGCCCCCGTGTGCCGATGACGGCCGGCCCGCTGGTCGCGGCGCTCGGACTCGCGTTGATGACCAACGTGGGGCCGGGAGCCGCCTACGCGACACGCGTGCTTCCCCCGGTGGTCGTGTTCGGGCTCGGGCTGTCGCTGACGGTCGCGCCGTTGACCACGGCGGTCCTCGCGGCCGTTCCCTCGGAGCATGCCGGCATCGGCTCGGGCGTCAACAACGCCGTCGCACGCGTGGCGGGGCTGCTCGCGGTCGCGCTGCTGCCGCTCGTCGCCGGCGTCGGCGGAGTAGAGGAGGTGGGAGCGACGGACTTCACCGAAGGGTTCCGCCGCGCCACGTGGGCATCTGCCGCGCTGTGCGCGCTCGGCGGCGTGGTCTCGTGGCTCACGATCCGCGGGGGCGGCGCAGGCTCGCCCGTCGCGGCCCCCGCGCCCGAACACCCTCCGGAGGCGACCGCCGCATGACGGATCCGCAGGAGACGCTCGACCTCCTCGACTGGAAACGGCGCATCTCCGAGCTGTACGCATACGTGCGCGGCGCAGAGCCGCGCGCGGCATGGGAGCGCTGGCGGGCGGAGCGCGACGATCTGTTCCGGTCGCACCCGCAGTCTCCGGTTCCCGAGGAGCGGCGCGGGGACTTCGCCGGACTGAAGGTCTACGAGTACCACGCGGCCTTCCGCGTGACCGGCGTGGTCGAGGCCGCACCCCGCGAGGAGCTGCGCGTCCCGTCAAGCCGCGACGAGGAGACGGTCTTCACGCGCTTCGGCACCGTCCGCTTCCGTCTCGGAGGCGGCGAACACGCCCTCGACCTGTTCTGGATCGCCGGCTACGGCGGCGGGCTCTTCCTTCCGTTCCGCGACGCGACGAGCGGGCGCGCGACGTACGGCGCGGGGCGCTACCTCTACGACACGATCAAAGGGGCCGACCTCGGCACTACGGAGACCGGCGCCCTCGTGCTCGACTTCAACTTCGCGTACAACCCCTCGTGTGCCTACGACCCCCGCTGGTCGTGCCCGCTTGCGCCGTCGGACAACGTCCTCGACCTGCGAGTGGAGGCCGGTGAGAAGGCGCCGTAGCTACAACAGCCCCTCCTGCTCGAGGAAGTCCCGCGCGACGTCCTCGGGATCTTCCTGATCGACGCCGACCCGCGTGTTCAGCTCGGTCACGACTTCGGTCGTCAGGAGGGCGCTGACAGAGTTCAGGAGGTCGATCGCCTCGGCGTCGACCGCCTCCTCGTTCACGAGCGGCGTGATGTTGTCGGCCGCCTGCAGGTCCTTGTCGTCTTCCAGCACGACCAGGCCCTGGGCATCGATCGTCCCGTCGGTCGAGAAGAGCAGCGCCACATCGACCGCCCCCTGCTTCAGGGCGGCTACCGTCGCAGGGCCGTACTCCAGCGGCTTGAACTCACCGAACTCGATCCCGTAGACGTCCTTCAGCCCCGGGATGCAGTAGGGCCTCGTCGGACATTCCGCCGGGCCGCCGAGCGTCAACTCCGAGGCGTCCGGCGCGAGGTCGCTGATCGTCGTGTACATCTCCGCGAGCTCCGGCGTCACCACGAAGACGTTCGTGTCGACCGCCTCCGAGGCCTCCAGGACCGCCAGGCCCTTGTCGGCAAGGAGAGGCTCGAGCGCAGCCGTCGCATCCTCGGGCGTCGAGACACGCCCGGCCTTCGGGTCCAGCACCGACACCAACGTCGCGAGGTACTCGGGCGCCACGTCGATCTCGCCGCTCTCCATCGCCGGGAGCCGGACCTCGCGCGACTTCGTGCTCTTCCGGTCGACGTCGTAGCCGGCGTCCTCCAGCACCTGCGCGTACATCTCCGCCACGATCTGGCTCTCGGCGAAGCTGTCGTCGCCGACCGTGACCTGCCCCTTCTCCTCCGTGCCGCCTCCGCCACCGGCGGAGGATTCGTCGTCGTCCCCACCCGACCCGCAGGCGCCGAGCAAGAGCCCGAGCACCAGCAGAGCCGCCCCGAGGACGTAGCTGCGGGGTCTCCGCATGGGTAACTCCTTCCTTGACTCCCGAGGCGCCTCTCGGCCTCGGTCCGCGATCGGAACCATATGCCGATCCCGGCTCTGTGAGGGGGCAGGCTCCGGGGATTTAAGGCCCGATGAGGATGTCGCCGCCCGGCCGCCCGGGTTCCGGGAGCTCGATGCGCCGCGTCCTCGTCGTGAAGATCCCGCGGCGCGCGTGTGCCGGCGCCGTCAGGCGCTCGACGAGGCCGAACCCGATCTCGGTCGCGATCGACAAGACCGCTACGACGACGGCTCCTCCCACGATCATCGCGTCGTTTCCCTGCGCGAAGCCGTCGACGATGAACCGGCCGAGGCCACCACCCGCCACCAGCGCGGCCAGGGTCGCAGTCGCGACGACCTGCACGGCCGAGATGCGCAACCCCGCGACTAGCAGCGGCGCGGCCAGGGGGGTCTCGATCGAGCGCAGCACCTCGCGTCCCGACATCCCCATGCCGCGCGCGGCTTCGAGCGTGTCCGCGTCGACGCCCTTCACGCCGACGTAGGTGTTGGTGAGGATCGGAGGGATCGCGAGCAGGAACAACGCCGCCACCGTCGGCCAGATGCTGAAGCCGAGCCCGAGCTGCAGCGACACCGGGAACGCCAGGGCGAGGATCGCGAACGACGGGATCGCGCGCCCGAGGTTCGCGATCGTGACGGCGAGGACCTCGCCGCGCCTCGTGTGACCGATATAGAGACCGGCCGGCAGCGCCACGATCGCCGCCGCCAGGAGCGAGATGCCCGAGATCTGGAGGTGCTCCAGCACCCGCACGGGGATACCTCCGTCACCCGACCAGTTCGCACCGTCCGTCAGCCACGCGACCGCGTCCTGGAAGACGTTCATACGCGTGCCCTCGCCCACGGCGTGAGCAGGCGCTCGGCCAGCGCGAGGATCCTGTCCGCCAGCACCGCGAGCAGCACGGACAGAGCGGCCCCCAGGATCGTCGCGGTCGAGAAGAAGCGCTCGAGTCCCAGCAGGATGAAGTAGCCGAGGCCGCCCTTGCCGATGAGCGCGGTCACGGTGACGAGGCCGATGACCGTCACGGTCGCGATCCTCAGCCCGGCCACGATCACCGGGAGCGCGAGCGGGATCTCCACCCGCCACAGGAGCTGGCGCCGGCTGTAGCCCATGCCGAGCGCGGCCTCGCGTGCGTCCTCCGGCACGCCCTGCAGTCCCGCCACGATGTTCCGGATGAGGATCAGCAGCGTGTAGCTCACGAGGCCGATCTCGGCCGTCGTCGTAGAGAGCCCCGTGAACGGCACCAGCAGCGCGAACAGCGCGAGGCTCGGGATCGTGTAGAGGATCCCAGCGACCCACGCGATCGGCCCGTAGACGCGCCGGTGCCGGTAGGAGTACACGCCGAGCGGGAACGAGATCGCAAAGCCGATGCCGACGGCCACGAGCGTCAGGAAGACGTGCTCCCAGGACCGCGTGCCCACCTCGTCGAGGTGGTCGACCACCCACTCCCACCGGAACAGCTCGTTCACGCGCCCAGCTCGTTCCGGATCGTGTCGAGCGTCAGCGTCCCGACGGGGGAGCCGCTCTCGTCCGTGACCGCGACCGCGTCGCCGGACGACGCGACGATCGCGTCGAGGGCCTGGCGCAGCGACGCATCGCGCCCGACGGAGGGGCCGTCGTGCGCAAGCTTGTCCCCCGTCAGCTCGACGTCGCGGACCTTCAGCAGCGACAGGCGCTTGAGCGCACGCTCCTGGCCGACGAACTGCCTGACGAAGTCGTTCGCCGGCGCGCGCAGGATCTCCTCGGGAGGAGCGAACTGCTCGAGGATCCCGCCTTTGTTCAGAATCGCGATGCGGTCGGCCATCTTGATCGCCTCGTCCACGTCGTGCGTCACGAACACGATCGTCTTGCGCAGCTCGTCCTGGATGCGCAGGAACTGGTCCTGCAGGCGCTCGCGCACGATCGGGTCCACGGCGCCGAACGGCTCGTCCATCAACATCACCGGAGGATCGGCGGCCAGAGCACGGGCGACCCCGACCCTCTGGCGCTGCCCCCCCGACAGCTCGTTCGGGTACCTCCGCAGCAGGTCGGGATCGAGCTCGAGCATCGCGGCCAGCTCGGTCACGCGAGCGTCGGTCCGCGCGTCGTCCCACCCCACGAGCTTGGGGACCGTCGCGACGTTCTCCGCGACCGTCCGGTGCGGCATCAACCCGATGCTCTGGATCACGTACCCGATGCGGCGCCGCAGCTCGACCGGATCCTGCCGCATCACGTCGGTCCCGTCGACGAGGATCGTGCCCGACGTCGGCTCGACGAGCCGGTTCACCATCTTCATCGTCGTCGTCTTTCCGCAGCCGGACGGACCGACGAGCACGACGGTCTCGCCCTCGGGGATCTCGAGAGAGAGCGACGTGACCGTGGGGGCCGCGGCCCCGGGGAACGACTTGGTGACCTCGCGCATCGAGATCATCGCCGCGCGCCGCCGGTCAGGAGGAGTCGCGCTCTACGAACGTCAGCTCGAGGCCCCCGATGAGATCCGCGGCGACGTTGTAGAGGAACGCGAGGAAGACGTTGAGAAGCGATGTCACGAGAGCGAACGTGAGCCCGACGAGGAACGCCCACTTCTCGACGACCCCGAGCGTGATCTCGGGCCACTTCACCTCCACCGCGGTCATGAACGAGTCGATGTCGTCGAGGTAGCCGAGGCCGTCGACGATCGAGTAGAGCACCGCGACGATGCCCAGCCACACCACGAGGAAGATCGCCCAGTAGAACGCCGAGAGCTTCAGGACCGTGAGCGGGTCGACGTGACGCAACGTCCTCTTCACGCGCCGCACGGGCACGCGCCGGCGCACGGTCTTCTTCACGGGGGCCTGCCGGTCGGACTCGCGGCTGCGCAACGTCTGCTCCGACGGCGGGAACATCTCGGTGCGCGCCTGCGCGCTCACCGATCCCAGCGCGCGGTCGACGTCGGGACGCGGGCGCTCGCGGCCCTCTCGCTCGAGCCTCTCGAGCTCGGACGGCAGCGGCGCGGCCAGGGGATCGGGCCACGAGTCCGCGGCGACGGGATCGGGCGTGAGGTGGCCACCCGAGGCCGTCGTAGCCTCGGGGTTCGTGCGCCAGCCCCTCTCCCGCTCTTCCCTAGAGGACAACGATCCCCCTGACGTTGGATGCAGGCAATCAGTATGGGCTAAACGACTCCGCGGCGCCGGATGAAGTTCATAGATCCAGCTTCGGACGGTCAGGTTCGCCCTCGTCTTCGGGCTCGTTAACGACGGGGGCGACCGCCGAGATCGACGTCCCCTCCTCGAGGTTCTTCAGCCGGACACCGGTCGCGTGGCGCCCCTGCCGCGAGATGCGCTTGACGTCCGTCCGTATCGCTTCGCCGCTGTCGGCAATCAAGATCACGTCGTCTTCCGCGCCACAGACGATCGCGCCGACGAGCGGTCCACGAGGTTTCGTGAGCTTCGCTGCGACCACGCCCTTGCCGCCGCGATTCGTCCGGCGGAACTCCGAGATCTTCGTCCTCTTGCCGTAGCCGAACTGCGTCACGACCAGCAACTGTCTGTCCGCGGACTCCGTGGGAACAACGTCACACGAGACCACCTCGTCTCCCTCCGCGAGCCGAATGCCCCGTACGCCCGTAGCAGTTCTCCCCATCGACCGAACGGCAGACTCCGGGAAACGTACGGCTTGGCCCATCTTCGTGATGAGCAAGACGTCATGATGCTCCGACGTAGGTACGACTCGCACAAGCTCGTCGCCCTCCCGAAGCTTGATCGCGATGATGCCCTCGCGGCGGGAGGAGTCGTACTCGTTGAACGGGGACTTCTTCACGACGCCACGTTTGGTGACCATCAACAAGTACCTATAGCTTTCGTAGTCGCGAGTGTCGATGACGGCCGAGACACGATCCTCCGGCCTCATCGGAACGACGTTGACAACGGCGGTTCCCCTAGCGGTTCGTTCGCGCTTGGGAATCTCGTGTGCCTTGACGCGGTAGACGCGGCCGGTGTTGGAAAACATCAGCAGGTATGCATGCGCCGTCGTTGTGACGAGGTGCTCGACGACATCCCCTTCTTTCAACAAAGCGCCTTTCACGCCGCGTCCACCCCGACCTTGGCGTCGGTATGCCTCTAGCGGAACGCTCTTGATGTACCGATCGCGGGTGATCGACACGACCAGGTCCTCGTCGGCGATGAGGTCCTCGATGTCGAACTCGCCCTCGTCGGGGACGAGCTTCGTGCGGCGCGGGTCCACGAAGCGCCGGCGGACCTCCTTCAGCTCCGTCGCGATGATCTCGCGCACGCGCTCGGGCTTCGAGAGGATGTCCTTCAGGTCGGCGATCGTCTTCTGGAGCTCGGCGTGCTCCTCGCGGATCTTGTCCTGCTCGAGCGCGGTGAGGCGCCGGAGCGGCATGTCGAGGATGTGGTTGGCCTGGATCTCGGTGAGGCCGAAGCGGACGATGAGGCCGCCGCGTGCCTCCTCGGTGTCGGCCGCGGCACGGATCAGCGCCACGATGTCGTCGATGTTGTCGAGGGCGATGATCAAGCCCTCGAGGATGTGCGAGCGCTCCTCGGCCTTGCGCAGACGATACCGCGTCCGCCGCGTGACGACGGTGATCTGGTGGGTGATGTACTCCTGGACGACCTCGGCGAGGTTCAGCGTGCGGGGGACGCCGTCAACGAGCGCGAGCATGTTCACCCCGAAGTTGTCCTGCAGCTGCGTACGTTTGTAGAGCGTGTTCAGCACGACCTGGGGGACGGCGCTCTTCTTCAGCTCGATCACGAGGCGCATGCCGCCGCGCTCGCTCGACTCGTCGCGGAGGTCGGCGATCCCCTCGAGACGGTTCTCCTTCGCGTTGACGAGCTCGGCGATCTTCTGAGCGAGCCGCGCCTTGTTCACCTGATAAGGGAGCTCCGTCACCACGATCCGGGGGTTCCCGCGCGGCCCCTCCTCGACCTCGCACACCGCGCGCATCTTGATCGAGCCGCGCCCGGTCGTGTAAGCGTCGCGGATTCCCTGCATGCCGAGCACGAGCGCGCCGGTCGGGAAGTCCGGGCCCTTGATGTGGCGCATGAGAGCAGGGAGCATCTTCTCCTTGTCCCCCCCGAGCTCGGGATTCTCGAGGGCCTCGACGACGCCGTCGATGACCTCGCCGAGATTGTGCGGCGGGATGTTCGTCGCCATCCCGACCGCGATGCCGCCGGAGCCGTTGACGAGGAGGTTCGGGAAGCGAGCCGGGAGGACCTTGGGCTGGATCTCGTAGCCGTCGTAGTTGGGCTCGAAGTCGACGGTCTCCTCGTCGATGTCGCGCACGACCTCCATCGAGAGCTTGGAGAGCCGGCACTCCGTATATCTCATGGCGGCCGGCGCGTCGCCGTCTATCGAGCCGAAGTTGCCCTGCCCGTCGATCAGCAGATTGCGGGTCGAGAAGTCTTGCGCCAGGCGCGCCAGCGCGTCGTAGATCGACTGGTCGCCGTGCGGGTGGTACTTCTTCATCACGTCGCCGACGAGGGCCGCGCACTTGCGGAACGGGCGGTCCGGGCGCAGCCCCGCCTCCAGAGCCGCGTACAGGATCCGCCGGTGGACGGGCTTCAGCCCGTCGCGGACGTCGGGCAGCGCGCGCGAGACGATGACCGACATCGCGTACTCGAGGAAGGAGTACTGGACCTCCTCCTCGATCGTTATGTCGGTTATCGAAGGGTCGTCGCTCTCGGGGAACCTGGGTTGCGTGGGATCGTCAGCCATGTGCAGTACCTTGCGTCCCTCCGGTTGCCCGGTGTCGGGCCCCCATTTGCTCTGGGCGACGGCCGAGGCCGCCGCCTTCTTTTTAGATATCTAGGAAACGCACGTCTTTGGCGTTCCGCTGGATGAATCCCTTGCGCGCCTCGACGTCCTCGCCCATCAGCGTCGAGAACATCTCCTCCGCCAGCGCCGCGTCCTCCATCGTGACGCGGAGCAGCGTCCGGCGCTCCGGGTCGAGCGTCGTGTCCCACAGCTCCGACGGGTTCATCTCGCCGAGGCCCTTGAAGCGCGAGGCCTCGATCTTCGAGCCGTTGTTGGCGGCCTTGAACGCGTCGAGCTCCTCGTCGTTCTTGAAGTAGTGGACCTTGCCCTTGTAGGGGACGCGGTAGAGCGGAGGCTGCGCGACGTATACGTAGCCCGCGTCGATCAGCTCGCGCATGTAGCGGAAGAAGAACGTGAGCAGCAGGCTCTTGATGTGCGCGCCGTCCACGTCGGCGTCGGCCATCGAGACGATCTTGTGGTAGCGGCACTTCGACATGTCGAACTCGTCGCCGATCCCGGTGCCGATCGCGGTGATGATCGCCTGGATCTCCTTGTTCTCGAGGATCTTGGCGAGGCGCGCCCTCTCGACGTTGAGGATCTTGCCTCGCAGCGGGAGGATCGCCTGGAACTCACGCTGGCGCGCCTGCTTGGCGCTGCCGCCGGCGGAATCCCCCTCGACGATCAGCAGCTCTGCCTCGTCGGGGTTGCGCGTCTGGCAGTCGGCGAGCTTGCCCGGAAGCGTCGAAGACTCCAGCAGCGACTTGCGGCGTACGAGGTCGCGCGCCTTGCGCGCCTCGAGACGCGCGCGTTGCGCGCTCACCGCCTTGTTGCAGATCGCACGGGCCTCGGCGGGATGCTCCTCCATGAACTCGGCGAAGCGCTGGTTCATCGAGGTCTCGACGAACGACCTGATCTCGGTGTTGCCGAGCTTCGTCTTCGTCTGTCCCTCGAACTGGGGGTCGCGGAGCTTGACCGAGACGATCGCGGTGAGGCCCTCGCGGCAGTCCTCGCCGGTGAAGGCCTCGTCCTTCTCCTTCAGGATGCTCTTGTCGCGCGCGTACTTCGAGATCACGCGCGTCAGCGCCCGGCGGAAGCCCTCTTCGTGCATCCCGCCCTCGTGGGTGTTGATGTTGTTCGCGAACGTGAACACGGACTCGTTGAACGACGTCGTCCACTGCATCGCGATCTCGGCCTCGTGGCCCTCCGCCTTCGCCTCGAAGTAGACGGGACGCTTGTTCACCGCGTCTCGGGCGGAGTTCAGGTGCTTGACGAAGTCGATGATCCCGCCGGTGTACTTGAACGTCTCCTCGGCGGCCGGCTCGACGCGGCGGTCGATCAGCCGGATCTCGAGGCTGCGGTTGAGGAACGCCATCTCGCGCATCCGCTGGGCGAGGGTCTCGAGCTTGAACTCGCGCTCCTCTGTGAAGACCAGCGGGTCGGGCCAGAACGAGACAGTCGTGCCGGTCCGCTTCGCCGGCTTGACCTTCTTGAGCGGCGCGAGCGGGCGGCCGCGCTCGAAGTCCTGGCGGTGGAGCGAGCCGTCGCGCACGATCTCGAGCTCGAGGCGCTCGGAGAGTGCGTTGACGACCGACACGCCGACGCCGTGGAGGCCGCCGGAAACCTGGTACCCCTTGCCCTCGAACTTCCCGCCGGCGTGCAGCGTCGTCAGCACCACGGTGGCCGCGGGAAGCCTCTTCTTGCCGTCGACCTCGATCGGGTCGACCGGGATCCCCCGGCCGTTGTCGGAGACGCGGCAGCCGCCGTCGGCGAGCAGCTCGACCACGATCCGGTCGCAGTAGCCCGCCATCGCCTCGTCCACGGCGTTGTCGACGACCTCGTAGACGAGATGGTGGAGGCCGCGGATGCCGGTCGATCCGATGTACATGCCGGGTCGCTTGCGGACCGGGTCGAGGCCTCTGAGGACGGTGATGTCTTGCCCGGTGTACGAGCCGTCGCGCCGCGGCTTCGTCGTATCGGATGCGTTGTTGGGCACGGTCATGTCCCTCTATTCCAAGCGGTCGGACCGCAGCCGCATGTGACGGCCGCTACACCCTGGTGAAGCGCTCCTCACGGGCGCTTCAGGACGCGCCGGGGAGAGGGTCCGAGAGGTGGGTTCACAGGCTGAAATCTTACCATCTACCAGGGTTTTTAGAGGATTTGACCGGGTCGCCGGCAGCCCCGCTAACCCCGTCGCTTGGCCCACGCCCGCCGGGCTCTCTCGAGAGCCTCCGCGGGATCGCTCGGGCGCTCCCGATCGGGCGCCTCGGCGCCGCTCCCGTCGCCGCCGGGGGCCGCGGACGGGACGTTCGCGCGGGCGGGCGGAGGGCCCGTCCACACCCGGACCTCCTTCACGAGCGGCTGCCCCGTCACTGCGTTCACACGGCTGCGTATCTCTGCGGCGAGATAGCCGATCTCGGTCGCCCACGCGGGCGAGTCGGCGCGGATCCGCAGCACCCCGGCCCTCAGGGACGTCGGCTCGGCGTGGGCGGCGACGTCCGGCCCCACGACCTCCTTCCACCGGGCCCAGACGCGCCCGGTGGCCTCCGGTGACGGGATCCCGAGGCCCTTGGTGGCGTTCGCCAAGAGGTCCTTCAGCCGCATCGGGTCGTCAGTCACGCGTCCGCACCCGCCCGGCGGAGACCTCGAGCACCCTGTCGGGCGACAGCATCTCGACGCCCTCCGGCTCCGTGGTCGACACGAGCGTCTGGCCGATCGATCGCACGGCGTCGGCGAGCCAGGCGCGCCGCGCCGGGTCGAGCTCGGAGAACACGTCGTCCAACAGCAGGATGGGCTCCTCGCCCAGCGCGTCGGAGAGGAGGTCGTGCTCGCCGAGCTTCAACGCGAGCGCGCACGTCCGCTGGTCCCCCTGCGACGCGAAGGTCCGCGCGTCGGTCGGCGATCCGCCCGGTCCGCCACCCGAGGCGAGCAGCACGGTCACGTCGTCGCGCTGCGGCCCGACCAGCCCGACGCCGCGCTCGATCTCGCGCGGCCGCGCGGCCGCTATCGCGTCCCGGAGCCGCTCCTCGAGGACCGACGTGTCGGACGGAACGGCGTCGATCCCGCCGGGGGAACCTTCGCCCGCGATCCAGGAGCTCGCGTATTCGAGCTCGAGCCGTCCACCCCCCGCCACCTCCTCGTACCGCTTCGCCGCCAGCGGCATCAGCCCGGCCAGCACTTCGAGCCTCACGGCTGTGAGAGCAGCGCCCGCCCGCGCCAGGGCCGCGTCCCATACGTCGAGCGTCGCCGTGACACTCGCCGACCCGCCCCGGGGCGCCGACTTCAGGAGCGCGTTGCGCTGCTTCAACGTCCGGTCGAACTCGCGCCTCAGCCCGTCACGAGCGGGGCGCAGCTTCACGACCAGCTCGTCCAGGAAGCGGCGCCGGCCGTCGGGCGATCCCTTGATCAACGAGAGCTCGTCGGGCCCGAAGAAGACGCTCACACACATGTCGCCGAGGAGCCGGGGCTGCACCGGCGTCTTGTTGAGCAGCGCGCGCGTCCCCTTGCCCGGCCTGATCTCGAGGTCGATCCGCACCTCGCGCGCGCGCCGGACGGCCGCGGCGTGCAGCAGCGCCCGCTCGGTCCCGTGGCGAACGAGCGCCGTATCCGCGGCACGCGGAGAGCCGAAGCCGCTGAGGCAGTGGACCGCCTCGAGCAGGTTCGTCTTCCCCTGCGCGTTCGGCCCGACCACGAGGTTCAGCCCCCGCGACAGCTCGAGCGACTCGCGCTCGTAGTTCCGCCAGTCCTCGAGCGCCAGCTCGTCTACCCGCACGTGCCTCCTACGACAGACGTACCGGCATCAGCAGATACGTGTAGTCCTCGTCGTTCTCTCCCCGCAGGATCGCAGGCTTGAGGCCGTCCGAGACCTCGACGACGATCTTCTCCGCCTGGATGCCCGAAGCACCGTCGTGGAGGAACTGGGGGTTGAACGCGATCACCAGAGGCTCACCCTGGTATTCCGCGTCGATGACCTCCTGACCCTCGCCGACGTCGGGCGTGTGCGCCGACACCTCGAGCTCGCTCCCCAGCTGGAGCTTCACCGGCAGGTTGTTCTGGGCGAGCAGCCCCACGCGCTTCGTGACCTCGAGCAGCGCCTCGCGCTCGACCGTCAACGCGTTCGGGTAACCCTGCGGGATCAGCTGCCGGTAGTTCGGGAACTCGCCTTCGATGAAGCGCGAGCCGATGACGGACTCGCCGCCGCCGGAGCCCTCGCCGGCGGCCGGGATCGCGAACGCCACGAGATTCTCCTTGACGGTCGCCCGCACCGAACCGCCCCCACCCTGCAGCGCGCGGGCGAGCTCGTGCAACGCGCGCGCCGGGAGGATCACCTTGCGGAGCTCGGCCGGGCCGCCGTCGACCTTCAGCGTGCGCACACCGAGGCGGTAGGAGTCCGTCGCCGCGAGCGTCAGGCTCCCCGACTCGATCTCCCACAGCACACCCGTCAGGACCTGGCGGCTCTCGTCGCCCGACGCGCTCCTGACGACCTGCGACAGCGCCGTCGCGAGGAGCGCCCCGTCCACGTCGACCACGACACCCTCGTCGGCACCCTCGTCGCGCGCCTCGATCGGCAGGGCGGGGTAGTCGTCGGGAGCGAGCGACTTCACGCGGAAGTTCCCGCGTCCGGACCCGATCTCGACCTCGCCTTCACCTCCGCCGACCGTCACCTGTCCCGACGACAGGCTTCTGCTCATCTCGCCGAAGAGCCGGCCGGGCACGATCGTCTTGCCGGGCTCGTCGACGCCCGCCTGGAACGACGTCTCCATCGTGAGCTCCAGGTCCGTCGCCGCCACCGTCACGATCCCGTCCTCGGTCGCGTCGATCCGCAGCCCCGACAGCACGGGCAACGTCGCGCGGTTCGAGATCGCGCGGGACGCGAACTGCACCGCCTCGAGCAGGTCGTCGCGCTCACAACGGAATTTCATCGTGCTCCTCCCATCTGGCTCCGCCCGATCGAACCCACTCTAGAGAACTGCTGTGACAAGAATCTCGAGCGAAGGGTTCTTCGGTTTGCGGCTTTAGGTATGGATATAGTTCTTCTCGTAGTCCGTAGTAGGTCCTGTTGGCCGTGGGGATAAGCCGCGTCGTTCCTGGCAGCGACGTGTTTCGCGCTGCGCGCGTTGTGTGAGCGCGGAGCTGAACAAGCCCGAAGGACAACGCGAAGACGCGGTCCGGCGCCGGATGATCCACAACGCGCGCAGCGCCGGACCGCGTTATGCACGGGCAGCCTGTTGACGGATGCGCGTGGTGAGCTCTTCGACCTGCTGGTAGCAGCTCTGGCGCTCTTTCATCTGCTGGCGGATCTTGTGCATCGCGTAGAGGACCGTCGAATGGTCGCGGCCCCCGAAACGCTCACCGATCTTGGGAAGCGACAGATCCGTGAGCTCGCGGCAGAGGTACATCGCCATCTGCCGCGCGTTCACGAGCGGCCGCGACCTGCTGGAGGAGCAGATCTCCTCGGCCGTGACGTCGTAGTAGTCGGCCGCGACGGAGACGACGAGATCCGAGGTGACGCGGGCCTCACGCGTGTCGGGCAGAAGCGTCTGCAGGACCTGTTGTGCGAGGTCGAGCGAGAGCTCGGAGCGCGTGAGCGACGCATATGCGGCGACGCGGATCAGGGCCCCTTCAAGCTCGCGGATGTTCGTCTGGATGCGGCTCGCGATGAAGGACATCACGTCGTGCCCGACGACCAGGCGCTCGGTCTCGGCTTTCTTCTGGAGGATCGCGAGGCGCGTCTCGAGGTCCGGGGGCTGGATGTCCGTGATAAGGCCCCACTCGAAGCGCGTGCGCAGGCGTTCCTCGAGCGTCGAGATCTTCTTCGGGGGCCGGTCGGACGTGATGACGATCTGGCTCTTCGGATGCAGCGCGTTGAACGTGTGGAAGAACTCCTCCTGCGTGCGCTCCTTTCCTTCGAGGAACTGGATGTCGTCGATGAGGAGGAGGTCGGCGACGCGGTAGCGCCGGTGGAAGCTCGGGATGTTGCGCCGCTGCAGGGCGACGATGAAGTCGTTCATGAACTGCTCCGTCGACACGTACCTCACGACGGTGCCGGGATGCCACTGCTGCGCGTAGCGGCCGATCGCGTGCAGGAGGTGCGTCTTGCCGAGCCCGGCCCCTCCGTAGATGAACAGCGGGTTGTACGCCTGGGCCGGAGCCTCCGCGACCGCCAGCGCCGCCGCGTGCGCGAAGCGGTTCGACGAGCCGATGACGAACGAGTCGAAGGTGTAGTTGGGATGGAACACGTCGTCCGGGCGAGCCGAGTCGTCTTCGGCCGCCGGCACGGCCACCGGCGCGGGGACGAGAGGTGCCTCCTCCTCCCCGAACGCGGCATCGGCCAGGATAGCGACCTCGAGAGGCCGTCCGGCCGCGGCGGTGACGGCCGTCACGAGCGGCTCGAGGAAACGTCCCTCGATCCAGTCTTTCGTGAAGTGGTTCGGCACGCCCAGGACGAGCGTGTCCCCGTCGAGCCCCACCGGGATCGTGCGGCCGAACCAGGCCGAGAAGTTGCTCTCGGTGAGAGCGAGCTTGAGATCCTGCGTTGCCCGGCCCCAGATCGCGGCCGGCGAGCCTTCGGCGGGTTCGTCGTCGAGCACCACCGACGGAGACGAAGCTTCACCGATCGAGCTGCTGTGCATCCATGCCCTCCCCCTTGCCCTCGTTTTCCACATCCCCCGCGAGTGCGTTCGCGGCAGGAGCACCCGAGGGCAGGCACGCCGGCAACGGCGCGGGGAAGACGAAAGGTGGGCCTGAGCAGGGAGAACCGCGGGGGCCAACAGGTATATCCACAGGTGTGGACTACACACAAAGTCCTTACGCGCACGCCGTTCAGCTCAGCCGTTGAAACCGAGGGGAAGTACCACTGTCGCTCGCCCGATCCTCGGGGCTCAAGACCGCGTCGTATCCTAAGCAGCAGCCGCGCCGGTCCGTCAAGGTGGTCGTGGTGGGGTCGCGACGAAATCGGCGACGCCGCCTTTGACGTGGACAAACGCGCCTCCGCTATACTCGCCCGGCACCTCGGACGGCCACGCGGACTTCGCGACCACGTCGCTGCCGCGCTACAACGGCCTCGCAGACACCACCGGAACGGAAGATGTCCACATGACGAAGAGAACGTTTCAGCCGAACACGCGCCGCCGGAAGCGCAAGCACGGTTTCCGCGCCCGGATGAAGACGCGGGCCGGCAGGGCGATCCTGAAGGCGCGGCGCGCGAAGGGCCGCGAGCGCCTCTCCGCCTAGACCGCGGCCGGGTCCTCTATGCCTACTATCGAAGCTCTTTCGGGCAGGCCCCACTTCCGGCGCGTGTACGCGTCCGGTCGCCGGTGCTCGCGCGACGGCGTGACCGTCATCGCCTCTCCGCGCGAAGGGGGCCCGGCACGGCTGGGCCTCTCCGTCGGTCGTTCCGCCGGCAAGGCCGTCGCGCGGAACAGGATCCGCCGCCGCCTGCGGGCGGCCGTCCGCGGGTACGCCCCGGCCTCCGCGGACATCGTCGTGGTCGGACGCCAGGAGGTCTTCGCCGCTCCCTTCGCCCTCGTGGAAGAATCTGTAAGACAATGCCTCATGAGGGTGGGCGTCCCCCAGGTATGAGTCCGCTCGGTCGCCTGCTCCTGCTGCTGATCGCCTTCTACCGCAGGGCGATCTCGCCCTTCCTCGGCCCCCACTGCCGCTATGCCCCGACCTGCTCGGAGTACGCCGCGGAGGCGATCCGGCGCCACGGAGCGTTGCGGGGAGGCTGGCTCGCGATCAAGCGCGTGGGGCGCTGCCACCCCTGGGCCGCCGGCGGCGTGGATCCCGTTCCCGGTCCGACCGCTCGCCGAGCCGACCGGTCGCGTCCCGCTCCGACCGCTCGCCGAGCCGACCGCTCGCGTCCCGCTCCGACCGCTCGCCGAGCCGACCGTTCTCCGGTCGCCGGCAGGAGAGCTTCCTAGATGGGCTTCTTCGAGCTCTTCTCCACCGCCCTGGCGGGCTTCTACGCGGTGATCCCGAGCTACGGCCTCGCGATCATCCTGCTCACGCTCGCCGTCCGGCTCCTGCTTCTCCCGCTGTCGATCAAGCAGACGAAGTCGATGCGCGAGATGCAGGCGATCCAGCCCGAGATCAAGCGCCTGCAGGCGAAGCACAAGGGCGACCGCCAGAAGATGAACGAAGAGCTGATGGCGCTCTACAAGGAGCACGGGGTGAACCCGTTCGGGGGCTGCCTCCCGCTCCTGATGCAGTTCCCGATCCTGATCGGGCTCTTCTACGTGATCCGAAGCCCGCTGAAGTACATGGGCGACGTCGTGGAGGGCTCGGCCCTCGCCGACGGGCTGGGGAGGGTGGCGTCGGCGCTCGACATCAACCAGTTCCTCGGCATCAGGCTCAACTGCTCGGCGAGCGGGACGCTGACCGGCAACAGCACCGCCGACCTCGACGGGCTCGACCGCGCGCTGGCGGACGCGTGCGGGTCCGGGCTGGTGACGGCCCTGCCCTACCTGCTGCTCGTCCTCCTGATGGGCTTCACGACGTACTACCAGCAGAAGCAGATGCAGAAGTCGACGCCGGACAGCCCTCAGGCGCAGCAGATGCAGATGTTCGCCAAGATCATGCCGCTGATGCTGATGGTCTTCTCGTTCAACTTCCCGGCCGGCGTCGTCGTGTACTGGGTGACGACGAACCTGTGGACGATCGTCCAGCAGCGGATGATCCTGGCGGCGCATCCGCTTCCGGCCGCGGCCGGGGGCCCCGCTCCGAAGAAGCCTCCCGCGACCGCGAAGGCGGCGACCGCCTCTCCGTCGAAAGCTTCCTCGAACGGCGGCAAGCGCCCCGCAGCGGCGGCGTCGAAGCCGCACCCGTCGAGCAAGAAGAAGAGGAAGAAGTGATCGAAGAGCGCGAGGAGTCGTACGCCGACGAGGAGGCAGCAGCAACTGAGGATTCCCTACCCGACGAAGCCGGGGAGGCGCCGGTCGAAGACGCCGGTGAGGCGGGCCCGGCTGCGGCCGAGGGCGACGTGGAGGCGCTCGAGCCGGCATCCCCGGAGGACGTCGCGGCGACCGCCACCGAGTTCGTCTCGGGGCTCCTGAAGTCCCTCGACCTCGAAGCGGAGGTGTCCTCTTCGATCGAAGGCGATACCGCCTCGATCGAGGTGTCGGGCGAGGCGCTCGGCGGCCTGATCGGCCGTCGGGGGCAGACGCTCGACGCGCTCCAGGAGATCACCCGCACGGCCGTCCAGCGACGGCTGAAGGGGCGGGTAAGGGTGCTGGTGGACGTGGAGGGATATCGCGCCCGCCGCCGCGCCTCGCTCGCCGACTACGCGCGCTCGATCGCCGAACGAGCCAAGGAGCGAGGGACGGAGATCGAGCTCGAGCCGATGTCGGCCTACGAGCGCAAGGTCGTCCACGACGCTGTAGCCGAGATCGACGGTGCCACGAGCTTCAGCGAGGGCGTGGAACCGAACCGCAAGGTCGTCGTCAGGGGCGAATAGCCCCTCGCGATGTTTCACGTTTTACATGAGGGCGCCTGACGAGCTGCTCGCTCGCTACGCCGGGCTCGTTCGACAATGGGCCCCGCGGCTCGACCTGGTCTCGCCCGGCGACCTCCCACGGCTGGAGGAACGCCATATTCAGGACTCCTTGCGGGTGGTCCCGCTCCTCGACGAGCTCCCTCCCGGCCTCTGCGTCGACATCGGGTCCGGCGCCGGGTTGCCCGGGATCCCTCTGGCGATCGTGCGGCCGGAGCGCCGCTGGACGCTCGTGGAGCCGAGGCAGCGGCGAGCTGCCTTCCTGGAGGAGGTCGTTCGCGCGCTGGGCCTCGGCTGTCGCGTGGTAGCGGCGACGGCAGAGCTGTGCGCGCTCGACGAGACGCTCGCGGGGCGGCATGTCCTAGCCACCGCCCGGGCCGTGGACGAGCCCGCAGGCGTCAGAACCCTGGCCGAGCCGCTGCTGGTCTCTGGGGGCGTAACCCTCGTCTTCACGGGAAGCGCGGCCCCGGTCGCGGACGGTGCCGAGGAATGGGCGCCGGGGCTGACTATCATGCGAAAACCGGCCGAGCTCGACTGAGGAGCGACGTGAACGAGCCAGTATCCAAGAACTGGAAGCTCCTGGAACGTCGCGCCATTGTCCCCGGGCGCGGCCGCCTCGTATGCGTGGCGAACCAGAAGGGCGGCGTCGCGAAGACGACGACGTCGGTGAACCTCGCCGCCGGGCTCGCTTTGAGGGGGCACCGCGTCCTGGTCGTCGACGTCGACCCCCAGTCCAACGCCGCGACGGGCCTCGGGATCGACCACCGGAGCGTCGAGCGCTCGACTTACCACCTGCTCCTCGGCGACGCCACGCTCGACGAGGTCGTCCTCCCGACGGCGATAAAGAACCTCGAGTGCGCGCCCGCGTCGCTGGACCTGGCCGGGGCGGAGGTCGAGCTGGTGAGCACGATGGCGCGCGAGCGCCGGCTCGGCGAGGCCCTGCAGGGCGCGGCCGAGCGCTACGAGCTGATCTTCCTCGACTGCCCGCCTTCGCTCGGGCTGCTCACGGTCAACGCCCTCGCGGCCGCCCAGGACCTGATCGTGCCCGTGCAGTGCGAGTACTACGCGCTGGAGGGCCTCGGCCAGCTGCTCGGCAGCGCGGAGAGGGTGCGCCGGAGCCTCAACCCCGAACTGCGGATCGCCGGCCTGCTCCTGACGATGTACGACGCGCGCACGAAGCTCTCGAGCCAGGTCGAGAACGAGGTGCGGTCGCATTTCGGCGACCTCGTGTTCTCGACGCGCATCCCGCGCAGCGTGCGCCTGTCGGAGGCCCCGTCGTTCGGCGAACCCGTGCTGACCCTGGACCCGGCGTCGCGCGGCGCGGTGTCGTACCGCCTCCTGGCGGCGGAGGTCGAGGCGCTCTACGGCCTCGAGGTCCACAGGCCGCCCCCACCGCCGGTACCCACGGGGGTCGCCGCGGCCGCGACTCGCCCGTCACAGCCGGGCCCCGGGGGCCGCGGCTACGGCGTGACGACGCCCCGGCCGGTCTTCGACGAATCCGTATGGCCGCGGCGCGAGCCGTGGTCGGTGCCGTCGTGACGCGCAAGTCGGGACTCGGCCGGGGCCTGGACGCGCTGCTCCCGTCGAGCGGCCGCGGCGACGACCTCGAGAGGCGCGGGAGCCTCCTCGAGGTCCCCCTCGACGCGATCTCCGCGAACCCGAACCAGCCTCGCCAGACGTTCGACCCCGCCGGGATCGAGGAGCTGGCCGCCTCGGTGACCGAGCTCGGGATCCTCCAGCCGCTGCTCGTCCGCGACACCGGGGGCGGCTCCTACGAGCTGATCGCCGGCGAGCGGAGGTTGCGCGCCGCGCACGCCGCAGGGCTCGACGTCGTGCCGGTGATCGTCGTCGAGACGGACGAGAGGGGCTCGCTGGAGCGGGCGATCGTCGAGAACATCCACCGTGCCGACCTCAACCCGATCGAGGAGGCCGCCGCGTACCGGCAGCTGATCGCCGACGCCGGCCTGACGCAGGAGCAGCTCGGCGAGCGTCTCGGCCGCAACCGCGTCACGATCACGAACTCCCTGCGGCTCCTCGACCTGCCGACCGCGGTCCAACGCCTCCTCGTCGAAGGCCGCCTCACCGCCGGCCACGGCCGCGCGTTGCTGAGGCTGTCGGGCAACCCGTTCCAGGAGCGGATGGCGCGGCGCGCGGCGGAGGAGAAGCTTTCGGTGCGCGAGACCGAGGACGAGGTCGCTCGCTACGTGACGATGACCGAGGGCATGGCGCCGCGCGCGCGCTCGCGGGAGGCCGCGGAGGAATCCGCGGCCGTGGCCGAAGCCCGGCGCCGGCTGAGCGAGCGCCTCCAGACGCGGGTGAAGGTCCAGATGGGCAAGCGCAAGGGGAAGATCACGGTCGAGTTCGTGTCACCGGACGACCTCGACCGGCTGGTGAGGGCGATCGCCGGCGACGACGCGGGGCCGCCTCGGCGGGACCGCAGAACGGATCAGACGGGCGCGCGCGAGCTGTAGTAGCGGCTGACGCCGGACGCGATCGCTTCGGCGAGCGACGCGCGGAACTCCGGCTCCTCGAGCCGTTTCGCCTCGTCCGGGTTCGTCACGAACACGGGCTCGACCAGCACCGCCGGCATGCGCGTCTCGCGCAGGACCGTGTAGGAGCGGGCGTGGCTGCGGCAGTCGCGGACGCCGAGGTCGACGAGCGACTCCTGTATGCCCTCCGCCAGCGCGCGCCCTGCCGCCGACGTGTGGAAGTAGTAGGTCGACGCGCCCTCGGCCGTCGTCTCCTCGTGCTCGTTGAGGTGGAGCGACACGAAGAGGTCACCCTGGATCTCGTTCGCACGCCGGGCACGCTCCGACGCGTCGGGGCACTCGGCCTCCGTCCTGGTGAAGCGGACGCGCGCCCCCATGCCCGCGAGACGATCGGCGACCCGGACCGCCAGGTCCCAGACGACGTCGGCCTCCACGAGGCCTCCGGAGCTGCGCCGGCCCGCCTCGTTGCCGCCGTGGCCCGGGTCGAGCACGACGAGCGCGTCGTGGAGGTCGGGGGCGCCCGACCGCCGCAGCTCCTCGCGCAGCTGCGCCGTCGTTCCGGGGCGGTCGACGCGCAGCCCCGCGAGCGCGGCCTGCGACCGCGGGCCCCAGATGCCGTCCTCGGCGACCCCGTACTCCTTCTGGAACGCCCTCACCGCGCGGGCGGTGTCGTCGCCGAAGATCCCGTCCTCGCGACCTGAGTCGAACCCGAGCGCGTTCAGCCGCTTCTGGAGCAGCGCCACGTCGTCGCCGCGGAACGCCGGGTGCTTCAGGTAGAGGCTGCGATCGCCGAGGCGCCACGACGCCTCGACCAGCTCGCTCCACGTGTGGGGGCCGACTATGCCGTCGGCGAGGATCCCGCGGCGCTGCTGGAACGTCCGCACGGCCTGCCGCGTGGAGTCGCCGAACGACCCCGCGTCGTCGTCCACGGCGAAGCCCAGGCCGCGCAGCCGCGCCTGGACGTCCGCGACCTGCTGGGAACGGTCGCCCTGCTTGATCAGCGCGTTCACGAGTCGACCACGGCAGCATCGTAAAGGCGCCGGACCAGCGGGTAGGGGTTGACCCAGGTGCCGTCCGCCTCCTGGATGCCGAGGTGCAGGTGGTACGTGAACTCGTCGCGATGGCCCGGTGTCACGCCGTAGCCGGTGTTGCCGACCCTCCCGATGACCTGTCCGGGGGCCACCGGCGTCCCGATCGCGAGGCCGGGCGCGAACGACTGGAGATGCGCGAAGAACCAGTAGCGCCCGTCGGCTCCCCTGATGCCGACGCGCCACCCGCTGTAGAAGGTCCAGCCGAGCTGCTCGACCCTCCCGGCGAGAACTGCCAGCACCGGCGTGCCGGGCTCGGCGAAGATGTCGTTGCCCTCGTGACGCCCGACGAGCTGCCACCTCCCGCCGATCAACCGCATGCGCGGCGCGTGCCAGTCGTCTCTGAAGTTGATGACGGAGTACCAGTCGGACCGCGCTACGGGAAAAGCCATCCGTATCTCGACCGCGCCGCCGCGGCCCCCGAGGGGGACCAGCGCCGCCAGCGTGAGCGCGACCACGAGCGCGCGCGTCTTCGGCATGTCTACCGGAAGACTCCCGCGGCGAAGGGGGAGTTCGCTACCAGAAACGCTCGGTGATCGGGACGTCCTCGAGGTAACGCTCGGCGTCGAGCGCGGCCATGCATCCCGTGCCGGCCGCGGTGACGGCCTGCCGGTACCGGAAGTCGACGACGTCGCCGGCGGCGAAGACGCCCTCGACGGAGGTGGCGGTCCCGTCGTGCGCGACGATGTAGCCCCCGGACAGCTCGAGCTGACCTTCGAAGAGCGACGTGTTGGGCGTGTGTCCGATGGCGACGAAGACTCCGGCCGCAGGGAGCTCCCTCTCGGCCCCCGTCCTCAGGTCCGTCAGCGTCGCGCCCGCGACCTTGCCGTTGCCGTTTATCTGCTTGACGACGGTGTCGAACACGAACTCGATCTTCGGGTTCGCGAACGCGCGGTCCTGCATGATCTTCGACGCCCGCAGCGTGTCGCGACGGTGGACGACCGTGACCTTCGTAGCAAATCTCGTGAGGAAGTTGGCCTCCTCGAGCGCGGAGTCGCCGCCGCCGACCACGATGATCTCCTGGCCGCGGAAGAAGAAGCCGTCACAGGTCGCGCACGTCGAGACGCCGTGCCCGAGGAGCTCGCGCTCGCCCGGGATCCCCAGCATGCGCGCCGACGCTCCCGTCGCGATGATCACCGCGGCCGCCTCGTAGGACGTGCCGGCCGTGTTCACCTTGAGCGGCCTCGAGGAGAAGTCGACGGACGTGACGTTGTCGGTGAGGAACTCGGTCCCGAAGCGGGCGGACTGCTTGCGCATCGCCTCCATCAGCTCGGGGCCCATGATCCCGTCGACGAAGCCGGGATAGTTCTCGACCTCGGTCGTCAGCATCAGCTGGCCGCCCGCCTCGATGCCCTCGATCACCAGCGGCTCGAGGTTCGCGCGCGCCGTGTAGACCGCGGCGGTGAGTCCGGCGGGGCCGGACCCGATGACGATCACGCGGCGTCTCTCGGCCATGGTGTCCATACCCTACCGAACGACCCCGTAGGGGCGATATTCCGGCTTAGCGATCGATGCGCTCGAAGAGCGTGTCCACCGGCTGGCGGCACGACCCCTTCGCCCACACCCACATGAGGTAGCGATCGAGCGCGGCAGACCCGGCGTCGTTCGTCACGAAGCCGAGCACGAGCGCGTCGCGCCCGTCGTACGTTCCCGTCGCGCCGTACGCGGGAAGGATCGGCTCGTCCTGCGGCAGCGTCGCGGCGCAGCGGCGCGCCTGGTCCGACGCGGCCCCCGACGACGCGACGAGCCGGCGGAGGAAACGCTCGCGCAGGACGCCGACGTCGCCGACCGTGTAGCGATTCGAGAACGCCTGGAAGAGCTCGCTGCTGCGCCCGATCGACGCGAGCTCCTCCGCCGACAGCCGTCCCGCGTCCGGCTCGAACTCCGGCCGCGGGCCCTCGGAGTCGAACGCGGCTGCGGGCCCCCCGGACGTGGCCGAGAGCGCACGATCGTCCGAGCTATGCGGTTCGCCACCGCCCCCGGCGCCACCGCCCGCCGCCGTGTCTGTGGTCGCCTCCTGGGCGGTCTCGAGCGACGCGTCCGACCCGCCGGCGTCGCCTTCGGTGCCTATCGAGGCCTGGTCGTCGCCGCCCCCGACGAGGCCGCCGGTGATCACGAGCAGCGCTATCAGCACGGCCGCCGCCGATCCGAGCGCGGGCAGGATCCACCGCTTCCACGGCGGCTCGGACGGGGTCGCCGCGACCTCGGCGTTCGCTCGCGACACGAACAGCTCCTGGGCGAGCGCGCGGTGCAGTCGGGCCCGCTCCAGGTCGGACAGTCCCTCGCCGGGCGGCGCGGCGAAGGCCGCGGCGGCCCTCTGCTCCGCCCGGCATTCCGCGCACGCCTCGAGGTGGGCGCGCACGGCCTCCGCGTCGCCCCGCGGCAGGTCGCCGGCGGCGTACGCGCTCAGGAGCTCGGAGCACCTCTCGTGCGTCATCTCAGTCATGCTCACCCTTTGACGCCGGTGCCTGCGCGGGTTGTTCCATGAGGACGGCGAGCCGCCTGCGCCCCCGGCTGATCCGCGACTTCACCGTACCCAGCGCGGTCCCCGTGATCTGCGCGATCTCCTCGTACGGGATCGCGCCGAGGTCGTGCATGACCACCGCCTCCCGGTAATCGTCCGGCAGCTCGGCCAGCGCGCGGGCCAGGTCGAGGCGCAGGCTCACAGTCTCCTCCAGCCGGCCGCCTTGCCAGCCGGGCGCGGCACGCTCGGGCAGCTCGGGGACGGGGTCCGGAAGCCTGCGCCGTTTCCTCAGCAGGTCCCTCGTGGCGTTCACCGCCACGCGATAGAGCCACGTCGTGAACGCGGCGTCGCCGCGGAAGGTGCCCGCCTGGCGGAAGACCGCGACGAACGTGTCCTGCGTCGCGTCGAGGGCGTCCGCCCTGTCGCCGGTCATACGGATCGCGATGCCGAACACGCGGTCCTCGTGCCGGCGGACGAGGTCCGAGAACGACGCCTGGTCCCCCTCGGCCGCCCGCCGCAGGAGCTCCTCGTCCCGCGCCGGAGCGTCGCCGGCGTCAGGACGTTCCACGTAGCACGACTTCCTCGACCTCCGCGGTCCCGGTGCCGTCGCCGGGGAGCTGCGTTATCCACACGAGCCAGTAACGCGCTCGCACGGCATCGAACGAGAGCTCTTCGGCCGCCGCCGCGGCCTCGGTCCGCGCGACGAGGTCGAGATGCTCTGCGGAGGCGGGGAACGTGTCGCCGGCGCGCAGCTCGAACGCGAGGCCGGGCGTCGACGTCGCGAGCTCCGCCGCCGTCACCTCATGCGGCGACCCGAGGTCGAAGACGAGCCCGATGCCTCCCTTGAGGAGGCCGAGCGGGTCGTCGTAGGTCTCGGACCCCCAGCCGGTCGCCTCGTCGCCGTCCGCCGCGAGCGGCGCCTCGTCAGAGTGCTCCTCGCCGTCGCCGTCGGGATCGAACGAGGCGACGTCCGCGATCTCGAGAGCGCGACCTCCACCCGGCGCGGCGCCGGACCCGCCGGAACGCCGGGAGCGGCCCGCGGGCTCGTCCTCGGCGATGCGCGGTATCACGAACGCGAGGAGCACCGCGAACGCGATGAGCGCGCCGACCGGACCCACCCAGCGCGTGTCGCTGCGGTGGGCCTCGGGAGCCGGATGCGGGGCCGCGGCCTGCGAGGGGCGCGGCATGACGACGGTGGCGCCGGCCGGCTGCCGGCCGGGCTCGAGCGCGCGGCCGAGCTCGACGGCACTTCCCCACCGCTCTGCCGGGTCCTTCGCGAGCGCCTTCATCACGATCGCGTCGAGCTGCCGCGGGACCTGCGGCTTCAGCGCTCGCACGGGTGTGGGGGCCTCGCGCAGATGCATCATCGCCGTGGCGACGTCGGTCTCCCCCGCGAACGGCGGGCGGCCCGCGAGGAGCTCGTAGAGCAGGACGCCGGTGGAGTAGACGTCCGAGCGCGCGTCCGGCTCCCGTCCCCCTGCCTGCTCCGGCGAGATGTACGTCACGGTGCCGAGGATCGAACCGGTCGTCGTGATGTCGCCGCTCGCGTAGGCGGCCTTCGCGATCCCGAAGTCGGCGACCTTGAGCGTGCCGTCGTCGGAGAAGAGCACGTTGTCCGGCTTCACGTCGCGGTGCACCACCCCGGCGCGGTGCGCGAAGTCGAGGGCCCAGCAGATCGCGGCCGCGACGCCGGCGGCGCGGTCCGGCAGGAAGGCGCCCTCGGCCGCGAGCGCTTGCGTGAGCGTCCCGCCGGCGCAGTGCTCCATGACGATGTAGTGGCGCTCGCTCCCGTCCTCGACCGCGTCGTGACCGGTGTCGTAGATCGCGACGATGCTCGGGTGGCTGAGCCCCGCGGCGGCCACGGCCTCGCGCCGGAAGCGCGCGAGGAAGCCGGCGTCCTGCGACAGGTGGGGGTGGAGGATCTTCACGGCTACGGGCCGCGCGAGGACCTCGTCCCGGGCCCGGTAGACGGAGCCCATGCCGCCCCGCGCGACGAGGTCTTCGAGGAGGTAGCGGCCGGCGACGGATCGATCCGTGGCAGAAGAAAGCGCGTCCCTGCCCTCCGAAGACATGCCTCGAAGACTAGTTCGTGGCGGCCTGTGCGCTCGCTGTCGCCGTAGCCCAGTCCTCGACCGCCCCGATGCGGCCCACGATCAGCGTGTCGGCCGTCCGCCGCAGCTCCACGTGGAAGACGCCCTGCTGGTCGTACGAAGCGGAGACGACCCGCACCCCGTGAGTGCGGGCGACGGTGTAGACCGAGACGCACGCGGGGACGCGCGACCTCCGGTTGCACTGCAGGTTCGGGATGGCCTCGGCCCCCGTAGAAGCCGCCGTCGACACCTCGACCGCGACCTCGTCGGCCGTCCCGTCGAGCGTGAAGTAGTTCACCGCGATGGCACCGGCGTCGAACAGCACGACGCCGACGAGGGCGAGCAGCACCAGGACGCGGACGAGCCACGCGACCACCAGGCCGCGTTCGTCGCGGGGATAGCTCGTTCGCTCCACGAATCCATTATCGACCCGCGGCCCCCGCGTCATGAGGGTTTGCGCAGCCGGCCGCGGACGAGCCCGGCGACGTGCTCGAGCTCCGGCACGCGGAACGCCCGCGCCAGCAGCAGGTATGCGACGACACCGGCCGCGACCGGGACCGCGACCTCGAGGAGGTTTCCCGCGAGCGCCTGCGGGTCGACGAGCGTGTGGACCCCGCGCGCGACAGCCCACACGATCGCGCCCATCCCCGCCGCCGCGGCAAGCGTGCGTGCGGTCCCGGCGAAGAACGTCCGGGCGCCGCGCTGTGCGAGCCGGCGCGCCAGCGCCCGCCCCTGCGCGGCGGCCCCCGCGGCGTACCCGCAGGCGTGGCCCGCGGCGAGCCCACGGACGCCGTAGAGGTGGAACAGCGGGACGTTCAGGCCGGTCGTCAGCGCCACCGCGCCGCAGTTGATCAAGAAGGGCGTCTTCGTGTCCTGCAGCGAATAGAACGCGCGCAGGAAGAGCTGGAACAGCGAGAAGGGGACGAGCCCGACGACGAACACGCGCAGCACGCCCGCGACCAGCTCGGTGGATCGCTCGGTGACGACGCCGCGCTCGACGAGGAGCCGCACGATCGGCTCGCCGAGCACGAGGTACCCGACGGCGGCGGGCAGGACCAGGAAGATCGTCGCGCGCACGCCCGTCGCCAGGCGGCCGCGGAACGCGTCCCACTCCTCGCGTACCGCGAACCCGCTCATGCCGGGCAGCAGCGCGGTGATCACCGACACCGCGAACAGCCCGTGCGGGAGCATGAAGAACGTGAACGCGGTCACGTATGCCGTGTATGCGCCCTGCTCCTCGTTCGCGAGGATCTGCACGACGAAGTAGCCGATCTGGTTGACGACCACGTAGCCGATGACGAACACGGAGAGCCGCGCGAGCTGGCGCACGGCGGGATGGTCGACGCGCAGAGTCGCGCGATATCTCCCCAGCCCCCGCAGGAACGGCAGCTGCGCGAGCGCCATGAGCACGACCCCGGCGGTCGTCCCCAGGCCGATCGTCAGCATCTGCGAGGTCGTGACGCTCTCGAGCGTGACGGTGCCGTACAGCCGGTAGAAGACGACGAAGATCGTGATGACGGCGAGGTTGTTGAGGATCGGCGTGTACATCGGCGCGCCGAAGCGCTTGTGGGCGTTCAGCAGCCCTGCCGTGATCGCGGTCAACCCGTAGAAGACGATCTGCGGGATGAACAGACGGAGCAGGAACGTCAGCGCCTCGCGCTGGAGCTGCGTCTGATCGCCCTCGAGCCGCAGCGCGTAGAGCTTCGCGAGCCACGGCGCGGCCACGATCCCGACGATCGTCACGGCGGCGAGGACGACCATCGCGACGTTGAGGATCCCGCTTGCGACCTCCCACGCGCGGTCGCGGCCCTCCTCCTCGAGCAGCTGCACGAAGACCGGCACGAAGACCGACGTGAGGATCCCGCCGAGGACGAGCTCGTAGATGATGTTCGGCGCGGTGTTCGCGAGGTTGTACGTGTCGGCGAACCTCGTCTCCGCGACGCCGAGCGCCGCGACGATCGCGGCGACCCGCACCAGGCCAGTCACGCGGGAGAAGATCGTGCCGACGGTCATGAGCGCGGTGGCCCGCGCTCCGGCCGAGACGCTCAAGCGGTCGCGGTCTCGGAGTCGCCCGCGCCGCGGCGCCGGCGGACCCCCCTGTAGACGTAGAACGAGACGAGGAACGCGAGCGCCCCGAGCGTGATGCCGAGCGCGATCTGGTTCAGCTCCGTCGAGCGGACGGAGATCACGAGCTCGTCGACCTCGCCTCCCGCCGGCGTGGTCGCCGTCAGCGACACCTGGAAGATCCCGCTCGTCTGCGCCGACACCGACGCTTCGACCGGTGTGGTCGCGTCGGCGGGGAACTCGTCCGGTACGTCGAGCTCGGCGACGCGGAGGTTCGGTGACTCCAGCCCCACGTCGAGGCGGACGGGGTAGGGATTCTCGTTGCGCACCAGGAACTGCACGTCGGTGGACCGCGACGTCATGGTGATGTTGGGGGCCGCGAGGATCTCTATCCGGCCGAGATGCTCCTCGGCTTCGGCGCGCGCGACCGACGCGTACGCCGCTCCCCTCTCGGCGAGCACGTCGTCGTGCCACCAGGAGCGGCCGAACCCGACGAGGATGTCGCGGGCGAGCCTCGTGACGAGCGGCTCCGGGGCGCCGATGTCGCGCAGGTCCTCGACCACGTCCTCGGCCTCCGCCAGCTCCGCGAAATAGCTCTCCTCGGGCGCTCGCGGGAGGTCGCCGATGATCCCGACGGCCTCGCGCTCGACCGGCGCCGTCGTCTTGTGGAGCCCCTGGTTCGGCGTGTACGTCGTGAGCCACGGCGCGTTCGCGAGCGCCCTGAACAGCAGCCGCGCGAGCCGCGGCCGGGGATGCCAGAGCGACGGCATCGTCGCCTGGATGACGCGATCCTCCCGGCCGGGCACCTCCTCCCGGATCATCGCCGTCTCCGCCAGGAGCCTCTGGAGGTCGAGGCGGTCCTCTCCCGGCTGCGCGAGCGCGATGAACCGCTGCTGCAGGCCGGGGTCGGCCACGTATCCCTGTGTCTCGCCGACCGCGACCGGGCAGGCGAACGTCAGGAAGTCCACGGGGCACCCGCCGAGCGACGCGTCGGCCGGCGGGACGAGCGACTCGGCGGAGAAGAACGTCCTCGACCCCGTCGCCGCGCTGAGGACCCGCAGCTCTTCGAGGGCCTGGCCGTCGAGGCGCCCGGCCGGAGGGAAGACCCAGCGTCTCGTGAAGCCTCCCTCCGTGAGATCGAGCGTCCCCAGGACCTCCTCGGCAACCGTCAGCTGCGGCGCGATCGGCCCCGGGCCGGTCCGCGACTCGGTGTGGGCAAGCGCCGGGAGGTCCGGGAACGAGTACGGGACGAGCAGCGGCTGCACGCCGTTCGTGTCGAGCAGATCCGCCAGCGTCTGCAGCGCCGCCCGGGCCGCCACCGCCGTCTCGGCGTCGGCCGGCACCTCCTCCTCGGTGCCGTCGACCCCGCGCCGGGTGTAGCCGTCGGCCATGTCGGCGATCTCCTCGACGAGCCGGGGCGTCGGCGCGAGGCCGAAGTGGAGGTCCGGGCGACCCGCGGCAGCCTCCATCGCGGCGAGCGTGCCGGCGAGCCACCCCTCGGGGGCGAGCGCCTCCTCGAGCGGGACGGTGCCCTCGTCGCCCGCGGCGAAGACGCCGTCGGGCCCCCGCGTCGCGACCTCGTTCAACGGCGCTACCAGGACCGTCGGAAGCGACGTCTCGAGTGGGTCGCCCGGGTAGTAGACGAGCTCGGTCACGACCGAGGCTCCGAGCAGGGTGCCGTTCGTGTCGGCGAGATCGATCCCCAGGGGGTAGACGCCTCCGGACTCGGTGGCGAGCGCCAGCGTCGCGAGGTCCGCGAGCGGCGTCTCCAGCGTCGCGGTGGCCGTTCCGCCGGCGGCGACCGTGGCGTCGAACTGCTCGAACGTGACGACCTGGGGGTCGCCGAAGGGGTCGTCGTCGAAGCTCTCCACGAGCGCCGACCGGCTCGTGACGCGCGGATACGACGAGATCTGTAGCCGGAATCCGTCAAGCGGCTCTTCGGAGAGGTTCTCGACCTTCACCCGGATGTCCAGCGTCTCCCCGGAGCCGTACGAGAACGGCTGCCCGACGAGCGTGACCCCGTAAGGCCCGAGCGCGGCCGGCTCGTCCTCCACCTGCGCGGCGGCGGGGGGCGGGGCCAGGCAGGCCAGGAGCCCCGCTGCCAGGAGAACCGGCCACGACCGTCGCCGGAGGCGACGAAGCCAGGCGCCGTGAAGGTTCCCATCCAGCATGCTCGCCAGCATAAGGACCGGGCAGAGGTTGGGCCCGGACGGCCCCGGACGCGAAAAGCACCTCCCCAAGGGAGGTGCTTTCCTGTGCGTTCTTCGGGCTTACCTGGAGCCGCCGAGGCGGCCGATCTTCTGGTAGAACTCCGAGCCGTAGCGCTCCTTGGTGGTCTCGCCACCCTTCTTGCCGCCGATCTTGCCGATGCGGCCGAAGTGCTCCTCGCCGTAGCGCTCCTTGGTCGTCTTCCCACCCTTGCGGCCGGCCTCTGCTCGGGACATCTTCCTGGTCTCTTCCACGTGAACCCTTTCCGTGCTTCGGCCCCCGGCGCTTTCGTCCGGAAACGTCTCCTGCCCTGGCGGGAGCTTGCTTACCCGGGGGGAGGTGGAAGCAAACCGGGGGACCGGGAGCAAACGGAGAGCGGGTTAGCGAGTCCCGGAAGGGCCTTCGCGCTCAATGGGCCCCTTCGCCGTGCCGAACTAAGTGCTGAGAGATCTCCCCACTTTCACGAAAGCGACATTGACCCCATGGCGACCGTCCACGACTTCTTGCGGTACGTAGTCGACAAGAAGGGTTCCGACCTGCACGTCAAGGCCGGAGGCCCCCCCTACGTCCGGATCAACGGCCACCTCGTGAGGACCGACTTCCCCGCGATGACCGCCCCGGACTGCGAGCGCGCCGCCATGGAGCTCATGAACGACGAGCAGTCGCGGATGTTCAAGGAGAAGGGCGAGGTCGACTTCGCGTACTCGGAGCACGGTCTCGGCCGCTTCCGCGTGAACGTCTTCCGCCAGAGAGGGTCGCTCGGGATGGCGTGCCGTCGCGTCCTGCCGGGGAGTCCCGCATTCGAGACGCTCGGCCTCCCGCCGGTCGTCCGCTCGCTGGCCGACGAGCATCGCGGGATGCTGCTGGTCACCGGACCGACCTCGTCGGGCAAGACGACGACGACGGGCGCGATCCTCAACCACATCAACGCCACGCGCTCCTGCCACATCCTCACCATCGAGGACCCGATCGAGATCCTGCACCCCGACCGCATGGCGATCGTGAACCAGCGGGAGATCGGCCACGACACCGCCGACTTCGCGACGGCGCTGCGGGCCGCGATGCGTCAGGACCCCGACGTGATCTTCGTGGGCGAGATCCGCGACCCGGAGACGGTCAAGGCGGCCCTGCAGGCCGCGGAGACCGGCCACTTCGTGATCTCGACTCTCCACACGACCGACGTCTCCGAGACCGTGAACCGCATCATCGACTTCTTCCCGCCCCACCAGCAGAAGCAGGTCCGGGTCTCGCTGGCGGCGTCGCTGAAGGGGATCGTGTCGCAGCGGCTGATCCCCCGGCTCGACGACAGGGGCCGTATCCCCGCGGTGGAGGTGCTCGTCATGAACGGGCGCATCCACGACCTGATCCTGAACCCGGAGCAGACGCACATGATCCACGACATCGTGGCGGAGTCGTCGTTCTACGGGATGCAGACGTTCGACCAGGCGCTGCTCGGGCTCTACCGCTCGGGTCTCGTCTCGCTCGACGACGCGATGCGTGCGGCGACGAACTCGCACGACTTCACGATCGCTCTGCGGCAGGAGGGTCTCCAGCCCGTCTCGTAGAACCGTCGCCGGAGGCGACGAAAACGCGAGCCGAGGAACCCGCACAGGGCGGGATCGCTTGCGATCCCGCTAGGGTGAGGTCTCATGGCGGAGACCCCAGCTCGTGCGCCGGCCCTGAGCGACCTGCTCTCGGAGGGCTCTCCGGTGATGGATCTCGCCGCGGCGTTCGAGAAGGCGTCCCACGAGCTCTACCTCGTCGGAGGGCCGGTCCGCGACGCCTGGCTCGGCCGGCCGCACGCGGACCTCGACTTCGCCACCGACGCGACGCCGGACGAGACGATCGCGATCGTCGAGCCGCTCGCGCAGGCCCTGTGGCTCCAGGGCCGCGAGTTCGGCACGGTGGGGGCCGAGATCGCCGGCGTGCACGTCGAGATCACGACGTTCCGCACCGAGACCTACCAGCCCTCGTCGCGCCATCCCGACGTGACGTTCGCGGCCGACATCGCCACCGACCTCTCCCGGCGCGACTTCACCGTGAACGCGATGGCGATCCAGCTCCCGGGGATGAAGGCGATCGACCCGTTCGGGGGCCGCGACGACCTGGCGAAGAAGCTGCTGCGCACGCCGGTCGACCCCGACGACTCCTTCTCCGACGACCCGCTGAGGATGCTGCGCGCGTTCCGCTTCGCCTCGCAGCTCGACTTCCGGATCGCGCCCGAGGTCCTGGACTCGATCGCGCGCCTGAAGGACCGGATACGGACGGTCTCGGCGGAGCGGATCCGCGACGAGCTGGCGAAGCTCCTCACGGGGGCCGCGCCGGCGCGGGCGCTCGAACTCGCCGACGGCACCGGGCTCACCGACCTGTTCCTGCCGGAGCTGGGCTCGCTGAAGCTCGAGCAGGACCCCGTGCACCGGCACAAGGACGTCTTCCGACACACGCTCGCGGTGATCGAGAGGACGCCGCCGGTGCTCGTGCTGCGGCTGGCCGCGCTGCTCCACGACATCGGTAAGCCGAAGACGCGGGCGATCGGGGGGCCGCGGGGGGTGAGCTTCCACCACCACGAGGTGGTGGGGGCGAAGATGGCGGAGAAGCGGCTGCGCGAGCTCCGGTTCCCGAACGAGGTCGTCGAGCAGGTCCGGACCGTGATCTTCCTGCACCACCGGTTCCACACCTACCGCCTCGGGTGGACGGACTCGGCGGTCCGGCGTTACGTCCGCGACGCCGGGCCGCTGCTCGGGACGCTCAACGCGCTCGTCCGCGCCGACTGCACGACGCGGGACGCGGCGAAGGCGAAGCGGCTCGCCGCGCGCATGGACGAGCTCGAGGAGTGGATCGCCGATCTCGCCGCCCGGGAGGAGCTCGATAGGATCCGGCCCGACCTCGACGGCCACCAGATCATGAGCTATCTCGGGGTGCCGCCCGGGCCGGTGGTCGGGAAGGCGCTGGCGCACCTGCTCGAGATCAGGCTCGACGAGGGGCCGCTCGAGCAGGAGGAGGCGTTCGCGCGGCTCGATGCGTGGGCGCGTGCCGAGGGCCTCGAGCCCGCCGGCGAGAAGGTCCCTCCCAAGGAGAAGAAGAACGGGTGACAGCGCGGCCGCATCCCGGCGGGCCCTACTTCGAGATGGTCGGCGACGTGCTCGGCACCTCCTACCTCCGCTACAGCTTCACGAAGGGCACCGCGCAGGAGGTCGCGTTCCTCCTCGACCTGCTGGACCTCCCCGCGGGGAGCCGCGTGCTCGACGTCGGCTGCGGGCCGGGGCGTCACGCGGTGGCGCTCGCGCGGGCCGGCCTCGCCGTGACCGGCGTGGACGTGTCCCGGCGCTTCCTCGACATCGCGGCGGCGGCGGCGCGCGACGCGGGCGTCGCCGCGTCGTTCTTCCACGTCGACGCGCGGCAGATGCCGTTCGGCGACGAGTTCGACGCGGTCATCTCGATCTGCCAGGGCGCGTTCGGCCTGATGGCCGGCGACGACTCGACCGTCCTGCGGAGGATGGCGGAGGCCGCGCGCCGCGGGGGCCGCGTCGTGCTCACCGCGTTCAGCGCGCTGTACGAGGCGTCGCACCCGCGCCCCGAGGCGACGTTCGACGCGGACGCCGGCGTCGTCCACGAGGAGACGACGGTGAAGGACGAATCGGGGGGCGACCACCGCGTCGACCTGTGGACGAGCGTCTACACCGCGCGGGAGCTGCGCCTGATGGCCCTGGGGGTGGGCCTGGTGCCGGAGGCGGTGTGGGCCGTGGAGCCGGGCGACTTCGGGAGACGGCCGCCGGACCTGGACCACCCGGAGCTGATGCTGATGGCGCGCAAGCCCTGACGCGATTCCTTCTTCGGGGCGCTTCTCCCGGAAAGCGGGAGGAACGGCCCGGGGGGCGGCCTTACTTGCCGAAGAGGCGGATCCGGAAGATCAGCCACAGCGCCTGGACGCCGTCGGTCCAGTTGAGCTTCTTGCCTTCTTCCCGCGTGCGAGCGCGGTAGTCGATCGGCACCTCGAAGATCTGGTGGCCCTTGCGGAGCAGCTTCGCCGTCGTCTCGGCCTCTATCCCGAACCCGCGCGAGTTGAGGTCGAGCGACTGCCACACCTCGACCGGCATCATCTTCAAACACGTCTCGATGTCGCGCACCCAGACGTTGAACAGGAAGCTGGTCCACAGGCTCACCATGCGGTTCCCGATCACGAACCAGAACGAGTACGCGGTCTGGGAGCCGAACGATCTCACGCCGTACACGACCTTGGCGTGATGGTGGTGGATCGCGTCGATGAGCCGCTGGAAGTTCTGGGGGTCGTACTCGAGGTCGGCGTCGAGGATCGACAGGAGCCCGGACCGGGCGGAGCGGGCCCCCGTGCGGATCGCGGCCCCCTTGCCTTCGTTCCGCTCGTGCCTCAGCAGGCGAACCCTCTCGCCGTCGACGAGGTCGGCGACCGTCTCGCCGCTGCCGTCCTCCGAGCCGTCGTCGACCAGGACGACCTCGAACGCGTGCGAGAGCTCGGTCTTCAGCAGGCGCTCGAGCGCTACGCGCAGCGTCGCGCGCTCGTTGTAGAAGGGCATGACGACGGTGAGCTCGAACCCGTTTCGCATCCGGTCACCTTATTCCGGTTATTCCGGGCTCACGGCTGCGCGCCCGGGACCGCGGGGATCGCCTCCGGCGGCACGTTCGCCGGCAGCGCGTAGATCACGAAGCCCCCCACGTCGTGCCTCTCGTAGTCGACGTCGAGGGCGCTGATCTCCCGCTCGAACACGGGCTCGGTCGCGGATCCGCGCAGGAACATGTATGCGGGGTCGGGGACGCTGCGCACCGCCGCTTCGGCGGCGACGTTGCGGATCGCGCCGCGGTAGGGCGTCGCGACGATCCTCTCGTCGCTCTCGAAGCCGATGACGTACGCGAGCCAGTAGTCGGCCCACACGTGGTCGATCCCGCGGGCTAGCATGTAGTCGAAGACGGGGTCGAGCTCCTCGGGGATCAGGACGCCCTCCGCGGACGGATAGAAGACGCCGTCCCTGTTCATCGTCGCGAGTGCCGACGTCGTCAGCACCATCGCGGCGACCAGCCCCGCGACCGCTCCCGTCCAGCGGAGCGCGACGAGGCCGCGAGCGATCAGCAGCGCGAGGACGGGGGCGAGGAAGTACAGGTAGCGCGGGTGCGCGAGGAACCACGAGAACGGCGAGAGCGCGAGCAGGAACGGGTACGCGAGCGCCAGCAGCAGCAGCAGCCAGCTCCGCCCCCGCAGCTTGACGAGCGCCCAGAGGAACAGCGCGAGGAGCACTACGTACCAGGCCCTGCCGAAGAAGCCGGCCATCCATCTGCTGCCGTCTGCGAGCTTGAGCCCGAGAGCTCCCGGCAGGCCCTCCACGAAGAAGCCGCGCAGGTGGTTGCCGTACGCCGGCATCGCGAACGACGCGGGAGAGGCCTTCAGCGCCACCCAGTCGTTCTGGATGTTGTGCACCCACCACGGGAACGCGCCGAGGAGCGCGCCGCACACGGCGGACGGGACGTGGACGAGGAGCGAGGACCGCCGCTTCCAGAGCACCCGGGCCGCCAGCCACGCGAGCGCCGGCGCGCTGATCAACACCGTCTGCGGCGAGGCCCAGAACCCCGACGCGACGAGCGTCCCGAGCGCGGCCATGTCCAGCGGCGAGTCGCGCTCGTCGAGCCGCAGCACGAGCAGCAGGATGGCGAGGCCGATGACGAGGCCTGCGTGGTAGAAGCCGCGCGACTTGACCGACCACCACACGAACGCGGCGGGCCACACCCAGAACAGCAGCCCCGCGACCGTCGCTGCGGGCTCGCCGACGGTGCGCTTGCCGACCCTCCAGATCAGCACGCAAGCGCTCGCGGCGAGCAGCATCGCGACGACCTTCAGGATGAGCGTGCTCGACCCGAACACGCGGAAGAACGCGGCGGTCAGCAGCGGCTCGTGCGGGCCCCCGTGGGTCTGGCCCCAGTAGAACATCGGGAACTCGCCGTCGAGGATGTGCCGTGCCATGAGCCCGACGACCGCCTCGTCCGCGTCGAGGCGTCCCATCGGCGTCACGAGCATCCAGACCCGCGCGGCGAGCCCGAAGAGCAGGAACGCGGGAGCGACGGCCCGGACGACCTGCGCGTCCGGCCGGGCTCGCGTCGCTTCCGGTGCGTCCTCTGCCTCGGCCATCGCAGCTAGAGGATCACACGCTGCGGCTCTTCAGCAGACGCATCCGGTGGCGCGCCATCAGGGCCGTGAACGCCGCGGCGAGGGCGAGGGTGACGAGCCCGGTCCCCACGAACATCGGCCGCAGCGCGACGCTCCGGCCGAGGACCATCACGGCGGCCGCCGCCACGCTCGCGAGGTTGTAGAGGATGTCGTAGAGCGAGAAGGCGCGGCCGCGGTACTCGTCGGGCAGAGCTTCCTGGACCTGCGCGTCCACGGCCACCTTCGTGAGGAACCCCCCGTATCCTCCGATCGCCGTCAGGGCGAGGACCGCCGGGATGCTCCTGAGCCCCCCGAGCGCCGCCACGCCCGCTCCGGAGACGACGAACCCCGCGACCACGAGGCCGGGCTTCGCGAGCCGCCGCCCGATGAACGGGGCGGTGACGGCGCCGGCGAACGCACCCAGGCCCGCGCTGCCGAGCGCCAGTGCGCTCGACGACAGACGGCCGAACCTGTCGCCGGCGTCGGGGAACTCGCTCTTGATCACGAGGATCGCAGCGATCGCGACGATCATCCCGACCGTCCTCAGGACGAAGATCGCGAGCAGCGGCAGGCGAGCCCGCGGCCGGCGCGCGATCGCGACGATGCCCTCGACGAGCTCGCGCCCCACGCGCGCGGCCCCCGCGGCGATCGTCTCGCCGGGAGCATGCGGATGCGCGCCGGGGCGGCTGAGGCGCCGGACGATAAGAGCCGCCGCCGCGTACGCGATCCCCGCCGCGGCGAACGAGGGACGGGGGCCGAGCCAGCCCACGACGCCGACGCCGGCGGCGCCTCCGAGCAGCGCCGCGATCATCCCGCCGCCGCTCGACAGCGCGTTCCCGCGCAGGAGGTGATGCTCCTCGAGCACGACCGGCAGCACCGCTCCCTTCGTCACGAGGAACAGACGGCCGAGGCCGAGGACGATCAGCACCCCCGCATAGAGCGCGACGTCGCCGGGCAGGAGCTCGGCCCAGAGCGGCAGCGTCACGAGCAGGACCGCGCGTGCGGCGTTGGCGACGGCCATCAGCTCGCGGCGCTTCCACCGGTCGACGAAGACGCCGAGCAGCGGCGCGAGCAGCGAGTACGGCACGAGCGTGATCGCGAACGCGACGAGAATGCGCCCGGGCGTCTCGCCGCCGAGGGGGCCGAGGATCAGCGCCTCGGCGAACGCGAACTGCGCGAGCCCGTCCGCGGCCTGGCTCGTCCACTGCGCGAGGAGCAGGATCCTGAGGTCGCGCTGCCGCAGCAGCTCGCGGACCGGCACGTCGCGCCGCAACTCCGCGCCCTTCACGGGCGCGCCGTGAGCGTGAGAGGAGCTAGGCCCGGTGCCTCAGCGCGGCGTCCGCGTCGAGCGCGATGCCGTTCCCTGCCGGATGGGCAGGGAGGTTCAGCCCGTTCGAGCCGGCGGAGCCGTTCAGCTTCCCGTCCACCTCGCCGCGGATGAAGCGCTCGACGAGCTCGTGCGCCTCGGAGTCCGTGTACTGCACCGGGGGCGACTTCATGAAGTACGCGCTGGGGCCGAGCAAGGGCCCGCCGATGCCGCGGTCGAGGGCGAGCTTCGCGCAGCGGACGGCGTCGATGACGACCCCGGCCGAGTTCGGTGAGTCCCATACCTCCAACTTCAGCTCGATGTTGACGGGGATGTCGCCGAACTCCCGTCCCTCGATACGAATGTAGGCCCACTTCCGGTCCTTCAACCACGGCACGTGGTCGGACGGGCCGATGTGGATGTCCTCCTTGTCGATGCCGTTGTCGATCTGCGACGTCACCGATTGCGTCTTCGAGATCTTCTTCGACTGGAGGCGCGACCGCTCCAGCATGTTCATGAAGTCCATGTTGCCGCCGAAGTTCAGCTGATAGGTGTGGTCGATCGTGACGCCGCGGTTCTCGAAGAGCTTCGAGAGCACGCGGTGGCTGATGGTGGCACCGAGCTGGCTCTTGATGTCGTCGCCGATGATCGGGACGCCCTTCTTCACGAAACGCTGCGCCCATTCCTCGTTCGTCGCGATGAACACCGGCATGCAGTTGACGAACGCGACGCCGGCCTCGAGCGCCTGCTCGGCATAGAACCGGGCGGCCTGCTCGGAGCCGACCGGGAGGTACGAGACGAGCACGTCCGTCTGCGTCTCGCGCAGGACGTTGACGACGTCGACCGGGGGCAGCGCGGACTCGGTGACGACCTCGCGGTAGTACTGGCCGAGGCCGTCGTAGGTGTGGCCGCGCAGGACCTCGACCCCCGACTCGGGCACGTCCGCGAACTTGATCGTGTTGTTCGGCTCGGCCCAGATCGCCTCGGCGAGGTCGAGCCCGACCTTGCTCGAGTCGACGTCGAACGCGCACGAGAACTCGACGTCCGAGACGTGGTACGGGCCGAGGTCCACGTGCATCAGCCCCGGCACGTGCTCGTCCGAGCGCGCCTTCGCGTAGTACTCGACCCCCTGCACGAGCGACGACGCGCAGTTCCCGACGCCGACGATCCCGACCCTTACCTGTGCCATTCGAGCTTCCCCCTTCTTCTATTCCTGGCCGCTCGCCGAGGCGACCGGTCTATATCCCCGAGGGGGTCGCGCTGCCGGTGTCCAGCGAGCGCTCCTCCCTGATGAGCTCGTCGATCCATGCGATGTCGCTCTCGGTTGCGGCCATTCCGTGGTTCTGCAGCGACAGCGTGTAGCTGTCGATCCGTTCCCGGTAGTCCCGGAGGTTCGTCTTGAACTGGGCGAGCTTCTCCTGGAGGTACGCGCGGCGGCGCTCCAGCAGCGCGAGGCGCGTCTCGGGCCGGAGGTAGCGGAAGAACGCGAGCTTCAGCGTGAAATGCTCGGCGTCGACGGCGGCCGCGGTCTCCTCCAGCATCGTCGTGAACATGTGCTCACCGTGGGGCGTGATCCGGTAGACGGTCTTGCGGCGCCCGGGCGACAGCGTCGCGGACTTGGCCGACGCCCCGCGGGCCGCCGCGCGGCGGGACCGCGGAGGCGCGGCCTCCGCGAGCTTCTCGATCGCCCCGGCCTTAGTCAGGCGCCTGAGGGTGGGGTAGAGAGAGCCCCAGGAGACCTGCCAGAAGGGCCCGAGCATCGCGCCGAGCTGCTTGCGCAGCTCGTAGCCGTGCATCGACTTCTCCTTCAGGAGCCCGAGCACGGGGAGCTCCAGCATGCCGGCTTGCTTCACTTGGTCGGTCGTCCCCTGTCGTGGTCGCTAGGCGGTTGGTATCGCATTGATATATCGACTCGATATATCACCACGATATCTCGACTCGCGCAAATAGGGCCGGCCGAGGCGAGCCCTAGAGCTCGGGCCGGGGGAAACCCTGCCGGCGGTTTAGCATCTCCGGATGGCCATCTCAGGGAGGTCGTTCGATCCCACCCGCACGCCTCCGCCGCCTTCCGGCCCCCTCGTCGACTACAGCCTCGCCCGGCGCGCGACGATCGTCGGGCTGCGCCGCGGCTCGCTCGACACCAGCGACGTCTGCGACGCGCACCCGGAGCTGATGCGGGCCGCGAAGAACATCGGCGACGAGGCCGGGAAGGTCTGCCCGGTGTGCTCGCACGACACGCTGAGGCTCGTCCGCTACGTGTACGGCGAGGACCTGCGGCGCAACAACGGCCGCGTCGTGTACCCGGACGAGTGGCTGCGCGAGCTCGCGCGGGAGCACGACCAGTTCACCTGTTACGTCGTCGAGGTGTGCACCGACTGCGCCTGGAACCACCTCGTCCGGTCGTACCTGGCCGGCCGCCGGTTCGCCGCGCCGGCGAGCCGGCCGGAGCGCCGCAGCCGGGGCTGAGCCCCCGCTAATTGAGCTCTCCGCCCCGGACCTCCGCCGCCGTGTGGCCGGCAGGAGCCCGCTCCGCCGGCTCGATCCTCGCGCTGGGGTACCTGCTCGGCTTCGTCCGCGGCCCCGTGATGGCCGTCGTCGGGGGCCTCGCGCTGGTGACGCTCGTCCGCTGCGTCGCGGCCCCCGCGCCCGAGGACGCGGTGCTCGCTGCGTGTCTCGCGGTGCTGTCCGGAGCGGTCGGGGTCGGTGCGCTCAGATGGGGCGTGGTCGACCTCGCCGATCTCCGGGGGATCCAGGGGGTGCTGGGGCCGACGTTGCTCGTCGGACCCGCGGGGGCCGCGGCCGCGTGCTGGGTCGCGACCGGGGGCGCGGTCGCCGCGCTCGCGGGGTGGCTCGCGACGGCGAGGATCGTCGACGCGGACGCCGGCCCGCCGGCCCGTGCGGTTACCGGGTTCTGGGTGGCCGAGGCGATGGTCGGCGCGTTCCTCGTCGTCACGGTCTTCTGGGGGCCGTCGATACCGCGCGGCTCCCTCGGCGGCGACGCGCTCGTCGCCGGGCTCCGCTGGACGGCCCTCACGGCCGCGGTCGCGGGAGCGTCTCTGGGGGCCGCGCTCGTCCTCGCGCGGCGGCGGACCTGGAGGT
>JALZFC010000045.1 GCA_030861725.1 Actinomycetota bacterium | reverse complement strand
GCGCGGCCGTCGCCTGTGCCGGCCGGGCCGCCGCGGGCTTCACGCCGCCGCCTCTCGTCTCGCGGGACGGCGTCGCCTCGGTCGCGGCCGTTCGGGTCGCAACAGGGCGCTCCCTCGTCTTCGGAGGGCTCGCCGACGCCTTCGTCGACGCCTTCGCCACCGCCTTCGGCTGGGGCTTCGGCTCGGTCACCGCCGCCGGACGCAGGGCCTGCTCGACCAGCGACTCCTCCGCGGGCCCGCCGATCTCGGACAACGCGGTGGCGACCTTCTTGCGCGCGAGCTCGAACGCCTGGTCGACCTCGGCCCTGAGGTCCTGGAGCTCGCCCCCCACACCCTGGGACAGCGAGTGACCGCGGGGGCAGCGATCGGCGTCGGCGGCTACCTCGGCCCCGCAACGGGGGCATACACGCGTGCTCATGAAGACCTCTTCCAGGCGTCGAGGAACGAGGGTCGGATCCGGGTCTCGGCACCGTCTCCGCTGCGGTCGATGATAAGGAGCCGCGTCAGCCTTTGTCTGGTTTTCGGAGCGACAAGGATCGTTCGGCCCCCGCGATCGGCTCGAAGTAGCGCCGGTCCCGCAGCGCCTCGGGCAGGTAGTCCTGCTCGACGTGGCCCCCGTGGTCGTGCGGGTAGAGGTAGCCCTTCCCGGCGCCGGTGGAACGCGACGCCGGCGAGTGGCTGTCGCGCAGGTGGGCGGGAACGGGCAACGGCCCCGCCTTCAGGTCCTCCTCGGCCCTCCACAACGCGACCGCGCTGGCGTTCGACTTCGGCGCGAGCGCGAGGTAGACCGCGGCCTGCGCCATGTTGAGCTTCGCCTCGGGGAGCCCCACGAACTCGAGCGCCCGGTGCGCCGCCACCGCGACCTCGAGCGCGGTGGGATCGGCGTTGCCGACGTCCTCGCTCGCGAAGATCACCATCCGGCGGCAGACGAAGCGCGGGTCCTCGCCCGCGTCGAGCATCCGCACCATCCAGTAGACGGCGGCGTCGGGATCCGAGCCGCGCATCGACTTGATGAACGCGGAGATCACGTCGTAGTGCCAGTCGCCGGCCTTGTCGTACGGGAGCGCGCGCCGCTGCAGCGCCTCCTCGGCCGCCGTCAGGTCGAGCCGCCCGCCAGTCGAGGTCGCGATCGACGCCGCGGCCTCGAGCGCGTTGAGCGCCGCCCGAGCGTCTCCCCCCGCCCCCGCGGCGATGTGTGCGACGGCCTCGTCGTCGATCTCGATCGGAAGCCCGCCGATGCCGCGCTCGCCGTCGCCGATCGCGCGGCGCAGCACGTCGGTCACGTCCTCGGTCGTGAGCGCCTCGAGCCGGAACAGCAGGCTCCGCGACATCAGCGGCGTGTTCACCTCGAACGAAGGGTTCTCGGTCGTCGCGCCGACGAGCACGATCCATCCGTTCTCGACCGCCGGGAGCAGCGCGTCCTGCTGCGCCTTGTTGAAGCGGTGGATCTCGTCGAGGAAGAGCACGGTCCGGCGCCCCTGTTGCGCGAGCCGGTCGCGCGCCGCCTCGATCACCTTGCGCACGTCGGCGACGCCGGAGGTCACCGCCGACATCGGCTCGAAGTGCGCGCTGCTGGCGCTGGCGACGACGTGGGCGAGCGTCGTCTTGCCGGTCCCCGCCGGCCCCCACAGGACGATCGACGAGAGGTCGCCGGACTCCACGAGGGCTCGCAGGGACTTGCCCTTGCCGAGCAGGTGCCGCTGGCCGACGATCTCGTCGAGCGAGCGCGGCCGCATCCGCGCGGCGAGCGGCGCGTATTCGCTAAATCGCTCCTCCAGCGCGTTGTCGAAGAGATCCATGTCTACGTCGGCGCGACCGGCGCGGTCTGCCCCGGACCGCTCGCCATTTCCCTTGGGCCGCCGGCCGAGGCCGCCGGCGCGCCGACCGGTGGGGTGGACTTCAGGTGCAGGACCTTGAGCTGGGCCTCGTCGACCTCCGACGGCGCGTCCGTCAGCGGGTCGTACGCCGTCTGCGTCTTCGGGAACGCGATCACCTCGCGGATGTTCGTCTCGCCCGCGGCGAGCGCGACGATCCGGTCGATCCCCGGGGCGATGCCCCCATGCGGCGGCGGGCCGTAACGGAACGCGCGCAGCAGGAAGCCGAACTTCTCCTCCGCGACCTCCTTGGAGATCCCGAGCGCTCCGAACATGCGCTGCTGCAGCTCGGCGTCGTGGATACGGATGCTGCCACTCGCGAGCTCCCAGCCGTTCAGCGTGATGTCGTACGACTTCGAGATCACGCGGCCCGGGTCGGTGTCGAGGTACTGCAGCGTGTCCTCGACCACGCCCGTGAAGGGGTGGTGGATCGGCTCCCAGCGGTCCTCCTCCTCGTTGCGCTCGAACCACGGGAAGTCGGTGATCCACGCGAACCTCCACGCGCCGGGGTCGGTCCGCGCGCGCTCGGGGACGAACCCGAAGCGCGCCGCGAGCCGGTTCCGCAGAGCGCCGAGCACCTTGTAGACGATCGAGATCCGTTTGTCCGCGACGATCAGGATCAGGTCGCCCTCGCCCGCGCCGGTCGCCTTCAGCAGGCCCTGCCGCTCGTCGTCGGTGAAGAACTTGTCGATCGGCGACTTGAACGCAGCTTTCTCCCCGCCCGCCCCCGTCACCGCGATCCACACGAGGCCCCCGGCTCCCAGCGCCTTCGCCTCCTCGACGATGCCGTCGAGCTCCTTGCGCGCGAGGTCGCCCTTGCCGCCGACGGCGATCGCCTTCACGGCTCCCCCGGCGCCGAGGACCGACTGGAAGACCTTCACCTCGGTCCCGGCGAAGACGTCGGCGAGGTCGGCGAGCTCCATCCCGAACCGCAGGTCGGGCTTGTCGACGCCGAAACGATCCATCGACTCCCGGTACGTCAGGCGCGCGAACGGCGGGAGGTCGACGCCGAGGGCCTCGCGCCACACGAACCGGAACATCCGCTCGGTCGAGTCGAGGACGTCCTCCACGTCGACGAACGACATCTCGACGTCGAGCTGCGTGAAGTCCGGCTGCCGGTCGGCGCGCAGGTCCTCGTCGCGGAAGCACCGGACGATCTGGTAGTAGCGGTCGAGCCCCGAGACCATGAACAGCTGCTTGAAGAGCTGCGGGGACTGCGGGAGCGCGTAGAACTTGCCCGGGTGGACCCGCGACGGCACCAGGTAGTCGCGGGCGCCTTCCGGCGTCGCCCGCGTGAGCATCGGTGTCTCGATCTCGAGGAAGCCCTCCGCGTCGTAGAAGCGGCGGATCGCCGACACGATCGCGTGGCGCAGCTTCAGGTTCTGCTGCATGCGCTCGCGCCGGAGGTCGAGGAACCGGTACTTGAGCCGCAGCGTCTCGTCGACCTCCTGGTGGTCGTCGACCTGGAACGGAGGCGTATCGGCAGTGGACAGCACCTCGACGTCGTCCGCCATCACCTCGATCTCGCCGGTGGCGAGCTTCGGATTGACCGTCCCCTCCTTGCGCCGCGCGACGGTGCCGGCCACGCGTATGCAGTACTCATTGCGCAGCGACTGAACGTCGTCGGGATGCACGCCCGCAGCGCCGGGGCCGAACACCACCTGTGTCAGGCCAGTCGTGTCGCGGAGGTCCACGAATGCGACGCCCCCGTGATCGCGGCGGCTGTGCACCCATCCACACAGGGATACGTTCTTCCCCTCGTCGCCGGCCCTCAGCTCGCCGCAGGTGTGGGACCTAAGCATGTGGCGTGACTCTCCTCTCGACTTCGTCCAGGGGGACCTGCTCCTGCTCACCGGTGGAGAGGTCCCTCAGCGTCGCGGCCCCCGCGGCGAGCTCGTCGGAGCCGAGGATGACGGCCCAGCGCGCGCCCGAGCGCGCCGCGTCCTTCATCTGCCCTTTCATGCTGCGGCCGGCGAGGTCGAGGTCGGCGCCCAGGCCCGCGGCCCGCAGTCGGGTGGCGAGCGCGAACGCAGTCCCCCGCGCGTCCGGCGTGGCCGTGACGACGTACGCGTCGACGCGTGACGGCGCGTCTGCGAAGGCCTCGCCGGCGAGCAGCACGCGGTCGAGGCCCAGCGCGAAGCCGATGCCCGGCAGGGGGTCCCCACCGAGGGACTCCGACAGCCCGTCGTAGCGGCCCCCGCCGCCGACCGCGCTCTGGGAGCCGAGGTTGCCCGCGATGAACTCGAACGCCGTGCGCGTGTAGTAGTCGAGCCCCCGCACGAGCCGCGGCTCGAGCTCGAAATCCACCGAGACGTCGCCCAGCAGCGAGGTCACGCCGGAGAAGTGCACGGCGCAGGCCTCGCAGAGGTGGTCGGTTATGAGCGGCGCGTCCCTCATGACCTCTACGGTCTTTTCCTCCTTCGAGTCGAACGTCCGCAGCGGGTTCGTCTCGACCCGCTCCCGGTCGGCCGGCGCGAGCTCGTCCATGCGGTCGCGCAGCCAGTCCGCGAGCAGCTTCACGTAGCCCCCCCGGCAGGACTCCGACGGGTGTCCGATCGAGTTGAGGAGCAGCACCGGCACGACGCCCATCGCCTCCAGATAGCGGGCCCCGACCTCGATCACCTCTGCGTCCACGGCGGGCTCGTCGGTCCCGATCGCCTCGATCCCCACCTGGAAGAACTGCCGGAAGCGTCCCTTCTGCGGGCGCTCCTGGCGGAACATGAAGCTCCCGTACGCGAGCTTCACCGGCAGCGGCCCCCTGTCGAGACGGTGCTCCAGGACCGCCCGCATCACCGGCGCCGTCCCCTCGGGGCGCAGCGTCAGCGAACGGTCGCCCTTGTCTAGGAACGTGTACATCTGCTTGTTGACGACCTCGCTGGTCGCGCCGACGCCGCGCTCGAAGACCTCGGTGTGCTCGAACGCCGGCGTCTCGACCGGCGCGTAGCCGGCGCGGGCGAACGTGTCGAGCGCCAGCCGCACGCCCTCGACCCACCTCCACGACTCGGGAGGGAGCAGGTCGTAAGTGCCCCTGGGGGCCGAGTAGAGGTCTTCGGGCGGCATCGAGCCATGTTGCCCTAACGGGAGCGCGAGCGCTCCCGTCCGATGCAGAGCCCTCGCGGCTCGGCGTCGTCGCCTTCGGCGACGGTCCCGAAAACCGGAGCGCTGGCCCGGGCGCTGCTCGCGAAAAACCGCGTGGTTGGATACTGGCGTCAAGTCATCACGAACGAGCGGGAGGTTCCATGCCGCCGGACGCCGCCGAGCTGGCCGAGATAGCCAAGAGGATCCGCCGGGACATCGTGAGGTCGACTACCGCGGCGGCCTCGGGGCACCCGTCGACGTCGCTCTCGATGGTCGAGATCCTCACGGTCCTCTACTTCGGGGGCGTGCTGCGCTTCGACCCGGCGCGACCGGACGACCCGGACCGCGACCGCTTCGTGCTGTCGAAGGGGCACGGCGCTCCCGGGCTCTACGCCGTCCTCGCCGAGGCCGGCTACTTCCCGCGCGAGGACCTCATGACGCTCCGCCGGATGGGGTCGCCGCTGGAGGGCCATCCGAACATGTGCCGCGTGCCGGGAGTCGAGGCGTCGACGGGCTCGCTCGGCCAGGGCTTCTCGATCGCGATCGGCCACGCGCTGGCGGGACGGCTCGACGGCCGCGACTACCGCGTCTACGTGATGGTCGGCGACGGCGAGAGCGAGCAGGGCCAGATCTGGGAGGCCGCGATGTACGCGGGCAACCACGGGCTGGACAACCTCACGCTGATCGTCGACCGCAACGGCTACCAGCAGACGGGGGCCGTCGCGGACATCCAACCGCTCGACCCGCTCGAGGAGAAGCTGCGGGCGTTCGGCCTCGAGGTGACGGCGATCGACGGGCACTCGCTCACCGGGGTCGCCCGCGCCTTCGAGTGGGCCCGCGGCGTGCGGGGACGCCCGCAGGCGATCGTCGCCAACACGATCAAGGGTAAGGGCGTCTCGCTCCTCGAGGCCAAGCAGGGAGGCTGGCACGGCAAGCCGGTACCGGCCGACGAGGAGGCCAAGGCGCTGCAAGAGATCGGAGCCGGCTCATGAGCTTCGGACTCACGCGGGTCGACCTCCCCGGCGGCGACCCGACGCGGGAGGCGTTCGGGCGCGCGCTCGCGGAGATCGGCGCGGACGAGCGCGTGGTCGTCGTCGACGGCGACGTCAACAACTCGACGTTCACGATGTACTTCAAGGAGCGGTACCCGGAGAGGTTCTTCAACGCCGGCATCGCGGAGTCGAACATGATCGGGATCGCGGCGGGGCTCGCGGGCTGCGGGAAGATCCCGGTCGTCGCGTCGTTCTCGGTCTTCCTCACGGCGAACGCGTTCGACCAGATCAGGATGTCGGTCGGCTTCCCGAACCAGAACGTGAAGCTCGTGGGGACGCACGCCGGCATATCGATCGGTGAAGACGGGCCGTCGCAGATGGCGATCGAGGACGTCGCGCTCGCCTGCGCGGTCCCCGGCATGACCGTGATCGTGCCGGCCGACGCCCCGAGCACGGCGGAGGCGACGAGAGCGCTGATCGAGACGAAGGGGCCGATGTTCCTCCGGTGCGGGCGCCCCGCGGTCCCCCTCGTCTATTCCGAGGGCGCGGACTTCCATCTCGGCAAGGCGAACACGCTGCGCGACGGCGACGACATCACGATCGTCGCCAACGGGATCATGGTCGCGATGGCGCTCGACGCGGCCGCCGGGCTGGCGGACGAGGGGATCAACGCGCGCGTCCTCGACATGCACACGGTCAAGCCGGTGGACCGCGCCGCGATCGAACGGGCCGCGAACGAGACGCGCGGGATCGTCGTCGCCGAGGAGCACATCGCGCACGGGGGCCTCGGCTCGATCGTGTCGATGGTCGTCGCCGAACGGAGCCCCGCACGGATGGCGTTCGTCGACATCGGCGACACCTACGCGACGTCGGGGAAGCCGGACGAGCTGCTGCTCCAATACGGCCTGACGCCGGAGGCGATCATGGATGCGGCCCGAAGGGTCACGAAGGACTGAGCGAGGCGCGTCGAAGGAGCATGCTCGTCCGGGCCCTGATATTGCTGACGACGATCCTCGCCGGGTGCACGTCACCCGGCCCGACCGACGCCGGCCCGACCGACCCCGCCCCTCCGGAACCGGCCGGCGCGACGTACGACGTGTTCCCTCCGACCGCGCAGTTCGGAGACCCTCCCCGAGGGACGGTTCACAACAGCGGCGGAGTCCCCCTCGAGTACCCGCACGGTTTCGTCCTCGATACGCTGTACGAAGGGACGTGGCGCACGGTTCGGACGCCCGAGGACCCCGACTACCCGTGCAGCCGCTTCCCCACCCCCGGGCTGGTCCTCCATCCGGGGCGTTCCAGGTCGCAGCGCATCACCGCGTGCGACTTCGACGGTCAACCGGCGCCCCTCTTCCCGGGCAGGTATCGCGTGACCAAGACGCTGCTGACGATCCCCACCGAATCGGAGGAGCCTCCGAGCGAGATCGTAAAGGTCGTCGAGTTCGAGGTGGCGGAGCCCGTCGCCGAGATTCCGGATCCGGACGCGTGCGAGGTCCTCTGCATCAGCGACACCCACGTCGAGGGCGGCCAGAACGTTCGCGTGTCGTTCGCTCCGCCGCTGCGCTACTCCTGGGGGGTGCCTTCGGAGCTCCACGCCGGAACCACCGAGACCGTCTGGCCCCTCGCGTACCTGACCGCGTGGCAGGACAAGGACGAGGAGCTCAGGACCTCGTGGCTCGGGCAGCCTGTCGGTTGGGAAGACATCGACTTCCACGGCTCCGGGAGCTGGCGATGGGAAGTGCCGGAGCGCCTGGGGCCGGGCATCTATTCGATCGTGAAGACCGGGCTAGCCGGGAGCGTCCGCATCCCGATCGAGAAGCGCAGGACGACGTGGTCGGTCACGTTCGAGGTAGAGGGCTGACGACCCGACTGGGGATCCGGGCGGGCCTCAGAACGTCTTGTCGGAGTCCAGCAGGATCGTCACCGGGCCGGCGTTGACGAGCTCGACGTCCATCATCGCCCCGAACTCGCCCGTCGCCGCGTCGATGCCGAGCGCGCGGAGAGCCGCCACGACGTCCTGGTAGAGGGCTTCGGCCTCCGGGCCCTGCGCGGCCCGGATGAACGACGGGCGCCTTCCCTTGCGGGCGTCGCCGTAGAGCGTGAACTGCGAGACGACGAGCGCGGCTCCGTCGGTGTCGAGCAGCGACAGGTTCATCTTCCCCCCGGCGTCGTTGAAGATCCGCAGGTTCGCGACCTTGTCGGCGAGCCACGCCACCTCTCCCGCGCCGTCGGAGGGCGCGATGCCCAGCAACACGACGACGCCGGGGCCGCACTCCCCCACGACGCGGTCTCCGACGGTCACGCGGGCCCGTGCGACCCTCTGGACGACCGCCCTCATCGAGCGAGAGGGAGCGTCGCCTGCAGGATCGCCCGCGCCAGAGGCGCCGCGACCTGGCCCCCGACGCCGCCGAGCTCCGCCACGACCGCGACGGCAAGCGCCGGCTCGCCGGAAGGCGCGAACGCGACGAACCACGCGTGGTTCCTCCGCTTGCCCGCGACGTCGACCTCCGCCGTACCGGTCTTCCCCGCGACGCCTACGCCGGGGATGCGGGCCGCCACGCCGGTCCCGCCGGCGACGACGTCCTCCATCAGGCGCGTCATCGTCGCGGCGGTCCTGCGCGAGACCACCCGTTTCCCGGCGGGCCGCACGCGCATCGAGATGCGCGGCTCCATCCTGCGTCCGCCGTTCGCGATCGTCGCCGCCACCGTCGCCATCTGCAGCGGCGTCGTTAGCACCTGCGCCTGGCCGATCGAGCCCCACATCAGGTCCCCCTCGTCCTCGGGCCGCGGGAACGACGGCGTGGCGGCGCCGAGCGCCATCTCCGGGGGCCGGTTGAAACCGAACGAGCGCGCGTAGCGGGTGAGGCGCTTCGCTCCGAGGTCCTCGGCGACCTGCGCGAACGCGGTGTTGACGCTGAACCTCACCGCGGTCGCGAAGTCGAGGGTCCCGAACTCGCCGGATTCGAAGTTGCGGACGCCCTTGTACTCCGCGGGACCGGTGAGGCGCGTGCCGGGGCGCACGACGCCCGTCTCGAGCGCGGCGGCGCCGGTCATCACCTTCAGCGACGACCCGGGCGGGTAGAGGCCCGACAGCGCGCGGTTGAACGGCTGCACGTCCCTCGCGCCGACGTAGTCCTCCGGGTTGAGCTCGGCCGACGACACGACCGCGAGCAGGTCGCCCGTCGCGGGGTCGAGGACTACGGCGCCCCCGGTGGTCGCTCCGTACGCGGCCGCCGCGGCCTGATGGAGGCGCATGTCGAGCGTCGTCTTGACGGAGCGCCCGGGATCCGGGGGCGCGCGCAGCAACGTCGTGAGCGGCTTCCGGCCGTCGACGACCTCGAGACGCAGGCCGGGCGCGCCCGCGAGACGTTCGTCGAACGCCTCCTCCATGCCCGAAGCTCCGGCGAGGTCGCCCGGCTCGTAACGGTCGACGTGAGCCGCCTCGTCACGCGTCAGCGTCCCGACGTGTCCGACGGTGCTCCCGGCGGCGGCACCGAACGGGTAGCGGCGCGCCGCCGCGGGCCCCCGCGCGAGGACGCGCCCCTTGCGGTCGAGGATCGCCGCGCGCCGCGGCCACCTGCGGGTGGCGCGCAGCCCCGACGCCTCCTCGTATCCCGGCCACATCGCCGCCTCGTCCCAGGCAACGGTCCAGCCGTCGTGGAACGAGAAGCCCATCTCGAGCGAGCCTTCGAGGCTCTTCGTGCCCGGGACCTCGTCCGAGGAATACACGATCGAGTAGTGCGCGACCCCGACCGCGCCGGAGCCCGGCGACCGGGAGTCGTCCTCGGACTCGGGCTCCTCGAACGTCACGTCGTTCAGCTCGACCTCGAAGTCGAGGCCGGGCCCCGGAGTCCGCTCGAAGAACCGCTCGAGCCTCTGCAAGGACCCTTCCGGAGACGTCATCGACGACCGCATCGCCGCGGCGTTCTTGTCGTTCCACGCCTCGACGAATCCGGCCGCGAAGCCGCGCGGGGACGGCACCTCCGGCCCCGGGTTGCTCGGGCACGCGGTGGCGAGCAGAGCAGCGCAGGCGGCCGCGGCGACGCGTCGCATCGGGACGATCGGGGCCGCCACTACGAGGGGTTCAGGTGCGCGCCGAGGAAGGCACCGTGCGGTAGGCGTCGAAGACCGAGTCGACGCGGCGCACGCTCTGGATCACGTGCTCGAGGTGCGAGGGGTCGGCCAGCTCGAACGTGAACGTGAGCGTCGCGATCCCGTCGCGGCCCGTGCGCGTCGTCGAGGACACGATGCGGATCCCCTGGTCGGAGATCGCGGTCGTCACGTCGCGCAACAGCTTCGTGCGGTCGAGGGCCTCGATCTGGATGCTGACGATGAACGTGCCCTGCTGCCGGTCGTCCCACCAAACCTTTGCGATCCTTCCTTCGTCCGTCGCCTGCAGGGCCTTCGCGTTCGGGCAGTCGTCCCGGTGGACCGATACCCCCCTCCCCCTGGTGAGGAAACCCAGGATGGGGTCACCCGGAACCGGCGTGCAACAGCGGGCCAGACGGACGAGCAGGTCGTCCACGCCCTCGACGATCACGCCCTTGCCGCGCGGCTTGCGGGACCTCCGGCGCGGCGGGGCGGCCTCGACGACCTCGTCCTCCGGCTCCTCCTCGGGCTGGAAGAGCCGGATCACACGCGTCGTGATCGTCTGCGGCGACAGGTGCCCGGCGCCGATCGCGACGAACATCGCGTCGAGGTCCGGATACTTCAGCTCGTCGGAGATCTGCTGCAGCAGGTTGCCCTTCGTGATCTTGTCCACGGGGAGCCCCTGCTTGCGCATCGCGGCGACTAGCGCCTCGCGCCCCTGGGCGAGCGCGTCCTCGCGGCGCTCGCGCGCGAAGTGCTGCCGGATCTTGTTCCGCGCCCGCGGCGTCTTCACGAGCTGCAGCCAGTCGCGCGACGGCGACGCAGGCCCCTTCGTCGTGATGATCTGCACGGAGTCGCCCGACGTCAGCTCGTATCCGAGCGGCACGATGCGGCCGTTCACGTGCGCGCCCACGGTCCGGTGCCCGACCTCGGTGTGGATGGAGTAGGCGAAGTCGATCGGCGTCGCGCCCCGCGGCAGCTCGACCACGTCGCCCTTCGGCGTGAAGGCGAAGACCTCGTCCGCGTAGAGGTCGATCTTCAGGGACTCCATGAACTCCTTGGGGTCCGCGGACTCCTTCTGCCAGTCCATCATCCGCTGCAGCCAGGCGAGGTCGTCCTCGGAGACCTTCCCGCGGCGCTGCTCCTTGTAGAGCCAGTGCGCCGCGATCCCGAACTCGGCCGCGCGGTGCATCGCCTCGGTGCGGATCTGGATCTCCATCACGCGGCCCGCGGGCCCCAGCACCGTCGTGTGCAGCGACTGGTACATGTTGAACTTGGGCATCGCGATGTAGTCCTTGAAGCGACCGGGCACCGGCGTGAAGAGGGTGTGGAGCGCGCCGAGCGCGCCGTAGCAGTCCTTCACGGAGTCGACCACGACGCGGATCCCGACGAGGTCGAAGATCTCCTCGAACTGCTTCCCGCGCAGCACGATCTTCTCGTAGATCGCGTAGAGGTTCTTCGGCCGGCCGAACACCTCGGCCTTGATCTTCACGTCCTTCAGCTTGTCGAGGATCAGCTCGCAGACCTCGTCGAGGACCCGCTCGCGCTCGGGCTGCCGTTGCTGGACGAGCCCCTCGATCTCCGCGTACCGCTTCGGGTGCAGCGTCTTGAACGCGAGGTCCTCGAGCTCCCACTTCACCGCGTACATCCCGAGGCGGTGCGCCAGCGGCGCGTAGATCTCGAGCGTCTCGAGCGCGATCAGCTCGCGCTTGTCGGGCGCGAGCGGCGCGAGCGTCTGCATGTTGTGGACGCGGTCCGCGATCTTGATCAGCAGGACGCGCACGTCCTTGGCGGTCGCGACGATCATCTTGCGGAGGTTCTCGGCGCGGCCGTGCTCCGCGGAGCGGAAGCGGATCTTGTCGAGCTTCGTCACCCCGTCGATCAGCTGGGCGACGTCGAACCCCAGCTCCTCCTCGACCTCCGACAGCGTGAGCTGCGTGTCCTCGACCGCGTCGTGCAGCAGCCCGGCGGCCACCGTCGTGTCGTCGAGGCCGAGCTTCGCGAGTGCCAGCGCCACCCCCACGGGGTGGCTGATGAAGGGATCGCCGGACTTCCGCATCTGGCCGGCGTGGCAGGCCTCCGCGATCTCGTACGCCCGCTCGACGACCTTCAGGTCGGCCTTCGGGCGCCGCGCCTTCATCTCCTTCACGATGGCGTCGAGGGCCGGGTCGACCTGTGCCTTGGGCGGCCGGACCTTCTTCAACACGGCCTTGACGCCGCGAGGATGCGCGGGCGCGGGTGCCGCCGGCGTGGTCGCCGGGGGCGTCGCGGCGGTGCGTTCGGGCGGGGCTGCCATCCCGTCCATTGTCTTCTAAAACCTGGCTTTGGACGCCACTTCTTGGTCGGGCATCGGGCGTCGTTTCCAAAGCCAGGTTTTATCGAGCGGCTTCTGTGTCCTTGCGCCGGACGAACAGAACGGTCGCGCGCGGGCCCCCCATCTTTTCGACCTCCCACCCCGCGGTCAGCCACGCCCTGCTGTGCATCCTCTTCGGGTCGTTGCGCCACCACGAGGGGAAGCGAGCGTTCGCGGGGAGCTCCTCGTCGACCAGGTCGGAGATCTCGTCGATCGACAGCTCGATGGCGTCCGTGCTCGCGGGCTGCGACGCGAGGTACGCGGCCAGCCGGATGTAGCTGAGCGAGCGGCGTTTGGAGGCGCCGTCGGCGGAGGTCATCGCCACCGAGCGTAGGAGGTGGCGCGCCGCGCCGACAGTAGGTAGCTGCTTATGTCCCTTTTGAGGGGGCCGGGTCAGGGGGGATCAGTACGCGAGGAGGCTCAGGAACTCGTAGCCCTCGAGCCGCGTGCGACCGTGCAGGAACGTCAGCTCCATGATCGTCGCGATCCCCGCGACCTTCCCGCCGCACCGCTCGACGAGCGCGGCCGTGGCCGCCGCGGTGCCGCCGGTCGCCAGCACGTCGTCGACGACCAGCACCCTCTCTCCCGGATCCACCGCGTCGCGGTGGACCTCGAGGTGGTCGACCCCGTATTCGAGCTCGTACTCCTGGGCCTCGACGTCCCACGGGAGCTTCCCCTTCTTGCGCACCGGGATGAGGCCGGCCGTGAAGCGGTAGGCGAGGGGGGCCGCGACCATGAACCCCCGGGCCTCGATGCCGACGACCTTGTCGATCTCGTCGCGGTCGAACTCGTGGGCGATCGCGTCGATCGTGTAGGCGAACGCGCGCTTGTTCGCGAGCAGCGGGGTGATGTCCTTGAAGACGACCCCCGGCTTGGGGAAGTCGGGGATGTCGCGGATGTGCTCCTTCAGCCAGTCATGGTCGCGCTGAGCCATCGTCGCCTCCCTCGGGATCGTCAGCGGCGCTTGCGGCGCTTCGCCTTCTTGTTGCCGGCCCGCGCGCGCGGCGGCGCGGCCGTCCCCCGCGGTGGCGCGCCCGTCCCCCGCGTCACCGCCGGAGCGGCGCCGGCCCCGGCCGTCTCCGCGGCCGGAGACAGGACCTCGGCCTTCCTCTGCGCCGCCGTCTCCGCGCGCTGCGCCTCGCGCAGCTTCTTCTCGCGCACGTTGCGGTAACGCGGCTCACGCTCCTTCATGATCGAGAGCACCGGCGTCGCGATGTAGATCGACGAGTAGGTCCCGCCGAGGATCCCCACGAACAGCGCGAGCGCGAGGTCCTTCAGCGTCGCCGCGCCGGCCAGGCCGGCGCCCACGAACAGCAGCGCCGCGACCGGGATGAGCGTGGTGAGGGAGGTGTTCAGCGACCGCGCGAACACCTGGTTCATCGCGAGGTTCGCCGCGTCCTGATACGTCATCCTGCCGGTCCCGGCATATGCGTCGGCGTCCTCCTCCACCTTGTCGAACACCACGACGGTGTCGTAGAGCGAGTAACCGAGGATCGTGAGGATCGCGATGACGGTCGACGGCGTGACCTCGAAGCCGACGAGCGAGTAGATGCCGGCGGTGATGAAGAGGTCGTGGAGGAGCGCCACGATAGCGGCGAAGCCCATCTTCCAGTCGAAGCGCCACGAGATGAACGCGAGGATCACGAACAGGAAGATCACGAGGGCCCGGATCGCCTTGTCGGTGATCTCGCCGCCCCACTTGCTCCCGATCCGCTGGCTGTCCGTCTCCGCGATGGTCGAGCCGACGGTCTCGCTGACGGCGTTGACGACCTCCTGCTGCACTTCAGGGTCGTCGATCTCGGCGGTCTGGACGATCACGTTGCGGTCGTCGCCGTCGGTCGACTCCTCGACCTGGATCTGCGCGTCGCTCGCGCCGAACTCCTCGAGCGCGTCGCGCACCTCGGCGATCACCGCGGTGTTCTCGAGGTCGCCTGCGGGGCCGTCGGGGTCTACGGGGGCCTGGACGGCGACGCCGCCCTCGAACTCGATCCCGTAGTCGAACCCGCGCACGATCAACGACCCGAGGCAGATCGCGATCACGACGCCCGAGATCGCGAACCAGAGGTTGCGCTTGCCGATGAAGTCGACACGCGTCTCGCCCCGGTAGACGCGGCCGAGCGCGCTCACGGCGTCACCCCCGCAGGCTCCTTCGCGCCGACCGCGGCGCCGGCGAGGTGCTTCGTACGGCCGAGCAGGACCATCGCCGGCCGGATCAGGAAGAAAGCGAGCAGCACGTCGACGAGCGTCGACAGGCCGAGCGTGAGGGCGAAACCGCGCACCGGACCGACCGCGAGGAAGAACAGGATCACGGCAGCGGCCCCCGTCACGAAGTCCGCCACGAGGATCGTCCTGATGGCGCGGTCGGAGCCGCGCTGCACCGCGGCACGGATGCTCTTGCCGGACCGGACCTCGTCCTTCAGCCGCTCGAACGCGACGATGAACGAATCCGCGGCGATGCCGATCGAGACGATGATCCCGGCCACGCCGGCGAGCGTGAGCGAGAGCCCCGCCGTCTCGCCGAGCACCGCGAGGGCCGAGTAGACGAGCGCCGTGAACTGGGCGAACCCGAGCCAGATCACGAGCCCCAGCGTCCGGTAGTAGAGGAGGACGTAGATCATCACGAGCCCCAACCCGACGGCGCCGGCGGTGAGGCCGGTCTTCAGGGACGCGCGCCCGAGCGTCGGCGACACCTTGCGGACCTCCTGCTGCTCGAGCGTGATCGGCAGCGCCCCGGTCGTGAGCACGAGCGCGAGGTCCTTCGCCTCTCGCTCGCTGCCGACGGTGATCGACGTCTGCCCGCCGGAGATGCCCTCTCCGCATACGACCCCGCCGCCGGACGCGGAGGGATCCTGCATCCCGGCCGCGGACTCGACCACGCCGTCGAGGACGATCGCCACCTGGCTCTTGACCTGCTCGCCCTCGTCGCGCAGGCACGCGAGGTCCGACGTGAAGTCCTCCCACAGGTCGGAGCCCGACTCGTTCATGTCGATGCTGACGGACCAGGCGTTGCCCTCGGGCACCGCCTCGGCCCTGTCGACGATCGTCCCGGTCAGGCCGTTCGCGGGCTTCAGGCGGTAGATCGTCTCGTCCTTCGGATCGGCCGACGGGTACACGACCTCGTCGTCGTTGACCGACGAGTCCTTCTCCTCCGTGATCTCGGGGGCGTTCTTGCCGCCGGCCTGGTAGACCTCCTCGACCTGGCGGAACGTCAGCTGTGCCGTCGTCCCGATCAGCTCGAGCGCCTGCTCCTCGTCCTCGACGCCGGGGAGCTGGATGAGCACGTTGTCCTCGCCGGCGCGCGTCACCTCCGGCTCGGCGACCCCGAGCGCGTCGATCCGCTGACGGATGAGCTCGACGGTCTCGTCGAGGACGTCGTCGCGGACCTCCTCCCCGGTGGCCTGCAGGATCACGCTGATCCCGCCTTCGAGGTCGAGGCCGAGCCGCGGCTCGGCGCCGGCCGCCACGACGCCGGCGAGCCCGCCGAACGCGACGACGAGCCCGGCCACGAGCATGATCTTGTGACGCCTGGTCTTCATCGGTCCCCTCTGGTTCCGGCCTAGAGCAGCTTGCTCCCGTTGATGTCTATCTTGAACTGGCAGTCGAGGAACTCGGCGGCCCTCCTGCACATCACCATCCGCGACAGGAAGATCTCGAAGTACTCCATGACGCCCGCAAGCTCGGTGTCGATCGTGAGCTCGAGGGTGAGGGTACGGGCATCCGAGTCCACCCGCAGGAACGAGTGTTCCACAGCATGGTTGACCCGGTCGTGGATGTCGAACAGCTGCGGGTCCTTCACCCTCACGCGGGAGCGGTGCACGTCGGACTTGTCGGCGACGATCAGGGCCGCGCCGGCCGGATTCACCGGATTGCCGAACTCCTCCTCGTGGTTGCCGACGGCGCCGAGGATGACGCCGACCTCGCCGTACGGGAGCCCGATGTCGCGCAGGATCTCGTAGGTGATCGCGGCCCCCGTCTGCGAGTGCATCGTGCGTGAGACGAAGTTGCCCATGTCGTGCAGGTATCCCGCCATCGCTCCGAGCTCTCGCATCCGCTCGTCGAACCCGAGGCGGTCCAGGACGTTGTAGGCGATCTTCGCGACGAGCCCCGCATGGCGGAACCCGTGCTCCGTGTATCCGAGCTCGCCCAGGTACCGGTCGGCGAGAGAGATGAACGTCTGTACGCCCTCGTGCGCCTGGAGCTCGGCCAGGCCGACGCCGGAGCTCTGCTGGATCGGCTCCGGCCCCTCGGCCGGGTCGAGCGGCCGGGGCTCCGCGGGCTCGTAGCCGGCACCCGCGGGGCGGGCGGGATCACCGGCCGCCTCGATCACGCTTCGGCTCCTCCGGGGGCGGGATCCTCGCTCGTCTCCGGCTCCGCCTGCTCCTCGTCGGCCACCAGGTCCTCGGTCACCCGCCGCGCGATCGCGGACTTCACGAACCGCAGACGGGTCCCCTCCGCCGGCTCGAGCTCGAAGTCGTCGTCGCCGATCGCCGTCACCCTCCCGTAGAGCCCGCCGATCGTGATGATCTCGTCGCCGACGTCGACGCTGCCGACGAGCTTCTGGTGCTGCTCGACCCTCTTCTTCTGCGGCCGGATCAGCAGGAAGTAGAAGACCGCGATGAGCGCGCCCAGCAAGATGACCTGACTCAGACCTTGTTCCACGACTCACTTCCTTCCGAAAGGGGTCCGCCCACGCGAACAGAGCCGCATCTCGGCGGCTCGTAAGGCCATCCTACCGGCGGGGCGGCCCTAGCTCTCGAACAGCCTCGCCGCCGCCGCCCCCTGTGGAGGCGGGACCCCCACGTGTGCGAACGCGGCCGCCGTGGCGACGCGACCACGCGGCGTCCGGCGCAGCAGGCCGAGCTGCATGAGGAAGGGCTCGTAGACGTCCTCGATCGTGTCGGGCTCCTCGCCCACCGACACCGCGAGCGTCGACAGGCCCACCGGACCGCCGCCGAACCGCCGGACGAGCGCGTCGAGGATCGCGCCGTCGGTCTTGTCGAGGCCCTTGTCGTCGACCTTGAACACGGCGAGGGCGTCCCGCGCGACGCGGCCGTCGATCACGCCGCCCGCGCGGACCTGCGCGAAGTCGCGCACGCGCCGCAGCAGGCGGTTCGCGATGCGGGGGGTGCCCCGGGAGCGGCGCGCGATCTCGAGGGCCCCGTCGGCGTCGAGCACCACGCCGAGGATCGCGGCGGAGCGGCGCACGATCGTCTCGAGGTCCTCGGGCGGGTAGTAGTCGAGGCGCTCGGCGAGCTCGAACCGGCTGCGGAGCGGCCCCGTGATCAGCCCGGCGCGGGTCGTCGCGCCGATCAGCGTGAAGCGCGGCAGGTCGAGCCTGATCGTGTGCGCGCTCGGCCCCTTGCCGATGACGAGGTCGAGCTGGAAGTCCTCCATCGCGGGGTACAGCACCTCTTCGACGATCCGGGGCAGCCGGTGGATCTCGTCGATGAACAGCACGTCGGAGTCCTCGAGGTTCGTCAGGATCGCCGCGAGGTCGCCGGCGCGCTCGAGGGCGGGGCCCGACGTCGGCCGTATCGCCGCCCCCATCTCGTTCGCGACGACGTGGGCGAGCGAGGTCTTGCCGAGGCCCGGCGGACCGGACACCAGCAGGTGCCCCGCCGGCTCCTTCCGCTCGAGCGCGGCTTCGAGGACGATCGCGAGGTGCTCCTTCAGCTCCGGCTGTCCGACGAACTCGTCGATGCGGCGCGGCCGGAGCGACCGCTCGGCCTCGTGGTCTTCTGCGACGGCTACCTTCGCCAGTACGCTGTCTTCGGGCCGCTCGCCGAGCCGACCGCCAGCCTCGCTCATCAGGCGAGGGCCCTCAGCGCCGACTTGATCACGTCTTCGACGCTGTCGTCGTCCGCCGGCGTGACCTCGCTCAACGCGACCCGGACCTCACCGGCGGAGTAGCCCAGGTTCTCGAGCGCGGAGCGCGCCTTCGACAGCGCGTCCGGCCGCACGCCCACGACCTCGAGGTCCGGCAGCGCGAGCTTCTCCTTCAGGTCGAGGACCATCCGCTGCGCGGTCTTCTTGCCGATCCCGGGCACCGACGAGATCGCCGCGACGTCGTCGGTCACGAGGGCCTTGCGCAGCGCGTCGGGCGTGAACGCCGAGCAGACCTGCAGCGCGACCTTCGGGCCGACCCCGGACACGCCGAGGAGAGCCTCGAAGATCCGTTGCTCCGACTCGGTCGCGAACCCGAACAGCGCGAGCGTGTCCTCGCGGACGTGGAGGTGCGTCCACAGCCGGATCTCTTTGCCTTCGGGAGGCAGACCCGCCAGCGTCGTCGCCGAGCAGGCGAGCCGGTACCCGACGCCCGCCACGTCGAGGAAGCAGCCGTCGGTGGTCCGGGCCGCGACCGTGCCGCGGAGGAATCCGATCACGCGGTGCTCCTCGCGGCCCGAGCGATCGCGCGGCTCAGCCCGTTGCGGTTGAGGTGGCAGATCGCGAGCGCGCAGGCGTCGGCGGCGTCGGCGGGCTTGGGTATCGCGTCCAGCTTCAGCAGCGCGGCCACCATTACCTGCACCTGGTGCTTCGTCGCGTTGCCGACGCCGACGACCGACTGCTTGACCTCGGGAGGGGTGTAGTCGACGACGTCGAGCCCGGCCTCCGCGGCCGTCGCGAGCGCGACGCCGGAGGCCTGTCCGACCGACATCGCGGTGCGAACGTTCGAGTTGAAGAACAGCCGCTCGATCGCCACCACGTCCGGTGACGTTGTCCCGAGGACCTCGAGCAACGCCTGCCTCAGGTACGCGAGGCGCCCCGCCTGCGGAAGAGACGTCGGCGTACGCACGGCACCGAGGGCGACTGGACGAAGCGACCCCGCCACCCGCTCGACCACGCCGTACCCCGTGGTCGCGAAGCCGGGATCGATCCCGAGGACGCGCACGTTCTCCGCTCCTTAGTCTTCGAGGCCACCTTCTCAGAGGCCGTTCCGGTCGGCGAACACCTGTTCGGGAACACTACCGGAGGGGACCGCCGCGGAGCCGGTTTTCGGGGCGGGTTTCAGCCCCCGACCTGGCTGGTCACCGCCAGGCCGCCGGCGTCCCGAACGGCCTTCTCCGGCGCGTCGTCGATCTCCGAGAGCGGCCGGTACGAGAGCTTCTCCAGGTCGATCCCGAGCGCGGCCGCGGCGTCCGGCGTCAGCTGCTCGACCAGCTGCTTGGAGGCGAGCGTCTCCCCCGGCCCCGCGGTCTCCTGGACCCGGGCCGCCTCGTTGACCTCGTCGCCGAGCGCGGTGACGTCGAGGCGCCCGCCCGGGACGAGCTGGCCCATGTAGAGGCTGCCGCCCCAGTGGACGCCGATCTTCATCATCCGCTCCGACTCGAGCATCTCGCCGAAGACCCCGTGGCCGATCTCGTGGATGCGCCGCGCGGCGCGGAGCGCGGCGGCCGACGCCGCCGACGCGGAGCCGAGGTCGTCGACGAGGAAGAACGCCGACGCGCCGTCGCCGGCGTGCTTCCCGACGATGCCCTTCTCGTCGGCGATCACCGCGTCCATCCCCATCCACAGCCGGCGGACGAGCTTGAAGTACGCGGCGCTCGGGAGCTGCCGGGAGAGGCGGCCCGAGCTGCTCAGGTCGCAGAACAGGATCGCCGCCTGACGGGGGCCGGGGTCGACGAGCCGGGCCATCCGCTCGTACATCTGGTCGTTTCCGCGCGCCAGCAGCACCAGCAGGTTCGGCCGGATGTCCATGAAGAAGATGAAGAGGCAGCCCGCGAGGTCGCCGTCGTCTGCGACGAGCCGGAGGAAGAGCGCGTTCACCCGGTAGTCCGGGAGCTCCTCGTCGCTGTTCGGGTTCACGTACGCGAACGACGTCGAGTGCATCAGCGGGGTCGGCTGCGGCTCGATGCCGTCGAGGAGGTCGCGGAACGGCTCCGGGAAGACGTCGTGCGGGTCGACGCCGCGGTCGAGGAGGTCCTTCACGATGAACGGGGCGAGCTCGTTGAAGAGCCCGACCTGGCTGTCGGGGTGGACCGTTCGCAGCCACGTATCCGAGAGGAACGCTTCGATGATGTGCTTGCCGTAGCCGAGCCGGGCGTCGTCGTGCTCGTCGACGAACTCCTTCAGCTCGCGCGACACCCAGACGAAGTGCCAGTCGGGATCGACGATCACGGCCGACCAGCGGAGCTTCTCGATGTGCTCGGCCCACTCGGCCAGACGCTCGTCCATGTGGGGATTTGAACACGTCAACGTGCTCAATCGGCCAGAAGGATGACGCCGTCGTGCAGGACCCACTTGGGGTCGGGCAGCCCGCTACCTCCGATTGTCTCGTCCATCGAGGCAAACCGATGAGCGCGGGCAACCATCGTCCCTCCGTCGAAGTACCCGAGGATCTGCGACCGCGTCCCGCGAGGCTGATTCGACCGGCGACTGGCGGGTGCTTCCTGAAGGACTACCACCTGAACCCTGCCTTCCGCGACCCGCGGCAGTACTTCGCTGTTGAACAGGGCCCGGACCTCAGCGGCAGAAGTGAAGACCGAGGGAATGTCGCCGCTCAATTACAATGTCCTTCATGTCTTTGAGCGGGTCGGTCGTTAATCAGCTCGCCGACTATGTCCTCGGACAGGCCTCGGTGCGCGATCTGAGGAGGTGGGCCGCACGCGCCAGCGTCGCGTACCTCAGCGAAGGTGACGCTCGCGGTCGCCGCCTTCTCGACGAGGTGGAACTTCGGCTTGCCGAATACACGAACGGCGAATGGACCGAGAACGAGCTCAGGGGCCTGTTCCGGCCGCTCCTGCGCAGGTACCGAACCACCATCGAAGCGTCTCCGCCCCGCCGGGGGCCTAGGCCCGATCCTCGGATTCACTGGCAGACGGTCCAAACACGATCTCCAGCGGGATCTTCGTAAGAAGGTCCGTTCCGTCCAGGAGAAGTTCGAACCAGTAGGGCCCTTCCTCTTTGGCCTCGAACCGGACGTCCACCTGGATCTCGACACCCGACGAGCCACCTTCGAAGAGTGCCGGGAAGCTACCTTCTGGAAACACGAGATCACCGCTCGGACCTATCGGTCGGATGGTGATCAGGTGTTTCCCGCTAGCTGCACCGGCGCGGACCGAGACGAACATCGTCAGCTCCGCGTTGCGGGTTCCGCTTTCGTCAGCCTCGACGTCGGCGAGGTTCGTCACACCTACCAGTGTGATCGCATCATCTGCCTGCTCGACGACGTCGCGGCAGAAGGTTGCGATGTGCACGTACGGGCCGGCGTGGTCCTGCATCACGTCACACTACGCGACGCCGGCAGCGACCTAAAGCGGGGTCACGGGGATGCCCCCCGCGTCGCGGACCGCCTTCGCGCTCGCCTCGGGCATGTCCGCGACCGTCGCGTACAGCACCGCGTCGGGGTCGATGCCCGTCGCGCGCGCGTCGTCGTCGGTCAGGCGCTCCACCAGCGCCTTCGACGCCAGGATCCGGCCCTCGCGTGCCGTCTCCTGGATCCGAGCGCACTCGTTGACCTCGTCGCCCAGTGCCGTGGCTTCGAGCCGGCCCCCGGTGATCAGCTGCCCCATGTAGAGCGCCCCGCCCCAGTGGATCCCGACGTTGACGAGGCAGTCGTCCAGCTCGAGCAGCCCCGTCTCGTCCTTGATCTCGCCCGCGGCGGTCCGCGCGCTCTCGACCATCGCGCGGCCCGCTTCGATCGCGGCCCGCGCAGCACGGGACGGTGAGCCGAGGTCGTCGGCGAGGAAGAAGGCCGTCACCCCGTCCCCCGCGTGCTTGCCGACGATGCCGGTGTTCCGCACGACCTGCTCGTCCATCGCGGTCGTGATCGCGCGCACGAGCTTGAAGTACGCGGAGCTCGGCAGCCGGCGCGAGAGGACCGACGACGCCTGCAGGTCGGCGAACAGGACCGCAGCCTGGCGGCGCCCGGGGTCGACCAGCCGGGACATGCGCTGGAACATCTCCTCGTCGCCGCGCGCGACGAGCGACAGGACGCTCGCGGGGAGCGCCGGCCCGTAGAGGAACGCGCGGCCGATGAACTCGCCGGTGTCCTTGTCGAAGAGCTTGGCCTGGACCTCGGTCACCTTCACGGGGGGAAGGTCGCCCTGCACGAAGTCGAGGAAGTTCGTCCACACCGACGGCGGCCGCAAGGGCTCCATCTCGAGGAACGACTTGATGACGTCGTCCGTCACGGCCTCGTCGGAGAACGCGAGTGGCGCGGCCTCGGCGATCATCTCGAGCAGCGCTTCCTTGCCGCCTTCGGTGCCCTCGATCATCACCGGCATCTCGTTCTGGAAGGCCTGCAGGTTGCTCTCTTCGGTGATGACGCTGCACCAGGTGTCGCCGACCATCGCCCTTACGAGGTGCTTGCCGTAGCCGAGCTTCCCCTCGTCGTGCTCGCCGAGGAGGTTCGCCATCTCCTCCGAGACCCACACGAGCCGGTAGGCGTCGTCGACGATCGACGCGGCCCAGCGGGTCGCAGAGATCTGCTCCGCGACCTCGCGAAGCCGGGGGTCGCTAGGTAGCGAGGGTGGCGAGGACATCGTCCGAGATGTCGAAGTTCGCGTACACGTCCTGCACGTCGTCCAGCTCCTCGAGCGCGTCCACGAGGTTCAGCACCTTCTTCGCGTCCGAGCCGTCGACGGGGATCGTCGTCTTCGGCACCTCGGTCAGGTCGGCGGACTCGACCTCGGCCCCCGCTCCCGAGAGCGCGTCCTCCACCGCCTTCAGCCGGTCGGGCGGCGTCACGACCTCGATGCTCTCGTCGGAGGCCCGCACGTCCTCGGCCCCCGCGTCGACCGCCACTAGGAACGCGTCGTCCTCGGACATCGAGTCCTTCGTGACGACGAGCACGCCCTTGGTCTCGAACATCCATGCGACCGCGCCGGGCTCCGCCATCTTCCCGCCGTTGCCGTTGAACATGCTGCGCACGTCCTGCGCGGCGCGGTTGCGGTTGCTCGTCAGGCAACGTACGAGGACCGCGACGCCACCGGGGCCGTAGCCCTCGTAGGAGACCTCCTCGTACGACTCGCCCTGCAGCTCGCCGGTGCCGCGCTTGATCGCCCGCGCGATGTTCTCGTTCGTGACCGAGTTGCTCTTCGCTTTCTGGACGGCCGTCGCGAGGGTCGGGTTGGAGTCGACGTTGCCGCCGCCCTCGCGCGCGGCGACCTCGACGAAACGGAGTAGCTTCGCCCACGTCTTCGAGCGCTGCGCGTCGGCCGCGCCCTTCTTGCGCTTGATCGTCGACCACTTGGAATGACCGGACATCTACTCGCTCACCATCTCCACGAACATCGAGTGGACCCTATTGTCGCCGGTCATCTCGGGATGGAACGACGAGGCGAGCATCCGGCCCTGCCGGACGAGCACCGGCCGCTCGTCGAGCGACGCCAGCACCTCGACACCGGCGCCGGCGCGTTCCACGAGCGGGGCCCGGATGAACACCGCGCGATAGGGCTCGTCGAGCCCCGCGACGTCGAGGTCCGCCTCGAACGAGTCCACCTGCCGTCCGTAACCGTTGCGCCTGACCGTCACGTCCATGACGCCGAGGCGGTGCGGCGCGTCCTGCGGGCCCTCGACCGCGTTCGCCATCAGGATCAAGCCGGCGCACGTCCCGTACAGCGGCATCCCGTCCCGCGCGCGGTCGCGCAGCGGCTCGAGCAACCCGAAGCGGTCGAGCAGCTTGCCGATCGTCGTCGACTCACCGCCGGGAACGACGAGCGCGTCGACCGCGGCGATCTCCTCGGGGGTCCGTACCACGAGAGCGGCCGCGCCGGCATCCTCCAGCGCGCGCGCGTGCTCGCGGAAGTCGCCCTGGAGACCGAGGACGCCGATCTTCATGCCGCTCCTACCAACCCCTCTGCGCGAGCCGCTGGCCCTCGGGGATGTCGGGGATGTTGATGCCGACCATCGCCTCCCCGAGCCCGTGCGACACCTTCGCGACGATGCCCGGATCCGCGTAGTACGTCGTCGCCTCGACGATCGCGCGGGCGCGCGTCGCGGGGTCGCCGGACTTGAAGATCCCGGAGCCGACGAAGACACCGTCGGCACCGAGCTGCATCATCAGGGCCGCGTCGGCCGGCGTCGCGATGCCCCCGGCGGTGAACAGCACGACCGGGAGCTTCCCCGTCTCGGCGACCTCGCGGACGAGTTCGAACGGCGCGCGCAGCTCCTTCGCCTCGGACATCAGCTCCTCGCCCCCCAGGGACGCGAGCCGCCTGATCGAACCGGTGATCGAACGCATGTGGCGCACGGCCTCGACGACGTTGCCGGTCCCGGCCTCGCCCTTCGAGCGGATCATCGCCGCGCCCTCGCCGACCCGGCGCAGGGCCTCGCCGAGGTTCGTCGCCCCGCACACGAACGGGACGTCGAAGTCCCACTTGTTCACGTGGTTGGCCTCGTCCGCCGGCGTGAGCACCTCGGACTCGTCGACGTAGTCGACGCCGAGCGACTGCAGCACCTGCGCCTCGACGAAGTGCCCGATGCGGCACTTCGCCATGACCGGGATCGAGACCGTCTCCATGATCTCGGCCACCTTCTCGGGGTCCGCCATCCGTACAACGCCGCCCTCCGCGCGGATGTCGGCCGGCACGCGCTCGAGCGCCATGACCGCGACGGCCCCGGCCTCCTCGGCGATCTTCGCCTGCTCGGCCGTCGTGACGTCCATGATCACGCCGCCCTTCAGCATCTCGGCGAGGCCGCGCTTCACGCGCCGGCCGCCGGTCTCCCGGATCTCGGACATCGGGGGTTCCTTTCTGCTGGAGTGGGTGGTCTCCAGGATAAGGCGGCGCTAGAGATCGAGCAGGGCCGCGGCTCGCTCCGCGGGAGGCACGTGCGTCACCGCGTCCGCCACGAACCAGAAGGCGGCCCCCTTGCCGCGGCGCGGCACCGCCTTCGCGATCGCAGACGCGAGCGCCGGCGGGTAGCGCGTCGCCGCGGCGGCGCGCAGGTCGTCGGCGCCTCCCACCGGGACGCCGAACGCCGGCGAGACGTACGACAGCGCGAGCAGCGTGCGCGCCGCCGGCGTCGACGTCCGTTCGAACCGCACGTAGCAGTGCGCGACGACCGCCTCGAGCTCGGTCCGCGTGTAGGTGTCGACGAGGCCTCTCGTGACCGCGAGCGCCGGCCGCTTCGTGAAGCACACCAGGGCGTTCGGCTCGTCGTCGTCGACGAGCCACAGCTCCGGCGCGGGGATGCCGGTCTGCTCGGCCAGTCCCTCCACCATGTTCTCGAGGCGCGGCGACGTCCCCGGTCTCACGCGCGCGGCCCCTTCGCGCCGCAGCATCCCCCTGCTCGAGTTCGACACGGTCCAGACGATCGCCCCGGCGAACAGCGCGAGGAACGCGGCCACGCCTATCCATTCGAGGGCGAGCCACGCTACGACGGCGCCGGCGATCCCGGCCCCCGCGACGATCGCGAGACGCGGGCGGGCGCGGTCTCCGCCCGCGCGCGCTGCGGGCGCGCCGAGGGAGTCGTCCCAGTCCGGGAGCCGGGTCGCGGTGACGGAGCTCAATACCCCGGGCCGTGCTGGATCAGCGTCGTGAAGCTGCTCGTGTATTCACCGAAGCTGCTCGCGACCGCGATCTTGCCGTCGGTCTTGATGAGGCTCTTCGTGCGCGAGTCGAGCCACAGGGTCGTCTGGGCGCGGCCGGAGAAGTCGCCCTTGAAGTTCGTGACGTTCGAGATCCGGTAGACCTTCGTCGGCTCGTCGTCGATCTCGAAGTCCTCGACCGCCACCACCCTCATCCTGTAGTCGCCCGACGTGCGCGCCTCCCACTTCCCGCTCCACCTCTTGCCGGCCTTCAACGGGAACAGCAGCGCCTCGATGGCGGGCTGCGGCTCGTACGTCTGGGAGTAGTCGAAGCTCCCGAACGAGAAGTCGACGACGACCTTCGTGATCAGCGCGCTCCCCGGCGAGTAGCGGGTGGTCGTCGTCACCGTCTGCCGGTCCGACGCGCGCGTCGTCGTCACCACCGTCGCCGAGTCGCCGGAGCGCTCGGAGTAGCGGACGTCGACCGTCTGCGTCTCGGGGAGCTGGTGCTTGTCGCAGTTGGGGCCCTGGCAGAGCTCCTCGAACCCGTCCTGCGCGTAGGTGTACTCGCCGGCCGCGGGGTACGGCAGCGTGTCGCCGGTCGTCCCGCCGCCGCCGCCCCCGGCCCCGTCGTCGGAGCCGCCGCCGCCGTCCGCGGAGCCCTTGGAGCGTCCGCCGGCCCCGGTGGCGGACTTTCCGGGGCCGCCGTCTTCGCCACCGCCGTTGCCGCCCTTGCCGTTGCTGCCGGGAGACGCCGTGGTGTCGCCGGGGTCGGCGGACGCGACCGCGTCACCCGGCTCGGTCCCCTGCGGGTCGGAGCACCCACCGAAGAGCAACAGG
>JALZFC010000068.1 GCA_030861725.1 Actinomycetota bacterium | reverse complement strand
GCCCCGGCCTCTACGCGGCCCCCGCCGCCTGGGCCGAGGTCGTGGCGGCCGCGGGAGCACCCGTCGCGGCCCGGTTGACGCACGCCGGGCGGAGGGGCGCGACGCGCCCCCGCGCCCGCGGGATCGACCGGCCTCTGCGAGACGGCGGGTGGGACCTCGTCGCGCCGAGCGCGGTCGCGTACGGAGGCAACGAGGTACCGCGGGAGGCGACGCGGGCCGACATGCACCGGATCCGCGACGCGTTCGTGTCGGCGGCCTCGAACGCCGCGTCCGCCGGCTTCGCGATGCTCGGGCTCGAGCTGGGCCGCGGCCATCTGCTCGGGAGCTTCCTCTCGCCGCTCTCGAACCTGAGGACCGACGCATACGGCGGCGCCGTCGAGGAGCGGGCGCGTTTCCCGCTGGAGGTCTTCGAGGCCGTGAGGGCCGAGTGGGCGGGTCCTCTGTTCGTGTCGGTCACGGCCGCCGACGGAGCGCGCGGCGGGATCGCGTTCGAGGACGTCCTCTGGGTCGCACGCGCGCTACGCGATGGGGGGTGCGACCTGATCGAGGTCACCGCAGGGGCGACGGTCCCGGACGCGGTCGTCCCGTACGACCCCTACGCGCTCCCGAGCTATGCCGACCGCATCCGCAACGAGACCGGGGTCGCGGTCATGCTGGGCGGCGCGATCGCGTCGGCGGGGCGTGCGAACACGCTCGTCGCCGGCGGCCGCGCCGACCTGTGCATCCTCATGCCTCCACGCGCTCCTCGACCCGGGCCTTGACCGAGCGCAGGAACGACACGACCTCGTCGATCACGTGCCCGTCCCGCAGGATGCGCCCGTGGCCGAGCCCGTCCGTCGTCACGAGCCGGGCTTCCGGCCACGCTGCCGCGAGCTCTTCCGCATCCTCGAGCGCGACCTGCGGGTCGTCGCAGTCGTGGACGATCAGCGCGGGCACGTCCATCGTGCGCGCGAGCACGTGACCCGACAGCCGCTCCCATACGTCGGGCCCGTAACGCCGGTCGATCGTCTGCTTCAACCCCGCCTGAGCGTTCGGGGGCAGGGCGAAGATCTCGGAGAACCTCTCGAGCGCGTGGTCCAGACGGGTCGACGGAGCGAGGAGGACGAGCGCGTCCACCGGGAGGCCGTGCGTGACGGCGTACATCGACGCCAGCGCCGCCATCGAGTGCGCGACGATCACGTGGGCGCCGCCGATCGAGTCGCAGACCCCGCGGATCGCCGCCGCGACCTCGAACCCGTCGGTCCGGCCCCCGGAGCTCGCGCCGTGGGCCGGGAAGTCGACCCCGACGACGCGATAGCCCGATGCGACCAGCGGAGCGATTAAGGCGCCGAGGCTCGCCGCCCGCTCGCCCCAACCGTGCGCGAGCACGATCGCCGGCCCTTCACCCGCAGTGAAGCCCCCGATGCGGTGATCATCGACCGAGAACGCCAGCGGCTGCGTGTCCTTCAGCCATTCCGCCTGGCGCGTCCGACCGCGCTCGCCGGGATCGATCCGCCACGGTGTGAACCAGAGGCGCGCCGCGATCGGTCCCGCGGCGCGCGGCGACACGGCCGCCGCGGCGCGGGTCGCCAGCCACGTCGCCCGGAGCGCCAGCTTGCTGTCGGCCGCCCTCATCACTCGGCGGAGGAGGCGTCGTCGGGCGCCTGCCACGCCGACCAGCCCGGTTCCAGGTCGTCCATGACCTCGGCCAGCTCGACGCGGACCGCGTCCTGCCACCGGCTCGGGGCTTCCAGCGTCGTCGCCATGGGGCACCTCCCGTCCCTGGGTGAGTTGCGATTTGCAACCCTCTTGGCGCCACCCTAGCCAAGACCGTTGCAAAAAGCAACTGACCGGCTATGCTGGGACGATGACCCCCACCGACTTCTCCGCGATGGACTGCTCGGTCGCCCGGACGCTCGACGTCATCGGCGACAAGTGGTCGCTTCTGATCCTGCGCGACGCCTTCTACGGCGTCCGCCGCTTCGAGGACTTCCGCGACGACCTGGGGGTCGCGCGCAACGTGCTGACCGACCGGCTCCAGAAGCTCGTCGCCCGCGGCGTCCTCGAACGCCGCCAGTACGAGGAGCGGCCGCAGCGGTTCGAGTACAGGCTGACCGAGAAGGGGCGGGCGCTGCTCCCGTTGCTGCTCGCGATGATCGCCTGGGGCGACCGGTGGGCGAACGACTCCGGCATCCCGCCCGTGACCCTGACCCACACCGACTGCGGCCACGAGACGACACCGGTGGTGACCTGCGGCCACTGCGGCGGAGAGCTAACGCGACGCAACGTGCGCGTGGACCCGATCCGGGTAAAGGGCGCGGTCTCCGCCGACGTCCTCGAGAGAGCCTAGGCGCGCCTGCGACCCTTAGGCTGTCGGTCGTGCCTCTCTTCGACGTCGTCTCCGAGCCCGACGACGCGGTCGCGCCCGCGCTGCTCGTCTCGTTCGAGGACTGGGTAGACGCCGGCGCCGCGGGGACGACGGCCGCCCGCCATGTCGCCGGGGGAGCCGAGCTCGTTGCGACGTTCGACCCCGACGCGCTCTACGACTACCGGAGCCACCGGCCCGTCCTCGACATCGTCGACGGGGTCCCGCGTCAGTTCGCATGGCCGCGGCTCACGCTCACGCGCCGGAGGCTTCCGGAGCGCGACGTCTTCGTCCTCACGGGCGCCGAGCCCGACTACCGCTGGCAGGAGCTCGCGGGGGACGTGCACGAGCTCGCGGTGCGGTTCGGGATCATCCAGCACGTGAGCCTCGGCGCGATCCCCGCCGCGGTCCCGCACACCGCGCCCACGCCCGTGATGATGACCGCGTCGGACGAAGAGCTGCTGCACGGCGGGACCCCCACCGAGGGCCTGCTCCGGGTCCCCGCCGCCGCGGTGAGCCTGATCGAATGGACGATGGCGCAGAACGGTATCCCGGCAGTCGGCTTCTGGGCGCAGGTCCCGCACTACGCGACGCCGTACGCGGCAGGGGCCGTCGCGCTCATCCGGAAGCTCGAGGATCACCTGACGGTGACGATCGGTGCGGGGGAGCTCGAGCAACAGGTCGTCGCACAGACGACCGCGTTGGAGCAGATCTTCGCGTCGAACCCGGAGGCGCAGGAGCACCTGGGGAGGCTGCAGGGCCTGGTAGGGCAACAAGAGGTCCCGCCCGCGGAGAACATCGCGGCAGAGGTGGAGAAGTTCCTGCGCAACCAGCGCCGCGGCGACACAGGTCCGACGCCCTACAGTCCTTAGGTCCGCGTTCCTGGTCCAGCTCCTGGATCCGCGCGGGAAGATGTTCCCTTGACAAACAAGCGAGACATCGCACAAGTGAGAGCCGTGTCCCTCATACTCGGGATGTCGGCCCAGGAGCGTTACGAGTTCGGCCTCTATGTCGAGCGGCGGAAAGCCGCTGGAGATCGCGGGACGCAGAACGCGCGTGGGGACTTCACGTTCGCGGAATTGCATGCCGTGGGAAGAGAGTTCTTGGAGGCGAAACGTTCAGATGGAAGCTAGCGCAGCTCGTGACGGCGACGGGCGCCGGCTCTTGCGGCGGCTACGTGGGCAGAAGGCCGCGTTCGCAACGGCTTCGTATGGTGACGAGCTCGTGCTCGGCTTCGGTCGAAGACGCGACAAGGTCGTCGGTGACGTCTCGGTCCCGTGGGCGGACTGGATGTTCTTTACGCGGACCACTCCCTGGTTCTTCGAGACCGACGAGGGCATTGTCGCGACGCACCGGAACCGTTTGAACGAGCACCTCCTCGAGATGTTGTCGGCGGCCCTCGACGGTGCCGAGGTCGCCGAGGCTCGCATCCGGACGAAGGCTTTGGCGCTCGACCTCGAACTGTCGAACACGTCGAGGCTCAGCCTGATGCCCAGACGGCCCGCCGGAGAGGACGATGAGGTCTGGGCGTTGGCGACGCCGGGGGGCGAGCTCGTACGTGCTCTGTCGAGTGGGACGTTGGACGTGATCCCGAACGACGAGCCGGTCCCTTGGCGAGACTTCCCCGATCAGGCGGGCGACACGCCGGTCGAAGACGAGATGCACTCGGCGGTGCGCGCGCGTGGGCGAAGGCTTGAATACGTCGAGGGTGATATGCACGCGTTGCTGAAGGCGCTCGACCAGCTCGTGCGCCGATCGGGTTTCGGAGTCTACGGCCCGTTGCTTACGCCCACTTCGTTGGCGGATTTCGTGCTGCTCGATCCCGCGGGGAAGGTCGTGTTGGTCGAGATCAAGACGCCAAGCCGGACGATCAGGCCGGAGACGCGCGTCCCGCGCGTGATCGTGACCGTCGATCCGCTGTCGGACGAGGAACAGGCACTCTTGGAGCGAGAGCCGCGCTCGGCGGTCCTGCCCCTTACTCAGGTGTCCACTCAGGCCGTCGCCGATCTCGTATCACGGCTGGCAGGTTGACGACCGGCAACTTCGGCTCCTCATGGAGGGCATCGTGATCGACGACCACGTGCGGGCGGTGCTCGACTCCGACGCGCTCGCGCACGTCGTCACGCTCGGCGCCGACGGGTCGCCGCACGTCACCGTCGCCTGGGTCGGCCTCGACGGGGACGACGTCGTGTTCGCCACGCTCTTCGACCAGCGCAAGCTGCGGAACATACGGGGCGACCCGCGCGTCGCCCTCTCGATCCAGACCGACGAGACGAACGACATGGGGCTGCGCGAATACCTCGTCGTCTACGGCACCGCGACCGTGATCGAGGGCGGCGCCCCGCAGCTCCTCCAGGAGCTCGCCTACACCTACATCGGCCCCGGCGTCGACTTCCCGCCGATGCCGAACCCCCCGCCCGGCTACGTCACCCGCGTGACGATCGAGCGGCTCGGGGGCATCGGTCCCTGGAAGTAGGTCAGGCGAACGGCGCCGGCCGCTCGAACACCAGCTCCTCGCCGTCGATCTCGTCCCACTGCACGCCCGTCTGGACGAACCCGAGCTTCGCCACCAGCGCCAGCGACGGCGCGTTGCCCGGCGACACCGACGCGCGGAAACCGCGGACGCCCGGCTGCTGCTCGGCCCACCGGAAGAGAGCTACCGCGACCTCGTAGGCGATGCCGTGCCGGCGGTACGGCTCGAACACCGTGTAGCCGATCTCGACGACCCCGCGCTCGTCGGGAGGGCCGTGGAACCCCGCGTGGCCGATCATCTCGCCGTCGCGGAGGATCGCCCGCATCAGCCACGGCTCCGCCCCGGGATCCTTCTCGACCTGGTCGAGCCGGTACCCCAGCAACCTCGCCTCGGCGCGAGCCCAGCCGGCGGGGACGTCGAAGCCGAACGAGCCCGGCTCGCCGTGGCCCACGAGCGCCGCCATGTGAGCGCGCGTGAACAGCACGAGCCTCAGGCGGGGGTCTCGACGACATCGGGCGAGGCTGCGGACATGGCCGGAGAAGATACGCCCGCGGCTCAGGACCCGACGCGGATCTCTTCCCGGACGCCGGAAATGCGCCCTTCGCGCGGTCCCGCAGGAGCCGGGGCGGCACCGCCGAATACTCCCGTCACAAGACTTCTGCGCGAAAGGGCCCCGACGATGGTCAAGAAGATCCTGGTCTCGGTTGTTGCGGTTTGCCTCGTGGCCGCCCCCGTCGGTGCGGGCGCGCTCGCGAAGGGCAAGAAGAAGGGCCCGAAGCCGTACGTGAGCCCGGAGATCACCATCCAGCTCGGGCACCCCGCGTTCCACAGCGCCTCGGGGACGCTCCTCACGGTGACCGCGCAGGAGTTCATCCGCAGGTGCGCGATCCCGGCCTCGAACGGCGTCGACGCCGCGGTCTACGAGCTGCCGGCCGATTACCGGGGCGTCACGGCGCGGATCACCGCGATCGGCTCGGGCTCGTACGTCCCGCACGACCTCGACATCTATCTGTTCAACGACGCGTGCGAGGAGGTCGGCTTCTACAACGCGGTCGGCACCGACGAGGTCGGCGTCCTCAGCGCGGAGACGGCGTTCGTCCTGCTGCACAACTACACGGGCGACCCCGTCAAGGCCCACTTCGAGCTGACGCCGCCGGGCAAGTAGACCCTATCGGGCGTCCTGCTCGTCGGGATGCTCGTTCGTCCATCCCGTCTCGGCGAGCATGAAACCCGCCTGGAAGCGCGACCGCGCGCCCAACTTGTCCATCAAGGCCTTCAGACGCCGGCGGAACGTACGGCGGCTCAGGCCGAGCCTCCGCGCCGCCATCTCGTCCGTCATCCCCGTCACCAGCAGCGACGCCACGGCGCGTTCCTCGTCCGTGGGCGCCGGCAGCTCTCGCGTTGCCTCTTCCGTAGTCATCGCTGCGTAGAACGAAAGACTGCCCGCCGCGTAACACTTCTTCGCCGCGGAGCGTCAGCACGTGAGGCGAGGTCCCCCCGAACGGGGGAGCAAAAACGGCAGAGGCAGCGAACCCCACCCGCTCTGCTCTGCAGCGAAAGCAGTGCGAGCCCGGATCCCCGACCCTACCGGCGGAACTTTTAGACCGGGCAGCCCGCGGCGATCCAGCGCCGCGCGGCGGCGACGTCGCCCGTGACCTGCTCGGGCCGCGCCGGCTCCCGCCCCGCCAGGCGCAGGACGAACGCGTCCGCGGCCGCCGAGATGCGCGCGCTGCGTCCGGTGCCGGCGACGAACGTCCCCAGGCCCTCGAGATCGACCGTCGCGTCGGCTCCCGTGCGCCGCGCCCAGTCCTTCAGCATGTCCGTCGCGACGCGCGCCTCGGAGCGGCCGAACGAAGCAGCGCGCCCGGTCGCGGCGCAGACGTCGAGCGTGTGGACGACGAGGTCGCGCGGGAAGATCGCGTTCATCAGGTAACCGACGTTGAACGTCCCGCCGAGGAACGACGCGTACGCGGGCACGTAGTGGAGCCCTCCTCCGATGCGGCGACGGAGCCGTGCCGCGCGCGGCAGCATCACGCGCAGCCGCCGGACCAGCTCGTCGCCCGAGTACGCACGTCCGGCTTCGACCTGCGCGTCGTTCTGCGCGTCGAGGAGGTTGCCGAAGCGGGCGCGCCTCCGCAGCGCGGCGCGCGTCTGGGACGCGAGCGCGCGCGGCGAGCACAGCGCGTCGGCCCAGCCGAGGAGGTGCGCCGCGACGTCCTTGACCGTCCAGGGATCACATGCGGTGACGGCGTCCCACTCCGCGGGCGAGAGGTCTCGAAGCAGCGAGGTGAATCGCTCGGCCAGAGCGAGCGAGAGCTCCCGTCCCTCGCGCGCCTTGATCCCGGGCTCCTCCGCGAGGAGCACCGGCGTCGCCGCTGCGGTTGCCATCATGCGTCCTCCCGTCGCCGGTTGCGCGACCGCGATTATCTCCCGCCGTCCCCGGCCGCACGTAGGGGCGGGGCCGCCGCTACGCTGGTGGGATGGCCGGCGTGCTCCGCAAGCTCGTCCCTCTCCTCGCGTGGGTCGTGGTCGCCGCGTGCAGCGCCGGTTCGGTCGACGAGGCCGGCGGACGCGCCGGCTCGACCGGCCCCGGCC
>JALZFC010000044.1:21587-27789 GCA_030861725.1 Actinomycetota bacterium | reverse complement strand
AGCGGCGCACGCGCGGCCTCCGGCGCGTGGGGCTCGGTGGCGCCGGACCGCGCCGAGCGGCGCGCCGCCCGCCCCCTCGTCGAGGTGGCCGGAAAGCCCGAGGACCGGGCGCTCAGCCCCCTGCTGCACGACCGGATGGCGGACGTGCTGCGCGCGGGAGGTCGCGTCGCCCTGCTCGTCCCCCGGCGCGGGTTCGCGCGGACGCTGTGGTGCACGGCGTGCCGCCGCTCCCTGAGGTGCCCCCGCTGCGAGGCCGGCCTCGCGTTCGACCGCTCGCCCCGGCGGGTCCGCTGTCCCCGGTGCGGGTTCGCGGACGCCCCTCCGGACGCATGCCCCTCGTGCGGCGGGACCGAGTGGCGCTATCTCGGAGCGGGGAGCGAACGACTGGCGGAGCAGCTGGCGAGGTCGTTCCCGCGCGTGGCGGTGACGCGGGTGGACGCCGACACTCTCGCCGAGCGCGCGCCGGAGCGGATGACGGAGCCCGGGGTCTACGTCACGACCTGGATCGGGACGAAGCCGGTGCTCCGTCCGGACGCGTCGCTGGTGGGCGTGCTCGACGCGGACGCGCTGCTCCGCCGCCCCGACTGGCGCGCCGCCGAAGAGGGGTACCAGGCGCTGGCGGCCATGTCCGAGTGGGCCGGCCCCGCGTCTGCGGGCGGGCGGCTCGTGCTCCAGACGGACGAGCCCGCGCATCACGCGGTCCAGGCAGTCGTGCGCGGCGACTACGAGTTCTTCCTCGCGCGCGAGCTCGACGCGCGCCGGGAGCTCGGCTACCCGCCGTACTCCGAGCTCGTGAAGCTGTCCGCGCGAGGCCCCGCCGCCGCCGGTCTGATGGAGGACGCGCACGCGGTATGCCGCGCGGCGGGAGCGCGCGTGCTCGGACCGATCACCGCCGCGGTTCCGGGCACGGCCGAGCGGGAGCTTCAGACGCTGGTGAAGTGCCGGAACGCGCTCGCCGTCACGCCGGGGCTGCGGGGTATCCTCGCCTCCGCACCGGCCGGGAGCCGGCTGCGCGTCGACGTCGACCCACGCTGACCGGAGCTCACAGTGGCAGTGCTACGCATCAGGACGTTCGGGGACCCTGTGCTGCGCCAGCGCGCCCGCGCGGTCGACGAGGTGACGGACGTCCACCGCAACCTCGTGGCGGACATGATCGAGACGATGCGCGACGCGCCGGGCATAGGTCTTGCCGGACCCCAGGTCGGGATCCTGGAGCGCGTGTTCGTGTGGGAGGTCGACGACCGGCACGGGGCGGTCTTCAACCCGGTGATCGTCGACCGCTCCGCGGAACGCGTGACGGACGACGAGGGCTGCCTGTCGGTGCCCGGCCTCACGTACCCGGTGGAACGCCACGCCGGCGTGACGCTCGAGGGCATGGACGAACACGGCGACCCGATCCGCGTCGAGGCCGGCGACCTGCTCGCGCGCGTCTTCCAGCACGAGACCGACCACCTCGACGGGATCCTCTTCATGGACCGGCTGCCGGACGACCTCCGCAAGAAGGCGATGCGGAGCCTGCGGGAGAAGCTGCTCGGCCTTCCGGGCTCCGAGCCGGCCGCCGTCGCCCGCGAGGAAGCGCTCTGAGGACCGTCTTCTTCGGAACCCCGGCGTGGGCGGTGCCGAGCCTGAAGGCGCTGCTCGCGTCTCCCGCGGAGGTCGCGGCGGTCGTGACGAACCCCGACAAGCCCGCGGGCCGCGGCATGGAGCTGCGGCCGTCGCCCGTCAAGCAGGAGGCCCTGGCGGCCGGCCTCGAGGTGCTGCAGCCGGCGCGCGCCCGCGCTCCGGAGCTCGAGGAGCGCCTGCGCGAGCTCGCGCCCGACGTCGCGGTCGTGGTCGCGTACGGCAGCATCCTTCCGGCGCGGCTGCTCGAGGTGCCGCGCCTCGGGTTCGTGAACCTGCACTTCTCGCTGCTCCCTCTCTACCGGGGCGCAGCGCCCGTGCAGAGGGCGGTGATGGACGGCGCCCGCGTCACCGGTGTGTCGGTGATCGTGCTGACGGAGGGCATGGACGAGGGCCCGGTGCTCGCGGCGCGCGAGGTCGAGGTGCGACCGGACGACACCGCCGGCACGCTCGGGGAACGGATGGCGGAGCTGGGCGGTCCGATGCTCGTGGAGACGATCGAGCGGTACGCGGCCGGGGCCGTCGAGCCGCAGGAGCAGGACCATGCACGGGCGACGTACGCGCCGAAGATCACGCCGGAGGAGGCGCGCATCGACTGGAGCAGAGCCGCCGGCGACATCGTCGACCACGTCCGGGGCCTGAACCCGGCCCCCGGCGCGTGGACGGAGTGGGGCGGCCGGCGGCTCAAGGTGTGGGCGGCGCGGCCGACCGGCGAGTCTCTGCCGCCGGGGCGGCTCGGCGGCGCGGGGAAGTTGCTCGCCGGGACCGCGACGAAGGCGCTCGAGCTCACCGACGTGCAGCTTGCGGGGAAGCGGCGGATGCCGGGAGCCGAGCTCGCGCGGGGCTTGCGTCTCGGAGTGGACGAGACGCTGACGTGACCACGTCCGGCAAGCGCCTGCAGATGGCGCCCTCGATCCTGACGGCCGACTTCGGACGCATGGCCGAGGAAGTTGCCTGCGTCGCGCCGATCGTCGACTGGTTCCACCTCGACGTGATGGACGGCCACTACGTCGACAACCTCAGCTTCGGCCCCCCCACGGTGGCGGCGATCGACGCCGCGGTGGACACGCCGCTGCACGTCCACCTGATGATCGACAACCCCGAGAAGTTCATCGGCGCGTTCGCCGAGGCGGGGGCCGACCGCATCTCGTTCCATCCCGAGGTGACCGGCGACCCGGCTGCGGTCGTCGCGGCGATCCGGGCGGCCGGGGCCGGCGCGGGCGTCGCCGTCCACCCGGACGTGTCCCTCGATTGGGTCGACCGCCTCTTGGAGGATGTCGAGGTTGTCCTTATGATGACGGTACGTCCCGGTTTCGGCGGCCAGAAGTTCCTCGCGGAGGTCCTGCCGAGCATCGCCGGGGTCAGGAAGCTGGTCGATCAGAGGGGCTCTCGTGCCGATATAGAGGTGGACGGGGGCGTCAACCTCGACACGATCGGCGAGCCGGTCGCAGCGGGCGCGGACATCCTCGTCACGGGCAGTGCGGTCTACGACGGCCGCGACCCCGTGGCTGCCGCAAGGCGTATCAGGGAGAGACTGGACATGCTGGCTGAAGGAGAGGGCCGATGATCACCAGGCGCGAGCTCGTGCTCGTGGCCGACGACGACGAGGACATCGTCCGGTTCGTCGAGGTGAACCTGCGGCTCGAGGGCTACGAGGTCGCGACGGCCTCGGACGGGGAGCAGGCGCTCCAGGGCGCTTACGACCTCATGCCCGACCTCGTGCTGCTCGACGTGATGATGCCGAAGATCGACGGCTTCGAGGTCTGCCAGAGGCTGCGCGGCGACGCCCGCACGAAGCACATGTCGGTGATCATGCTGACGGCGAAGTCGCTGTCGGCGGACAAGGTCGTCGGGCTCACCGCCGGTGCAGACGACTACATGATCAAGCCGTTCGACCCGATGGAGCTCGTCGCGCGCGTGAAGTCGGCGCTGCGGCGATCGCGGGAGATGCGGGCGGTGAACCCGCTGACGCAGCTCCCGGGGAACGTCCAGGTCCAGGAGGAGGTGGCGAAGCGGGTCGCGCTCGGCGCGCCGTTCGCACTCATGTACGTGGACCTCGACAACTTCAAGGCGTTCAACGACCACTACGGGTTCCTGCGCGGGGACGAGGCGATCAAGCTGCTCACGAAGTGCACGACCGGCGCGCTCGCCAAGCACGGCGGCCCCAGCTGCTTCCTCGGCCACGTCGGCGGCGACGACTTCGTCGCGATCACCACGCCCGACGTGGCGGAGCTCTCCGCGAAGGAGATCATCGAGTGCTGGGACACGAAGATCGGCGAGCTCTACGACCCCGAGGACGTCGCCCGCGGCTTCATCGAGGTGAAGGACCGCCAGGACCAGATGCACAAGTTCCCGCCCACGACGGTCTCGATCGGCATCGCCACGAACACCCGGCGGCCGATCAACAGCCACTGGGAGGCGTCGGAGATCGCCGCGGAGATGAAGCAGTTCGCGAAGCGGGAGCCGCGCTCGAGCTACGCGATCGACCGCCGCCGCGTCGACGACGACGAGGGCGAGGTCGCCCCGGCGCGCACCGACACCGGATCGAGGGCCTAGCCCTCTATACTGGACCGGCAAGTCGAACCTCTTCGGGGCAGGGTGAGATTCCCGACCGGCGGTGAGAGTCCGCGACCCTGGCGCAGCCGCACGAACGGCGCTCCGGGCTGACCCGGTGGAACTCCGGGACCGACGGTAAGGCGCGTGAGCGAGACGCTGGCGCCGAAGTCCGGATGGGAGAAGAGGCGACGGAGCCGCACTCGCGCGCTCCCGCTCCCACGAGCGGGAGGGCCGTAGCCGTCCCGTCCCTCCCCGAAGAACGATCGCCGGGAGGCGCGGTGCAGCCGGACGAGCGGTACATGGAGCGGGCCCTCGAGCTCGCGCGCCGTCCCGCCTTCACCTCTCCCAACCCCCGCGTGGGCGCAGTCCTCGTCCGCGACGGCCACGTGATCGGCGAGGGCGCGCACATGGGCGCGGGAACGCCGCACGCCGAGGCCGCGGCGCTCGAGGGCGTGGACGCACGAGGCGCGACCCTCTACGTCACGCTCGAGCCCTGCAACCACCACGGCAGGACCGCGCCGTGCGCGCCTCTGGTGGTCGCTGCCGGAGTGGCGCGCGTCGTCGTCGCGACCGAGGACCCGGACCCGCGTGCGAGTGGGAGCGGCCTCCGCGTCCTGCGCGCTGCCGGCGTCGACGTCACGACCGGCGTGAGCGCTGCCGGCGCGGAGCGTCTGAACCGCGCCTATCTCCACCACCGCCGCACCGGCCGTTCGTTCGTGTCCGTCAAGCTCGCGCTGACGCTCGACGGCCGCATGACCGCTCCGGACGGATCGTCGCAGTGGATCACCGGCCCCGCGTCCCGCGCGGCCGTCCATACACGCCGCCTCGAGTGCGACGCGGTCCTCGTCGGCGCCGGCACCGTGCTCGCGGACGACCCGCGCCTGACGGTCCGGGACGTCCCCGCCGTCCGCCAGCCGCTGCGGGTGGTCGTCGACGCGGCCGGGCGCGTCCCGGCGAGCGCCGCGTTGATCGCCGAGCCCGAGGGCGCAGCGATGATCGCGACCACGGCGGCGTGTCCGCACGACGCGCAGATCGCGTGGAAGGAGGCGGGAGCCGAGGTCCTGGTGCTGCCGGAGGCGACGACGACCCGTCGCCTCGGCGAGCGGTCAAGATCGAGCGGCGTAGACCTGGCGGCGTTGGTCGAAGCCCTGGGGGCGCGGGGGATCGTCGAGGTCCTGTGCGAGGGCGGGCCGCGCCTCGCGTCGAGCCTTCTCGGAGAGGGACTCGCCGACCGGCTCGAGCTCCACTACGGCCCGGTGCTGACCGGCGGCGGGCTCTCGCTCGACGACCTCGGCATAACGTCGATCGACGAGGCGTTGCGCTACGTCATGGAAGACGCGACGCGCGCCGGTGACGACCTTCTCGTCACGCTCGTGAGGAAGCGCTGATGTTCACGGGGATAGTGACGCACCTCGGGAAGGTCACGAGCGCGCGCAACCGCGGCGAGGTCCTCGAGATCGAGGTCGCGGCGCCGGAGATAGCACGCGAGCTGCACCGGGGCGACTCGGTCGCCGTCGACGGCGTGTGCCTCACCGCGACGGCGACGACGCGCCGGCGGTTCTCGGCGCAGGTGACGGGGGAGACGCTGGCGCGCTCGACTCTCGAAAGGCTGCGCAAGGGCGCGGCCGTGAACCTCGAGCTGCCGGCGCGTCTCGCCGACAGGCTCGGTGGCCACCTCGTGCAGGGCCACGTGGACGGCGTCGCGCGGGTCGTGCGCGTGGAGGACGCCGACGGCGCGCGCAGGCTCTGGTTCGAAGCCCCCGACGACGTGCTGCGCTACCTGGTGCAGAAGGGGTCGGTGGCGCTCGACGGGGTCTCGCTGACCGTCGTCGAGGTCGGGCGCGCGACGTTCCAGGTCGCGGTCATCCCGCACACGCTGGACGAGACGACCTTCGGGTCGCTGAAGGTCGGCTCCGCCGTGAACGTAGAGGTCGACGTCGTCTCCAAGTACGTCGAGCGGCTGCTGGTACGCGAGAAGAGGGAGTGACTATGCCCCTTAGCCGGGTAGAGGAGGCCGTCGCGGACG
>JALZFC010000044.1:0-21577 GCA_030861725.1 Actinomycetota bacterium | reverse complement strand
CCGCGCCGGCAGGATGGTGGTCGTCGTCGACGACGAGGACCGCGAGAACGAGGGCGACCTGATACTGGCCGCGGAGATGGTCGCGCCCGAGCACATCGGCTTCATGGTCAGGCACGGCTCCGGGATCATCTGCGTCCCGATGGAGGCCGAGCGGCTCGAGGAGCTGAACCTGCCGCTGATGTCGCCGGACAACAGCGAGGCGATGGGCACGGCGTTCACGATCAGCGTCGACGCCCGTGAGGGCACGACGACCGGGATCTCCGCGGGGGATCGCGCGGCGACGATCCGGACGCTGATCGACCCGCGCAGCAAGCCGTCGGACCTCGCGCGGCCCGGCCATATCTTCCCGCTCCGCTACACGCCCGGCGGCGTCCTGCGGCGCGCCGGCCATACCGAGGCGTCGGTCGACCTCGCCCGCCTCGCCGGGCTGTACCCCGCGGGTGTGCTGTGCGAGGTCGTGAACGAGGACGGCACGATGGCGCGCCTGTCCGACCTCGAGCGCTTCGCCGCCGAGCACGACCTCAAGATCGTGTCGATCGCCGAGATCATCAAGCACCGGCGGCGGTGGGAGAAGCTCGTCCACCGCGTCGTCGAGGCGCGCATCCCTACGGCCTTCGGTACGTGGCGGGCCATCGGCTACGAGTCCCACGACGGACGCACCCACGTCGCGCTCGTCAAGGGCGATCCGGCGGGGAAGAAGGACGTGCTCGTGCGCGTCCACTCCGAGTGCTTCACCGGCGACGTCCTCGGCAGCATCCGCTGCGACTGCGGCACGCAGCTCAGCGACGCGATGAGCAAGATCGAGCAGGAGGGCGAGGGCGTGGTCGTGTACGTGCGCGGGCACGAGGGCCGCGGGATAGGCCTGCGGCACAAGCTCGAGGCGTACGCGCTCCAGGACGGCGGGCTCGACACCGTCGAGGCGAACGTCGAGCTCGGGTTCTCCCCCGACTCCCGCGACTACGGCGTGGGGGCCCAGATCCTCGTCGACCTCGGCATCTCGACGATGCGGCTCCTGACGAACAACCCGACGAAGCGGGCGGGACTCGAGGGGTACGGGCTCGAGATCGTCGACCGCGTGCCGCTCGAGAGCACGCCGAACGCCGAGAACCTCCGGTACCTGCAGACGAAGCGGGAGAAGCTCGGCCACCTGCTCGACGCCCTCGCCGAGACGATCGACGAGGGTGGGCAGGGGAGCCCGGCCGGGAAGGAGGCATAGACGTGCGCACCTACGAAGGCTCGTTCGACGCGCAGCACCTGCGGGTCGCCGTCGTCGCGAGCCGGTTCAACGAGACCCTCGTGCAGCGCCTCGTGGACGGCGCGCTCGACTGCCTGCGCCGCCACGGCGTCGACGACGGGGACATCTCCGTCGCTTGGGTGCCCGGCGCGTTCGAGGTCCCGCTCGTCGCTCGGCGCTTCGCGGGATCGGGCGACGTCGACGCGGTCGTGTGCCTCGGCGTCGTGATCAAGGGCGAGACGGCCCACTTCGACTTCGTCGCCGGCGGCGCCGCTCAGGGGATCGCGGCCGCGGCGCAGGAGACCGGCGTCCCCGTGACGTTCGGCGTCCTGACGACGGAGACCGCCGAGCAGGCGGCGGACCGGGCGGGAGGCAAGATGGGCAACAAGGGCTTCGAAGTCGCGCTCGCGGCGATCGAGATGGCGAGCCTGTTCCAGTCGCTCCCGAAGCCCGGGCAGCAGCTCTAGATGCTGAAGCTCGTCCTGCCGAAAGGCTCGCTCGAGCGCGCGACGTTCGAGCTGTTCGAGGACGCCGACCTGAGGGTCGTTCGGGGGAACGACCGCGACTACCGCGGCTCCATCGAGGATCCGCGCGTGACGTCCGTCGCCATACTGAGGCCGCAGGAGATCCCGACATACGTCGAAGAGGGACTGTTCGACCTCGGCGTCACCGGCGAGGACTGGGTCGCGGAGACCGGGGCCGACGTGGTCAAGGTGACCGCCCTCGAGTACTCGAAGCAGACGGACCGTCCGGTGAAGGTGGTGCTGGCCGCGCCGAAGGACGCGGGCATAACGCGTCCCGAGGACGTCCCTCCCGGCTCGAAGATCTCGACGGAGCTCCCCAACATCACGCGCGCCTACTTCGAGCGGCTCGGGATCCCCGTGCGGATCTTCCTGTCGTACGGCGCCACCGAGGCGAAGGTCCCCGAGATCGTCGACGCGATCGTGGACCTGACCGAGACGGGGTCGACGCTCAGGCGCAACGGCATGGAGATCGTGGACGTGCTGATGGAGTCGCGGACGCAGCTCGTCGCGAACCGCGCCGCGTACGGCGATCCCGACAAGCGCCGGGCCATCGACGAGCTCACGATCCTGCTGCGCGGCGCGATCGACGCGCGGGGGAAGGTGCTGGTGAAGCTGAACGTGGCGCGCGAGATGCTCGACGGCGTCGTCGACGCGCTCCCGGCGATGAGGGCGCCGACGGTCTCGCAGCTCGCCGAGACCGGCTTCTACGCGGTGGAGACGGTCGTGCCGAAGGCGACGATCAACCTGCTGATCCCGGAGCTGAAGGCGCTGGGGGCCGAGGACATAGTCGAGCTCCCGATAACGAAGATCGTCCCCTGAGCCGCGTGGCCGCGTCGGCAAGTTCGGCCACCTCTGCCCGGTAAGCGACGAAGTCGCGCCAGGCGTAGCCAGGGTAGCATTCCACCTATTCTCTGCGGATAAGCGCGACGTCGATTTGGCCGCCGATTGCTGGCAAAGTCGCGATCACAGCCGCCGCAATGGCGACGGCGCTGAATCCCAACGAGAACAGCAGACCCGACGGCCTCCATCCGCTGGCGAACCCGCCGACGCCGACCGTTACCTGCTCGGCAACCTGGCCCGCCAGAATCGCAATGATCGCTCCTACGAGCAGGGGTAAAACGACCTGGACGCACTGTGCCGCGCGAAGGGTGCTGGCCGAGACGCCTACGATACGCAAGGAAACCAGATTAGCTCGTCGCTCCACCGCGCGGTCAAGGGCCGCAACGACGAACGCGATCATCCCGACGATGATGCCCAAAAGGAGTGCGGCGTTCAGGAGCCCTTGGAAGACAAGAGATTGATGTCGCTTCACCAAGTCGTCGTTGAGAAGACGGAGCTCCGCCAGTGGCGCGATCGCGAAGACTCCTGCGACCACCGACGTAACGGCGTCGACGTCGGTGGCGGAAGCCAGGTAGATGTCTGCCGTCCTAGGAATTCGTCCTCCCGAAAGGTCCTCCGGCGGCAGCATCATGGTGATCCCGAGGTTGATGTACTCCTGACTGGGTAGCTCAAGGCTCTCCTCGGGAACCCGCGCTCGAAGCACCTTACCGCGGTCCCTGAGCGGGAAGTCGAACCGTGTTCCCGCGGCCGGCGTCTCGAACAGGTGCGCCTCAGACGGCACGAGCCGGTAGGGCTGTCCGTCGACGCAGTTCGCGATCTCCTTCTCGATGAAGACTTCGAGATCGGAGCATCCCAGAAAGCCGATGGTTGCTCCGGCCTGTCCCGGCGGCGGGGGCGCGGAAGCGAGAACTACGTTGACGGCGTTTACACCATCAACGTCCATGGCCTTCGTTCGCTGCGACGAGGGGATGTCTCTCGCCTGCAGCGCGTAATACTCGTGCTTCCCGAGTGGCGATGCGGAGGCTTGAGCATCCCGTTGAAGTCCCGTCGCGAACCCCATTCCGAAGACCACGACGACGAGGCCCGCGACCACTCGACTACCGCTGGAGGGTTCGAATTGCAGGCGGCGCGTCCCGAGCAGCATCCACGTCGTCCGAGCGGCCGAGCCGATCATCCCGGCGATGCTGGTGGTTATGACAGGGAACCCAACCACAACGCCGACGGCCGTGCACAGCATCGCGGCCATCATGATCGTCGGAGCCGGGCGCCTCAGGCCCCCCTCGGGCGACGTTAGGGTAGCGATCAAGAGCCCGGTCAGGACCGCGAGTCCCACGCCGAATGGGATCAACCGCCAGAGGGGCGCAGGGGCGGCAGGAGTGTGGCGTCGGACCTCAAGGGCGCTCGCAACTGCATGGCGAGAGCCGACGATCCCGACGGAGACCGCGAGCAGTGGCACTCCGACGAGCGTGAGCAAGATCGACCCCAGGCTAAGTCGCCCGTCCTCGACGAACCACACGAGGCCTCCAAGCCCGAGCGAAGCCAGGGCTCCTTGCGTTAGATGGTAGGCAAGGAGGCCGGCGATCGCTCCGGCGAGCGCAGCGGTCGCGGACTCGAACGCGTTGACGCCCTGGGTCATCCCGCGCGACATGCCGAGGAGCCTCAATGCTGCCAGCCGGCGATCACGGGTCGAGGCTGAGAGCCGGGCGGTGATGGCGAAGAACACGGCGAGCGGGACGCCGACGAGGGCGAGAAAGGCAAACCCGATCAACCGGAGGTCGCCTGCCGCGATATCGACCTCGGGCCGGCCGGACATCCCGTAACCGCGGAGCGGCAATCCTTCACTGCGAAGGAGGGCGCTCCCCTGCACCACCACTGCGAACAGTTCGTCCGGCGCTACAAGCCCTTCAGGTCGAACCGTGGCAACGGGATCATACGGAAAGACCGTGGTCAGGCGGGCGCTCTCACCCAGCTCGCGGGCGAGGCTTGGTGACACGGCTGCCTCACCCTCCTCCGGGAAAGATCGCATGCCCGGCGGGAGCGGCGGGGGGTCGGTGCCGTCGGTTGCAAGGTAAAGGACCTGGATCTGTCGATCTTCGAAAGGCACCGTCCTTTTCAGCCACCATCCGCGGGGTTCGTCGGAACCGTCGGCGCTGATGGGCGTCCTGCTGGCCGCTCTGTCTTGCCGGTGGCTCAGGATGCCGGGAAAGGCGAGGGCGACGAGCAGCGTCCAGACGCCCATCGCGGTCCCGAGCGACATGAGAAGAAGGCGCACCTTCCCCCGGCGGCCGCTGCCGAGCAGAAACAAGAGGCCGAGGCGCGCGACTATCACTGCTCGCGTGAGGGAGAGGTCACGCGTCCGTCTGTGACGACCAAGTGGCGGTCACCAACGGCCGCAACGCCGGGCTCATGCGTCACAAGTACGATCGCGGCATGATGATCCCGTGCCATCCTGACGAACTCCGTCAGAACTATCTGGCTGTTCTCGGTGTCCAACGCCCCCGTCGGCTCGTCGGCGAATACCACACGCGGCCGGTGCACCAGCGCGCGCGCGATGGCGGCGCGCTGAGCTTGACCTCCTGAGACCTGTGAGGGACGCTTTCGTTCAACATCTTCGATCCCCAGCGCCCGCAGCAACTCGGTGACGCGACCGCTGCTCTTGTTGTCCCAGCCGTTCAGCCGCAACGGTAAGGAGACGTTCTCGCGGATCGACAGCTCCGGAACGAGCTCGCCGAACTGGAAGACGAACCCGAATTCGCTCCGTCTAAGGGTGCTGGCTTCGTCATCCGACATGTCGGTCATGGAGCGGCCTCTATAGTCGAGCCGCCCCCGATTCGGTCTCACCACTGCCGCCAGGCAGTAAAGCAGCGACGACTTTCCCGATCCGCTTTTCCCCGTCAACACGAGGATCTCTCCCTCGCGCACGTCCACACTGGCACCGGCCAGGGCAACGGTGGCGTCATACGAGAGGAACAGGTCGTGGGCTTCCACGAGGGTTGCGGCCTGTTGGTCCTGACGCATGTCCTAGTCCCTCACACGCGAACGCACGCTGGTGGCCGGAGGGATCTCCAGCCACCAGCGTGGCTCTATGGCTCGATGGGTCCTATCTGCTGAAGGATTGCCCAGTAGAACAGTTGTCGGAGTACGGCGCTGATCTGTCGCGGCAGACCCAGTACGTTGCGTTCTTCGTCAAGATCGCCTGGTAGTCGTAGGTCTCGATGTTCTGGTACTTCTGCCCGTTCTGGGTTCCGTAGTAGCTGGCGGGGTTGTATCCCTCGACTTTCACCTTGGAGTAAACGTTGTCACCGTCGCTCGAGTTGGTGTCGGTGATCGTCCCATAATGACGGAAGCCGCCGTTCTTGCAGAAGTTGCCGCTTCCGTCATTCGAACACCACGTCCAGTAGCCGTCGCTCTTCTTGTTCCCGAAGTCGGCTCCCGTCGTGCTGTGGCGCAACGATCCTCCTGCCCAAGCCGCTACTGCACCCGTAAGAACCAATAACGCGACGAGACATCCGCCAACCGCAACTTTCCTCTTCATGCAGCCCCCCTCATATTGTCCACCGACTGAACTGGCGACAGCCTGGAGGGTTACCCGCTGCCGGTCAAGGGGGTTCGAGAAGAAACTTCCGAACCACGAGAAATCATTTCCGTTAAGTGTTCCGCCGGACGCGTCTTGTGGCGCGCACGGCAGCCGCCTAAGCCCCCGGCCCCGTCACTCTCTGCGCGTACGCCAGCTGCAGGTCCGCCAGCAGCTGCCGCAGCGGCTTCTCGGCCCCCTGCAGGCGCGGCCCCACTGCGTTCACTATCCCCGCGAGCGCGTCGATCGCGAGCTGCGCGTCGGGCGCGGCCCCCAGGTCGAGCTTCGTCCCCGCGACGTTCGCCAGCGTCGCCGCCGTGTTCACGACCCACTCGATGCTCGGCGTCTGCGCGATCTCCTGCGCGACTCGCCGCGCCTCGGCCTCCTCCTCCGGCGTCCATACCCTCTCGCCCGGCTGCGGCGGGGGCTGCCGAGGAGACGGTTCCGGCTCGCGCGGTGCCTGCGGCGTCTCGGGCACCGACCCCACCGTCGCCTCGGCGGTCGGAGCTTCCGGGGGCGGCGCAGCCTCGGCGGCCGGCTGAGCCGGGCGCGCCGAGATCCTCTTGTCGACGACCTTCGGGCGCGGCCGCTCGCTCTGCTGTTGGTCTTCGGGATCCATGGCGCATTCGTTTATACTTCAACCGCTAGTGTCGCCAAGAAGGGGCAGCACTCCGCCCCTCACCTCCCGGCAGCTACTTCAGGCCGCGGGGGTCTGCAGTCGCCGATTGGCAAACGGTCCGGCGCGTCCGGGTCCGAGCCGGTGACGTCAGTCTTGGCGTCCCGGCTTTTTTTGTCGGTCGTCGGAAGGAGAATCGCATCGCAACGGATCTGAGGATCAACGATCGCATCCGGGTCCCCCGCGTGAGGGTGGTAGGGGCCGACGGGAGCCAGATAGGGATTCTGGAGATCAAGGATGCGCTCGACATGGCCGCCGCGCAGGACCTCGACCTCGTCGAGGTGGCCGGCCAGGCGGACCCCCCCGTCTGCCGCATCATGGATTACGGGAAGTTCAAGTACGAGCAGGACCAGCGGCAGAAGGAAGCTCGTCGCAAGCAGTCGCAGGTCGTGGTCAAAGAGATGAAGATGCGGCCGAAGATCGACCGCCACGACTATGCGACCAAGCGGGGGCACGTGATCCGGTTCCTGCGACAGGGCGCGAAGGTCAAGATCACGATCATGTTCCGCGGCCGCGAGATGGCGCACCAGGACCTCGGCCGGAAGCTCCTCGACCAGCTCGCCGGCGACGTCGCCGACATCGCGAAGGTGGACACCCCGCCGAGGGTCGACGGCAGGAACATGACGATGGTCCTCAATCCGTTCAAGGAAGCCGTGACGACGAAGGCGGCCCCCGTGGCGCCGAAGTCGAGGCCGCCACAGGCCGTGGCGCCGAAAGCGCCTTCTTCCGTCGCCGATCGCCGGAGCGAACGGCCGTCGCCACCTCAGGAGGAAGCGCCGGCGCCGGAGCCGGCGGAGCCGCCACCTCCTCCGACGAAGGTGCCGCCGCGGAAGGTAACGAGAGCCGAGGGAGGCTGAGCCATGCCGAAGATGAAGACGCACCGCGGAGCCGCCAAGCGCTTCAAGGTGACGCCGACGGGCAAGATCCGTCGCCGCCGCGCGTTCATGAACCACATGTTGGAGAAGAAGTCGCCGAAGAGGAAGCGGTCGCTGAGCGCCCCGGACGCGGTGGTCTCGGCCTCGGACTCGAAGCGCATCCGCAGGCTGCTCGGCAAGTAGCCGACGCTTTCTCAACTCCCAAGGAGGAGCACCATGCCACGCGTAAAGAGGAGCGTCGCCGGCCGGAAGAGGCGCCGCGAGGTCCTGAAGCAAGCGAAGGGCTATTACTCGGCGCGCGGGAAGCACTTCCGCGCGGCGAACGAGCAGGTCCTGCACAGCGGCGTCTACGCCTACCGCGACCGCCGCGCGCGCAAGGGCGACTTCCGGAGGCTCTGGATCATCCGGATCAACGCGGCCGCGCGCGAGAACGGCCTCAGCTACAGCCGGATGATGGCCGGGCTGAAGCTCGCCGAGATCGAGGTCGACCGCAAGATGCTTGCCGAGCTCGCGGTGAACGAGCCGGGGGCATTCACGGCGCTCGCCGACGTCGCTCGCCGCTCGCTGGAAGAGGCGTCATAACCCGAAGGGCCGCCTCGGCCGTCCTCCGGCTCTAGGTGCAAGTCGTCTCCAGCCTTCAGAACCCGCGGGTGCTCGCCGCCCGTAAGCTCCTGCGCCGCGCGCACAGGGACGCGGCGCAGGCGTATCTCCTCGAAGGAACGGTCCCGGTGCAGGAGGCCCTCGCGGCGCGCGCCGCCGTACGTTCGCTGTTCGTCGCGGACGACCATCCCGACGCCGAGACGCTGGCCGCGGCGGCCGCGGACGCGCAGGTCGACGTCGTGCGGGCGACGCGCGGCGTCCTGGAGTCGTTGTCCGACACGACCACTCCGCAGGGCGTCGTCGCGGTGGTCGAGATGAGTGACCTCGCTCCGGCCGACGTCGATAGCGACGTCCGGCTCGTCCTCGTGCTCGACCAGATCAGGGACCCGGGCAATGCGGGGACGCTCGTCAGGTGCGCCGCGGCCGCGGGGGCCGGCGCGGTCTTCTTCACGAAGGGGTCCGTCGATCCCTACGCGATGAAGGCTGCCCGCGCCGCCGCCGGCGCGCTCTTCCGCGTCGGTCTCGCACGCGACGTCGAGCTCGCCGCCGCGCTCGAGGAGCTGCGGCGACGCGGGTTCCTAGTCGTGGGCACCGACGCGGGGGCGACGACGCCGTACGACGCCGTCGACTACACCGGCAAGGTCGCGTTCGTCGTCGGCAACGAGGCGTGGGGCATCTCCGAGGAGGACCGTTCGCTGCTCGACGAGGTCGTCGGCATCCCGATGCCGGGCGAGGCCGAGTCCCTCAACGCCGCGATCGCGGGCGCGCTCCTGCTCTTCGAGGCCGTCCGCCAGCGGCGGATATCCTCGGCGGCTATATGACCGAGAACGCCCGGTTCGCCGACATGATCTCGAAGATCGCGCACGAGCTGAGGTCGCCGCTGACTTCGATCAAGGGCTTCTCGGCGACGCTCGTGAAGCGGTGGGACCGCTTCACCGACGAGCAACGGCTCCAGTTCATCGAGACGATCCACCACGACGCGGAGCGGATGGGCCGGATCGTCTCCGAGGTCCTCGACCTCGCCCGGCTCGAAGCCGGGAGGCTCGAGCTCCAGCTGCAGCAGACGTCCCTGCGCGAGGTCGCGACGCGGGCGGTGGCGAACCACGCGGCCCTCGGGGGAGCCGAGCGCGTCCGCGTCGACGTGCCGGAGGATGCGGTCGTGTACGCGGACCCCGAGCGCCTCGGGCACGCGCTGTCCAACCTGGTCGAGAACGCGATCAAGTTCTCCGACGAGGGAGCGGTCGTCGTGGACGCGGCGAACGGCGCCATCACGGTCAGCGACGAAGGCGTCGGAATACCCGACGATCTGATCGGCGAGATCTTCGCCGGCCCCGCGCCGCAGGGTCAGGCGGCGGGGCCTTCCGGCACCGGGCTCGGGCTCTACCTCACGCGGCGCCTCGTCGAGGCGCACGGCGGCACGGTCTCGGTCGAGAGCAAGGTCGGGGTGGGGTCGAAGTTCACAATCGAGCTCCCTCAGCCCCCGCAGGCATGAGAGACGACGACCTCCGGGCGCGGCTCGAGGCCGCGCGCGACGAGGGTCTCGCCGCGATCGCCGCCGCCGGCGACCTCGCCGGCGTACAGGAGGCGCGGATCCGGACCCTCGGGCGCAAGACGGCTCTCGCTCGCGCGCGGTCGTCGCTGGGGAGGGTTCCGGACGACGAGCGCAGGGAGCTTGGGCGCCTGGCGAACGAGGTCCAGGCCGCGCTCGAGCAGGCGCTCGCGGCCAAGACCGCCGAATTCGAGGCGGCGGAGCAGGCGGCGCGATGGGAGCGCGACCGCATCGACGTGACGCTGCCGGGCGAGCACTTCGAGCCCGGCTCGATCCACCCGCTGACGAAGACGATCTGGGAGATCGTCGACGTCTTCGTCGGGCTCGGCTACGCGCTGGCGGACGGTCCCGAGGTCGAGCTGTCGACGCTGAACTTCGACGCGTTGAACGCGCCTCCGGAGCATCCGTCGCGCTCTCCCGCCGACACGTTCTACGTCGAGGGGACCGGCGAGCGCGTGCTCCTGCGCCCGCAGACCTCTCCGGCGCAGATCAGGGTGATGGAGTCGCAGCCCCCGCCCGTCTACATCGTCGTGCCCGGCCGGTGCTACCGGAGGGACGAGGAGGACGCGACGCACCTGTCGTCCTTCACGCAGGTCGAGGGCCTTGCGGTCGACGAGGGCATCACGGTCGCCGACATGAAGGGGACGCTCGAGCACGTCGCGCGCGCGCTGTTCGGGAAGGACCTCGCGACGCGGCTCCGCGGCCACTTCTTCCCGTTCACCGAGCCGTCCGCGGAGATGGACGTCGAGTGCTTCGTGTGCCGCGGCTCCGGGTGCCGCGTGTGCAAGGGCGAGGGCTGGATCGAGCTTCTGGGGTGCGGGATGGTCGACCCCGCGCTGTTCGAGTGGGTGGGCTACGACCCGGAGCGTTACTCGGGCTTCGCGTTCGGCCTCGGCGTCGAGCGCGCCGCGGCGCTCTCCCACGGGGTCGGCGACATCCGGGCGCTCTACGAGAACGACGTCAGGTTCCTCGCGCAGTTCGAGGGGGCCCTGTGAGGGTCAGCCTGAACTGGCTGCGCGAGTTCGTCGACGTCGACGTCCCGCTCGCGACGCTGAAGGAGATGCTCGATCTCTCCGGCACGAAGGTCGAGAGGATCCACAATCCCGCGGAGGGGATCGAGGGCGTCGTGGTCGCGCAGGTGCAGGAGATCGAAGCGCATCCCAACGCGGACAACCTCAGCATGGTCGTGGTGTCGACGGGCGACGGCTCGCAGAGGGTGGTCTGCGGCGCGCGCAACTTCGCGGTGGGGGACAAGGTCGCGCTCGCGCGCGTCGGATCGGCGGTACCCGGGACGACGATCACCGAGCGGCGGATCCGCGGCGAGACGAGCGCCGGGATGCTCTGCTCCGCGTCCGAGCTCGGCCTGTCGAAGGACCACTCCGGGCTGCTGATCCTGCCGCCCGACGCACCGCTGGGCGAGGACGTCGTGCGGACGCTCGGGCTGGCGGACTCGGTCTTCGAGCTCGAGATCACGCCGAACCGCCCGGACTGCATGAGCGTCTTCGGCGTGGCGCGCGAGGTCGCGGCGCTCACCGGCAACGAGCTGAAACCCCCGCGGGTCGTGGACGCCACCGATCCGGAGCTGCCTCAACCGGTGTCGGTCGAGATCGACGACGCGACGGGCTGCCCGCGGTACCTCGGCCGGTGGATCGCCGGCGTCGAGATCGGGCCGTCGCCGCAGTGGATGGCGAGCCGGCTCGTCGCTGCCGGGATTCGCCCGGTGTCGAACGTGGTCGACGTCACGAACTACGTCCTGATGGAGCTCGGCCATCCCCTTCACGCATTCGACGCGGGTAAGGTCGCCGAGGGGCACGTCGTCGTGCGCCGCGCCCGGAAGGGCGAGAGGCTGCAAACGCTCGACGACGCCGACAGGGAGCTGCACCCCGACGACCTTCTGATCGCCGATCCCGCCAAGCCGCTCGCGCTTGCCGGGGTCATGGGAGGGGCGGGGTCCGAGGTCTCCGGCTCGACCACGGACGTGATCCTCGAGTCGGCGTACTTCGACCACGCCTCGATCGCGTACACGAGCCGGCGGCACGGGCTGCGAACGGAGGCCTCGGCGCGCTTCGAGCGCGGAGCCGACCCCGAGGCGGTGCCGGGCGCGGCCGCCCGTGCCGCGCAGCTGCTGGCCGAGATAGCCGGCGGGAACGCCGGATACCCCGTGTGGGATGAATACCCGGCCCCCGTCGAGCGGAGGTCGATCGCGCTGCGGCCCCACCGGACGCCGAGGGTGCTCGGTGTCGACGTCCCCGCGGAGCGTCAGGTGAGGCACCTTCAGTCCGTTGGGATCGACGCCGTCGAGACAGAAGGCGTCATCCGGGCCGTCGTGCCGACCTGGCGTCCCGACCTCACGCGCGAGGTGGACCTCGTCGAGGAGGTCGTGCGCCTGCACGGCATCGACCGCGTTCCCTCGACGCTCCCACCGGGACGGGCGGGGGCGCTGACGGAGGCGCAGCGGTTCGACCGCCGCCTGCGGCGGAGCCTCGCGGCGCTCGGATTGCGTGAGGCGTGGACGGAGTCCTTCCTCGGCCCCAAGGAGCTCGACGACCTCGGTCTGGACGGCGACCATCCGGCGCGTGACCTCGTGCGGCTCATGAACCCGATGGCCGAGGACAAGCCGGCACTGCGGACGACGCTGCTGCCGGGCCTCCTGCGCGCGGCGGCTCGCAACGTCGCGCACCGCGCGGACGGCGTTGCGCTCTACGAGGTCGCGCGCGTCTACGAGCCTTCCGGGGAGGACCTCCCGGTCGAGGCGGACGTCCTCGGCGTCGTGATGGCGGGACGGCGGCGGCCGCAGACGTGGCGCGGCCCGGACGCGCCGTGGGACTTCTTCGCCGCGAAGGGACTCCTCGAGGCGCTGCTGCGGTCACTCGACCTCCCGTCGCCGGCGTTCTCGCCCGCGACCGGGATGCCGTTCCACCCGACGAGGAGCGCGACGGTGACACTGGGGACGACGGTCGCCGGCGCGTTCGGCGAGCTCCACCCCGACGTCTGCGACCGCTTCGACGTCTACGAGGGGACCGTCGCGTTCGAGCTGGCGCTCGCGCCGCTGGCCGCGGCGCTGCCGCCGCGCGTCAAGGTCGACGAGCTCCCGAAGTTCCCGCCGTTGCTCATAGACCTCGCCGTCGTCGTGGACGAGGACGTGCCCGCCGGTACGGTGGCCGGGATCGTCCGCGCGGTGGGGGCGCCGGACGTGACGTCGGCGCGGCTGTTCGACCTCTACAGGGGCGAGCAGCTGCCGGAAGGGCGCAAGAGCCTCGCGTTCGCGCTCGAGATCCGCGCGAGCGACCGCACGTTGACGGACGAGGAGGCGCTGACGGTACGGGACCGCATCGTCGCCGCGCTGAGCGACCGGGTCGGGGCGGAGCTCCGCGCGTAGCGGGAGGCGAGAGATGGAGGAGCGGGACTTCCTGTCGATCGACGACCTGATGCCGGACGAGCTCGTCTACCTCCTCGATTCGGCCGACGCGCTGAAGCGGAGGCCGGAGGCGCTCGACGACCAGCTGAGCGGGAAGCAGGTCGCGCTGATCTTCGAGAAGCCAAGCACGCGCACGCGCGTGTCGTTCGAGGCCGCCGTCACGTCGCTCGGCGGGCACGCGATCGTGCTGCGCGGCGACGAGCTCCAGCTCGGCCGCGGCGAGACCATCGAGGACACCGGCAGGGTCCTGTCCCGGTACGTCTCCGCGATCGTCGTGCGGACGTTCGGCCAGGACCGGCTCGAACGGCTCGCGCAGGCGGCGTCGATCCCGGTCGTCAACGCGCTGAGCGACTTCTCGCACCCGTGCCAGTGCCTCGCCGACCTCCAGACGATCAGGGAAAAGAAGGGGAGGCTCGGGGGCCTCACGCTCACCTACCTCGGCGACGGCAACAACGTCGCCCACTCGCTGATGTTCGGCGGCACCAAGACCGGGATGCACGTGCGCGTCGCGTGCCCCCCCGGGTACGGGCCGTTCCCGCAGGTCGTCGACCGGTGCAACGAGATCGCCGAGTCGACCGGCGGGAGCGTCACGGTGACGAGCTCGGTGGCGGATGCCGCAACGGGCGCCGACGTCCTCTACACCGACGTCTGGGCGAGCATGGGCCAGGAGTCCGAGGCGGAGGCGCGCCTCGCTGTGTTTGAGCCCTACCGCCTGGACTCGGCGGCCGTCGACGCGTCGGACCCCGCGTCGATCGTGATGCACTGCCTCCCCGCCCATCGCGGCGAGGAGATCGCGGCGGAAGTCATCGACGGGCCGCGCTCGGTCGTGTGGGACCAGGCGGAGAACCGCCTCCACGCGCAGAAGGCGCTGCTCGCCTGGCTGATCGGCTGAGAGAGCGGTGAAGCGGCTGCCGCGGGCCTTCTACGCGCGCGACGCGCTCGCCGTCGCCCGCGACCTGATCGGCTGCGTCTTCGTCCACCGGCACGCGGACGGCCTCGCGGGCGTGCGCCTGGTCGAGACGGAGGCCTACCGCGGCCCCCAGGACCCCGGCTCGCACGGGTACCGGGGGGTGACGCCGAGGACCGAGGTCATGTTCGGTCCGCCGGGCCGGCTCTACGTCTACTTCACGTACGGCATGCACTGGTGCGCCAACATCGTGTGCGGCGACGCGGGGACGTGTGAAGCGGTGCTGCTGCGGGCCGGGGAGCCCGTTCTCGGCGACGACATCATGAGGAGGAACCGCGGCGACGTCACCGACCGGCTGCTCGCCGCCGGGCCCGCGCGGCTCGCCCAGGCTCTCGGCATCGGGAGGTCCCACAACGGCGCGACGCTGCTGAGAGGCGGCGACATGTGGTGCGCCGAGGACGAAGACACGGATGCGCTACGCCGTGCGGCCCTGCAGACGACGCGGATCGGCCTCGCCGCGGGCCGGGGTGACGAGATCCCGTGGCGCTTCGTGGTGCCGGGGCATCCCCACGCCTCCCGCCGCCGCTAGCGCCAGGACCCGATTCTGTCGTACCACCCGTCTAGCTTGGCGCCATGGCGGTGCGCGTGCGGTGGTAGAGACGTTCGAAGCCATGGCGGTCGGCGCGATCGCGCTGCTGCCGGGAGCGCTATACGTCTGGGGCCTTGAACGCGAGGTTGGGAATTGGGGGATCGGCCTCTCGGATCGGTTGTTCCGGTTCTTTGGGACGTCGTCGCTATTCCACGCCCTCATCGCACCCACTCCCGGCCGTCGCGCGTCGCGCGGCGAGGGCTTTCACCGGTCCCAACCCCGCGCCGCGGGCATGGGATCACTTCTTCTCGAGTCGCCCGGATGGGTGGATTCGACTGAGGCTGAAGAGTGGCGTCTGGATCGCGGGTGCGTTCGGTCCGATGGAGGATGGAATCCGCTCTTACGCCGCGGGCTCTCCCGAGCCGCAGGATCTGTTCCTGGCCGACGCCGTGGAGGTCGACCCCGACTCCGGAGAGTTCGTGCTGGATGACGGCCGCCCGATCCACAGGGGGAACAGCCTCGTGATCAGGTGGGAAGAAGTAGAGTTCTTCGAGTTCACCGACGCGTAGGAAGGTGAAGCCGATGGCACGAGGCGGTTCGAGGCGAGGCCGATCCGGTCACGTCACTAAGGGTGGGTACCCGTCCGGACCGAAGCCGGTATCCCAATTCGGTCCTCCGCCCACCACTGCTGGTGCCGGGACCAGGCGGACGCCAACCGGCTCGCCGGCAACCGACGAGTCTCGGGGCGAGAACGGGAGGGATCCAGAAGGCGACTCGCGTCGTTAGGCCCTCTAATGGCGAGGCGCGCCGAAGAGACGGCCCTAACTACTCCGGGTTCACCCAGATCGTCACCGTGTCGCCCCTCTCCAGCTCGGCCCCCCCGCCCGGCGCCTGTTTCCACACCCGGCCCGCGTTCCTCTTCGCGCGGCTCGACTCCCGCTCAACTACCACCTGGACGGCGAACCCGGCGGCGCGGATGCGCTCCTCGGCCTCGCCCCTGCTGAACCCGAGGACGTCCGGCACCGTGGCGGTCTCCTCCTCGGCTTCCTCCGACGCGATGTAGAGCGTCACCGTCGACCCCGCCGGCACGCGCGACCCCCCGGGAGGATCCTGGTCGACGACGGTCCCGGGCGGGTAGCTGCCCGGGGGCGCGAGCTCGGTGACGACGTCGAACCCCTCGTCCTCGAGGATGCGGATCGCCTCGCCGCGCGGGAAGCCGACGAAGTTCTCGACGGTCTTGCGGTCACCCGGCTCCCTGCAGCTCTTCTCCGGCTCGGTGCCGGCCGCGAAGACGCCAACCGCGCGGTACTCGCGAGGCGTCAACTTGCTCACCAGGCACCCGTTGCGCGTGTCGATCGGGACCTCCACGATCGCGAGCTCCGGCACCTCGAAGTCCTCGACCGGGTAGTCGCTGAGCGCCTGGAACATGAAGTTGGTCCAGATCTCGGTCGGCCACGATCCCCCCGTCACCGTGATCCGCGTGGGAAGGCAATCCGGCATCCCGCCGGGCCCCGCGGACGTCGCGTAGCACGACGTCTTCATCTCGATCTGTCCCTGCGGGTAGCCGACCCAGACCGACGCGACGAGGTTCGGCGTGTAGCCGACGAACCACGCGTCCCGGTACTCCTGCGCGGTGCCGGTCTTCCCCGCGGCGGGCCTCCCGATCGCCGAGGCCGCTTGCCCCGTGCCCCGCTGCACCACCTGCTCGAGCGCGCTCGTGGTCAGGTACGCGGCCCCCTCGTCGAGGACCTCGACGGGGTGGGTGCGGTCTTTGTAGATCTCCTTGTCCCTCTCCTTGGTCGAGTCGACGATCCTGGTCACCGCGACGGGAGCGTGGTAGTCGCCGAGGTTGGCGAGCGTCGAGAACGCGCTCGCCATGCCGAGCGCGTTGACCTCGTTCGTGCCGAGCACCGCGGAGAAGTGCGGCTGCAGCGGGGTGCGGATGCCCAGTCGCGCGGCGACGTCCACGACCGGGTCCACGCCGACCTCCTCGACGAGCTGGGCGTACACGACGTTGACGCTGCTCACGGTCGCCTCGAGCAGCGTGATCTCACCGAACTGCCCGCCCTCGTAGTTGTTGACGGTGTAGTCGCTGCCGTTGTCGACGCCGGGGATCACGAGGGGCCCGCTCCCGTCGTAACGCTTCGAGAGCGGGACGCCGTCGTCGATGGCGGCCGCCAGGGCGAACGGCTTGAACGCCGACCCCGCCTGCCGCCCGGTTCCGGGGGCCTGGTGCAGGTACCTCTTCGTCCCCGGCAACTTGACGCGGCCGAGCTCGGGCTCGGCCGCGATCGCGAGGTTCAGCTTCGCGTAGCGGTCCTTCTTCGGCGGCACGAACCAGTCGCGGCCCCCGACCATCGCCTTGACGTGACCGGTATCCGGCTCCAGCGCGACGAGCGCCGCGTAGGGGTCGGACGCGTACGGCAGCGTCTGGCGCACGGCCTCCTCGGCCGCGGCCTGCATCTCGAGGTCGACCGTCGTGTAGATCCTGAGACCGCCGGTGAAGATCCGCTTCGTACGCTGCGCCGCGGTCTTGCCGAGGAAGTCGAAGTCCGGGTGGTAGGTGAGCATCCGCTGCACGTAGTCGACGAAATAGGGAGCCGGATACTCGTCCTTCTCCTTCGTCGGCTGGAGCCCGAGGCCCTTCGCGGCCGCGTCCTCCGCCTGTGCCTCGGTGATGTGATCGAGCGCGGCCATCTGGCGCAGCACGACGTTGCGCCGCCTCTTGGCCGCCCTGCCGCGCCGGTACGGGTCGTAGTCGCCCGGCGCCTTGATCAGCCCGGCCAGGAGCGCGGCCTCGCGCAGCTTGAGGTGCCACACCGACTTCCCGAACAGGACCTTCGACGCGGCCTGAACTCCGTAGGCGCCCTGGCCGAAGTAGACGGTGTTGAGGTAGCGCTCGAGGATCTCCTCCTTGCTGAGCTTCTTCTCGATCTGGCGTGCCAGCGCCGCCTCCTGGAGCTTGCGGTCGAACGTCTGCTCCGCGATCTCGTTGGGGGCGATGATCACGTTCTTGACGTACTGCTGGGTGATCGTCGAGCCGCCCTGCTCGATGTCGCCGCTCGCCGCATTCGCCAGCGCGGCCCGGATGATCGCCTTCAGGTCGACGCCGCCGTGCTCGTAGAACCGCTCGTCCTCGATGCTGATCACGGCGTCCTGGAGGAACTGCGGGATCTGGTCGAGCGTGACGTTCGTCCGGTTCTGGCCCCGGTGCAGCGTCGTGATCAGGCGCCCCTTGGCGTCGAAGATCTTCGACGACTGGGCGAGCTTGAACTCGAGGTCCTCGGGCTGGAGCCGCGGCAGGTCGTCGAGCCGCGCGCAGGCGCCGGCGAGCAGGGCGACCAGGAGGAGCAGCGCGGGAGCGCGGCGACGGTGCGTCGGGAGCATAGGCATCGATTCTACCGACGCCCCGGGGAAGGCTCCGGTTCGGGGCCGGCCGGAGAAGGCGTCGTCTAGCATCGCCCGACATGGACGAGACCCTGAGGCGCCGCCTCGACCGGCTGACGCGCCACGCGGAGTACGTCGTCCCCGCCGGAGACCTCGCCGGCCGCCTCGAGGAGGGCCGGCCTCTCAGGGTCAAGCTGGGGCTCGATCCCACCGCGCGTGCCGTCACGCTCGGCTGGGCCGTGCCGCTCCGGAAGCTCCGCGCGTTCCAGGACGACGGCCACACCGCGGTCCTGATAGTCGGCGACTTCACCGCCCGCATCGGCGACCCTTCGGGCAAGTCGCAGACGCGCTCCCAGCTCTCCAAAGAGGAGGTGCAGGTGAACGCGGAGGCGGTCCTCGACCAGTTCCGCGACATCCTGTCGGAGGACAACCTCGAGGTCCGCTACAACTCGGAATGGCTCGAGGGGATGGACCTCCCCGACCTGCTCGGGCTCACCGCGCAGTACACCGTCGCGCAGATGCTGGAGCGGGACGACTTCGCGAAGCGGTACGCGGAGCAGCGGCCGATCTCGATCATCGAGCTCATGTACCCGTTGCTGCAGGGATACGACTCGGTCGCCGTGCGCGCCGACGTCGAGCTCGGCGGCACGGACCAGCTCTTCAACCTCCTCGTCGGGCGCGACCTGCAGAAGGCGTACGGCCAGCGCTCGCAGGTCGCGCTGACGATGCCGTTGCTGGTCGGCACCGACGGCGTCCAGAAGATGTCCCAGTCGCTCGGCAACTACATCGGGATACGCGACGACGCGGCGGACATGTTCGGGAAGCTGATGAGCGTCCCCGACACTCTCCTGCCGAGCTACGCCGCGCTGGCCGCGGGACTGGACGGCGCCGGAGTGGCGGAGATCGAGGCCGCGGTCGCGCAGGGGGGGCCGGGGGCCGGGGATGCGAAACGCCGCGTCGCGCGCGCCGTCGTCTCCCTGTACCACGGTGGTGATGCCGCCGGTGCCGCCGAGGCGGCGTTCGACCGCCTGTTCCGCGAGCACGCGCTCCCCGAGGACGTCCCGGAGGCGGCGATCGGCGCCGGCGTGATCTCCGGCGACAACGTCTACGTCCCGGCGTTGCTCGCGGACCTCGGGCTGGCGGCGTCGCGGAACGAAGGGCGGCGCCTCATCGCGCAGGGCGGCGTGAAGGCGAACGGGGAGCCGGTCTCTAGGGAGGAGGTCCCGCTCGCCGAGCTCAAGGGCGCGTTGCTACAGGTAGGCAAGCGGAGGTTCGTCCGGCTCGTCGGCTAGCAGGCGCGATTGCGGTCCCGTGTGGCCCGGGCCGACGGCTCGGCCTCAAGGCCGTCGAGCGTCTTCATCCACAGCAGCGATCCGTCGCCGCCGTCGAGGGCCGCGACGTATTTCCCCCGCCGCGCGTTGATCGAGACGACGAGGTCGGGACAGCGATCGCGGTCGAGGGTCGCGGCGACGACGTCCAGCTGGATCTTTCCGGGCTCGAGCGCGACGCCGAACGAGACGGCGGCTTCCCACAGCGTCCGGCCCGTCGCCGTCGCCGCGGCCACCGCGACGCTGCCGTCGCGCCACTGCGCCTGCGCGACGTCCGCCCCCCGCAGGTCGACCGCGGCCGCGAGCGGGAATAGCTCCTCGCCCGAGACCAGCGAACGCCTCCCCGTCTTCCCGTCGACGAGGTACCGGACCGTCGTCTCCGTTCCCGGGTCATGGCTGATGTGCGTCGAGACGTAGCTGTCCCTCACGCCGTCCGGCTGGAGGTCGCCGGCCGAGCCGAAGCCGACGCCCGCGCCGGAGGAGCACCCCGCCGCGCACGTGAGGGGACCGTCGGTCCTCACCGTGTAGCTCCGTTTCCAGATCGTCTTGCCCGTGACGTCGTACGCCCACAGGTTCGTCGTCGCCGTCTTCAGGCGTCTTCCGAACACCACGTCGCGCGCGATCACCTCGTCGTCACCGTCGCCGTTGACGTCGCCCGGCACGTACGGCCACGCGCCGAAGCGCCTCCAGCGGGGGCCGCCGGAGGCGCCGTCGACCAGATACAGATCCCAGTCGCTCTTCCGCCCGGAGTCGTGCATCCACGCGCTGAGCGTTACGTCGTGACGCGGGTTCCCGACGACGTCGCTGATGGGGAACGCCCACACGACGAGCGCACCCGAGAAGTCGTAGCCGCCGCGTTCCCACACGAGCGTTCCGTCCGCACCGATGCGTCCGCGGACGACGCCGCCGGGCTCGGGCGACTCCTCGCCCTGGGCCACCTGCGGCATCGGGTTGACGAAGACGTAGTCGTCGAGCCCGTCGCCGGAGAGGTCGCGGGTCGCCCACGGCGCCGGCAACACCGTTCCGACGCCGACCTCGTGGACGAGGTGCTCGGTCTCAGCGCCGTCCGCGCCGTGGACGCTCACCGCGCGGATGTCGGCCACCCAGGCCACTCCCGCGACCGCGATGTTGCCGAGCCCGACGAGGTAGTCCGTGGCGGGTCCGTCGTAAGCGTCGAACGCGCCCAGCGTTACGGGGACGTTGGCGTACCCGTAGAAGGGGAACTGGTCGACGGTGACGGCTTCCCACGTGCGGGCCCACACCGGCCGGCCCGCTCCGGTGATAGTCCTGATCGTGAAGCGCCTCTGCTGGACGGGCCCGACCGCTCCGTCGAACACGAGCAACGCGAACCCGTTGCGGGCTCCGTTCCCGACGCGGGCCTCGACGATGCCCATGTATCCGTTCTTGAAGCGCGCGCGTTTCGTCCACAGCAGGTCGCCGGTCGCGCCCTCGAGCAGACGCAGGACCACGCGGACCTCGTACTCGATCGACGGGAAGACGACACCGGGCTCCGACGTGAAGACGACGTAGATATCGACGGACAAGACGTCCGAGCGACCGTCTCCCGTGACGTCGTGGACCGGGTCGGCATAGACGAAGTGTGCAGAGCCGATCTCCTCGGCCTGCGCGAGCGCGTCGAGGAACCTCTCGGCATGGGGCGACCGGCGGTAGGACGTGAGCGTCGCGGCGGCAGCCGGATCGAGCCCTGTCCCGTTAGTCAGGGCGCGCACGAGAGGGCCGGCGACGGGCTCGGCCGCTGCGGCGGGGCCGCGCGCCGCGGCGGGCAACGAGGCCGCGAGCAGGCCCCCGCACAATGCGGCGACAAGGGCCGGCTTGATCGTTCTCGTGGCTCCACCCCCTTCCTTCTCTCACAGGGTTCGTCGCGGGGCGTTCCGCCCCTCCCCGGCGGCGTGGCCGGAATGACGACAAGTGATCGGAGGTGCCGCGGCCCGGCGGTGGAAGTGCTCGTCAGGCCGGCGATCGGGAGGTTGGAATGGAGCAGGCGGGAGCGCCGCGGCGCGGCAGGTGGTACCGGTGGAGCGCGGGAGCGCTCGCGGTGGCCGCGCTGGCCCTCGG
>JALZFC010000043.1 GCA_030861725.1 Actinomycetota bacterium | reverse complement strand
GCCCCGCCGCGTCCGCGAGGGCGGCGTCCGGCGCTCCGTCCGCGGATGCGTCCACGGGCGGGACGGCCGAGACGATGCGGTTGCGCAGGATCAGTCCCCCGGCGGTGAACGGCGCGAGCGACGGCGGCGGCGCGAACCGGCCTGAGGTCCCGGCGAACCAGCGGTCGACGCGGTCGACCAGCGCGGGGTCCTTCACCCTGAGGTCGTCGTATCCGACCCGCCCGCTGCGCGTGAGCAGGTGGAAGACGAACTGCTCCGTGTCGAGGTCCACGTACCGCGCCGTGGACTCGAAGTACTCCTGGCTCTCCCGCGCCGCCTGCTGGAAACGCTCCACCACGCCCTTGCGCTCGAGCTCGTACGCGCCGAACGCCTCCGGCAGGTCGTCGTGGCGCACGACTTCGCGCGCGAGGGCGATCGCGTCCTCCATCGCGAGCTTCGTCCCCGAGCCGATCGAGAAGTGCGCGGTGTGCACGGCGTCCCCGAGCAGCGCGACGTTGCCGTCCCACCACCGGCGCGTCCTCAGCGTCGGGAACGTCGACCAGCGCGATTGGTTCGACATCAACGGGTGCCCGCGGAGGTCGCGGGCGAAGACCTCCTCACAGAACGCGATCGACTCCGTCTCGTCCGCGCCGTCGAGCCCTGCGGCCCTCCACGTGCGCTCGTCGCACTCGACGATGAACGTGCTCGTATGGCCGTCGAACGGATAGACGTGGGCTTGGAAGAGGCCCTGTTCCGCGACGCGGAACACGAACGTGAACGAGTCGAACGGGCACGTCGTCCCGAACCACACGTACCGCGACCGCCCCTCGGAGACGCGCGGCCGCAACACGCCCTCGTGCGCGTCGCGGAACCGGCTGTGGATCCCGTCGGCCGCGACGACGAGGTCGTAGCCGTCCACGGCGTCCGGCCCCCGCTCCGTCTCCAAGTGCAGCCGGACGTCGAGCTCCTCGCACCGCGCCTGGAGGATCGCTAGCAGCTCGCGACGCGCCATTCCGGAGAAACCCTGGCCCCCGCACCTCACCGTGTCGTCCTTGTACCGGACCTCGATGACGTCCCATGTGGCGAACGCGTCGGTGATCGCCTCGTACGTCGGCGTGTCCGCCTCGCGGAACGACGCCAGCGTCCGGTCGGAGAACACGACGCCCCACCCGTACGTCGCGCCGCGCGGGTTCTTCTCGAAGACGTCGATCTCCGCGGAGGGCAGCGCCTGCGCGAGCAGCAGGCTGAAGTAGAGGCCCCCGGGCCCGCCGCCGATCGTCGCCACCTTCACAGCGCGGACACGGTCTCCGCGAGGAGGTCGAGCTGCGCCGCGTCCCCCACCGCCGGGAACAGCACGACCTCGTCGCACCCGGCGTCGGCGTAACCCTTGACGAACGAGACGACCGCCTGCGGCGTCGACAGCATCGCCTCCGCGATCCGCTCGCTGAACGATCCCGTGAACGCGTAGTAGTCGCGCATGTACGCGCGGCCCTGCGCGACGGTGGCGCGGTCGCCGAGCGCGAAGTAACCCTGCCCCCACAGCAAAGGCTCGCCCGGACGGCCGGCGTCGAACCACGCGGCGCGCGCGCTCTCGGCGGCACGCGCGAACGCGCGCGGGGGGCCGCCGCCGTGGACGTACCCGTCGGCGTAGCGGGCGGCGCGCCCGAACGAAGCGTCGCTCGCGCCCCCCACCAGCAGCGCGGGGCCCGGAGACGACAGCGCCGGTCCCGTCAGGTCGTCCTCCCACGCGGCCCGCAGGGTCTCGAGCTGCCGTGACAGCGTTGGACCGCGACCGGCGAACGCTGTGCCGGTGGCGGCGTAGTCGTCGCGGCGGGCGCCGAGGCCGACGCCGAGCACCAGCCTCCCTCCGGAGATCGCGTCGATCGTCGCCGCCTGCTTCGCGAGCACCGCGGCCGGTCGCAGCGGCGCGATCAGCACCATCGTCGTGAGCTTGACGCGCGCCGTCACCGCGGCCGCGAACGACAGCGCCGTCAGGGGGTCCAGGCTCTCGTAACGGATGCGGTCGACGACCCCCACGCTCGAGAAGGGTCCCGCGTCGGCACGGCGCGCCCATTCGACGAGCACCTCGGGAGGGGTGCCCGGCACCGCGTTCGGCAGCCCGACACCGACCTCCAAGTAGAGTCACCTCCTCGCGCCCGAGCGTGCGGAGCGCCAAAACTAAACCCAGCAAAGCGGAGGGGCCGGCGCCGAGGAGTAACGTCACGATGATGAAAGCCCTCGACTTCCTCGGGATCGACGCGCTCCTCTCCGACGAGGAGAAGATGGTTCGCGACACCGCGCGCCGGTTCGTCGCCGACCGCGTCTTGCCGGGGATCGAGAAATGGTTCGAGGAGGGCGAGTTCCCGCGCGAGGTCGCCCCCGAGCTCGGGCGTCTCGGCCTTCTCGGCATGCACCTCGACGGCTACGGCTGCGCGGGGACGAACGCGGTCGCCTACGGAGTCGCGTGCCTCGAGCTCGAGGCGGGCGACAGCGGCTTCCGCAGCTTCGTATCGGTCCAGGGTTCGCTCGCGATGTTCCCGATCCACGCGTACGGGTCGGAGGAGCAGAAGCAGGAATGGCTCCCGCGCATGGCCGCCGGCGAGGCGATCGGGTGCTTCGGCCTGACCGAGCCCGATTCCGGGAGCGACCCCGCGAGCATGCGGACGGCCGCGCGTCGCGACGGCTCCGACTGGGTCCTGAACGGCAACAAGATGTGGATCACGAACGGGGGCATCGCCGACGTCGCGGTGGTCTGGGCGCAGACGGACGACGGCGTGCGCGGCTTCCTCGTCCCGGCGGGGACGCCGGGCTTCACCGCGCGGAACATCCACCGCAAGCTCTCGCTCCGCGCGTCGGTAACGTCCGAGCTCGTCCTGGACGACTGCCGCCTTCCGGACGACGCGGTGCTCCCGGGCGTCCGCGGTCTCAAAGGGCCGCTGTCGTGCCTGACTGAGGCGCGCTTCGGCATCATCTGGGGAGCGATGGGAGCCGCCCGCGCGTGCTATGAGAGCGCCCTGGAGTACTCGAAGACGCGCAAGCAGTTCGGGAAGCCGATCGGCTCGTTCCAGATGACGCAACAGAAGCTCGTCGACATGATGCTGGAGATCAACAAGGGGCTGCTCGTCGCGCTCCACATCGGCCGGATGAAGGACGAGGGGAAGGCGACACCGCAGCACGTGAGCTTCGGCAAGCTCAACAACGTCCGCGAGGCGATCGCGATAGCGCGGGAAGCGCGGACGATCCTGGGCGCCAACGGCGTGACGCTCGAGTATCCGGTGATCCGTCACATGAACAACCTCGAGTCGGTCCTGACGTACGAGGGCACGTCGGAGATCCACACGCTCGTGCTCGGCAAGGAGATCACCGGGCTGGACGCGTTCGCGTGAGCCCCTGGCGCGCCTCGGCCCCCTTCACCGACGAGTGGCAGCACTTCGACCTGGCGACCGCCGACGGCGTCGCGACGCTCACGTTCACCCGGCCCGACGTCCTCAACGCGCTCACGTTCCAGGTGTACGCCGACCTGCGCGACCTCCTGACAGAGCTGCCGTTGAGGGACGACGTGAGCGTGCTCGTGATCACGGGCACCGGCCGCGGGTTCTGCTCCGGGGGCGACGTGCACGAGATCATCGGCGCGCTCTTGAAGATGGAGTCGCGCGACCTGCTCGACTTCACGCGCATGACGGGCGCCGTCGTGCGCGCGATGAGGGACTGCCCCGTCCCGATCGTCGCGGCGATCAACGGCGTCGCCGCGGGGGCCGGGTCGGTCATCGCGCTGGCGGCGGACTTCCGCCTCATGGCGGAGGAGGCGTCGTTGGCGTTCCTCTTCACTAAGGTCGGGCTCGCCGGCGCAGACATGGGTGCCGCCTACCTGCTGCCCCGCCTCGTGGGATTCGGCCGCGCCACCGAGCTGTTGATCCTCGGCGACACGGTCCCCGCGGCCCGCGCTCTGGAGATCGGGCTCGCGTCCTCGGTCGTCCCCGCCGCCGAGCTCCCGCGCGCTGCGGCCGACCTCGCTCGCCGTCTCGCCGGCGGTCCTGCGCTCGCCTACGGCACGACGAAGATGCTCCTGACGCGCGAGCTCGACGCGGACCTGGCAGGGGCGCTGGAGCTCGAGGCGACGGCGCAGGCGCTCTTGATGACGACCCGCGACCACCGCGAGTTCTACCGGGCCTTCATCGAAGGGAGGGCACCCCAGTGGAAGGGTCGCTGACGCCGCACCGCATCGTGAACCCGGAGTCGCTCGCCCCGCCTCAGGGCTTCGCCCACGCGGTCGTGGCCGCGCGCGGACGCACCCTCTATCTCGGGGGCCAGGTGGCCTCCGACACGAGGGGGCGCATCGTCGGGGACTCGGTCACCGCGCAGTTCGAGATCGCAGCGGCGAACGTGGCGAAGGCGATGCGCGCCGCGGGGGCCGAGCCGAGCCACCTCGTGTCGCTGCACATCTTCGTCACGGACGTGCAGGCGTATCGAGAGTCCCTGTCCTCGATCGGCGACGCGTACAGGAGCCACTTCGGGGCGCACTATCCCGCCATCGCCCTGTTCGAGGTGGCGCGGCTGTTCGATCCGGACGCGCTCGTCGAGCTGGTCGGGATCGCGGTCGTGCCGGGCTCAGCCGAATAGCGACCGCGCGATCACGTTGCGCTGGATCTCCGAAGTCCCCTCGTAGATCCGCGTAGAGCGCACCTCCCGGTAGAGGTGCTCCAGCAGGTGCCCCTTCTCCAGGCCCGCGGCGCCGTGGATCTGTATCGCCGCGTCGACGATCTCCTGCGCGGCCTCCGTCGCGAACAGCTTCGCCATCGCAGACGTCTTCGTCGGGGGCTCGCCCGCGTCGTAGGCGGCCGCGGCCCGGTAGACGAGCAGGCGCGCCGCGTCGAGCTTCGTCGCCATGTCGGCGAGCTTGTGCGACACGGCCTGGAGGTCCTTCAAGGGGACCCCGAACGCACGCCGTTCGGCCGCGTGAGCGACCGCGGCGTCGAGCGCGGCCTGAGCCATCCCTATCGCGAACGCTCCGACACTCGGGCGGAACAGGTCGAGAGTGCGCATCGCGACGTGGAAGCCGCGGTCCCGCTCGCCGAGGACCGCGCCGGCCTCCACCCGGACACCGTCGAAGACGAGGGTCCCGATCGCGTGCGGCGCCACTAGCTCGAGCGGCTCACCGGACAGCCCCGGCGCCGTGCCCTCCACCACGAACGCCGTCACACCCCTGGATCCGGCCCCCTCGGTCGTCCGGGCGAACACGACGTACACGTCCGCGTCCGGCGCGTTCGAGATCCACCTCTTCTCTCCCGTCAGACGGAAGCCGTCCCCGTCGGCCTCGGCCCGCAGCGCCAGCGCCGCTGCATCCGAGCCCGCGCCGGGCTCCGTCAGCGCGAACGCCGCCACCGCGTCGCCCGCGGCGACGGCGGGGATCCACGTCTTCACGAGGTCGGGCGAGCCGGACTGGAGGATCGGGTACGACCCGAGCCCCTGCAGCGCGAGGGCCGTCTCGGCCTCGGGCGAGGCGTGGGCGATCGCCTCGCGGAGGATGCACAGCTCGAGCGCGGACACCGCGCCCTCGCGGGACCCACCGGCGTCGCGCGGGAACAACCGGGGCAGGAGGCCGTGCTCGGCCAGCGCCTTGACGAGCGGGCGATTGACGCGCCCCCCCTGACCGTCCTTCACCAGCGAGCTCAGGTCGTCGCGGGCGATCTCTCGCGCCCGTTGGAGGAGCTCCTGCTGCTCCGGGGTGAGGCCGAAGACGGTCATGCCCGACATCGTCGCACTTCGTGGGCGCATGCAGCCCGTGCAGCCCGTGCAGCCCGTGCAGCCTGCACGACCTGCACCGCATGCACCGCATGCACCGCATGCACCGAAGGCTCGGCGGAGACCCGGTAATAGGCTGACCGGGTCCACACGCACTCTGCGAACCCTTGGAGGGCCGGATGGCTGATTCTCCCTACTGGAATCCGCGTCACGAGACGATGCCGCGCGACGAGCTCGAGGCCCTCCAGCTCCACAAGCTGCGGCGCACGCTCGAGTGGGCGTCGTCCCAGGTCCCGTGGCACTCGAAGCGGCTCAACGGGGCAGACGTCTCGGCGGACTCCATCCGGACCCTCGACGACCTCAGGCGCATCCCGTTCATGACGCGCGACGAATGGATGGACGCGCAGCTCCAGGAGCCTCCGTACGGGCCGATCCTCGCCGCTCCCGAGGAGAGCGCAGTGCGCTACCACATGACGTCCGGCACCACCGGGCGCACGCCGATCCGGGTCCTCGACGGCATGAAGGACTGGGAGTGGATCGCCGAGATGTGGTGCTACGGGTTCTGGGGCTTCGGCGTGCGGCCGTCGGACACGGTGTTCTTCGCCTTCTCCTACGGGACGTTCGTCGGCTTCTGGGGCGCGCACTACGCGTGCGAGAAGATCGGGTGCCTGGTGCTGCCCGGGGGCAACATGACGACCGAGGCGCGCGTCCGGCAGATCGTGGACATGAAGGCGACGGTCGTGTGCTCGACGCCGACGTACGCGCTGAGGATGGCGCAGGAGGCGAGTGCGATGGGGACCGACCTCGCGAACGGGCCGGTCGAGCGGTTGATCCTCTCGGGCGAGCCCGCGGGCTCGATCCCCGCGACGAAGCGGCTCATCGAGCAGCAGTGGGGCGCGATGGCCGCGGACACCGCGGGGATGACGGAGCTCGGGACGATCATGATGTTCGAGTGCGAGCACCAGCCCGGCGGGACGCACATCATCGAGCCCCATTACATCGAAGAGGTCGTGGACCCCGAGTCGGGCGAGCCGCTCCCCTACGGCGAGCAGGGTGAGCGCGTCGTGACGTCGTTCGGCCGGGGGTTCATCCCGGTCGTCCGGTACCGCACGCGCGACCTCGTGGTGAAGGTCCCGGCGGACCGGTGCTCGTGCGGGCGGACGCTCGACCTGTACGAGGGCGGGATCGTCGGCCGCGTCGACGACATGAAGCTCGTCCGCGGCACGAACATCTACCCACGGGCGATCGAGGCGATCGTCCGGGAGCACGAGCAGGTCGACGAGTTCCAGATCCATCTGTACACGGCCGACGGCATCCGCGACGAGATCGAGATCCTGATCGAGGTGCCGGATCGCGCCGTCGACGCGGACGCGCTGGCGGGTGAGCTGGCGACCGCGCTGTCGGAGGCCCACGAGGGGCTGCGGTTCGGCGTGCGCAGCGTCGAGCTGGAATCGCTCCCCCGTTTCGAGCTGAAGGCGAAGCGGTTGGTGGACGAGAGGGTGATGGCCGGGAGCGAGGGCGAAAGGAAGCGGATGTGATGAACCAGACGACAGACCTCTCGCCGGCCCAGCGCGAGCTGGTCGACTGCTACCACTCACTGGTCCGCGTCCTGTCGGAGCACCGGGACGACCTCGCGCCGTTCGAGGAGCGCAACGCGCTGAAGGCCGCCGCCGCGCTGTGGCAGGTGATGAACGGGCTCGACCTCGATCCCGGACACGTCTACGAGCTGGGGATCTGATGGATCTCGAGACGGTCGACCACCTGCTCACGACGACGAGGACGGTGCGCAAGCGGCTCGACCTGGACCGTCCGGTCGAACGTGAGCTGATCCTCGACTGCCTGCGCCTCGCGGTGCAGGCGCCGACCGGTTCCAACCTGCAGAGCTGGCGGTGGGTGGTCGTGACCGACGAAGGCATGCGAGCGCGCGTCGCGGACGTCTACAAGCGCGCCATCGGCCCCTACAACGCGTTCTGGGACCGTTCGATCGACCCGTCGAGCAAGAGCCTGCGGAAGGTCGTCGACTCGTCGATCTACCTCGAGGGGATCATGGCGCAGGTGCCCGTGCTCGTCATCCCGTGCGCCCTCGGCACGACCGCGCAGAGCGAGACGTTCTTCGAGGGCCTCGGGTACGGCGGCGACGCGCTCCGGAACCTCGTCGCGTCGGGGTTCTACGGCTCCATCTGGCCGGCGATGTGGAGCTTCATGCTCGCGGCGCGCAGCCGGGGGCTGGGCAGCGCGCTGACCACGATGCACCTCGCGCTCGAGCCGGAGATGGGCGAGCTGCTCGGAATCCCCGACACCGTGACGCAGCTCGGGCTGATCCCCGTCGCGTACTTCAAGGGGGAGGACTTCAAGCCCGCGCAACGGCGGCCCCCGGAGGAGATCACCTACTGGGAAGGCTGGAAGAAGACGTCTACCTCTTGAACGTCGGGATCGTGATGAACGACGCCGGGTTCTCCATCTCGAAGTAGCCCTGCAGCGGCGCGTAGCCCCGCGACGTCGTCCGCATCTGCAGCGCCGTGACCTTCTTGTTGTGCAGCTTCGCGGGGACGTCGATCTCGAACGGCACCTCGACCCACGACTGCGCGGGAGTAACGAGGTAGTCGACGGTGGCCGAGCCCGCCTCGACCGTCTTGCCGCCGACCTGCACGTCGATCGTCACGTCCAGCGTCGCAGGCCCGGCCGTTCGTCCGGCCCACGACGTGATGTAGAGCTTGCCCAGCACCGGCTTCGACGCGTCGAGCACGAGCGGAAGGCCGTCGTACGCCATCCACGTCTGGTCGACGTAGGGCTGGCCGGCCGCGCCGGAGACGCCGTTTACGGCGCCGTTCTCGAGGCCCCCGCAGGTGCCGTCGCCGCCCTCGTCCTTGACGCTGAGCCCGAGCACGTCCGCCGTGCAGTCGGGGCCGCGGAGGTAGAAGTCGACGCCTTTCGGCGCCGGCTGCTTCGCGTACGCCGCCACGCCGAGTGATCCCGCGACCAGAGTCGCCGCCAGCACCGAAACGATCGTCTTCCTCATCGCCCTTCCTTGTCTCTCGTCGAGCGGGGAGCTATTTCTGGACGCCGTGCCACTTCAGGACGTCGAAGCCCTTCTGCAGGTCCACGGAGTAGACGATCTCGTCCGTCATCCAGTAGACGGCGGCCGAGTTGCCCGCGTGCGGGAGGAAATACCCCTCGTCCGTGATGTGGCCTTTCTTGTCGACGCCCATGAAGTGCGTCCCGTGGTTGAACATCGTGACGCCGACGATCCCGCCGTTGCGGAAGTCCGGGTGCGGCTCGAACCAGTGCGTCGAGCAGCCGAACGTCGTGCCGCTCGGCGGGTTGCCGTCGGCGTAGGTGCCCGACGGGGGCCGGTAGGTCTCGATGCGCGTGAGCGTCTTCGTCTTCTTCCACTTCGACGCGTCCCAGGTCGAGAAGCCGCCGCTCGTCCCGTCGCAGCGGATGTCCGCGCCCGGGAGCCACGTCTCGCCCGTCGAGAGGGCGAAGCGGTCGCGGCCGAGCTGCGGCCACTTGCTCGAGTGGATGAACTCGCCCATGGGCTCGCCCACGGCGAGGAGCTTCGGCTTGAGGGGGTTCTTCGTGTCGAGCAGCATCATCGGGTCGCTCGAGGTCAGCACGCGGTTCGGCCCGATCTCGTTCACGTCGTGGGCGTTCGTGACCGGCATCCCGTCGCCCCACTTGACGTCGGCGAGCTTCGGCTTCGCGGGGTCGCGGAGGTCGACGATGTTGCCGTCGGAGCCGTAGAGCCACTTGCAGTTCTGGAGGCAGCTCATCGTGTGCTGGCCGGCGCCGTCGAGCACCGCGAGCTCGACCGGGTTCGACTTGTCCTCGACGTCCCACACGTGGACGCTCGCGTCCGGGAGCTCCTCGGAGAAGATCATGATCTTGTCGTTGCCGTCCACGTCCTCGTTCTCGAACTTGAAGCCGAACGGCGTCGTGCTCAGCTCCTGCGGGGCGAGCGGGTCGGAGACGTCGTAGATCGAGAAGTTGTGCCACGACGTGACGTACATGTGCTTGCCGATGATCTTGGCGCCCGAGGCCGTGCCCACGTTGAACGGCACGTAGTCGACCCACTCGACGTTCTCTGACGTGATGCCTCCGGCCGACGGACCGGCGCCCGCGGAGGGCACGGCGGCGAACAGGCCGCTCGCCGCGATCAGAGCGGCGCCTAGCGCTACGAAGATCCTCTTCACGATTTGCTCCTCTGCGGGTCGTGGTCGTCTGCCGGTGAGGTTCGCCACGCCCGGGGGTGTTTCCTCCGAGACGGCGGCTACATGTGGGGCAGGGGCCGGGGGCGCTGTCCGCAGACCCTGGCGGTCGCCATGCCGGCCCCGGTGCGCCGGCCGACGCGGGCGTCGGAGGAGGCGAGCTTCCGCAGTGACTTCTCGTCGACCTCCCGCACGTTCAGCAGGCGAGCCCGCGGGTCCGGCATCCGGAAGCGCAGGAAGCTCGGCCGCTCGCAGCCGTGCAGCAGCGTGATCTCCGACGCGGCCCCCGAGGGGAGCGAGTTGCCCTTCGAGTACGAGACCGAGCCCGAGATCGTGAGCCGCAGCGAGCCGCCCGCCGGCACTACCAGGTCGGTCGGAAGGAGGCGGATCGTCACCCGTACGGGCTCGTTCGTCGCGATCTCCTTCGGGGCCTCCTGCTCGAACCAGCCGTTCGGCATGGGGTCGATGTGCTGCAGGGAGCGGACGCCGTAGGTCGCCTGGTATTCGTTGCGGCTGCCGCCGTGGCGCAGCGGCTCGCCGTCCGCGCCGACGACCTCGAGCTTCGCGGCGACGTGCCCGTCGGGGCGGCTCGACATCAGCCACAGGTCGAGCATCGGCTGGCCCGTGACGTGCAGGGGGGCGCTCGCCTTCGGGGTCTGGAAGACGGCGAACTCGCCCTCCTCGGGCTCGCCGACCGCGACCTGCTCCGTGAAGACCGTCTCGCCCGTAGGCTCGGCCGTCCCGAGCTCGCCACCGGCGCCGAGAGCGAGCTGCCCGAGCGGCCCGCCGGTCGTCGGGTACTCGGGGACCTCCCACCACTCGCCGGTGCTCGCCTGGACCTGCACGTCGGGCCACTCCTCGACGTCCGTGTCCCGGCCCTTCAGGTATCGGTCGAACCAGGCGGTGACCATGTCGTACCAGTCCCCCCGGTTCCATTCCGGCTCGACGGAGGAGTGTGACGACGGGAACGCGTGGTTCCACACGCCGAACAGGCCCTTGTGCGGGGTCCTGCCGGAGAGCCGGTCGAAGAAGCCGGCGAGCGTGATGTCCTGGACGTTGAAGTCCCTCAGCCCGTGGACCATGAGCGTCGCCGCCTTCACCTTGTGGGCCCGCGGCCGGTACTCACGCTCCTGCCAGTACTCGGTGAAGTTGCCGTTCTGGTCGGCGGACGAGCCCATGACGTCGCCCTGGCACGTGAGCTTCTCGGGATAGTGCTGCGGAGCGGGCTGCTCGCCGGGCGTGAGGCTCGTGATCAGGTAGCTGCCGTTGCCGAGCGCGGGTTGGCCCGCCCACGGGACGCCGTCCATGAAGTTCCAGTCGTACTGCCCGCCGACCGACGCCGTCGGGATGATCGCCTTCAGGTACTTCACCTGGTTGGGGTCGCCGAAGGCGGCGGTCGAGATCTGCGTCTCGGCGTCGTAGGACGCGCCGTACATGCCGACCCTGCCGTTCGACCAGGGCGCCTCTTTGCCGAGGTACTCCACGACATAGGCGCCGTCGGTCCACTGGTTCGTCGACGTCTGCTCGAGGCAGCCACCGGACTCTCCCGTGCCGCGGACGTGGTGCTGCGCGACGGCGTAGCCCCGCGCGTTGAAGTACTGGACGAAGTTCGGCGTCGTCTCGTTTCCCGGGTATTCCTCGACGCCCTGGGCGACGTACGGGGTCATGATCAGGATCGTCGGGACCTTCGCCGGCGGCACGTTGTCGTCCTTCGCTTCGGGAAGCCACGTCTCGACGTACAGCTGGACGCCGTCGTGGGCCGTGACGTAGTGGCGCTGGGTCTCGGGGTCCTCGTCCGGTGCCTTCGACCCGTAGAGGTCCTGCGAGAGAGGCTTCGGGGCGAACCGCCGGCCGCGGTCGGGGGCCGAGTCGGCGTAGGCGGACGTGGGAAGCAGAAGGCCGGCGAGAACGGCGGCCGCGACGAAGCATTTGAGAGTGCGCATGCGTCCGTATTTCGGCCTTTTGCGGCGTACTCCTGCGAGTAACGGCGGCGACTAACTCAGCCACGGCGTGAACACAAGCGGAGCAAACTGCGACCATGGGGCACTGCGTCTGTCGTCCGGTGGGATACAACTGGCCGGCCAGACTGTAGCCCTGAAACCGCCGAGCACGCCATCCTGGATTCGTAGGTTCTCCCCTCCTCCCGGGCGTACTCTTGGATCACAGGAGTCGAGAGAAAAGGCCAACGATTGCACTACCGCCGCCGCGAACTTGCTGTGGTCGTCGGAGCCACATACCTTGGACTGCTATCCCTTGTCGCCGCCGGTTTCGCGGCAAGTCTGGTCAGTCCGAGGACCAGGGACATCGTTTTAGTCGCGGCTACAGCAGGTGTGACCGGAAGCGTAATGGTCCCGATTCTAAGCTACATAACTGGTCGACGCCTCGCCGAGATAACTGACGTTCTTAACATTCACCGCACCGGGGTAACCGACGTCCACGTGACGTCATCCGCAGCGCGTGGAGGGACCCTCTTCCGAATAATCGAGGAGTTGGAGCACTCAGAGACCGCAAGAATCGCATTCGCACATGGCTTCAAAGTTCGAACCCTCGACCTCGTACGTTGGATTACCGAAGCGGCCCCATGGCGCGAAACCGCCATTCTTTTGCCGGCGTTCGGCCCGAGCGGGACGAACAAAGGTGAGAATGCCGACGAGTTGATGGCTGCGCATTTGCGCTCCGAGATCGTTAGCTGGAGAAACGACCATGGTGGCAACGTACGGGCCACGGACAACCCTCCCTCCGCGAGCTTTGTGATTACGGAGCGAGACGTGCTCATCGTCGTGGAGCCGCTATCCGAACGGGCGACGCCCTCCATCATCCTGAGGGCATCACGAGGAAGCGAGCTCTGGGTTGCGTGCGACCGGGCGTTTGTCGATTCTTGGCATCAGGGTCAAGCGATTGAAGCATCCGCCAACGCCTGACAGACTCAGATGTCGCGGCGACACCACATCGCGCAAGCCTTCGTCTTTGCGCTCTGCTCATTCGCGATCTTAACAACGCACACCTCTGCCGCGAGGCAAAGACCAGAACCCCCCGCTGCCACGTTTTCGCTAGTACTCGAAGTCGACAGTGTCGACTCATCCACCGGCGTGGCTCTTGCAACCGCGACGCTACAAGTCGTTCTCCAAGCCGGAGATGAGATGGCTCTTGTGCCACTGCCGTTCCGCTTGGAGGAGCCTCCCAATGTTGACGGCGCGGATCAGCCGTTCACTGTCTTCCACGCGTCCGCCAGCCCTAGCGAGGATCGAGGGTTTATTGCCCTCCCCCAAGGAGCCAACCCAGAAGACTTCGAGCTTTCGCTCAGTGATGTTTCCATCCCCCTCACCAGTAATGGTCGCGCGTCCAGCGGCCAAGCTATTTTCGTTGGATTTCGGGACGCCTTTGCTCAGGCCACAAGGACCTTCCCATCTATGCAGTTGGCGGCGCTCGATTCTCTGACCGTCACGTCGTCTCTGATCGAGGGGGTGGACCCCCCAGCCGCATCTGGTCCGGGCCCAACGTACACAATCACACTTGACCCGGCGCGCGGAACGCCATCGAACTTTCTTCTGCTCGTTAAGGAAACCCCAACTTCTGATTTGCTACTGGGCATTCTTGCGCTGGTAGTGCTCTTACCCGTGGGGTTCGCCGGAGGACTGATGATCCCAACCGTTAAGCCGACGATTATCCGCTGGGTCTGCCTGGTTGTCTTGGTGGCAGATTCGTTCGCAATGGCGAGCGCCGTATCGGAAAGAGGGTGGCTGGATGGCGTTACTTTGGCATTTGAATCATCGTTCGGAGGGGTTCTAGGTTTCTCTTTTAAGACGTTCAGGGCGGCTGCCTCCCTAAGGCGCCAAAGAAGTAGGCTTTTGGAACCCTCGGAAACCACCGAATAGCAGGCCGATCGCAGGCTGAAAGCTGAGCGGAGCCGTGGTAATCGATCTTGAGGCCATCGGTGCATCTTCGGGAAAGCCGTCTGCTACGAAAGCACAGACCGGATCGGCCGGTTACCTCAACAACCAGATCGCGTCTGCAGACGCGATGAGGGAAAGGTGTCGAATGGAGTTCGAGGACAGCACCCGCAGCAAGGAGCTGCAACGCGAGCTGCTGGCGTTCATGGACGAGCACGTCTACCCGGCCGAGCCGGTCCATCGCGAGCAGGTCTTCTCACAGGACGACCCGCACGTGCTGCCGGTGGTGATGGAGGACCTCAAGGCCGAGGCGCGGCGGCGGGGACTCTGGAACTTGTTTCTCGACCTGTCAAACACCGACTACGCCCCCCTCGCCGAGATCATGGGCCGCAGCCCCCTCGCGCCGGAGGCGACGAACTGCGCGGCCCCCGACACCGGCAACATGGAGATCCTCCACGAGTTCGGGACCGACGAGCAGAAGCGGCGGTGGTTGACTCCTCTCCTCGAGGGCGAGGTCCGGTCGTGCTTCGGGATGACCGAGCCCGCCGTGGCGAGCTCGGACCCGACGAACCTGTCGAGCACGATCGAGCGCGACGGCGACGAGTACGTCGTCAACGGCCGGAAGTGGTGGACCTCGGGGGCAGCGGACCCGCGCTGCAAGGTGTGCCTGTTCCTCGGCGTGAGCGATCCCGGCGCCGATAAATACCTTCGGCACAGCCTCGTGCTGGTCCCGATGGACGCGCCGGGGATCACCGTGCTGCGCACGCTCCCGGTGTTCGGGTACGACGCCGGGCACGGTCACTGCGAGATCGTCTTCGAGGAAGTGCGCGTGCCGGTCGCCAACCTCCTCGGCGAGCAGGGAGGCGGCTTCTCGATCGGCCAGGCACGCCTCGGCCCCGGCCGGATCCACCACTGCATGCGCGCGGTCGGGATGGCCGAGCGGGCCCTCGAGCTCATGTGCAAGAGGGCGCACTCCCGCGTGGCATTCGGGATCCCGCTCGCGAAGCAGGGCGTGATCCGCGACTGGATAGCCGAGGCGCGCATCCGCATCGAGCAGGCGCGCCTGCTCACGCTGAAAGCCGCGTGGACGATGGACACCGCCGGCAAGGAGCGGACCCGGACCGAGATCTCGGCGATCAAGGTCGCCGCCGCGGAGACCGCCACGTGGGTGATCGACCGGGCGATCCAGGTGCATGGGGGGGCTGGGGTGTCCGACGACTTCCCGCTCGCGCTCATGTACGCGCACGCGCGCACGCTCCACATCGTCGACGGCGCGGACGAGGTGCACAAGATGGTGCTGGCGCGGGACGAGCTGCACCGGTGGAAGCCGTAGGATCAAGCTGCCTGGTCGACAATCCTCCGCTAGACCGCTATTCCGAGTCCAGCTCTCTCAGGGTGTTGTCTATTTCCTCCTGAAGCCGCGCGACAAACCTGAGGTTCTTTGCTTCGCCTTCGTTCGTGTAGAGAACAATTATTCGAGCGTGAGTCAAGAGCAGAGTCCGTTCAAGATCTTCCGGCGTAATTGCCCTCATGAACAGCGCCGACAGCTCACCTGCCTCTTCGTATCGCTGCCAGTCAGCGCTTTCGCTTACCTCCTCGCCGAACAATGCCGCCGATTTCACCTTCGCAATTTTCAGCTTCCCGAAATATCCCCCTGCTGTCACTCCTCCCTGAATTTTCTCCATGGCGGCAAGTGGAATATCCGGCAGTTTTCCAACTTTGATGTCGCGGACTCCGTCGTTGAGTCTGGACATAGCGCTTCGCGCGTCGACTTTCTTTGTGTCGACGAGCGCGTAGTGCTTTTCCCGGTAGTAATAGGCGTGGAACTCCTTGACCTCGATGACACGATGAATGTGTTGTTGGTTCCAAATTGCGTCGATGTCGCGATCGAGTTGGTGTTCAATGCGGTATCTCTCGAACTCCTCGGCATCTGCGCTCCCCTGGAATGTCAGAGTTGTGTGCGCCTGGTGGTCGCCCCACGGCATAGCAAGTTGAGTGACGCTCTTGATCGAGTCATTGACTTCAAGGGCCGGAAAATCCGCAGGGAAGTAGCTATACGTGATGACCGCCATCCCTGCGCCTCCTTCTTTGTCACGCTCTGGGCTCTCCCAGCGAAAGGTAACGTAGAGACAAGCGTCGTGCTGAGTCTAGACTGGGCGCGACGAACTCCAACCGATCTTCATGAACCTGGATTCGAGCATCTTCATCAGCGACGTGCTCGAAATACTCAATATCCACACGCGCCACTGCCGTCGGTTCGACCCTTGTCACGAAATAGCCGAAGTAAGGGTTCTTCTGTCCGTAAACGATTTCGACTGTGATCTTCGGCGCGACCCCCGGAATGGCATATGGCCGCGCGGCCTCTTCGACACGGCGGATCAGCGGGAGAACCTTGTCCTCGATGATGCCCTGCCATGCTTTTAGAGAATTCGTAACTGGCCGAAAGGCGAGGCGGAGCTCGGCCGCCTGTTCCATGCCCGCTATAGCGCTTTCCGGGATGACCCTGAGCTGAACGACGTGTCCCCCAATGTCCCAAACTCGATCGCGACTCCCCCGAGCGAGCTCTTTGGACGATGCTCCCTCGATGGCATCAGCAGCCGTTTCCCCCACTGTGGCGAGACGCCCCCGCACTTCAAGCTCGTAAACGATTCCCCACTGCATACTGGGGTTGCGCAGGCGCGCCATCCATCGATCGGTCGCTAGGCGATAACGCTCTACCTTTCGATAGGCATACTGATGAAACCCCCACCCCAGCGGCAGAGCCCACCAAAGGGCATCCGCGACGCGGCCAACGCCCGACCCCTCTTCAAGAACGAGCAGGCGCAGGGCGGCAAGCACTGCCGTCGCGAAACCGAACGCGAGGAGCGACCAGTGCACCCGAACGGTAGAGGGTTTATGCGAACCCATGTTCGATACTAAACCAGACGTGGACGACAGGAACCCCGCACGTCGTGGAGGCTATTCGACTGGCTCGACCTGAGCGTCCAGGCGAGTCACGGTCCTCCGACGGCGGTGAAGAACATCCCCACGCTTGGCGAGGCTGCTGAAGCTCGCGCCCCTGTAGGGGTATGCCCCCTCCCCGTCCGGTGCCGGCGCGGCCCCCGCGGCCGGAGGTCGCCACCACGACGCCGCCCAGGATCAGCGCGGCGCCGAGCAGCTGCGCGGCCCCCGGGCTCTCCCCCAGCGCGAGCGCCGCGATCGTCATCGCGCCGACCGGCTGGAGCAACAAGACGATCGAGGTGACCGCGGCCGGGAGCCGCGGGAGCGAGCGCGAGATCAGCAGCCAGCCCGCGACCTGCGCGCTGAGGGCGAGGGCGTGCTCCGGCCACCGCGGCGCCCACTCCACGTCGCCTGCGACCGCGCCGTAGAACGCCGTGGTCAGGGCGGCCACGAGCGTCGCGTGGAACAGCGGGCCGGCGACTCGCCTGAGATCGCGGGATCCCTCCCGCAGCACGAGGATGAACGCCGCGTACGCTAGCGAGGTCAGGGCGCCGAACAGGACGCCCAGCGCGGGGTCCTCTCCGTACGCGTCGCTCCCGATCGCGCCCGAGATCAGGACCACGCCGGTGAGCACGACCGGGATCGCCCAGAAAAGCTGGCGCCGCGGCCTCTCGCCGAGGAGCGCCCACGCCGAGAAGCCGACTATCAACACCTGCAGGTTCCCCAGCACGGTCGCGAGCCCGGCCCCCACCGCGTCGATCGCGTTGTGCCAGAACACGAGGTCGAACGCGAAGAACACCGGCGACCCAGGCGAGGTTCCGCGTCCTCTGGGGCAGGACGCCGAAGCGGCGCGTCTCCAGGTAGGTGACGGCGCCGAGCACCGGCAGCGCGTACAGGCACCGGTAGATCGCGACGGCGACCGGCGACGACGACGCGAGGCGGACGAGCACGCCGGAGGACGCGATGCAGAGGACGCCGAGCGCTGCGGTCGCGAGAGGCCGGTCGGCGAGGCCGAAGGGGGCGCGCATCGGGAGAACCCAAATCCGGGCGCGCCGCGCCCGTTCTTCGTCGAACAACGTCCGCATATCGAGCGTTTCTCTACGGAGAACGCTGAGCCCGGCCGGTGTGGGCGCTCGCTAACCCCCGGAGGGCGCTACCCGCTCCGGCGTCACCTTGAAGATCACGCGGTGGTCGTCCGGGCCGTCCCACGGATAGCGGTCCCTGCCCATGTACTTCTTCGCCAGCCGGTGGATGAGCGCCTTGTCGGGGTCGTCCTCCACCTCGACGCGGCCGCGGATCTCGATGTAGCGGTAGGGATCGTCGGGGTCGGTTATCGACAGGGCGATCCGCGGGTTCGCCGTGACGTCGCGGTATTTCGCGCGGGCGGTGGTGTGGGAGAGCAGCACGCGCTCGCCGTCCCACTCGTACCACATCGGCGACGTGCGGGGCGTGCCCGCGGGTGTCACGGTCGCGACGTGCGCGATCCCCTTCTTGTCGAGGATGTCCTTCAGGTCGTCCGGTATCGCCGCGCTCATGCGTTTCCCTCCTGGTGTCGTCCGCCCCTATGCGAGAACGCGCGGAAGCGACATTAACTTCCGATTGTCAGGAGCGGCCGTACACGTCCTCGTAGCGTTCGATGTCGTCCTCGTCGAACTCGCCGAACGAGATCTCGAGCACGCGGCCGGTGCCCCCGGCGGAGCCGAGGCGATGGCGCGACCCGCGCGCGATCACGAACTCGTCACCCGGCGACGCCAGGTGCTCCTCCCCGTCGATCTCGACCTTCAGCCCGGGATCGAGCACGACCCACAGCTCGTCGCGGTGGCGGTGGGACTGCAGGCTCAGCAGCTGGCCGTCGGCCACCGTCAGGATCTTCACGGTGCAGAGAGCGTTGTGCGCGAACTGCCTGAAGCCACCCCAGGGACGATCGTCTTGCTTGATGTTCCCGAGGATCTCGTCTCGGACGGACGTCACCACAAGCCTCCGCTGTAATCGGCCGGTCGGCTCCATTCTCCTGGACGCGCCCGGCTCCGGTTGACCGCAGGATCGATTAGGCACCGGATCCTGGGCGCGGGACCTCGCCGCTCCGGATCCCCTCCCACGTCGGCCGCGGCAGCTCGAGGAGCCCCGCGGCCGCCTCCGAGTAGAGGGCGCCGCCGAGGCGCGCGACCGGCTGGAGCAAAGCGGGGTCCACCCGCCCGTCGCGGAACAGCGCCTCGTCGACGTGAGCGAGCAGGACGTAGCCGAACACCATGTGCCCGTTGCCCTTCGAGACGATGTCGTCGACCCTGCACTCGAACGCGACGCGGGCGCGCGCGACGCGCGGCGGCGTGACGCGCGCCGACGGCGCCGGCTCGAGCCCCGCCCACTCGAACTCGCTCTCGCCCGGCGGGAAGTCCGCGGACGTGAAGTTCATCTGTTCGAGGAGCTCGCGCGTGACGACGTTGACGACGAACTCGCCGGTGGCGCGGACGTTCCGCAGCGTGTCCTTCACCCCGGTCGACGTGAAGTGGACGATCCAGGGGTTGCTCGAGATCACGTTGAAGTAGCTGTGCGGCGCGACGTTGAGCACGCCGTCCTCCGACACCGTCGACACCCACGCGATCGGCCGCGGCACGACGAGCGACGTGATCAAGAAGTAAGGCTCGCGGCCCTCGAGCCTCGCCGGGTCGATCTCCCTAAGCTGCATCGCGCGGCAGGCGGGCGATCCACCCGTGCACCTTCTCGGCCTCTGCCGGAGTGAGCTCGTGCCCCCCGGGTGCGAGCTCGAGCTCCACGCTCGCCCCGGCGTCCGACAGCATCCGGGCCAGCTCCTCGGTCTGGTCCCGCGGGATCATGGGGTCGCGCGTCCCTCCGGTCAGCAGGACCGGCATGCCGTGAAGGTCCGGGAGCGCGTCCGGGCGGAACGGCACCATCGCGTGCAGGAGCGCCGCCGCGCCGACGAGACCCGGTGCCGACAGCAGAAGGCTCGCCGCGATGTTCGCCCCGTTCGAGTAACCGAAGGCCACGAGGTCGCGGCTCTCGAACCCGTAGTGCGCGGAGGCCGCCTCGACGAACCGGCCGAGGTCGGCCGTCCGGCGCTTCAGGTCCTCGACGTCGAAGACACCCATCCCGAGGCGGCGGAAGAAGCGCGGCATCCCGTTCTCGAGCACCTGCCCGCGGGGGCTGAGGAGGCTCGCACCCGGCGCAACCGCGCGACCGAGCGGGATGAGATCGTTCTCGTCCGCACCGGTGCCGTGCAGGAGCAGCAGCGTCAGCGGCCGGTCGCCGGCCTCGTACCGGTGAACGAAACCGAGGTCCGCCGCAGGTCCCCCGTCCGTCGTCATCGCCGCATGCTCGCGCACATCCGGCCCTGCTCCCGCCAGGGTGTCGAAACCACCGGCTGCGGGAATGGAGAACCGCGTCGTCCGTCCGATGGAAGGAGGCTCGACCGTGAAGAAGGTGCTGCTGGTCGTGACGCTCTCCCTGGTCCTGAGCGGGGTCCTCGCCGCGGGAACGCTCGTGCCGGCGGTCTCGCAACCTCCCGCAGAGCGCGTGACGCTCACGTTGTTCGATCCCCGTGCCACCGACTTCGAGAAGGAGCTGAACTTCGGACAGAGGTCGTTCGGCCCGGGGGACATGGCGGTCATCAAGGACACGATGTTCGATCCGGAGACGTGCGAGAAGGCCGGCACGGTGCTCCTCCGCTTCCAGTTCGTGAAGCCTGCCGGCCGCAACGACGGGTACTTCCTGGCCGACGGCGGGATGCTCCTGCCGGAAGGGAAGCTCGCGTTCTACCTGTTCGGCAAGTTCACTGAGTTCGAGAGCGAGGGCGGCGCGGCGGCTGCGGCCACCGGGGGCACCGGCGCGTACAGGGACGCGCGGGGGGAGGTCCACATCTCCGAGGACCACAGGATGTGCGACAAGAGAGGCGCGCTGATCACGGCCGACCTCGTGCTGGAATAGCTCGGCGCTACGGCCCGGTCCGCTCCGAGTCCATGAACGGATAGCGGTAGTCGGTCGGCGGCACGAACGTCTCCTTGATCGAGCGGGGGCTGACCCAGCGGATCAGGTTCCATATCGACCCCGCCTTGTCGTTCGTGCCCGACCGGCGCGCGCCGCCGAACGGCTGCTGCCCGACGACAGCCCCCGTCGGCTTGTCGTTGACGTAGAAGTTGCCCGCCGCGAACCGAAGCCTCTGCTTCGCCTCGACGATCGCGCCCTCGTCGGTCGCGAACACCGAGCCGGTGAGCGCGTACGGCGCCCCCCCGTCGACGAGGTCCAGCGCCGGCCCCCACTCCCCTTCCGGATAGACGTAGACGGTCACGATCGGGCCGAACAGCTCCTCGCGCAGCAGGCGCGCGCCCGGGTCCTCGGTTCGCACGACCGTCGGACGGACGAAGTAGCCGGTCGAGTCGTCGGCCTCTCCACCGGCGACGATCTCGAGCCCGGGGGCCGAGCGCGCCTCCTCGAGCGCGCGCGCGTGCTTGTCGAACGCCCGGTCGTCGATCACCGCACCCATGAAGTTGCCGAAGTCGGTGACGTCGCCCATGGTGATCCCGGGGATCTCGTCCGCCAGCCGCTCGCGCAACGCCTCCCACAGGTTCGAGGCGACGTAGACGCGCGACACCGCGGAGCACTTCTGTCCCTGATACTCGAAGCCCCCGCGCACGATCGCGGTCGCGAGCGCGTCGACCGACGCCGACGGATGAGCGAGGATGAAGTCCTTGCCGCCCGTCTCTCCGACGATCCGCGGGTAGTTGCGGTAGCGGTCGACGTTCTCGCCGACCTTGCGCCACATCCAGTTGAACGTCGGCGTCGACCCGGTGAAGTGGATCCCGCTCAGCTCCTCGTGCGCGAGGGCGGCCTCTCCGATCTCCGGGCCGGGGCCGTGGATCATGTTGATCACGCCCGGCGGCAGCCCCGCGGCCTCGAGCAGCTTCATCGTGTAGTGCGCCGAGTGCGCCTGGGTCAGCGACGGCTTCCACACGATCGTGTTGCCCATCAGCGCGGGCGCCGTCGGGAGGTTCGCGGCGATCGACGTGAAGTTGAACGGCGTCACGGCGAGCACGAAGCCCTCCAGCGGCCGGTAGTCCGTCTGGTTCCACATCCCCGGGGGCGAGAACGGCTGCTCGGCGTAGATGCGCGCCACGTACTCGACGTTGAAGCGCCAGAAGTCGATCAGCTCGCAAGCCGCGTCGATCTCGGCCTGGTGGACCGTCTTCGACTGCCCCAGCATCGTCGACGCGTTGATCGTGTCCCTCCACGGCCCTGCGAGAAGGTCCGCGGCGCGCAGGAAGATCGCGGCGCGGTCCTCCCAGGGAAGCGCCGACCACTCACGATGGGCGGCGCGAGCGGCCTGCACCGCGTCCTCCAGGTGCCGCGCGCTCCCCTGGTGCGCGTCGCCGAGCACGTGCTTCGTGTCGTGCGGCATCACGACCTCGTAGATGTCCCCGCTCGTCACAGGGCGGCCGCCGATCACCATCGGGATGTCGATCCGCTCGTCTGCCATCACCGTGAGGCGCGCGGTCAGGCTCGCGCGCTCGGGAGAACCCGGGGCGTAGTCCTTGACGGGCTCGTTACGCGCGGCGGGGGGCCTGGGGATGCCGAACGTGCCGCTGATTGGAACCACCTCGCTTGTCTGCGATACGGGACGCGTCCGAGCGTAGCCGACGGGCGGTTTCCGCCCTCTGGACACCCCTCTCCCGTTGCTACTATCCCTGTAGTAGCTACTACCGGTGTAGTAGCACCTCCGGCGCCGCAGGGGCGGACTCGAGCGAGGGGGGACGCGATGGACCTGAGGCGGGCGGCGATACTCCTGGTGGCGGTCACGGCGCTGACGGGCGCGTGCTCGGAGGACGACGAGGATTCGGCGGCCGTGTCGGTGGAGGACCCGATCGGCGCTCCGGAGCCGGACTCGCCGGCGACGGGACCGGCCGCTCCGGAGGCCACGTCGGTCGTGAAGAACGCGGCGATCGAAATGGGGCCCCACGGGACGAGCTCGGCGCGGCGACCCAGCAGGTGGTGGACATCGCGACGGCTCCCGGAGTCGGTGGGTTCCTGGTGGCGTCGGTCGTCGACACCGACGGCTACGGCGCCGGCAACGTGCTCGTGAAGGTCCCGGCGGAGAGGTTCGAGGAGGTCGTCGGCGACCTCGACCGGGTCGGCGACGCGGGCCGAGCTCGTAGACGTCGAGAAGCAGCTTTCGGAGGCGCGGCGCGAGGCTGCGTCCGTTACTGCCGTCACCGCGGACTCGCCGATCGACGTGTCGCTGGAAGGAATGCCACCCCCGCCTCCGTCGAAGGAGTCGACGTTCGAGCAGGCCCTCGAGACGGCGAAGTCCGTGACTGTCGGGATCGCGTCGGGCATCGTCCTCGCGGCCGCGGTCGTCCTGCCGGTGGCGCTGCTCGCGCTGGTGCTGTTGCTGGTAGTGCCGAAGATCCTCCGCCTGGTGAAGCCGCGCCTGGGAGCCTAGCCGACGTCATCCGCTGTCGAAAGGATCGGGTCGGTCGTCGGGCGAATCGATCCTCCTTCGGGCTCGACGGTACGACAGGGCCCCTACGGGGTGAGACTGGTCACCGGGGCGAGCTGCGCCACGTGACGTCCGCGGAGGCGAAGGCATCGCGGGCGAGGCGCGCTCCGACCTCTGCAGGTGCCCGCAGAGCACCGGCGCGCAAGCGCGCGATCGACGCTGCCAGAACGTAGGCGTCCGACAGGCGGTCGTGCATCGTCCCTATGGAGAACGCCCCACGCGCTGTCTTGATCGCCTGGCGGCCCATCGCCTCGCCTCGACCACGATCCGAAAGGAGCGTGAGGACCGCGTACGCCGCAGCGTGCGGGTCCGCCGGCGGAACGAGCAGCCCGTCGACGGAATCTCGCACGATGTCCGGGATGCCACCCACCGCCGTCGCGACGACGGGGACACCGCGGATCATCGCCTCAAGGACGGCGCGCGGCGTCGACTCCGTCCCGGAAGTCTGCAGCAGCAACGTGGCCCTCGACCACAGCGGATCGAGGTCGTCCACATGACCGGCGAGCGTGACAGCGCCGTCGAGCCCCAGCTCACGGATCCTCGCGGCCAGACGCGCGCTCTCCGGACCCGCGCCGGCAACGCAGAAGAGGACGTCGGGCGCGACCTGGTGCACGGCGGCGCAGGCGTCGACGAAGACGTGGAACCCCTTCTCCTTCGAGAGACGCCCGACGCCGAGGACCAGCGCGGGCGTCGATCTGCCGGCAGAACGCCGCGCGTTACGGGTCCACCCTGGGTCGCGGATGCCGTTCGGGACGTAGACGCCCGTGCTCTTCGGAGCAGAGCGTTTCAGCATCTCGAGCTGCTCCCGGCTGCACGCGACGACGACATCGACGAGCGGGTAGCACAGGAACTGGAGCTTGTTGATGACGCGGCGGCGTCGGGTTGTCTGCGGCAACCCGTGCATCGTGAACACTACGGGGACATTTCTCCACGCCTTGGGGCGGGTCAGCCGCAGCAGCACGATCAGGAAAAGCGACTTGTACCCGTGTGCGTGGAGGACCGAAGCGCCTGCGGCGCGGATCTGTCGCGCCCCGCGCAGTAACAGGACGAGGATACGGGGCGTGGGCAGCCGGATCACCCGGATCGGCGACCGCACCAGCGCGCGCGTGTAGGCGGCCGACGGGAACGTCAGCACAGTGGGCGCGATTGCGCCTCGCCGTCGCTGTTCCTCCGCTAGCTCGAGGACGTGGAAGCCTTTTCCGTCGGCCTCGCCAAGGACCACCAGGTGGGCAACGCTCGTCGGGCCTCGTCGCTCGCGTCTCAAGCTCTGCGCGTGCGCAGCAGCGCGTTTACGCGCCCGGCCGGTACGAGTAGATGGTGTCCACGATGCGATCCTCGTCAAAGATCGGATGCCATGGCAGCGAGGCCCAGCCGTCGCCGGACGCGACGACGTCCGTGGCGTGCTCTCCGGCGCGCATCGGGAGGTACTCCTTGCCCGCGTCGGATCGGGCTATTTCCAGCACCAGGTCGGCTACCTCATTCACCGACATCCTCTTGCCCGTTCCGGCGTCGAACACTTCGTCGCGACCCCCGTGGTCGAGCGCCAACACGAGCATCCGCCCCACGTCCTCGGCGTGGACGAGGTCGACGGTCTGCTCGCCGTCGCCCCATATGGGCAGTGGGAGCCGGTGCCACGCGCGATACGCGAACGTCGGGACGATCTTCTGCACGCCGAAGACTTTCTGTCCGGGACCGTAAGCATTGAACGCGCGGACGTGCGTCACCGACAGCCCCTTGAATTGATGCCACGCGCTGGCCAAACGGCGCGCGCACTGTTTCGTCGCCTGGTACACATTGCTCCAGACGTCGGGCATCGTGATTCCGACGAACCGTAGTCCATAGGACTCGCAGACCTGCAGGACGTTCAACGTCCCTTGTACGTTCGTGCTGACGGCGAGTGACGGGTTGTCGAAAAGCTCCGCAGTTCCGAGGACCCCCGCGAGATGGATGACGGCGTCGCAGGATCGCGCGGCTTCCGCCAGGGCATCTGGATTGCAGACGTCGTTGCCGGGGGAAGAGCTGCGGTCGAATCTCTGCGGCTCGTGACGCGCTCTTCTCAGCGCGTCGATCGTGTAGGCCCCGATGAAGCCGTCTCCTCCAGTCACGAGCACGCGCATTCGCTCCCCCCTCCTGACTCGGACATGCCACGGCGGGCAGCCGCGGTAGAGACCGCTGTCGCCGGAGTTCGCTTCAACGAATTCAGCCAAGCAGAGTTAAGCACGGCATAACTGCCGTGGCTAGGGGTGTGCGGGAATTGTGCGGCCCGTTGCGGACAAGGCTCGCCGTCACGAAACGCGCTCGTCGTATGGCTGCTGTACAACCACAACCTGTCGCGTTCGGCAGGTCCCGCGCCCGCTCGAGCTGCGGTCGTCGCGCCGAACCGGCGGGTGGTGGTGGTGTTCACCGACAGCACGTTCTAAAAAGAGTTTTCGCACTGCTGCGACTACTACGGATCGACGAGCCAGCTCGGGCTCGGGATGTGGAAGGGATCGGCCCAAGGCCGTGTACCTATTCAGCCTGATCTCTCAATTCGAGAACATCCCTCGGGATCTGTGACTACCACCACCGACCACGCTAGTAGGACCGCCTTCAAGCTCCGCTCATAGGATTTACCCCAGCTTCGATCAAAGTCAGATCGGCCTGTTCGATCAAAGCCAGGGTGATAGCGCGGACGGTCGTATTGAGGATCTGTTGAGATCTCGAGGACTTCCAGGAGGTGGTTTTTGCGCCCATCGAACCAGGTCCACTCGCCACCGAGTTCGAGTTCTTCGAGTTGAGAATGTACGCCGATCCACATTGGCCATCCAATCGCAACGTTTGCCGCGGTCATCCTCCTTACACCCTTGCCAGCTGTGTTCGGCGCCCGCCGTCGACCAGCAGCGAGGGGGTCAATGGGCCCATAGATCTCCATTCGCGATCTCCAGAATGTTGCCAGCGGGGTCGGCGAAGTAGAAGGACGCCACGCCATTGGCCCATTTGATCTCGCGAAGAATCTCGACTTCGTGATCGCGCAAATGCTGTTTCCAGTCATCGTAGAACTCAGGCCGCGAGAGGAAGCAGGTATGGATCGGCCCGGTAGCCCCATGCGCCGGGGGGTCATCTTGCACGGATGACTCATCGGCATTGAAGAGAAAGAAGACCTGCGAACCGACACGAAAGCTGTCGGGATCGTCGGTGATTGAGGGCAGCCGAAGAAGGTCGGCGTAAAACCGACGCATCGCGTCATGCTGCCCTGTTCTGTAATAGACAACGGTCTCTAGTAACCCTTCGAGCTTCAGCGGCTTACCTTGAGAAGACATAGCCGGACAGTATCTGTCGGAGGACATGCATTAGGGCGCAGACGTCGGGATAAGGGCTGCGCACGACGTTCCGTACATTCGCTACGGAAGCGAAGCTCCAGGAAGCCGTCAAGGTCCGCCAGGTTGAGTGGACCCAACTTCCTCAATGCAACCACACACCCCCTAGCGTTGGAAGCTCCGGCGGCCTCGATCTCGCGGCATGAAGGCCGCCAAGCGCCTTCTGCGCGACAGCTGCATCGCGACCGCACCAGACAGAGGCATCAGATGACGGCTGGGGCCCATTCCGGCGTGGGTAATCGGCTATCCGAACGTTGACCCGACAAAGGAGGAAGGGAATGGCGACGGCAAAAGCAGCAGAGTGCGGCGAAGAGGAACATCAAGCACGCGCAGAAGGCCGCGCGCAGCAAGAAGACGATCGCTCGCTTGCCGAAGACGGTCCGTTCAGATCTGGGAAGGCAAGCTGCGAAATCGCGTCAGCGGGGGATCCGCCGCGCCGGAGGATGACGTCGTGGAACGACCTGTTCCCGGTCCGCAACCGGGCCCACTGCCACCGGAGCCTTTTCCCGAGCCCGTGCCTCCGGGTCCCTTCCCCAAACCCGTGCCTCCAGATCCTTTCCCCAAGCCGGAGCCTCCAGGTCCGGAGCCCGTACCGTTGGCTCCACTTGGAGCAGAGAAAGGCGGTGAGGTGTTGCGGCGGTCGCGAACGAAGGGAGTGGCGCTTCGGGTGAAAGGGCCCGCCGTCGGCGAGGATGCGAATCCTCAGCCTCTGCGGTACAGACGCGTCGTCAAGGGCGCGAACACGATCGTCAGCGCCGCCGCTACCACCAGGACGACGACGATGTCGCCGGCGTGGGCGTTTCCTCCCATCAACCCGCGAGAGGCGGTTGCGAGGGTTGAGATCGGGTTGACGTTGACGAAGCTCTCGAGGATCGGCGGCAGCGTGCTCGGGTCGACGAACACGTTCGACAGGAACGTGACCGGGAAGATCCCCATGAAGCCGGCGTTCATCACTGCGTTCGGCGAGCGCAGCAGCAGTCCGAGTGTCGTGAAGACCCACGACAGGCCGAATGCGAAGACCACGACCAGGCCCAGGGCCGCGAGCGAGCCGGGGACGCCGGCATCCGGACGGTAGCCGAGCATCACGCCCACTACGATGATCACGGTCCCGGCGATCACGTAGCGCACGCTGTCGCCGAGCAGTGAACCCACCAGTGGCGACGGCCTCCAGATGGGCAGCGAGCGGAAGCGGTCGACCACGCCCTTGGTCAGGTCGGTGTTGAGCGCGATTCCGGAATAGACGGTGGTGAACAGCACCGACATCACGAGGATCCCCGGCAGGATGTAGTCGAGATAAGCACCCGTGGAGCCGGCGATCGCGCCGCCGAACAGGT